>CALDCB010000009.1 GCA_937937585.1 uncultured Coriobacteriaceae bacterium
CGTCGTAGGGCTTCTCGCCGGACGCGGACGTCAGGGTCAGGACGCGCTTGGCGATGACCAGCTCGCCGGGTTGCGCGGTCACGTCGAACTGGGCGGTGACGTCGTTGCCCTCGGGGTCCTTCACGACCGCGGTGCCCTCGACGGCGCTCCCGTAGGTGCCGGCGTCGGTCCCCTTGGCGGTCGCGGTCAGGCCGGAGACGGTGTACTTGACGCCGTCGAACTCAAAGGTGTCGGACTCGAAGCCGGACGCCGACTGCTCCCGGCCGTTGTAGGTGGCGGTGCCGGACTTGGCCTGCATCTCGATCTGACGCTTAGACAGCCTGTTGTAATAGAGGGTCACCTCTTTTGTGCTGTTCTTATCGACCTTCACCGAAAGAGGATTCGCGTGATCGTAGGTATAGCCCTCGATCGAGATAATGTACTTCGAGAAGTCAAATTCTTTTCCCGTAACTTTGGCTGTAACTGCTTCGTCCTCGGCGATCTTTATATTAGGATTGAGTGCGTCGACGTAATGGAACTTAATAGAACCAAAGCCGACCTTATCAAGATCGACGTAGCCATCAAGATGCCACGTAGACTTGTTCGAAGTGTCGTAATCGACAGCACCCGAAGCCGTCTTCAATCCAGTTGGCTGGCCTTCCACCGACCATTCAATATCTTCCAGATTGATGTTATTGACGCCATACAGATCGACATTGCTAGGATCTTTAAGAGCGGAAATGGCCTTGTTGTAGTTGTCGCTAGACGTGTCGTATTTCTCCGAACCAGTAGCAGGATTGGATATGCCTTCAACCCAAACACGTCCGACGGCGAACCAGCCATTGTCATTGACCGTCAGCTTTAGGCCATCGGTGTTGCCCACGACCTTTGTGTATAGATAAACGTAATAACCGCCATTAGATTCATCGCGCTTAACTTCAATCTGCTTGGTTGCGCTCTCGCTACCTGCGAACGCAGTGATGTTCGCCTTGCCAACGCTGATTCCTTCGACCACGCCATCAGAATCGATGGTCGCAACCTTGGTGTTGTCGGAGGCCCACTGAACGGGATCCGTGTTCTTGAAATTAACGGTAAGCCTGGTTTTGCCGCCCACCACAAGGTCGCCATCAATAGAGATTTTAGGCCGGTCAACCACGTGAACGATGAAAGTCTCAATTTGGGTTTCAACGACCTTGTAAGTAACAGTAGCGTATCCAACAGAAACGCCCGTAACCGTCGCTTCGTTGCCATTGCCCATAACCGTCACGGCAGGATCGTCCGAGGTCCAGCTCCCGTTTCCCGAGATCTTGCTGGAAATCGTGATCGTTTCCCCAACCCCAACCGTGTACTCAACGGCGGTCGCGGCTTCGCTCGAGGCGACGTTCGCCTGATCGTCGGATTCACCATCCTTTGTTTCAAATGCGGGGGGGGGCGTCCTTCGACGCAGCCTCGGACGACGCGCTTTCCTTGCCGCTTGGCTGGTCATCGCTAGACGCAGGCGCAGGCGCCTCGCTCTTCAAAGCAGCGCCGGGTGCGTTTTCGCTCGATGCGGGAACGACGGCGCCATTAACTACGGCCCCGTCTTCGGTCGCAACGTCATTATCGAGCGCAGCAACCTGCTGCACAGGCTCCGCACTTGCCGGCGCTTGATCCTGCGTGTAAACCGCACTTGTTGTTTCTTGGGCTTCAACGGCCTTAGACTGCTGATCCGTAGTGGAATCTGCAAAAGAAACCGCTGGCGTACCCAGTCCCAGTAAGGCAACCGACAGCGTAACCGCTAAAGCTTTGCGCTTTAGGGACCATTCATGACGCGCACGACGTGATGCCATGACTTCCACCCTCTCTCTTACGATGATCTGCCTTTTTATCCACATGAAAGACAACGGTGGCGACGGCTTCTCACTAAAATATGTAAGCGCTCCCCCATGAAGCGGCACAAACCACGCTTCGCCTTTTGGCGCAGATCAATACTTGATTATAACAAAAAAATAACGATTTGATGCCGTTTCTCAGAGACGGGTTGCATATCTTTTTTATTTCGCTCTCCTCTCAACAACATGCATTAGAACAAGGGAGGTCGGCTTCGAAAAGCAAGAAAAGCTCCGACGTTTTCCTACGTCGGAGCTTTTCTCTTCATAGGCAGAGAATCGCTATGCCTATTTATGTTTTGAATCTGTCAAAGAGCTGTCAGCCCCGGCACTGCATCAACCGAGCTCGCGCTATTCCGCGGGAACAGCCGTGCCCAAATCAAGCGGTTTCTCGATCTTGCACAGGTACTTGCCGTCAGCATCCACGTCGATCAGCACATGATCGCGCTCAAGCAAGTTGCCGCGCACGATCTGATCGGCAATGCGGTCGACAACCTCGCGCTGCACCAAACGACGCAGCGGACGGGCGCCGAAGACCGGGTCGTAGCCGTCGATTGCCAGCGTCTCCAGCGCAGCAGACGTGACGTCCAGCGTGACGTGGCGCTCGGCCAAACGCTTGCGCACGTCCTTCAACTGCAGCTCGACGATGGGCTCGATGTTCGAGAGCGTCAATGCGTCGAACGTCACGATGTCGTCGATACGGTTCAGGAACTCGGGACGGAACGTCGAACGCAGCGCCTCGTCGATAGCCTTGTCTCGATGCTCGGCATCGCCGTTCTCGGCAAACTCGCGAATGAATTGGCTGCCCACGTTGCTAGTCATGATGATGATGGCGTTCTTGAAGTTCACCACGCGGCCCTGACCGTCGGTCAAACGGCCATCATCAAGCACCTGAAGCAGGATGTTGAAGACATCGGGGTGAGCCTTCTCGATCTCATCCAGCAAGATGACGCAGTACGGACGACGACGAACCGCCTCGGTAAGCTGACCGCCCTCGTCATAGCCAACATATCCCGGAGGGGCACCGATCAAACGCTGCACGCTGAACTTCTCCATGTACTCGGACATGTCGATGCGGATCATGGCTTTCTCGGTGTCGAACAGGTACTCGGCCAGCGCCTTCGCAAGCTCTGTCTTGCCGACGCCCGTGGGGCCCAGGAACAGGAAGCTGCCAATGGGGCGATCGGGGTCAGACAAACCGGCGCGGTTACGACGAATGGCGCCCGCCACGACGCTGACGGCCTTGTCCTGACCGACGACGCGCTTATGCAGCTGCTCTTCCAAGTCGGCAAGCTTCTCCATCTCGCCGCGCATCATCTTCTGAACCGGAATACCCGTCCACGAAGAAACAACCTCGGCGATTTCTTCTTCGCCGACCTCCTCCTTCAGAATGGCGCCGTCCTGCTGTTTGGCGTTCAAAGCAGCCTCAGCCTGCTCCAGGCGGGCCTTCAGCTGGGGGATCTTGGAGTAACGCAGCTCGGACGCATGCGACAGGTCGCCTTCGCGGGTGGCGCGCTCTTCCTCCATCTGCATGGATTCAAGTTCGGCCTTCAACCCCTGCACGCTTTCGATGACGTCTTTCTCGTTCTGCCATTCGGCCTTGCGGGCGTCCAGACTTTCTTGAGCGCTTGCGATCTCGCGGCGCAATGCCTCCAGACGCTCCTTGCTGGCAGCGTCGGTTTCCTTCATCAACGCCTGCTCCTCGATCTGCATCTGAGTGAGCTTACGGCTTGCCAGGTCAACCTCTTCGGGCATGCTGTCGATGTCGATGCGCAGACGGCTTGCCGCCTCGTCCATCAGATCGATGGCCTTATCGGGCAGGAAACGGTCGGCGATGTAGCGGTTCGAAAGCTCGGCCGCAGCGACGATGGCGCCGTCGGTAATGCGCACGCCGTGATGGATCTCGTACTTCTCCTTCAGGCCACGCAAAATGGCGATAGTGTCCTCAACCGTAGGCTCGCCCACGATAACCGGCTGGAAACGACGTTCAAGGGCGGCGTCCTTCTCGATGTACTTGTGGTACTCGTCAAGCGTGGTGGCACCGATGGCATGAAGTTCGCCACGAGCCAGCGCAGGCTTGAGCATGTTGCCGGCGTCGATGGAGCTGTCGCCGCCCGAGCCTGCGCCAACGATGGTGTGCAGCTCGTCGATGAACAGGATGATCTTGCCGTTCGATTCCTTGACCTCGCGCAGAACCGCCTTCAAACGGTCCTCGAACTCGCCACGGTACTTGGCGCCCGCCAGCATGGATGCGATGTCCAAGCTGATGATGTCGCGATCGCGCAGACTGGTTGGAACATCGCCCGCAACGATACGCTGAGCCAAGCCCTCGACGATGGCGGTTTTGCCAACGCCCGGCTCGCCGATAAGGACGGGGTTGTTCTTGGTACGGCGCGACAACACCTGAATGGTGCGGCGGATTTCCTCGGAACGACCGATGACCGGGTCGACCTTGCCCTCGCGCGCCTTCTGCGTAAGGTTCTGGCCGTACTTGTTCAAGGCGTCAAGTTCGATCTGACCGGACTGATCGGTTACGCGGGTAGAGCCGCGCAGCTGCTCGTAAGCTTCCTCGACCGACTTGCGCGTGATGCCCTCCATGTTCAGCACGCGACCGGCGTCACCCTTATCCTCGGCCAGGGCGATCAGCAGATGCTCGGTGGTGGCATAGGAATCGCCCATTTTCTCTGCGGTTTTCACGGCGTTGTCCAGAACCTTCATGAAGTCATTGGTGGGCATAGCCATGGGAAGAGACGAGTTGGTGACCTTCGGCTTCTTCTCGATTTCTTTCTCGACGTTCATCTTCACGGCGGCGGGGTTGGCGCCGATGCGCTCAAGGATGACGTCGATGTTGCTGTTCTCTGCGTCAAACAGGGCCTTCAGCAGGTGAAGCGGCTCGACGGTGCTGGACTGCGCATCGCCTGCGACGCCCATTGCTGCCTGGAACGCCTCTTGTGCATTGACTGACAATTTATCCAAACGCGGCATAGGAGAAACTCCTTTCCTTTTGTCTGTTTCCGGTTGATCCTTGTTGGACCCCGGTTAGTTTCTTAATTGATTCGCCTAATGGCCAGCGCGGTAGGTGAAACCTGCACCAGTGAAGTGACGCTCTCGCGCGTCTCAAGCTCGTGCACGCGATCAGCCAAACGACGAACACGGCGATGAAGGTCGTCGATTTCCTGGTCGCGCTCGTCAAGTCGCCCCTTCAGGTCGAGGATGCGAATGACGCCGGCAAGGTTGATCCCCTCGTCGGTAAGCTCGTTGATCAAGGCCAGACGCTCGATATCGGCCTGCGAGTACATGCGCGTGTTGCCACTGGTTCGCTGGGGTGTGACCAGGCCCTTCTGCTCGTACGAACGAAGAGTCTGCGGATGCATGCCCGCAAGCTGCGCCGCCACGCCGATCATGTAAACCGGACGATCGCGGTCGTTGTCGCTTCCTAGTGCCATGCCCTCACATCCTCCGTCGTTGCCTCGCTGAAGCGCTCAAGCGCCTCGCGCTGTTCGTCATTCAAAACCGTCGGCACCTTCACCTGCAGCTTGATAAGCAGGTCGCCCTTTCCGCTGCCGTTCACGCGGGTCGCACCCTTGCCCTTTATGGTAAGCTCGGTGCCGCTTTGGGTTCCGGCGGGAACCTTCACGCGAACCTTCGTTCCGTCGGGAGCAGGAACGACCACGCTCGCACCAAGCGACGCCTCGGCGATGGTGATGGGAACGTCGATCTTCACGTTCGCACCGTCACGGGTGAAGTACGGGTGCGGGGCGATCTTCGTGGTGATCAGCAGGTCACCGGCAGGGCCGCCGTTCGCGCCGGCCATGCCCTTGCCCTTCAGGCGCAAGCGACCGCCATCAACGGCACCAGCGGGGATCTTCACGTCAAGAGTTTGCTTCTCGGCCTGACCCGGGATGCGCAAGGTCACGCGTTTCTGCGCGCCGTTAAGCGCCTCCTCGAACGAAACCTCCAAGGTGACGGTCATGTCCTTGCCCTTTTGCGGACGAGGAGCACGCTGGCCACCGTAACCGCCAAAGCCCGAACCGCCGACAGACGAGAAATCCCAATCGCTGCCAAATGCGCCGTTTCCCGAACGCATGTTGTTCAGGATCTCGGACCAGTCCATGCCGCCGAAGATATCGCCCATGTCCACCGCGCCGCCCGACCAGCCACGCGGGATCTGGTTCTCGTTGGCAGTGCCGTACTGGTCGTAGAGCTTGCGCTTCTTGTCGTCGGACAAAACCTCGTACGCCTCGTTGATCTCCTTGAACTTCTCCTCGTCGCCGCCTGCATCAGGATGATTCGTGCGGGCGAGCTTGCGGAAAGCCTTCTTGATCTCGTCGGCGCTGGCGTCCCTTGAGACACCCAAGATCTTGTAATAATCAGGGGTTGCGTTTGCCATTTAACCCACCCCTTCTTTCCTTTCCTTAGTCAGGCGGTCCGAATGCCGCCCTTCAAATGCAAAGGCGGATCACCGTGCTTTGGAAATCCGCCTTTCTGATTACTCTTGTTCTTCCGTCTCTTCCGGAGCCGGCCTTTTCGGCCCGCCCGTGGTGACGGTTACCATTGCGGCCCTGAGGACCTTGTTTCCCATGCGATAGCCCTTCTGGTAAACCTGAGCGACCGTCTCGTCGAACGTAGACGGATCGTCAACGGTTGCCACAGCCTGGGCTTCCAAGGCGTTGTACGCCTCACCGACCGGGTTGATGACCTCAAGACCGTCCTTGACCAGCGTGTCGAACAGCTTGGTCTGAACAGCCTTCACGCCATCAATCAAACCGCCTTCGCCATTGGCTTCGGCGTAATCGACCGTGCGCTCGAAGTCGTCCAAAATCGGGATCAGGTTGGAAACCAGCTTCTCGGTTGCACGAGCGCGGTCTTCCTTCTGCTGTTCCTTCATGCGACGACGATACGTGTCCCACTCAGCATGCAGGCGAACGTACTTGTCCTGCCAATCGGCTGCCTCGGCCTGAACCCTCTTCAGCTCTTCAGCCGCGGCCTTCATCGCGGCGTCGGCCAGAACCTCGTTGGCCTGATCGACGACGTCGCTTTCGGCATCGGCGGTTTCAGCCTGCTGGGCATCGTCAATGATCTCGGCCTCAACCTCGGTTGCGGTTTCTGCCTGGGGGGTTTCCGCAGTGTCGGTCGACTTATCGTCGACCGACACGTTTCCATCTTCAATGGGAATGCTCATGTCCTCGTCCTTGCCGCCCATCGGGTTCTTCCCGGATGCGCTTTTCGGATCAGTCATGGGAATTACTTCCCTTCCTTATCGTCCTCGACAACCTCGTAGTCGGCTTCGATCGGGCCGTCATCGTTGCCAGCGGCCTGCGGGCCTGCGGCGCCTGCAGCGGCTGCCTGATCGGCGCCCTGCTGTGCGTACACAACCTCAGCCAGCTTGTAACCTGCCTGCTGCAGCTTCTCCTGAGCAGCCTTCATGGCCTCGGTGTCGGTGCCCTTCAAAGCCTCCTCAGCTTCCTTGATAGCATCTTCAGCAGCCTGCTTTGCGTCGGCCGGGACCTTGTCGCCAAGCTCCTCGAGGGTCTGACGCGTGGCGTTGACCAGCGAGTCGGTATTGTTGCGGATCTCGACCTGCTCCTTGTGGGCTGCGTCCTCGGCGGCATGAGCCTCGGCGTCCTTAACCATACGATCAACTTCGTCGTCGGACAGGGCGGTGGAGCCGCTGATGGTGATCTGCTGCTGCTGGCCGGTGCCCAAATCCTTAGCGGAGACGTTCACGATGCCATTGGCGTCGATGTCGAACGTGACCTCGATCTGAGGAACGCCGCGACGGGCAGCCGGGATGCCGGTGAGCTGGAAGCGGCCCAGGGTCTTGTTGTCGGCGGCCATCGGACGCTCGCCCTGCAGGACATGGATCTCAACCGACGTCTGGTTGTCGGCGGCGGTGGAGTAAACCTCGGTCTTGCGGGTCGGGATGGTGGTGTTGCGGTCGATCATCTTGGTCATCACGCCGCCCAGGGTCTCAACGCCCAGGGAAAGCGGTGTGACGTCCAGAAGAAGGATACCCTCGACGTCGCCGGCAAGAACGCCGCCCTGAACAGCTGCGCCCATGGCAACAACCTCGTCCGGGTTAACCGACATGTTGGGCTGCTTGCCCGTGATCTGCTTGACGAGTTCCTGAACAGCCGGCATACGGGTGGAGCCACCAACGAGGATGACCTCGTCGATCTGGCCAGCGGAAAGACCCGCGTCATGCAGTGCCTGCTCGACAGGCTTGCGGCAACGATCAAGCAGGTCCTTGGTGATGCGCTCGAACTCGGCACGGGTAAGCGTGTAGTCCAGGTGCTTCGGGCCCGTCTGGTCGGCGGTGATGAAGGGCAGGTTGATGTTAGCCTGGGTGGTGCTGGAGAGCTCCATCTTGGCCTTCTCGGCTGCTTCCTTCAGACGCTGCAGAGCCATCTTGTCCTTGCGCAGGTCGATGCCGCCGTTGTCGGAAGCGAACTTGTCAGCCAGCCAATTGATGACGCGCTGATCCCAGTCGTCGCCGCCCAAGTGGTTGTCGCCTGCGGTTGCTGCAACTTCGAAGACGCCGTCGCCAAGCTCGAGGATGGAAACGTCGAACGTGCCGCCGCCAAGGTCGAAGACCAGGATCTTCTCGTCCTTGTTGGTCTTGTCGAGGCCGTAAGCCAAAGCAGCTGCGGTAGGCTCGTTGATGATACGCAGAACATCAAGACCGGCGATCTTGCCAGCGTCCTTGGTTGCCTGACGCTGGGCGTCGTTGAAGTAAGCCGGGACGGTGATGACTGCCTGGGTGATGGGGCTGCCAACCTGCTTTTCGGCGTCTGCCTTCAACTTCTGCAGAACCATTGCCGAGATTTCCTCGGGGGTGTAGTCCTTGCCGTCGATGTCAACGACTGCGCGACCATCCTTGCCAGCCTTAACGGTGTAGGAAACGGTCTTCTGCTCGTCTGCGGTCTCGGCGAAGGAGCGGCCGATGAAACGCTTGACGGAAGAAACGGTGTTCTCGGGGTTGGTGACCGCCTGGTTCTTAGCAGCCTTGCCGACAACGCGCTCGCCGTCCTTGCGGAAGCCCTCGACGGAAGGGGTGGTACGGTCGCCCTCGGCGTTGACCAGGATTTCGGGCTCGGTGCCCTCCATCACTGCCATCGCAGAGTTCGTAGTACCAAGGTCGATACCAAGAATCTTAGCCATAATATGCCATTCCTCTCATCAGAGTTGTGTTACCTAAGTCGGTGCTGGGGATCGAGCGTTGCTTGGCTGCGTGATTAAACGCATCAACATGTCGCTCAAGATTCCTTCAGCGATTGTCAATATAAAATCTTAGTCTTTGAGTGTCAAGTTATCTTATGCCGAGTGTCACCATCGCGTTACTTAGCGTAACTTTGCGGTCAAAATAGCCGTTTCTCGGCCGTTGAAACGCCCTGTCGAGCGCTGTTCGTCGAGCAAGCGCGTAGTGGCGCGGGATCTGCCCTCGACTTCTGCTGCTGATCGATACTTGAGTCGGTCGCTCAACGCCCCACTCTGCGCCGTCTCGATTTCCCATTGATGTTGTACATATTCTGTTGTACCTTCGTATCAACGAATCGAAGTTGGGAGGACGCCATGAGCAGCGTGATGGTCACCGGAAGAATGGACAGCCGAAAGAAGCAACGGGGGCTCGCCATCCTCGAACGCGAGGGCAGTAATGCCTCGCAGGCAATCAATCGCATGTTTGACCGAATCATCGAATCGAACAGCGCAGGATTCCTTTTTGAAGAAAAGAAAGATGCATCGGAAAGCCTCCGCGCGGCTGCCTCGTTCGTCGATTCACTCAGTGAGAAAAGGGCTTCCAGATTCGATTCCATGAGCAAGGAAGAAATCAAGCGAGAGCGGCTTTCGTCCCGAGGCATGATCTAGCATGGCTCGCCAGAAACTGCTTCTCGATACGAATATCGTCATCGACTTCCTGAACGAACGCGACCCGTTCTACAAGAAAGCGCGTCTACTTATGCTTTGCGGCCGAGCTGGTGAATTCGATCTTTGGATCTCGTCTTCTCAGTTCAGCGATCTCCTTTACATCCTATCCGAGGGCGGAAGGCGCTCCGAACTCGCGCGCGTGACAAAGCAGCTACGTGGGCTGCGAACCTTTGTCCAAGTGCATTCTCTTTCCAGCGAGGAAATCGACATCGTGCTTTCTTCTCCTTGGCAAGACCCGGAAGACCAGCTTTTGGCCGAAGCCGCTTTACGGCTGCGCGCCGATGCCATCATTTCCCGCGACGCAGAAGGGTTCAAAGACAGTCTCGTACCTGTTTTCGACTGCGACCAATTCTTCGCCAAGCTGGAAAGTGAAGGGATTATTTACGAGACGATAGACGAATAGACGGCGCCAGGATACTGGCCGTATTCGCGAATCGCGCGAATCGCCATGCCGCCGGTCATCGCTGGGCGAGGACTATGCAAGCGCTCATGCTCTTTCAACACTGCCTCAAGTTCGCGCTGAACGCTGTGCTCGGCGTTTGTTCCGATCACTTTAGAGGCAATCTGTTTGATGGCCGATCGTCCGTTGGCCATAGCAACGCTCGTGCCAACCAGACGAAGGATCTCGTAATCGTTCATGGCATCGCCGAATGCCATAACCTCACTCGGGGCAACACCATAAGCTGACATCACCTGACGAATACCCGTCGCTTTCGAAACACCGCGTTGCATCACATCGATCCATTTTTCGCCGCTTGGCGCGAAAACGAAGTCGCCGCCAAGCTCGCGTTCAAGGATATAGGCCATATCCATAAGCGCATCGTCGCAGTAAATCGACGCTTTCACGATCCCGGTATCCGGCGCCGGCAATTCATAAGCGCGCACAGGGTTGGGCAGGTTCTTGTCCAGCTCGGGCATGAAGTGGTTCTCGTTGTCCATCAGATACGTCATCTTGCGATCGAACACCGCCAGATGCAGGTTTCGATGGGAGTCGACGACCGAACGCAAGCGAAGAAGCGCTGCGTGGCTGAACGTCTCGCAATCAACAAGCTTCTGATTGACAAGCACCTGAGCCCCGTTGGAAGCAACGTAATCAACGTCGTTCACGATGGGCTCGAAGAAATCGCACAGCGTGTCAAGGCGCCGCCCGCTTGCCACCGCAAAGCGGATTCCAGCACGCTTAAGACGAATGATCAAATCGTAGGTCTCTTCGGGAACCATCCCGTTCTCATCGAGCAGCGTTCCGTCCATATCGCTTGCAATCAATTTGATCATTTCGATCTCCTTAGCTCGATGCCCCATGCATCGCTTGCCGCCCGTCAGGCCGCGCTGCCCGCGCCATCGCCCTATGCGGCGCCTTGCTTCATCTGACAGATCCCAGATTAACGGCCCGGATTTATCGGAAACCCGTCGCCGCCAAGCGCTTACCCGCAGATAACCGTTCTTGATCGGCTTTTGACAAAGGGCATCATGGGCGCGCCAAATCCACGCGCTGAGCAGCCGCATCAACATCGGGAGCAAATACAAAAGGTTGCAGCCGATGCTGCGACCTCGCACCAAACCCACATACGATCAAAAACCAAGCAAGGCCGCCGGTTCGCACCGACGGCCCAACCAAGAGCGGCGCAGGCCCTCTTGCTGAAAGCGCCCCGACCCAGGGAGAAATAGGGCCGGGGCTTTGTAGGAGTCGCATTACGCCTTACTCGACGCATGCAAAGAATTGCTAACCGATGATCTCTTCGATCTTTTCTTCGTACTCCTCGATAGGGTGATCTCCAGCGAGCTTGCCAAGGAACTCCCCGTCGTTGAAGAACAGAACCTGCGGAACGCCCTTCAGGGAGAAGCGGGAAACCATGCTAGGCTCCTCAAGAACGTCAACCTCATAGAAGCTGAACTTACCCTCGTACTGAGAATCCGCTGCAAGCTCCTCGATCTTGGGATGAACCTCTTGGCAGACGTGGCAAGTGGGACGGCTGAACATTACCAAGCACGGCTCTGCGTCGTCGTAAACCACTTCTTCAAAAGCCGCACTGTCCAATTTCTTCATGGTTTGAACCTCTTCTCTGAACGAGCCCTCTGGGCTTAATCCTCTTCGATGATCTGGTAAACGGGAGCGCCCTCGCACTGAGCAGGCATGCGCACGCCACCAAGAACTGCAACGGTAGGAGCGACGTCGACCTCGCGGATCACACGATCGGTGGTGTAGTCCTTCTTGATGTTCGGGCCGGCAGCCATGAAGATCGGCGAAACCGAGGTGTCAGCATAGCCCTGGAAGGTCGAGATCGAGTCACCATGGACGCGGTTGAAGCCCTCTTCGTTGAAGTAGACAATGTCGCCGACGTTCTCACCGGTGATGCCGAAGTGGACAGCTTCCTTCTTACGGACAGCCAGGGAGACGATGCGCTTACCATTCCAACGATAGTTGTAAAGGTCGTCGATGATCTTGCGCTCGAGCTCGTACTGGTCGGCCGGGTCCACGATGCCCTCGGGGTTGCGGCCCTTGAGGTTCAGGTAGATGTAGATACCGCGCTGAGCGACAGCGGTGGTCTTGCTCCAGTCGATCTCGCGCAGGTCGTTGCCGTTCTCGTCCTTCTTCATGACGGTGTAGCCAAGCTCCTGCATGACCTTGATGTTGATGCCGAACGGGTCGCCAACGGGAACTGCGGGCTCGTCCTCTGCGGCGCAAAGCAAGCCGTGGTCGGAGGTAAGGATGATGTCCCAACCCTCGTCCAGGAGGTGCATGAAGCGACCGAGGTACTTGTCGGTGTCGATGTAGTAGTCCTCCATGACCTCATGCAGGCCGTTCTCATCGTACGGAGCGATCCAGGGGCGCTGCTTTGCGGCTTCCCAGAAGTTGTGTCCGCCGGAGTCGACGTTGTGGACATGAGAGAAGACGACATCGTAATCGTTTTCCTTGATCAGGGCATTGATGCACTCTGCCTGCCACTCGGTGTAAGCGGCCCACAGCGGCGTAGCGATGCTCTTGCCAGCCCTGGGAGAGGTGCCGGAAACCAGAGCGACGGAACGGAACTCGCCGACGTTCTCGCGGCACTGCTGGAGCAGGGAATGCGGATGGAAGAGAGTGTCGTTGTTAGGCTCCATGGCGTTGCCGTACCAAACCTCAACCTCGGAACCGTCCTCTTCAATCCTGACGAGGATTGCCTGGCGAACGACGTCGTAGATCTTGCCGTTCTTGCTGGTCACGTCATAGATGTCGTTGACGACGACGCCAACCTCGTCCAGAACGACCAGAGGCTCGGCCTCTTTCTTGGACTTGTAGATAGCGACCTTGGTGAACTTCCCATCCTCGTTGGGGATGACCAGAACGGGACGGCGAGCCATGCCACCAGAAACCGGGATCATGAATTCCTTGGCGCCTTCGGGAGCCTCGGGCCAACCCTTGGCGTCAGTCAAAGGAACCGTGGTCAGAGCGTCGTACAGAGCCGGCTTAGCAGCGCCCGCGCACTCGCCCTCATGCTCGTTCATAACCATATTGACAAGCACCTTGGCGTTGAGCGACTGGTCAAGAGCCTTGGCGCCAGCAGAGCCAGCGCTCTCGTCGGCAACGTCGATGTCAGTCAGGACGCAACCAACGCCAGAACCGTCGTCCTTCGTCTCGAAGACCTTTGCGTCATGAACAGCAGCGGAAGCGACAATCCACTGGCCCCACTCGACAGTGCCGACTGCAACGTTGATGTTACTGGGCTGGGTGCCGTCAACGACATGCAGGTTCGGGCTGTCGCTGGTGGGAGGCCAAGAGGAACCGGGCCAGTGCCAAACAAGGGTCTTCTGACCATTCTCGGCGAAGACATTCCACAGCGGCTCGGCCTTGCAGTTGCGGGAATCGAACGAATAAACCAGGGTGTCGAGCTTCGTGGGATGCGGATTCCAGAAGTCGGTAATGCCATGGGTGCCGACATATGCGCCGGTTGCCAGAGTGGTCCACATCGGAGGGGTGATGGTCGGCATTGCGCCGAGCATTACCATGTCCTCGCGAGCAGAGCCCATCTTCTTGAACTTCTCGAAGTTGGGCATGACACCCTTGTCCATGAATTTCTTGGTGAGTCGCGGATCAAGACCGTCGACGCCCAATACGAGCACTTTGTTTTTCATGACTCTCTCCTTCATTCAATCTTTCGACGAACTATTTCGATAGCCAAAGCTACTGAAACCAAACTGATGAAATGCGCTTCTAAGCGCGGTGCCGGCTCTCGCATTCAAGCAGAACGGCGTGGAAGTCGTAACGAGGAGGCAGCCAACAAGCACCCGCGCTACCGAACAAACAAGCAAAGTGGTCAAGCAAGTACCTCATGCTCATTTCGGATGGACCTCCTCGTTTCCAACGAATCAAACTCGATAACCAACTCGCCTTTCAGCAGATCTAGGCGGTTGTGTTTTGATTGGGCCAGCAGGGCTAGCCCAATCGTGTTGTTAGAAGGGCATGAAGATCGATACGAGCGGAGCACCGACGGCAACCGTGACGATCGAGCCAGCGATCAGGATGATCAAACCAGTGCCGTACGCCCACTTCGGCTTAACGTTCTCATTGCCGTGCATAATGACCGCGTTCATCGATGCTGCCGGGGTGGTGAATGCCAAGTTCAGCGCCCAGTACATCAGGATGTAAACCAGGTAGGGGTTGCCGCCCATGTTGATTGCCATGCCGCAGAAGACGGGGACGAACACAATTGCCAGAACCAGGTTGGTAATGACCTGCGTTGAGACACCAACGATCAACATGCAGAACACTGCGAAAATCAACGGGTTCATGTTGCCGACCAAGGGCTCCAAAGCGCCGGTGATCGTGGTCAGAATGCCGCACTCGGTAGCACCGAAAGCGTTAGCCAGAGGAATAACCGCGATGATCAGCCACATAACCGACCA
This sequence comes from uncultured Coriobacteriaceae bacterium, assembly GCA_937937585.1. Lineage (GTDB taxonomy): Bacteria > Actinomycetota > Coriobacteriia > Coriobacteriales > Eggerthellaceae > UMGS1502. The sequence goes on from CALDCB010000009.1 coordinate 14,658, forward strand.
AGAAATGTGCTTTTGGCTGGCCTTAGCGATATCGAAGAAGGCGGTGCCGTCTTTCCTTCTGATCAAAGCTGCAAGAACAGACAGGATCATGGACGTTCCCAGAACTCCGCCGAAGCTGTTCAGCAGCGCATAGATGGCGGTGTCCTTCGGAACCAGGTTGGGCGCAGCAAGCAGAACGATGAAGGCGATCAGAAAAATGAAGCCGACCTTCTGGTCAAAGTCCATCTTTTTGCCGCGGTAGTCGGCGAAGACATCGCAACCGCTCATGCAACGCTCACGGAACTGCGTGAAATCGGGACGGATACCAAAGATGCAAATCAGGTAAAGAACTGCGGCCAAAACGATGTCAATTGCGATATTGACGACGCAGAAGCCGATGAAGGGCAATTGCAGGCCGGTGCCGTTGATGAAGATCGCGTTGTACACGATTGCGCCGGTGTAGAACGGGAAGCACTGGCCACCCTGGATAACGATTACGCAGATTGCGCAGGCGAGATACTGAACCCAGCCTTCTTTTCTGTCGTAACCCATCGCGTCGGCTAATGCATATATGAAGCTCCAGACAATGAAGATTCCTGCAAAGCCGGTGTTGCACAGACCGATGACAAGAGCAACGACAAAGATTGATCCAACGATAACCTCGGGCCTGCCGGCGCAGATCTTTCTCGAGATAATCCATTCGGCAATAAAGTGCGCTGCTTTCGAATCGACGAAGATGCCGCAAGTGATGTAGCAGACGAACATCAGCGGGATCATGTAGTAGGAAAAGCCGGTTCCCACGTTGCCCGAGATCGTTCCGTAACCAACCCAGGCCAAACCCAACAAAGCCACGAAACTCGGCCAAGCCATCTCGAACATGATCCATCCGAAAATGGTGCCAAGGAAAATTCCAAGTACGTGCATGCCTAACGGTGTGATGTCGCCAAAAGGCGGCAGGAATCCAAAACCAAAGGTGATCAGCAGGTAAACTGCGAACTTAGCGTAAAAGACAAAATTCTTGTTCATCTTTGCGCTACTTGAAGAAGCAATATCACTCATGTAGAACAACACCCCCATTTCCGATTGCAAATAACTGGAGATAAGACCTTGTACCTCTCTCGTCAGCTACTGCGCATTGCTTTCGCTTCCGAGTTTCGGGTCTCTCCCTCCCTTTCCCCAGGTGTCAATTGACTTCAACGAGCTGCTTTAGCGCTACATGCTTCGTTATCAATGAATTTTATGGAGCTACTAAGTTGTCCGATAGCTAACAATGTTGCTCAAAAGTTGACGTGTTATAACGGATTCTGTTACACCCCAGTTCAGGGAGGTAAAGAAAGGTTAAATATGCCGAGTCGGGAAGAAATCGAGTACGTTCTTAAGGCTGCGGAAAGCAAGTCCATCCATAAAGCCGCAGACCGATTGTTCACCAGCCCCATTCAAGTAAGCAGGGTGCTCAGGAAATTCGAGTCGGAGATCGGCGTAGAGGTATTTGCACGGTCCCACTCTGGTCTACAAGTGACCCATAACGGCGAAGGGGTCATCGAACTATGCCGCAAGATCCTCGCCGACTACAACGACTTAACGGTCTATTGCGCTGAGCGCAATGAATCGAGGAACATCAAGGGCAGCGTCTACTTCTATGCTTCCAGCATCACGAACATGTTCCTTGCGAACTCAATCAGCGACTTCGTCGTCACTCATCCAGAAGTCTCTATCGCTGCCCGAAGCGCATCGGTGGAGTCGCTTCCAGCGATCATCGCAGAATCCCAGGACTCCATCGGGTACTTCAACCAGATATATGACAAGAACGGAAATCCGCTGTTCGATATCCCCGATTCCTTAAACGCCAAACCAATCACCGGTGTCTTGAAGCCGTATCTACTCTGCAGCAGAAACAATCGGCTTGTCCGCGAACGCAAAAGAATTCCCGTCGGACTTTTGAAGCTACTCCCGTTGAATGACTTCGTTCTGTATGAAGATGCTTCGTATCAAAAGACGCTTCTTGAAGCGATGGGGATCACTGGGAAAGAATTCCAGTTCACAACAGATGGTGCCGTCAGCATCACATCAATGATCGAAAGCGGCTTCGGAATGATGGTCACTTACATCGACGAGGTTAATCGCATTCCATCAAGCATGGCATACATCCCCATCGATACAGAAGTAAGGCTTCAGAGTCTTCTGATTAAGCGCTCTGATTGCGAGAACCAGGCATCCAACGCACTATTCGACTTGCTTACTGAGAAGTACAGGAAAGCCACCCCCCCCCCGCGAAATAGCCGCTGGGAGGATGAGCTGTAACAGACAGCACAAAGAGCAAGACGATCGCGCCAACCCAAGTAGCTAAGCAAGCATCGAAAACAAGAAAGGGTCGCAGTTCAAAGCCGCGACCCTTTCGCATTTCATTCGTTAAGTTTTAAGACTTCGCCGCTCGGCGATATTTCTGCAACCGACTGGTGGGCTTATCGGGGATCGTCATCTCAATCAAACCGAGTTCCAACGCGGGATCTAAATACAGTCGCCGGACGTTCTTTCTGTCCGACAGGCCCAACGCCTCTGCGATCTGCCGCGCGCTCATCTCGCAATCGCCCATAACCTCCAGCAACTTTTCGACTTGGGGGGGTGGGACCTATTCCCGGCTTGTCCGCAGGCTTTTCTCCAACCCAATCAATATGCAAGTATCGGCTCAACGCAGCAAACAAAAAAGGGTCGCAGTTCAAAAGTGAACTGCGACCCTTTCGCATGTCATTTCTCAACCTTGCAGTTGAGCGTTTTCGTCGAACGTGGAACTAGTCCAGGCTCTCGACGCAGTGAGCCATGCTGCCCTTGGGCAGAACGACGCCCTCAACCTCGACGACGTTGTCCGCATAGTTCGTGTCGGCGGCGCCGGGAACGCGGAAGGTGTCGTTGTCAAGCTGAGCGATCGGAGTCTCGACCGGCTTCTCCAGCTGGGGAACCCACTCGTAAGGAATACGGTATGCACGATACAGCAGAGCGCTGCCGATGTGCGGGTACACGAACTCCCAAACCAGTTCCTTCTCAGCCGTGTACTCACGGACGATGGCGGAGCAGCCCTCGCAGATCACAGTGTTGCCGTTGGGCATACGCTGAGCGCTGGAGGTCAGCGGGCTGTAGAAGTAGTTGCTGTTGAAGTTGAAGCCGCCGGCGCTGAAGTGGTTGTCGCCATCGCACTCCCAAACGATCTCGAGCGTGGTGGGGTCGAACTCGATGACGCGCGAACCGTCGCGACGGGTGACCTTCACGCCGGTCTTGGAGAACTGGTTGGGGGCGCCGTAGCCGGCCCAGCCGCCGTTGTCGTAGACCATGACGTGGCCCTCGCCCGGCAGGCCCTTCGGGATCATATGGGTGTGGTGCGGGCCGACGATGGTGCCGAAGATGCGCAGCTCGGGGGTCTTGGTGAAGTCGGGGCCGACCTGCCACACGACGTCGCCGGACTCGTGGTCGATGATCCACATCATGTTGCACTCACGGGAGTCCATGATGATGTTCTCGGGCTTGAAGCGCTCGTCGCCGCCGTCGAACCACTTGTTCGGGCCCAGGTAGGAGGCGCAGTTGATATGGAAGATGTCGCCCTGGCCCTCGGGACCCGCGTTCTGCGTGTTGGGGTTGCGGAACATGGCGTTCTTCTGCTCTTCGGTGAAGCCGAACTGGTTGAAGTGCTCGACCGCGCTCCACTCCCACAGCAGGTTGCCCTCGCGGTCGATCTCGATCAGGCGATCGTCAAGCAGGCTCTGCGGGCTGATCTTCGGCTTCTTCACGTCATGATGCGTCAGGATGAGCATCTTGTCGAAATTAGGGTCGGGGTCCTGGCCGGGGGCGTAATAGCCGACGGGGTTACCGGTGACCTGGAAGTCGTGATGCTGTCGTGCGCACCAGTAGGGCTCGCCGTCATCGACGACCTGCTCATTCTTGTTGAAGACCCACTCGACGTTGCCGTCCCAGTCAACCATCTTCAGGTCGAGGGTGTCCTGGTAAGCGAACTGAGCCTCACGAGAACCACTGTTGGCGATGAGGTGGCCGCCAGGAAGCATCTTGGGCGGGAAGCCGCCGAGGTTCTTCCACACGCGAACGACGTTGCCGTTCATGTCGATAAGGATGGTGCCAACGCCCGGACCTGCAAAGAGGGTGTAGCCGCTAGCGGCTTTCTCGGGGTTGTAGAGCGTTACGCCAGTAGGATGAACTGTTGGACGTCCCATTAACTTCTCCCTTTCGTTGTTCTTCTGGACGCTTTCGCGTCGTTTCTATCTAGTTTTCCGAATATTCGACATTACCGAATATCTCTTGTATTTTCGGTTTTCCTAGATAACGCGTTCATACTAACACGCTTTTAAATGAAATCTAGCGTGATTTTTCCCACTTTAATCACGGTTACGATTTTGTTGCTTTCCGTTTACTTTCTTTGATTTTCTACTCATTTTTTGCTTGATTTCTGCCAGACATCGATTGGCTTTACGGCAGACGTCGATAGGCTTATTGTTGCGTTTACCGAGTGTCGCCATTTGACTCACCGATTAGGTAAGGATTTCAAAGTGAAGATCTCGATCCAACAATTGCGCTACCTCATTGCAACTGTCTCGGCTGGCTCCATCACGGGCGCCGCTCATGCCTTGAGCGTCTCTCAAGGCACCATCTCCGAAGCTATCTCGCAAATTGAATCGGAAGCGGGTGTCGAGCTGTTCACACGCAAGCGCAAGCCGTTGGTGCTTACTGACACCGGTGAGGAATTCCTAGGCTACGCCCGCGGTGTTGTCAAAAAGATGGACGCCCTTGAATCTCGATTCGGCAGCGAGAATAAGAAAATTAACTTTGCCGTCTCTTCGTTGCCCTTCCGATTCTCAGTCAATGCCCTTGGCATGGTGTCCGCCGCACAGCCCAACGATCGCTACGAGTTCTCTATCGATGTCGTCCCGTTCTCGAAGCTGGTTCAAGACATTTCTTCAGGCGCACGCGACTTCGGCGTTCTTTACCTAACCGAAGACAACGAGATGCCCATGCTGCGCGTCTTCTCGGATAGCGGTCTTGTTTTCAAGAAAATGTTCGAGGCCAAGCCCCATATCCTGATAAATCCGCATCATCCTCTTGCCGGCAAAAGCAGCGTGACGTTCGACGATCTGAAGATCTATCCGAAGTTCCTGTTCTCGCAGTACATTTACGTTGGCACTCCTTCGGAATGCGAAGCGCGACTTCCGTACACCGCCGAACGCGCGGGCGGCCTCATCCAAATGGACAGTGTTCTTTCGCTGAGCGAGTTCGTCAGCTCGTTTGCGGGCATGGATGGCTACATGATCTGGTGCGATCTGGTTCCTGAAGAAACCAACCCCGAAGAGTTGGCTTCGGTGCCCATCGAAGGCGGCGCACCCATGACCATCGGGTATCTTAAGCCTGCCGACACCACTCTGACCGAAATTGAGCGTCAGTACATCGATGCGATGATGACCTACGCCCCCGAAAATCGCCACTAAATCTTCCGCAGATCCAACGCGGCGCAGTCAAAAACCAGCAGAGAGTCCGTTCCGTCGTGGTACGGGCTCTCTGTGTTATTTCGCGAACCCAACCGCAAACACGATCGAACCAACAGCAAGCCTGCGCCATCCCAGCGCGGACTTCACCTTATCCAACGCAAACCTATCTCCCTCCCAACAAAAATTCGCCCCCAGCTCTAACGAGCCAGGGGCGAGGAAGGGAGGGTTATTTCATATATCCAACCGAAATCAATCGGCTGAAATCCCTATCTTGCTGAACTATTACAGCGGGCAAATCAAACACCAAGCAACGATCAGCACCGTGTTCACCAGAACGGTCGGTACGCCGTACTTGTAGATGTCCTTGGTTGTCATCCATTCCTTATTCGGGAACAGCAGGACACTTGCCACGCAGCCCGCAGGTGTAAGAATGGCGTTCGTCGAAGCCAGCATGATGGCGAAACCAACAAGCTCGGGCGACAAGCCGAATCCAGCGCACATCGGCAGAATAACCGGCAGGAACATCGCGACAACGACCATGTTGATCAGGAAGTTGGTCAACAACACGACAACCGCGATGACGATGAGCAAGAACAGGCTGGACGGAACCCCGGCAAGCGCAGGGATAACGTTCTGCGACAAGAACAGGGAAATGCCGGTCTTCTCGCTGTTCAAGCAACCACCAATGGCCAAGATGACCGCAACCATCATAATCATGTTCCAAGGAACGTCCTTGGACGCAATCTCGGCAAAATTCATAGCGGGCTTGTTGTTGTGGTACTTCAGGGTGACAATGATGAAGAACAGGATCGCCATGCCGGTGGAGCCGTAACCGTTGTAGAACGTTGCCAACGCGCTTCCCTTGGGGATGAGCGAGGGGGCAAGAAGCAAAACAATGAAGATCAGAAGCATGACCAGGGCCTGCTTCAGCTCATAAGGCTTCTCGCCGGCCGAGATATTCAGCTTGTAATCCTTGAGCGCCGAGACATCCAAACGGAAGACGAACTTCAATAGCACCTCATATACGAGGATCTGAGCAATACCAAAAGGAAGCATGAAGCCAACGTACTGGATCATATCGGCAGGCGCGCCCATGATGCTCGTATACACGCCCAGGTTAGCAATCGCATTACCGCCCCACGGCATGGTAACCAAGCCAAATGCGCCCTGCATCGCGATACCGAAAACCAGCGCAGTGGGGAACTTGTCATGCGGCTTCATTCCCACGCCATTTGCAATACCGTACACAACCTCCCACATCAGCAGCATGCCAACGTACGTATGCGTCAGCGAGCTGATCAGGTACGCAGCGAACAACGTCATGAAGATCAAACGCCACGGATGACCCTCGATAAACTTGCGGCTCATCAGCCAGTTGGCCAAGAACTGGCTAACGCCCGTCACCTTCAAATAGCCGACCAAAACAAAAGCAATGACCAAGAAGAAGAAGGAGTCCGAACCCCAACCTATCGACAGAAACTGCTTCAGCGTCATAACACCCGTTGCCGGGAAAAGCAGCATGCCCATGAAACTAGGCCACGCACGAGGCGAAAGCGACCAACCGATGATCATGGAAAGGAATACAGTGATGCACCTCATTCCGACCTCGGTAATAGGCGGAAACGCGGGAATGAACCAGCCTGAAAGAGCGATCGCCAAAACAACGACGGCTTTGAGCAGCTCTTTCTTGCCGGCACCCGAATTATCTTCTGCCATTTTCTCCCCTCTCTATAATTAACGATTCCAAAATCTCCCTAGTCGGTCATTATTTCGGATTCGCTTTAAGGGGTAGACTTCTATTTGATGATGCTTTCTTTTGCTTTTGCGGTTTTGATATCTTGTTTTCAGATAGACTAATCTCGTTCCGAGATAGCCTTTGCTTACACTTTGAGGCAGGATTGCATGGATATCGAAATCATCAGGGAATTCGTCGAGTTCTCTAAAACCCTGAGCTTCAGTAGAACAGCCCGCGCCATTAACATTTCCCAATCAGCTTTCTCGTCCCATATCCTCAAACTCGAGAAAGACCTCAATGCAAAACTGATCGACCGAGGTCAATCGAATGCCCTCACTGCCGAAGGCAAATTGTTCCTGGAGTATGCAACTTCCATCGTTGGCAGCTACGACGACGCAAAATCAAAACTCAAGCAACTTCACTCCGGCAACCAAAACGTCGTCCGAGTGCACAAGGCTATCTTCTTGGCAAAACCATGCGACTATTTCAACCGAGAACTTTATGCTTTCAGCGAATCGCATCCCGACATCGCTGTTCAACTTGTCGCAGACGACTTAAAGCTAACAACGCAAATGCTCAAAGAAGGCAGCATCGATTTTGGATTTGTCGCCATTGACTGCTTCGATGTCGTCGAGGGGCGAGAAGGATTCGATTACGAATATTTCCCTTTCGCTCAAGAAGAACTAGCACTTTGGGCGCCAAGGGACGGCTTTTTCGCAAACATCGACTCCGTTCACCCCCAACAATTAAACGGTTGCGTTGCCGTAATCCAAGATGGCCCGCTTGTCGACGATCAGACGGCGGCATTTAAGCAGTTCGCGAAGCATTACGATATCGACCTTAAACTTGTTACCAAGAGCTGTTTCTCTAACGAAGAGTTCTATCTCTCAAAATTCAAAGCGAATGAAATCGTTATGGGCATCAAATCCCGTTTCGAAACTAACAGTCCATGCAGCTTCCGCAACGACATGGCCGTGCACAGCTTTGCTGAACCCGTGATAGGAACTGCTTATGTAGGCCACAGGCCGGGCGATAAAAGCCCCGCGCTTCTTGAGCTTGTCGCCTGGATGAAAGAGCACGCCTACTTAGACTAGTCCCCGTACACCTTTCGCGAACCCAACCGCAAACACGATCGAACCAACAGCAAGCCTGCGCCATCCCAGCGCGGACTTCACCTTATCCAACGCAAACCTATCTCCCTCCCAACAAAAATTCGCCCCCAGCTCTAACGAGCCAGGGGCGAGGAAGGGAGGGTTCTTTTCGCGATTCCAACCGAAACCTATCGGCTAGAACCCTAATCAAGTCTCAACCGTTACAGCGGGAATACCAAGCACCAAAGAACGATGAGCACCGTGTTGACCAGAACAGTCGGAACGCCGTACTGATATATCTCCTTGGCGCTGATCCATTCCTTGTTGGGGAACAGCAGCGAACTCGCCGCGCAGCCTGCGGGGGTGAGGATTGCGTTGACCGAAGCCAGCATGATGCCGAAGGAAACCAGCTCGGGCGAAAGACCCATGCCAGCGCAAATCGGGATGATAACCGGCAGGAACATCGCGACAACAACCATGTTGATCAGGAAGTTGGTCAGCAGGACAACCACAGCGATAACGATCAGCAAGAACATGCTGCTAGGAACGCTGGTGAGTGCAGGAACGACGTTCTGGGAAAGGAAGGCAGCGATGCCGGTCTTCTCGTTGATCAGGCAGCCGCCAATGGCCAGGATGACCGCAACCATCATGAGCATGTTCCAAGGAACGTTCTTCGTGGCAAGGTCGGCGAAGTTCACAACCGGCTTTTCCTTGTAGTACATCAACGTGATGATGATGAAGTACAGGATGGCGATGCCCGTAGAGCCAAAGTTGTTATAGAACGTGGCCAGCTCGGAGCCCTTGGGGATGAACGAAGGGGCAAGCAGCATAACAACGAACACAGCCAGCATAATCAAAGCGGTCTTCAGTTCGTGAGCAAGCTCTCCCTGGCTGCTCATATCAAGCTTGTACTCCTTAAGAGGCGTGACGTCCAGACGGAAGATGAACTTGGCCAGCGCGATGTAAACCATGATTTCAAGAACGCCAAACGGAAGCATGAACAGCACGTACTGGATCATGTCAGCAGGCGCGCCCATGATGTTGGCGTACACACCCAGGTTGGCGATGGCGTTGCCGCCCCACGGCATTGCAGAAAGGCTGAATGCGCCCTGCATCGCGATGCCGAAAACCATGATAGACGGGAACTTGTCATGCGGCTTCTGGCCGATGCCGTGCGTGATGCCGTAGACAACCTCCCACATCAGCAGCATGCCGACGAAGGTGTTGACCAGCGAGCAGATCAGATACGTTGCAAACAGGATCATCGCGATGAGGCGCCACGGATGGCCCTCGAGGATTTTGCGGCCAAGCAACCAGTTGGCCAGGAACTGGCTAACGCCGGTTTCCTTCAGATAGCCAACCAAAACGAATGCGACAACCAGAAACAGGAACGTGTCAGTTCCCCAACCGGCAGCAACGAACTGCTTCAGGGTCATAACGCCCGTTGCCGGGAACAGCAGCATGCCCATCAAGCTGGGCCATGCGCGACCCGTCAGAGACCAACCAACGATCATCGACAGGAACACGGTAACGCACCTCATGCCGATCTCGGTCATAGGCGCAGGGGCGGGAATGAACCAACCAGAAAACGCGATCACCAAAACGATGACGGCCTTCAGGAACTCCTTCTTTCCAGCCCCGGCTTGCACTTCAGCCATTTATACACTCCTTTTTGTTTATATAGCGGGCGCATGCCCCTTCAACATGCGCCAAACCCTCAAATCCCTAAGCGCCTATCTTACTTGGTATCTACGCAATTAGCGAAGCCCTTGTCGAAGCCGCGCGTACCCTCAACAGAAATCTGCACGCCCTCGGCCTCAAGATCGAACTTTTCGGCACCAGGCAGCACGTACTCGGTGTTGTCAATGCGCTCGATGGCAACCTCTTCCTGTTCAGGCAGCTGGGGTACCCAGTCGTACGGAATGCGATATGCGCGATAAATCAGACCAGAGCCCAGGCGCGGGTAGTTGTACTCCCACACCAACTCATTGTCAGGGGTGAACTCCATGAAACGGCCGCTGGTTCCCTCGCAAATGAACGTATTGCCGTTGGGCAGGCGCTGCGCATCGGAAGTCAGCGGGCTGTAGAAGTAATGCGTGGTGAATGGAGCGTCGGTTGCGCCGATCTCTTCGCCCTTGCACTCCCAAACAATTTCAAGAGTAGTGGGGTCGAACTCGACAACACGGGAACCGTCACGACGGGAGACCTTAAGACCGGTCTTGCTGAACTGGTTCGGAGCGCCGTAACCTGCCCAACCGCCGTTGTCGTAGACCATGATGTGGCCCTCGCCTGGAAGACCCTTCGGAATCATATGAGTGTGGTGCGGACCGACGATGGTGCCGAAGATGCGCAGCTCGGGCGTCTTGGTGAAGTCGGGGCCAACCTGCCAGACAATCTCGCCTGTTTCATGTGAAACAATGAACATGATGTTGCACTCACGCGAGTCCATGATGATGTTCTGCGGATTGAAGCGCTCGTCGCCCTCGTCGTACCAATGATTCGGACCAACATAGCTGGCGCAGTTGATATGGAACAGATCGCCTTGGCCGGTAGGACGCATGGTGGGGTCGCGATACATCGCGTTCTTCTGCTCTTCAGTGAAGCCGAATTCGTTGAAGTGGTCGATAACGCTCCACTCCCAAAGGATGTTGCCCTCACGGTCGATCTCGATAAGGCAGTCGTCAAGCAATTGATGCGGGCTGATCTTCGGCTTGTTCACGTCCTTATGGGTGAGGATCAGCATCTTGCCGAAATCGGTGGTAACCTCCTGGCCCGGAACCGGATAGCCAACTGGGTTGCCTTCCATCTGGTAGTCATGATGCTGGCGAGCGGCCCACTCGATGCCGTCTGGGTCGTTCACGTGATCGTACTTGTTAAACGTCCATTCGACGTTGCCGTCCCAGTCGATCATGGTAACGTCGGCGAAGTCCTGCGAAGCAATGGCGGCATCGCGCGCTGCAAGGCTACCAAGGATATGACCACCCTTGATCATCTTGCAGGGCATGCCCATGAAATCTTTCCACTGGCGAACGACCCTGCCGTTCATGTTGATCAAAATCGCACCGATCTGGCGACCCATAAACAAGGTGTAGCCGCTATCGCATTTGCTGGGATCGTAAAGCGTAGTTCCCGTCGGGAAAACTGCTGGACGGCCCATCGCTCCTCCTTTATTTCGGTAATTCCGATTTGTCTCTTCGCTAGTTCGTCTTGATCGAACGCCCGCATAGTATCATGTGCCGTCTTTCTAGTTGTGATCGATGTCATCGTGTTTGCCTATATAAGTTTTTCCTATTCGGAATACCCGATTTACGTCTAGTGCACGCGACGACACACCGATACAATCAATTAACCCTATGAAAAATCGCGTGCGCTCGAGGCATAAACCAGACAGCTAAAGCACATGCATCAGGAGGAACCATGCGCTCCGCAAACAACAGAATCACCGTTCAGCAACTTCGCTATCTTCTAAAAACAGCTGAAACCGGATCGGTCACCGATGCCGCGCGTGAACTCGGCATCTCGCAGAGCACCCTTTCTGAAGCTCTCTCCCAAATGGAGAACGCAACGGGCTTCGCGATTCTGGCGCGCAGCCGCAAGGGTGCCACGCCTACGCCGCTGGGAACCGAGTTCCTCCATTACGCCCAGAACGTTGTCAATCGCATGGACGACCTGGAACGCCGCTTCGTCATCGGCTTCCCCAGCAAGCATAACTATCGCATTGCATCGCAATCGTTCGGTTTCGCCTGGGAGGCCTTAGTTGAACTTGCAACGAAACCGGAAAGCGCTCGCCATAATTTCACCTGGGATCTCTGCGGAGCACCGAACGTCATTTCGAAGGTCGCAGCCGAAAAGGCCGACGTCGGACTGATCGGCATAAGCTCAAGTAACCGCAAGATCATCGCGAAATTGCTTGCCGACAACGACGTCCAGTTTTATCCAATCATGACCGCGACGCTGTTCGCCCTGTTCAACCCTTCGCACCCCCTTGCAAGACACGGGCGTCGTTCCGTTTCTCACGAGGAGCTTGCAGATTACCCCTTCTTCGCATTTGACCAGTTCGTGCATCTGGAGCTCCGCCCTAGCGACGATTCCGCCAACGCACGAAGCGACAAGCCCGCCACGTCCTGCACGGCATATGGCATAGCGGTGCCGAACGGCCTCATGGTTTCGCCCACTCAACTGGTGAAGGACATCGCCGACAGTTACGCCTACACCGTATGGTGTCGCGTCATCACCGATGGAGTCGTGCATAATCACGTCGACACATGGCCCATCGACCCCGAAGAGCGCAGGCGTATCGAGAAGCTTGCGATGCAAACCGACTTCTCGGCCAAGGACGTCGTTTCCATCCCCATCGAGAACGAGGACCCCATGGAAATCGGCTACGTGCTGAAAAAGGGCATGTCGCTCGATGAGATCGGCCAGCTGTTCATCAACTCCGTTGCTTCTTACGATAATTAAAGGGGCGACGATTCCCAAAGGCGCTCGATATGTTGATTCGGGCGCCTTTTTTACTGTCAAAACGTAGAAACTTCCGCTGATATACAAGCATTTGCCGATATCAAGCACGAAAATACCCTTGTCTGATAGGCTGTAGAAGTTTGTGTCCAACGTTTCCTCGCGCCAAACCAAGCGAGATCCAATAGACATGGCAAGGAGTGTTCTCGTATGTCTTTGAAGCTTTCCAAAAACGACATCGCGATGGTCGCCGTGCTTCTGTCCGGCGCCTTCCTCACTTATCTGAATCTAACCCTCATGACGCCGGCTCTACCGACCATCATGGCCACCATGAGCGTCGACCAGGCAACCGTTCAGTGGCTCACCTCGGCATACTGCATGACCGAGGCCATCGTCGTTCCGCTTGCCGCCTACCTGATGGGCCGCTTCACCACACGTCAGCTGTTCCTGTTCGGCATGGCGCTGTTCGCTGCCGGCAGCATGACCGCTGCGGTGGCACCCGTTTTCGCCGTCATCCTTCTTGGCCGCATCATGCAAGCTGCAGCAACCGGCTACATGATGACCATGGTGTTCAGCGTCATTCTTCTGGTATTCCCCAAGGAAAGTCGCGGGATGGCAATGGGTCTGGTCGGGTTGATCATTGGCGTGGCGCCTGCAATCGGACCGGTGCTTTCGGGCATTTTGGTTGACCACGTTGGTTGGCGCATCATATTCGTTCTTGTCGCCGCGCTCGCCGTCGCAACCATCGTCCTTGCGTTCTTCGTGCTGCCCAACTACGACAAGATCCGCCGCTCGAAATTCGATGCGGCGTCGGTCGTCCTGTCAACCATCGGCCTGTTCAGCCTTCTGTACGGCATCTCGACATTCAGCTCTACCCAGAATCACCTGTTCACTGCCGCGATGGTCGTCATCGGCATTGCCGTTATGGCCGTGTACTGCAAGCGCCAGCTGTCTCTTGACGACCCCATGCTCAACCTCCGCATTCTTAACGTTTTCCGCTATCGCCTTGCAGTGATCTACGTGCTGATTGCTCAGGCGATTTTGGTCGGTCTCGAAACCATCCTGCCGCTCTACATTCAAGGAGTGCTGGGACACCCAGCCACGGTGTCGGGCCTTACGCTTTTGCCCGGTGCGATTTTGGCAGCAATCGCCAGTCTGATCGGCGGTCGACTGTACGACCTGATGGGCGCCCGTAAACCCATGCTGCTCGCTTCCGCCATCCTGCTAATCACCGCAGGAATTCTGGCGGTGCTCAAGGCGGACAGCAAAATCTCGTTGGTCTGCCTTGTGTATGCCGTGTACAACCTTGGCTTCTGCCTGGCTTCCAACCCCATCAACACATGGGGCGTTAACGCACTGGACAACGACGATGTCCCTGATTCACAGAGCGTTTCCGGCACCGTGAACCAAGTCGCTGCCGCATTCGGCGTTGCGTTGCTGATCTCCATTTCGACCGCTGTTTCCAGCGTGTTCGCCAGCAACGCGGCCGCCGCAGAGACCGCTGTCAGCGCCGCACAGGTCACCTTCGCAGGCTACCACGTAGCATTCCTGGTCATCGGCGTCCTGCTTGCCGTCCAGACGCTCATGGTCGTGTTCCTCGTGAAGGACAAAAAGGAGAAGTAAGGGAAACCAAATACAGGAAGAAAACGCGCTACGAGGTGCCGACGCAGGTCGGCACCTCTTCTCTTGCGGAAGACACCGCATCACCAACCCCTCAAACACGAAGAGCCAGCAGCACCGAAGCTGCTGGCTCTTCTTTCTGTTCACGCTTGAAGCGGTGGTTGACCGTTTAGTCTTCCACAACGTCTTCGATAGCGCCCATGGGGCACTCCTCAAGGCAGTCGCCGCATGCGATGCAGGACTCCTCGTTGACGACTTCCGCGGTACCGCCGGAAATCTCAATGACCTCCTGCGGGCAGGCATCAGCGCAGATGCCGCAACCGACGCAATCGTCGGCGTTGATAATCGGGTGGGACATGATCGCTCCTCTCGCCATCACGGATCTTCGTAAGCGTCTACGCGATCCGACGTCTCGTCAGCATCGAAAATCGCGGTATGCGGCACCCCCGCCGCACGACGCATTCCTTGTTTTCCCTAGGCGCAAGATACCATGTAACGGATATGCGTCAAGCGTTCAGGGCGATTAACCTGTGACCGTAGCCTACGGTTAGGTAACGGCGCAGGTGGAAGACGCTGTGCAAAACGACAATATCCAGTCGCGACTCGATTAGCAGATGCGCGGAAGCTGTTCTCCGACCAGCATGTCCAGAATTCGCTTACTGCCAAGCGGCGTTTCCAGGTACACCTTCGGACCGCGCTCGGGAACCATCTCGGCAACCTCACCGACAATGGCGGCGTCGACGCCGTACTTGTTGGCGTGCATGGCTGCAAGAGCCGCCTCGGCCTGATCGGCGGGCACGACGCAAACCATCTTGCCTTCGTTGGCAACCTGCATGACGTCGTAGCCAAGCATATCGCATGCGCCCAGAACAGCGTCTTTCACGGGAACGTCCGCTTCCTTGACAAGCATGTCAACCTGCGACTGCTCGGCCAGCTCGTTCAAAGTCGATGCCAAGCCACCGCGCGTGGGATCGCGGAAGCATCGTGTATCAGGGGCCGCCGCAAGAACCTCAGCAATGAGGTGGTTGAGCGGGGCGGCGTCGCTTTCAACCGGCGCCGCGAACGAAAGCGACTCACGGCAGCTCATGATGGTAATGCCATGGTCGCCAAGCGTGCCCGTGACCAGGATTTTATCGCCAGGCTTGCAGTGCGCCCCCGACAGATCCACGCCCTCGGGAATGAAACCCACGCCCGAGGTGTTGATGAAGACGCCGTCGCCGTGACCCCGGTTAACGACCTTGGTGTCACCCGTGACCAGGTGCACACCAGCTTCCTTTGCGGTTTCCGCCATGGTCTGGCAAATCTTTTTCAAGTCCTCGATCGGGTAGCCCTCTTCAAGAACGAATCCGCAGCTCAGATACTTCGGAACAGCACCCGAGGTTGCGACGTCGTTCACTGTGCCGCAAATGGCCAGCTTGCCGATGTTGCCGCCAGGGAAGAAATGAGGAGTGACGACAAAGCTATCCGTGCTGAACGCAAGGCGCTCGCCTTCTTTCGGACCGGGCAATGCCGCTGCATCGTCACCACGCATCAGCTCTTCACCTGCATATGCGGCAAAAAAAACCTCGTCGATGATGCGCTTCATCATGGTGCCGCCCGAACCGTGGCCGAGCAATACCTGCGTATCCATTTCCACTTCCTTTCATGCCGGGAATCCAACAGCGATTCACCGGTTTTCACTCAATTATGCAAGGGGTGTGTGAGTTGGCTTCGCATAGGATCGGTCATGCGTGTGAACATGATCGTGAGAGTGGGCGAGGCCATCTCCATGATCGTGGACATGCCCATGATCATAACCGTGCTCGATGCCATCCTCATGGTCGGAATGCTCAATCGCGGTGGTAACCAAACCGCCGTTCTTCACGCCTTTGACGCCGAAGACCAAATTGGCGAAATCTTGAACTTCGGATGCCTCGCCTTTAAGGATCATCACCTCAAGGCAGCTATCACCGTCCATGTGAACGTGAGTCGTCGACACCACCATCTGCAAATACGAATGCTGTATGACCGTGAGCTTGTCTTGAACGTCAGACTCGTGATGGTTGTACACGATGGTAAGCGTGGCCATGACGTCGGTTCCCGGAATGCCGCACTCGTCGGCGTCCAAGGCATCGCGAACCAAATCGCGCACAACCTCGCTGCGGTTCTTGGCCAAACCGCGACGTGCAACAAGTTTGTCGAACCTCATCAAGAGGTCCTCGGGCATGGCAACCGAGAAACGCATCAAATCGTTCTTCATGGCAGGCTCTTAGACGAGGTTGACCTGAACGTTCGCTGCGGATTCCGCATCCTCTTCAAGCGCATCCTTAGCGTCGCTCAGCAAAGCACGGACGGCGTCAAGCTGAGCCATAACCTGATGCAGCTTCTCGCCGACGGTCGGAAAGCCAGCGTCCTCGGCTTCGTGGCCCATGTTGTGAGCCCAACGGCGCTCCACCTTGATATGGTCGTCAATCATGTCGATCATCTGCTCGAACTGGCCAGTGTTTACTCCATTAGTGCACATTTTCCAACTCCTATCAATCACCGAGCTTGCTATGATTGCGTAAGCTCTTCTGCTTGCGTTGAGCATAGTCCAATTCAACTCGAAAGAATGTGAAAATCATGCCAAGCGGTAACATTTTCGGCGCGCCGCTTCGTGAAACCATCGATTTGTTCTCAGATTTCATTCAGGGAACCGGCGGCGGATACGCTCTCTATCTATCGCAAAACCATCCAACCGATGCCGCATTCACCGCCGTGGACAACTCTCTTGCCGCATTGGGCTACGGAAAGGGCGCTTGCTGCTTCGCCGCAATCTCAGTTGACGGCACCAGCCTCGACCCCGATGCCGTGCGCACCTTGATCGAAGGGCTCGACCCTGTGATCTTCATTACCGCCGATGCGCAATCCTACGCTGTTCTTTCGCAAGCCTACCGCGTATCCATCACCGCCAACGCGCCCCTGCGTTTGATGGGACGCAGCGGCGTTGCCTTCGAAAACTTCGAGCAAATGATCAGCACTCCCGACGGCAAGCAACGCGCCTGGGCTCTGCTGAAAACCCTTCCGAAAAAGAACTGACGCCATGCTCGAAAGCACAGCGTCAATTAATTGAGTAACGCATATAAGCCTTAAGGGTAAGCCATGAGGACGATCAGCCCTCAGCGAGATCAAACCTGCAGTTTACTTGATATGGCCAATGAAGTCCTTGGTACGGGTTGACTTCGGGTTGTCGAACACCTCGGCAGGGCTGCCCTCTTCGACGATCACGCCGTTCTCCATGAAGATGACGCGGTCAGCGACTTCACGGGCAAAGCCCATCTCGTGCGTGACGACGACCATGGTCATGCCGCCTTCCGCGAGCTCGCGCATAACATCCAGAACGCCGCGAACCAACTCGGGGTCAAGAGCAGACGTAGCCTCGTCGAACAACATGACGTGGGGATCCATCGCCAAAGCGCGGGCGATGGCAACGCGCTGTTGCTGACCACCCGAAAGCTGGCCGGGAAGGAAGTCGGCGCGATTGGCAAGGCCAACGCGCTCAAGCTGCTTGATGGCAATGGCCTCGGCTTCCTCTGCAGAACGCTTGAGAACCTTGCGCTGCGCAAGCATGACGTTCTTTTTCGCGCTGAGGTGAGGGAAAAGGTTGAACTGCTGAAATACCATGCCAACATGCTCGCGAAGCTTGTCGACGTTGGTAGACGGACCGGTGATCTCCTCGCCCTCGATGAAGATGTGACCACCCGTCGGCTTTTCAAGAAGGTTGATGCAGCGCAGCATCGTAGACTTGCCCGAGCCCGAGGGGCCCAAGACGACAACTACCTCGCCCTTCTTGACATCGATGTTCACATCTCGCAAAACCTGGGTGTCGCCGAAGGATTTGGAAAGATGCTGGATGCTTACCATGATGTCGTTATTGGATTCGCTCACCGAGTCCCCTTTGTTCAAAAAAACATGGCGCGAATGACTGCGCCATGTTGGATCCACAATTGATAATCGATACATATCCTTCTGTATTGTAATGGCTTTTGCCTGAACAGCGTTGAATTATTGCCAAAACCCCGAATGCGTCCATTCGCCCATTGCGAAAACGATGGCCGTAGCGAGCAAAATAGCTACCAGAAGCATGCGGCAAGACTCCGATCGCTCACTCACTCGAAAAGGCGCATGACATTGCCAAATCAAAACAAAGGCAATGCTTACATGTTCCTGAAAGTCATCCACTGGGTATGTTTTTGTTTTCCTCAACAGGCGTTCTGCAGTACAATATTACAAAGCGGCTACGTTTTAATCGAAATGGTTTCGACACCGACTCTCTGGCGCAGTCAGCCACCTAAATCCACCACAAGCGTTCCATTGTTACCTAATTGGAGCGAGGTGCAGCCAACTATGACACGACGACCGGGAACATCAAGTGAAGTCACAAAGGCGAATCTTGTCGCCTCCGCTGCTGCAGAGTTTTCTCGCGTCCTTTACGATAAAGCCTCTCTGCGAGTCATCTGCGGGAACGCAGACGTAACAACAGGCGCACTGTACTTCTTTTTCGATAGCAAGGAAGACCTTTTTTCCGCAGTGGTCACGCCCGTAATCGATGAAATCATTTCCATCATCGAGAAAGTCCTCCCAGCTGAATTCCAGCTTCTACAAGGGGAAATCACCGAGGAGGAAGTAAACGCCACCATCGTTGACAAAATCGTAAAGCTCGTCAATGGGAGAAGGGATAACGTCGCAGCCCTCGCCATGAACCGTGAGCACCCTCTCGTGGTCGAAAAGCGCACGGAAATCTCTGCTCTTATCGACAACTTTTTCCGCGACTGCATCGGCTCTGGCACCAGCTTGACCTCCAAGAAACCCGAAACCGACGAGTTCGCAATCGCATGGCTCACCAGCATATCGCTCGCCCTGTTTACACGTCTTCTGTACGACCACGCCTCCGATGAAGAAATCCGCGAGCGCGTTTTATTCGCAACGACTTTCATCCGCGGCGGTTTCAAAGCCCTCGATTCCAACCTTCAATAGCAATATGACGCGTCGAGAAGGCGAACAGCCCAATTTCAATGCCGGCTCCGCACCCACTTTGAAAACGCGCATGCCGGCACTTCACGACATGCACTGCCACCTTGACTTTGCGCACGACCCCCGATCGTTCGCGCGCGACGCCGCGCAAGATGGCGCCCATGTCTTCGCGAATACCGTCACACCCGCAAGCTTTCGGCAAGCACGCGAGCTGCTTGCGGGATTCAGCAACATCCACCTGGGCATCGGCCTGCATCCGTGGTACATCGCCGATGCGGATGCGCAAGTCGAACAGCTTCTCTCGAGCCTTGATTCAACGAACTTCGTCGGCGAAATCGGACTCGACTTCGGTAAGAAAAAAATCGAAACCGCCGAAACCCAACGAGTGACTCTTCGCACAATTCTTGAAGCGTGCGGCAAACAAGGTGGGAAGCTGATTTCCCTTCACGCGATAAAATCCGCCGATGCGGTGTTGGATATGCTCGAAGCAAGCGGCTCACTGACCTCATGCTCCTGTATTTTCCACTGGTTCTCGGGGTCGAATGACGAGCTCCATAGGGCAATCAAAAGCGGTTGCTATTTCTCGGTAGGTCCTTTCATGGCCAACTCGCGCCGTGGGCGCGAATACATCAAGGTCATACCTGCAAAGCAACTGCTCCTGGAAACCGATTATCCGCCAACCAACGAAGGTGCGACGCCCGATCCAACAACCGGCGAGCCTCGAGTCGACCTTTCCTATCAAGATGTACGCAAAGCGCTTGAAATAGCAGCTCAAGTAGTATTAGAGCGAAAAGGTGCTGGGGTTTTGCAAGAAATTGGCAAAAATTCGTTGGAGCTTTTCGCGAAGCATTCATAACAATCATTTAAATGCACCCCCATCGCCTGATAGCTGATACCATTACGGTGATCTCATCGAATTGCCGACAAAAGCCGATTCGAATCAAACGAAAGAGGAATTATGTCCAACAAATCTTTGGCGAAAGCCCCTCAGGAAATCTGTGTGCTGGTTACCGGCGGCGCAGGCTTCATTGGCAGCCATACCGTCGTCGAGCTTCTGAACAAGGGCTACAACGTTGTTGTTTACGACGATCTCAGCAACTCAAGCGAAGTCGCGCTTGATCGCGTCCGCACCATCACTGGCGTTCAGGGCGATCGCCTGCGCTTCATCGAGGCAAACATCCTCGATCGCGACGCTATGACCAAAGCGTTCGACGAGAACGACATCGATGTCATCATTCACTTCGCAGGCTTCAAGGCCGTTGGCGAAAGCGTGCAGAAACCGCTCGAGTATTACTGGAACAACATCGCAGGCACCTTGGTGCTGTGCGATGTCGCTCGCGAGCATGGCTGCAAGAACATCGTGTTCTCCAGCTCCGCTACGGTATACGGCGAGCCCGAGTTCGTCCCCATCACCGAGGATTGCCCGAAGCACAACGCAACCAACCCGTACGGTCAGACCAAGAGCATGCTTGAGCAAATCCTGACCGACCTTTACATCGGCGACGACGAATGGAACGTCGTTCTTCTTCGCTACTTCAACCCCATCGGCGCCCACGAAAGCGGTCTGATCGGCGAAGACCCGAAGGGCATCCCCAACAACCTGCTTCCATATGTCGCGCAGGTTGCCGTCGGCAAGCTTGCTTGCGTCGGCGTGTTCGGCGACGATTATGACACTCCCGACGGAACCGGTGTTCGTGACTACATCCACGTTGTCGATCTTGCCCGCGGCCACGTTGCCGCGCTTGATTGGATGGGCGGCAAAGTCGGCACCGGCGAGGCCATCGGTCTTGGCTCCATCCAGGGTGCCGCCGATGCGGATGGCAGCCGTCACGGCGTTGGCATCTTCAATCTGGGCACTGGCACGGGTTCCAGCGTTCTCGACGTTGTCCGCGCGTTCTCCAAGGCCTGCGGCAAGGAGATCCCCTACGAGATCAAGCCTCGTCGCGCTGGCGACATCGCTGTGAACTACGCAGCATGCGACAAAGCCCGCACCGAGCTTGGCTGGGTTGCCGAATACGACCTCGATCGCATGTGCCAGGACAGCTGGCGTTGGCAGTCCACCAATCCCGACGGTTACGCTACGAAATAAACTTCCGCAATCAGCGCTTAACTGCATTCGATCGCCGGTAAAGCGCTGACGCACTTTTTCATTGCCTGCGAATACGCCTGGGTAGCACTTGCAGTATCCAGGCCCCTCAGCAACATAACCCCACTCAAACAGAACGGCCTCCGACGATCATCGTCGGAGGCCGTTCCAGTCTCTACGCCAGCTGCGCAGTGAATTTCAAATTCGACTAATAGCTGGCAAGGTATCCGTTGCTAACTGAAGTAGGATCGCCGCCGGAATCAACGACCTTCATCAGTTCCTTCGTATTCGCTTTGTCAGCGATTACATACGAGACGCCGCCTACCATCTGCGTTGCCGAGGGGATGGTCGCCGAATAAATGGTCATCTCGCCGCCGTCGCGCATTTGCAGCGCCAGGTTCACCAAATCGGAAACCGTTAGGTCGGTTGTCACGCACTTGGCAGCAGCGCTTACCACGCTCGGGATGTCAGTCGGCGACATAGACATGACTTTGTCGACGATTGCCTGAATAAGCTTGCGCTGGTTTGCGACACGGGTGAAATCACCGTCAGTGTAAGCGCGACTGCGCGCGAACACCAATGCCTGCTCGCCGTTAAGATGCTGTTCGCCCGCCTCGATGATGATGCGCGGGTTCTCAGGGAAGTCGGTGGTGTTATCGGCGTCGGTGTCGTCAATACGCTCGTCAACAACAACATCCACACCGCCAACCGCATCAACCAACGCAGTCAAGCCCTCGAAGTTGATCTCGGCGTAATGAGAGACGGAAATACCCGTAAGTTGCTTTGCCTCACGGATAACACCCGCCGCGCCGTCGTAGAAGTACGCAGCGTTGAACTTAGCAGTGCCAACGCCGTCGATTTCGGTCATGGTGTCACGGGGAATGGAGACCATCGTGACAGTGTTGGTTGACGGGTCCACACGAGCAACGATGTTGGTATCAGAACGCTGACCCATCTCGTCGTCGCCCTCACGCGCGTCAGAACCGATAAGCATGACATAAAAAGGTTTAGTGAACGTGGTGGTGCGAGTGAGCTCCTGATCGATTGCCTTAAGCTCTTCACTTGTTTTGCCGCCCTGCAATTCCTTGTTGATGCCGTTCACGTAGGTTGCCAGAGCGACACCCACACCGATAAGCACCACGACCAGGGCTGATACGACGCCGATGGCGATTTTCTTTCCGCGGCCGCGCTTCTTGCTTGCGCGGTATTGAGCCGCATTGCGCGAGTACTGCGCTGCTGCGCTGCTTCCACGATAATTTGCATCAGGTGTGTAGGCAGAACGATACGCTCCCGACTGAGGCCTTGGCGTTTGAGCGCCGTCCCATCCCTCGGGTCTCGTTCCGTAAGACGAGCGAGAGTAGCTCGAATAATCCCCGGGATTGTGCGTCGGGGCTACATTGCGGGATGCTTTGTTTTGCTGGGGAGCTTTACGTCCATCGCGCGACGGCCTTGCCGCTGCACTGGTATTTTGACGCGCACTGGGGCGCTGGTTTCGATCGTTCCTCGATGCCATCTGGCCTCCTCGGATTCGAAGATGACCTTAAAATTCTACCATCTACGCCCTTGCGACATAAAAAAGGCATGTCAAGCCCCTTTATGACGCACACCTCGATCGATTTCGTCACCATTTGGAAACGTTACTGCCCAACTCGCCCCCAGATTGGTGCCTTTTAATCGGGCATCTCTCGTCGGCCGTTGGTGTTTTCTTCCCAGCCCTTTCTAGATTCGGACTTCATGCACCAGCGTCGATCCGACGCCATATCGGTCCTTTTCCCCTTTAAACACCCTGCGCCAGCACCGATTTGCGCACCTGTATCATTTAAGATATACGACTTCAGAAGTCACCGATTTTCAGTCGTTCACTCCACTCGTCACTGCGCTTTTCGAGTAGCGTTTTCTTATGCCCGAAACGGAATTCAAGATAGACGCGAATGACCCTGGCCTCTCTTTGATGGGCCTTGGCCCCAACATGCCGATCAGCTTAAATGAAACTCTGGGACTCAATGTTGCTCAACTTCGCAAAGAGCAAGGGCTTTCACGTAATGAACTTGGGCGACTGACCGGCTTGAGAGCAAGCTCCATCTATCGCATCGAAACCGGTGGATCCAGCCCGCGACTTCAAACAATAGAGAAGCTCGCCAGGGCTCTTCATGTTCACCCAAGCGAGCTTCTTGTCTAACGTTCAATTTTATGTTGACGTTTGCTTGACTATGAGATTCAAGCCATCACTACGTCGGTATTAACCCAACAGCTTTTCGATAGCCGCTTCGTACTTTCCAACAGCTTCATTCGCCGCTTCCAACGTTGCTCCACGGGCGAACAGATAAGCTTTGATCTTCGGCTCGGTACCGCTCGGACGAACAATCACCTTGTCGCCATTATCCAAACGGAACTCAATCACATTCGCAGCAGGAAGACCGTCAATTCCTTGCAAGTAATCAACAACGCCAGACACTTCAATACCAGCGATATTGGCAAGAGAAACCGTGCGCAACGCCCCCATAATCGCATCCATGCGCTCATGACCATCAGCACCGGGATACGAATATGAGACGGTCTTATTCTGATAGAAGCCATGCTTCTCGTACAGAGCGCGCATCGCTTGCGCAAGATTCATACCATGCTGCTTGTAATATTGCGTCATTTCGCAAATCAACATCGACGCATCAACAGCGTCCTTGTCGCGAACATGAGTACCGTTCAGATACCCGTAGCTCTCTTCGAAGCCGAACATGAAGCGATCAGCCTGGTTTGCCTGCTCAAGCTGTCCGATAAATTCACCAATGTACTTGAAACCCGTTAGCACGCGCTTGATGGCGAAACCGTACTCATCTGCCAGAGCATCGATCATCGCCGATGAAACGATGGTGGAAACCGCAAACTTATCTGTCAGGCTCTCGCCCTTCGCTTGTTTGACGCGTGCGATATAGTCAAGCAGCAGAACGCCCATTTCATTACCGGTAAGCAATACATACTCATCGCCGTCTTTAACGGCTGTACCTACGCGATCTGCGTCGGGATCAGTCGCAAGAAGCAAATCAGGTTTAACCTGTTCGCAAAGCTGAATGCCATGTTCAAGCGCTTCTCGAATCTCAGGATTCGGATACGGGCACGTAGGGAAATCTCCGTCCGGCTCAGCCTGCTCAGGAACAACAGTGACATCCGTGATGCCAACTCGATCAAGAATCTTGCTAACACATTCGATTCCCGCGCCATTAAGAGGTGTGTAAACCAGCTTTAACGCCGCCTTGCTCTCAGAGTCGTCGTCAAGGACAACCGACTGGTCTAGAACAGCCTCGATGTAACGCTCCAGCGTGTCCTCGCCGATCCATGCGACAATCCCATCAGAAAGAGCCTCATCAAACGGAATCGAACGAACATCGGAGAACGGATCGACTTTCATGATTGCGTCAGAGATGTCCTTGGACGCCTGCGTGGTGATCTGACAACCATCCGGGCCATACGCTTTGTAACCGTTGTACGGTGCAGGATTATGACTCGCGGTAACGCAAACCCCGCCCGAGCATTTAAGATCACGGGTTGCAAACGACAATGCAGGAACCGGCTCGATACGCGGATAAACGAATACCTTCACTCCATTAGCCGCAAACACCTCTGCTGCACGACGGACGAACTCTTCGCCCATGTTGCGACTATCGCGACCGATCGCAATTGAAGGCTCTTCGAAATTGGCATTCAGGTAATCAGAAAAACCCTGCGTCGCACGACCAACGGTGTAAACGTTCATACGGTTAGTTCCAGCGCCTATGATCCCGCGCAGGCCAGCAGTGCCAAACGAGAGGTCCTGGAAGAACGCATCTGCGATCGCGGCCTCGTCGCCAGATCGTTTAAGATCCTCAAGCTCGCGCTTAAGCTCGGCATCTTCAACCTTCTCAAGCCATAAATCCAGCATCTGATGCGGATCAGTCATATTAGGTTCCTTTCGTTCAACTAGGTATCTAGTTGCGTTTCACGAATGATGTTTCACGTGAAACATCATGCACTTGATGATTCTACTTAAGCCAGATCGAGAATAGCAAGAGGGTCGTCTATGACCATATCCGCACCAGCAGAGACCAAACGATCGACGGTTTGATAGCCCCAGGAGATCCCTATCGCCATCGCGCCAGCTGCCTTTGCGGTCTTCATATCGCCAGCCAAGTCACCGATATAAGCGACCTGGGAAGGATTCAGACCGATTTCCTGGATCGAGGCGAGCAAACCCGTTGGATCCGGCTTCCTTGGACACGTGGGTGACTCCCCTTTTGCAACATCGAATGTCGCAGGGAAGTAAAACCCAGCCAGGTCTTTTACTGCGGCATCGAACTTATTGGACAAAACTCCAAGCTTTACGCCCTTCGACTTAAGCCCTTCAAGCATTTCGATGATGTTCGGATATGGGACAGTCTTTCTGCGTCCGAACTCCTGATAACGAGACTTCCATTCAGCAAGCGCGGCTTCTTTCTCGTCATCAGATGCAGAATCCGGCATTGCACGCATCATCAATGCCCGAACACCGTCACCGATGAAGCCGCGAATAGCTTCTTCTGTATGCGTTGGATACCCTAAATCAGACAGAACAGCATTGGTCAATGCTGTTAAATCGGGAAGGGTGTTAAGCAGCGTGCCGTCCATATCGAACACAACGCCCTTCACATCTATGGTCGTAGAAGCACCCTCACCCATATGCCGCTCCTTTCAATACTGCACGTATCGTGCTTTATAAGCCGACTCAACAAGACGAATAGGCTCACCGCACCTTGCCAAAGCAACGTTTAAACGACTTTGCGACGATAAAAATCGTACCAGCAAAACCCTCACACTCAATGGCCTCGCCGAATAAACGAAAACCGCCCCTAAAGGGGCGGTTAATCGCATCAAAGCTCAGTTGCTTTTGTATGTAACGCACGCTAACGTGCGGTGAGATCTGGAGCGGGTGACGGGATTCGAACCCGCGAATGCGAGCTTGGGAAGCTCGTGCCTTACCACTTGGCGACACCCGCACGTACAACGAATCGCTCCGCGCTTGATGGATTATAACCCGAAATCCACCCTTAAATGCTCTTAACAAGCTCCTCGACAAAATACGTGTTCTCTTCAAGGCGCTGGGGGTCGATATTAGCGAAAACATCCTCACCCTGGCTAGTAAGGGCCTTAACGCCGCCGTCGGTGCCAAGGATATGCAAAGACTGGACGCCCGCAGCAGCCGCAACCGAAGCAGATGTTTCGATCCCGGGCATCAGAACAGGCTCGCAAGGGATTCCAGACTCACGAGAGGCCTTCTGCACATAGCGCTTCATGCGTGAGGTCGTCTCGGCACCGGCGAGCGCGCCCTCTTTTCGTGCATACGACAGGGTTCCCGCACCAATAGCTTCAATGTCAACGATTACGGCACCGTGAAGATCGTTGTGGTGAGCATCGATGAACGCGCGAATACCGTCGTGACGGTCGACTTCGGAACCAAGGGCGACAAACCACACCTCGGTCTCGAAATTAGGGTTGCGGAACTGATAAACGGCATTCACTTCAGCTGGGGTTTCGATATCCTCATCCAAGGCCGCAGCGGCGTCCTGAGAGTCGCCCTCGGACGAGGAACGCATATCGACACGTCCAAGACGCACGCGAGACATGGAACCACCCTGCCATTTGCGATTATCGTCCCAGCCATCATCTCCATACGGATCCGCATAGGGATCGGAATAGTCGTCGTACGAATCCTCGGCGTAGTCGTCGTATTCGGCAGAATAATCATCCTCGCCCACGAACTCAGGGGCATTGTCACGGTTACGACGGCTTTCGATATTCTCATCACGGAAGCTATCCCAACCGCCTCGCTCCTTACCTACTGCGCGAGGGTCGAAATCATCCTCAACGTCAAGCCACTCCTGCGGAGTTTCCTCTTCACGGTTCGATTTCTTCGAACCGAAGCGGAACTTATCAAAGAAGCCGCGAATGCGAGACTTCGGCATCTCAACGTAATCGGGACCCGCAAAAGCGCCGGTTTCGGTGTAGTTGTCTTCGATATCGAAGTCGTCGGCATCTTCAATGTAGGCGTCTTCGGGATCAAGATCCTGCAGGAGCTCATCACCAACAGGTTCAATAGAGCCAGTTGAACCAGCGGCAACGAACGAACCAACCGAGCTGACGTTGGAAACAGCAATTTCCTGATCGCCAATACGCTCGATCGAACCACTCAAAGAGGGCAGCTTAGTCCGCAATGCGCGCATTGCGCCCGATTTAGACGGCGAAGTCTGCTCAGGGACGGCCATTCCGGGACCCACAACCGCGGGGATCGTGCTAGCCAAAGCACGTGCGCTGGCGTTCGACGAGGGCTCTGCAAGAGGAGCTCGTTGGCCCTGAACCAAAAAATCAGGAACACTGGGCTCGGCAACGGAAGGAACCTCGAAGTCAGAAAAATCGGGTAAGTTAAGGCCATGATTGCCTGCGTCGGGTTCAGAGGCGGCCTGTGCAGAAGACACCGCTTCGTTGTTGGCTCCAAGGGCGGCCAATTCTTCGGGCGTCATCACAATAGGGGCGAACGCGCTGGTCTCGCCAATAGGCTCGGCAGCGACAATCTCAGCTTTATCAGCTGCAGCCTCGGTAACCGGAGCAGCGGAAGCAACAGAGGCAACAGAGGCGCTCTCCTCAACCTGGGGGACAGGCTCGTTAGCGGGCTTGTATTCAGCAGCAGCACCTTCGGGAATTGTGCTAATCGTTGCGGTGATCGGGCTCATTGCGCCACCAGCAGCGGCGATGGCGTCACGATCCGCCGGCGAAGGAGGAGCCACCTCGACGATATCCGCCGAACGAGCACGCATACGATCTTCGCTCTCGTCAAAAACGAGCTTGTTCGCTTCATCGAAGATGGCAGCCGACTCGCTCAGTGCCGCATCAAGGGCGTCAGCATAGCGCGAACGCTGTGCTGGCTTCGGACGCTGAGGAGAACGCTTAGCCTTGCGCTGCGCCGCCGCGAACCAATCAGGCACGTTCTCATCGGTCTGCTCGTTGAAATCAGACTCGCCCTCGGACTTCGGGGCGACATCCGTCGTCTCGGCGGCACCGTTCTCAACCGAAACGAAGGTTTCTTGAACGGAGTCGGAGTCAGAATCCGCGTTCGGAATCTCAGTGATCCTGATCTCCCCATTATCTGCGTTAACCGCAGCCTCACTTGCGGGCTTCACATAGGTTGTGGTGGAAACCGCCTCACCGGTCAGAGCGGCGATCGCGGCCTTAGCAGCGGAAAGTCGCTCTTCGGGAGAGCGATTCTCGTCAGCGATTTCCTCGTTCTCAGGAACGTGGTACTGAATCTCGGCGCCATCGGGAACAAGGCCCGCGTCGACAGCAGCCTGCTCGCCATGGATCCTTGCGCGCGCCATGTCGTCTTCGATCTGATCCTCGTTCATCAGACCCTTCGAGATATTCTTGGCCACCTCCATAAGGGCCGACACGCCGGATGCGTTGTCGTTTGCACCTTCGCTCAATGACGCAACGCGAAGCATGACCGCACGAACGACAGGAAGGACCGCCAAAACGACGCCGACCAAGGTGATGATGTTCAAAACGATAGCTGCAGCACCTTCAGCGGCGCCGAAGAGAAGAGCGCGAAGCAGTAAGAACACAGGCACGAACACCATAGCCGCAGTGCAGACAAGCGACCATGGAATGCCCATCGATTCGAACTTGGCAACCAGCGGCGGAGTAACCTTACCGGTGTCGTAATGAGCAACCAGGATGATCTTCCTCTTGTGGAGCGCATCGCTGTTAGAAGGAACGTACTTTGCCACAACGTTTTGACTAGCGCCCTTCGAAAGCGCCTTCGTCAACACTTGGCGTCCAGTGGATTCAAGGACATAAATCACCGCTGAAATAATGGCGATGATCGCAGCAGGAAGCATGAACTGCGGGAAAATCATCGCGATCAGAGCAACCACTACGGTGACCAACGCGCAAATAGGTTTGGGCGACTCTGCATTAGACGAGCTAACGACGTCTTCAATCTCGGTGGGGAAGCCGGTTTCAGTCTGGAACGTATCGGCAATGAACAACGCCGCCTGCTGTTCCTCCTCGGTACCGGCAGGACGAGGGCCGATCTCGTTCGCCAAGTAATCGATATAGTCCATTTGGTGCGCCATACAATCAAACCTTCCTCGGTCAGACGCGCAGCAACCGCTACGCGCTCCGAATAGTGCGCATATTTACCGTTAGTATAGGGTATTCTCGCAGATAGAAAGGCTAAGCGCCTAAATAATCTCGAATTCTGTCGTCAGCAGCGCTCGCTGCGTATCTCGCATCGTCGTACTTCTTACGCAAGTCCTCGATATCCTTCTCAAACGCCGCCTTAACCGGCTCCGAAAGATCCGTAGGCAGAGCCGCCGCAAGCTTGACGGCAGCAGAATCGGCCTCGTTGTAAAGCTTGGCCTGTGAAGTTGCCTCACTCTTATTTCGATCGAGAAGAGCCTGGGCCGTCGCACTTGCATAATCGAGCGCTTCAAGCCGCTTATCCAGATATTCGGTCAGCTTTGACAAATCAAGGTTGGCATTCGCATTCTCAAGCTGCTGAAGCTCGTACCGAGCATTCTGGAAACTCGCCGCCGCTTCGTGCAGCTTCTCCTTTGCGGAAGCCATCGAGTCATCAAGAGAACCTGCAGAAAGCAAAGCCACGCCATCTCGTGCAACGCTATCTGCCTGAAGCACATCAGCCCAAATCTGAGCGACGGAATCCGATGTGCCGTTTGCCTCTTTGGCCGCTGCAAAAATCGACTTACCCGAGTCGATCATCACCTGCCGCGCGTCGCACGCGTCGATAATCTGACCGGCGACGATCTGCATATCGCCTTCGCCAAGCACCGGTAACAGATCGTTACTGGTATCACGGGCGGATTCTAAATGAGACTCAGCGGCGGGAAGGTTCCTTTCGAGCTCCTTCCATGCGTCGTTCTTAATCTCAGCCATAGGGTCGCCGATAAGCGAATCCAGCTGAACCACACTCTCATCGGCGCTTACGATTTCCTCGACAGCGTGATTGATCAGTTCGCTTTGATCATTGTAAAGACGATACCGCTGATACGCATAATTGCCCGCAAGCCCAGCCGCCACAACGCAAGCTGCGACAACTGTTGCCGCAAGGCGAACCCTGCGACGATGGCGAATCTTCTTGCGCCTTTCTACCTCTACCTGAGCGCTTTCATTCGAATAAGGCGCTGCGTTGGCCGCACGCGACAACGAATGCTTGGAATCATAGCGCTCCTGCTTCTGTCTCTTAGCGAGAGCGCGGGCCTCCGCACGAGCCGCTTTACGCGACTGACGCTGCTCTGCTGCCGCCGATTTCCTCTTTGGGGTGTCTTCGGTCTTGACTCTTTTCCCAGGAAACAACGTCGAGGTTTTTGGATCCTTCGCCTCGGAGGTGTTGGCCGTTGTCGGCGATCCAGACTTCGCCTTCGTTTGCCCGTTCCCGATCGATTCCTTCGTGAAGTGAACTTTCGAGAAGAGCAGCGAGATCATTCCCACACCCTTGCGAGGTGTCTTCACCTTCACTGCATTAGGATCGAAATTCTTGTCATCAAGCTGACGGCGGGCAGCATCAAGCACGTCGAACGAAAGCTCGTTCGACGTGCCTGCGGTATGCTCTTTGAGGTGAGCACCTTTCGTGATGGGGCCTTTCCGACCGAACATCGCGCTATCTTCTTTCCGACATAGCCGAAAGGGCAGCCACTATCTCATCCATCGTGCAAACTCGTACTGTTTTGCTCGGAAGCGAGTTCAAAACAGTCTTGCCATAATTCTTCGTAAGAAGCCGTTTATCGGCAAGAATCAACACCCCGGTATCATCCGCCTTACGAATAAGCCTGCCCGCAGCCTGCTTCATCTCGATAATCGCCTGAGGAAGCACATAGTGACGCCAAGCGCCGTCGTCGCGTGAAGCGCGCTCGCAATACAACGGATCCGTAGGACGAGCAAACGGCAGCTTAGGGATGATCACTCCCTTAAGAGTAGCCCCAGGGGCATCAAACCCTTGCCAGAACGACTTAAGCGCGAACAGCGAGAGGGTTTCATCCGCAATGAAATCATCGCGAAGACCCTTAACCGACACGCCCCACTTCTGACACACCAGTCGAAGATCCGCCTCTTTCAGCGCCGGACGAACCTCGTCAAAACACTTTTCCATCTCGCGCCTGTTGGTGAACAGCGTGAGCATCGAACCATGCTGAGCAAGATGCGTCGAAATCAAAAGCTTCTGCAGCGCGTTCAAATAGCTCGGGGCGTTGGGCTCGGGCATGTCTTTCACAACATAGACGATCATGTTGTTGTCAAAATCAAAGCTCGAATCAAGCTCCAGAGCGTCGTATGCCGACTCCTCGCTTTGTCCAAGGCCCATCGTGTTCACGAACGAATCGAAGCGCTGATTCACCGTCAGCGTAGCCGAAGCATAAATAACCGAATGAGTGCGTGCGTACAAGGTCTCGTTCATGGACAAGCCGATATCAAGAGGCAAAGCTTCGAACGAGTCTTCGAACCTGTCCTTTTTGCGATTCAGCGAAGCCTGGTAGGCGAACGCCGAATCCTGCTTCTCGAAAATCAGCTCTGCGGCCTGCCTCATATCCTTCAGCTCAAGGACGATTGTAGCGATCTCGCGCTGGGCAACTGCAGCTTCGGGTACGTCCTCAAGGAAGGCAACCAACCTCTGAGACGTGTCTATAAGTTCGTCTGCAGCCTTTACCAGCAGCTGTTCGCTTGACCTTAAGCCCGAAAAAACGGAACTCGACCTAATTTGATCGTTCAACCACAGCTCGAGTCGCTCATAGCCCTTATTTTTGCTGGTGTCGAAGTATAGGAGGTCTTTCGCGTGAGCGCAGAATTCATCAGAGACCTGAGCGAAAGAAGCAGCAGCGGTCTTGCATTTCGAAGTAAGACTGAAAAGAATCTTCTCTTCAACGTTTGAAGAGCCCGCAGCGCTGCTCTCGGCCTTTGAGAACACGTTCCTCGCGCCCGCCTCGGTGACGATCTTGCCGCACATGCGTTTAAGGTCGGCGCAATCGACCTTCGCAGTGAACGCACGACGAGCCTCTTGCTCTGCGTCATGGGCCTCATCGACTACCCAATGCCTGATAGGAGGCAAAAGCCCTCCATCAGCAGCCAAATCGCAGAACAACAGCGAATGATTGGTCACGACGATATCGGCTTTCTCCGCACGACGACGAGCGCCATGAGCAAAGCAAAGCGAGCCGAAATAGGGGCACTTTCTCTTCAAGCATTCATTTGACGTTGCCGTAATCGTGTAACGAGGAAGGGCACGGTAATCGATTTTCAGTGAGTCGATATCATCGTATTCCGATTGCTCGACATACGAAAGCAAACCAGCCAAGGCAGGTGCCTGGGACGTTTCCTTGCCAGCAACCACCTTCATGACAGGCCCATCGGTCGCGATGCGATCGATCTTCCTCAAGCACGGATAATGAGTAATGCCCTTCAAAGCTGCGTAACTCAGTGGCTGATCGCTAAAAGCCGCCATCTCAGGCGATTTCTGCAATGCGGCAGACAGCGCCGGAAGCTCTTGGAACACCAGTTGATCAAGAAGCGAGTTGGTTTTCGTTGCAACGCCGACGGTCACACGGTTCTTCTTCGCAAGCAAAGCGGAAGGAACCAAATAGGCCATCGACTTACCAACGCCCGTTCCTGCCTCAACCACAAGGTTCTTGTTCTTGTCAAAAGCCTTCGTGATGGCTTGAGCCATCTCTTTCTGCTCATCGCGCGGTTCGAAACTACCGTAAATGCGACCAAGCAGGCCATCGCTCGAAAAGGCTCCGTCGATCTCCACTGGCGAAGGCGCGATGATGGGAGCATCATTATCCGACTTGATCAATCCTGCGTCGCGTTTGGGAGAAAGATCCAAAAGCGAGTTGATCCTCTTCCTTCGAAGAGCGCGAAGCGAGAAGAAACGCTTCTTTTCAGATGAAGCAACCTCGGGAAACAGCTCATGCTCTCCGCCGTCGTTGCCCGAGAAAGCATTCCCCTTACGACCGAAATCGCACGAACCTGCTGATTCGGTCTGAGAGGCCTGCGCTCCGATCACGGCATCGCGAAGATCTTTGTTATTCGCAAAGTATTCGAACACCACCTGGGTCGACCAGTTTTCCTTAGACTCCATACCGGCAATGTGCTCAATCAGCTCAAAAGGCATGCTGCAGACTGCAGCCAGCAAAATGCGGTACACCGAGCACGTAGCCTCAACGTCGGCATCGGCCCTGTGCGTTGAGACAGGGGTATCGAACGTATGAACCAAGTCGATCAAGCGATGCGACTTGAGCTTAGGCAAAGCGATACGGGAAAGATCTAGAGAGTCGATCCACGTGTTTTCAAGAAGCGGATACCCCTCGGGATGACGAGTAGTGAACGTCTTGTCGAAGTCGACATTGTGTGCAATCATCTTCGCATCGCCAGCGAACTCAACCAATCCCGCAAGGGCTTCCTGAGGCGACGGCGCACCAGCAACATCCTCATCGTGAATGTCAGTCAGATGAGCAACGTCCTCGGGAATCGACTTGCCTGGATCTACAAACGTGACGTACCAGTCAACGATCTCGCCCTTCTCAAGGCGCGCTGCAGCGATCTGGATCAACTCATCATGAGTGAACGAAAAGCCAGTGGTTTCGGTATCTACGACAACGATATTCTCATCCATCGCACCAAAGTCGGCCTTAGAGGCTATCTCCTTTAAGCGCGCGTAACGATCCACAACATCCTGAGCGGTGCCGTCCAAAAGATATTTTTTGATTCGCTTAGTAGCGTTTTTAGTTTCAGTATTCATAAGGAAAAGCCTACCATCTGCACGCCTTTGCAACAAACTCACTAAGGCGTTTATAAATAGAATCCCTTTTAATGCAATCTGTATATTCTAGCTGGGATACCATTGCAAGCACTGAAACGATCACCGATAGGGGTAGCACGTTATGAAAGTTGACTACGAAGGCTTCTATGCGCGCTTCGAAACAATCTCAAAGAAAGATGCTGGCATTCTCATGGGTGCCGACACACTTGTTGGAGACGAATTCACCACTCGATTCGATAAAGAAAATCCGAGCATTGCCTACATCGAAAACAAGTTTGGTAAGACTGTTGGCTATTTTGAGGAACAGACAAGTCGTCAAATCAAACTTTACGAAGCGCGAGGCTGGTCTATAAGGATTCTACTTGCCTTTCTTGCTTACTCGGATCATCCTGAGCCTGGTTGCTACTGGGGTCAAATGGCTATTCTGGCTTACCCCAAGGAATGTGAGGAATTTTTCACGCAGTTTGTCTCAAGAGTCTCAAAAAGCCTTTGTGACGGAAAGCGCATTGACGTCAACATCGGCCAACAAGGAATCAAATCCCTGGTGGATTCAAATGGAAGCTGGTTCACCAACGCCACCTTGAAGAAGCCCGACCTTGATACTGGCACCGTCATGATGAAAAGCTCTCGTTCGCTTTCCGAAAAGGCTGTAGAACTTGGCCGTGATGGCAACAAAGGTTGCTATGTCGTCTCCTGGATCTTCATTATCGGACTTGTTGTCTTACTTTTCCTTGGTTTACGCTCCTGCGGCGTATTCTAATCTAACCAAGACGCAGCGCTGCCAAGACTAAACATTCACGACAATCAAACAGAGGCGGATGTTTCACGTGAAACATCCGCCTCTTTGTCTTGCAGTGCAAAGTGCAACCTGTTTACTCCACCGCTAGTTCAACAAGCTTGGAACAAAGCTCAGGGAACGAGATCCCCACTGCTCGAGCTGCGTCCGGCAACAGAGAAGTTTCTGTCATGCCAGGAATCGTGTTTGTTTCCAAAATCCACGGCTGACCATCTGAATCGATGATCATGTCAGTGCGGGACACACCTTTGCAACCAAGAACCCGATGAGCTTTAACAGCCAAAGTTTGAACGAGCTGCGTTATCTCATCATCAAGCCTAGCGGGGCAGATATGCTGAGATCCGCCAGGTGCATACTTAGACTCGAAATCATAGAACTCGTGGGTGGGAACGATCTCGATAACGGGAAGAGCCTGAGGGTCGCCATTGCCCAAAACAGCAGCGGTAACTTCAGTGCCCCTCACGTAGCTTTCGATAAGCAGTTGCTCGTCGATCTTAAAGACCTTCTCGATAGCCTCTACAATACCGGTCTCGTCTTCGACAATGAATACGCCTAGGGCACTGCCTTCTGTCGCTGGCTTCACAACACAGGGATACTGAACTTCAGTAAGGTCAGAATGGACATCGAACTCATCCCTGCGGAGTGTTACAGAGAAAGGCGTAGGTAATTCGTTATTGCGGTAAATAACCTTGGCTTTGTCTTTATCGATAGCCAATGCGCTCGATAGAACCCCTGATCCGGTATAAGGAATACCAACAGTTTCCAAGAAACCTTGGATTGTTCCGTCCTCGCCGCCTTTGCCATGAAGGCACAACATCGCGACATCGTATTTACCAGAAACCAAATCCGCTAGATCGCTCTTGTTTGCTGGATCAATCATCTCGACGTCATATCCAGCTTCCTTCAAAGCATTCTTAGCGGCAACTCCCGACTGAATCGAAATCTCACGTTCGCCACTCGAACCGCCCGCAAGCACGGCGACGTGAAGTTCTTTTATATCGTTGATTTCCATGAACACCTTCTTTTGTCGATTCATGAAGTATAGCAAAGCTCTGTTTCTTACTTGTGATGCATTACAAGCAGGGATTGTTTCACGTGAAACAATCCCTGTAGATATCATATAATTCGCGGTATGAATACTTCAATTGAATCCCTCACCCGCAACCAGATCCGCAAGCTCATCTCGGACAGTGGTTTGCCTAAATTTCGTGCCAACCAGCTGCTTGATTGGCTTTATAAAAAAGGCATCTCTTCTTACGAAGAGATGACCAACCTTCCGCAGTCACTCAGGTCTCAGCTTGCTTTTGAATATCCTCTTAACAAGCCTAAGCTTATCGATCGCCAAATCTCAAAAGACGGCACAAGGAAATACCTCTTCCGCTTCGACGAGAAAAGGGTGGCTGAAACGGTTGGAATTCCCTCTTCTGATGATCGCCTTACCGTTTGTTGTTCAAGCCAATCTGGCTGCGCAATGGGGTGCGACTTCTGCGCCACCGGACATCAGGGCTTCTCGGGAAATCTTCTGATTGGCGAGATCGTCGATCAAATCATTCAAGTTCAAAACGATTTCTCTCAACGGGTTTCGAATATCGTTGTCATGGGACAAGGTGAGCCTTTCCTCAACTTCGACAACGTAATCGAAGCACTGCGCATCTGCAATGATCAGAAACTGTTGAACATCGGCGCAAGAAGGATAACTATTTCAACTTGCGGCGTTATTCCAGGCATTGAGCGATTCTCTCAAGTTGAAGAACAGTTCACTCTGGCGGTTTCCCTTCACTCTGCAGTTCAGCAAACCAGAGATAAGATCATGCCAGGCACTCGCAACTGGCCCCTGCCCGACCTGAAGCGCGCTTTGGTTAACTACAATCGCACGACGAATCGTCGCGTCACCTTCGAATATGCACTTATGCGGGGAGTTAACGACTCTCACAGCGATCTCCAGGCACTCATCGAATACTGCAATGGGCTGATATGCCACGTCAACCTCATTCCTTTGAATGAAATTGATGATTCACCCTATCAGCCCACTGCGTCACATGTAATTGATTATTGGCGAGACAAACTTCAAGCGAGCGGCATTGAGGCTAGCGTGAGAAACTCACGCGGTCAAGATATCGCCGGTGCTTGCGGTCAGCTAGCCAATCGCAAGTAATGTATCGAATATCGTCTCGAGTTATTGATTGCTCGAAACGATGCTGTCGAACAAACGCTGCAAATCTTCTTCGTCGGTGAACTCGATCTCGATCTTGTTCTTTCCCTTGACGGTTTTCACCCTAACGCTTGTATTCAGGCTCTTACGCAGCGCCTTTGCCACTTTCTTGTAAGACTGTGGAGTAGGCACACGAGGCGTCGCGTTTTCCGACTTCTTGCCAGACAAGAGTCGAGCGATATTTTCAGCCTCACGAACAGAGAGCTTCTCTTTGACCAGCTTCTCAGTCAGTTTCTTGCGACCCTCTTCAGTAGGGATGGACAGAATCGCACGAGCGTGGCCTGCAGTAATCTTCTCCTCAAACAGAAGCTGCTGAGCATCTTCCGGCAATTCCAGCAAACGAAGTGCGTTTGCAATAGTCGAACGACCTTTGGAAACAGCCTGAGCAACTTCAGACTGAGTCAGATTGCTGCGTTCCATCATCCTACGATAACCATACGCCTCTTCGATGGGGTTAAGGTTGCTGCGCTGGATGTTCTCGACAAGCGCAAGTTCAATGGCGCGATTATCATCCGCCTGTTTGACTCGCACGGGAACCTTCTTAAGCCCAAGGCTCTGGCACGCTTGCCAACGACGCTCACCTGCGATGATCTGATATGTTCCATCACCCATAGCGCGCACAAGAATCGGCTGAAGAAGACCGTCATGCTGAATAGACTGGGCAAGCTCTTCCAGCTCGTCTTTTTTAAAGTTGGTACGAGGCTGATCGGGGTTGGCAAAGATCAGATCGATGCTGATTTCATCAACTTCCTTGGGAACTTCAACTTCAACTTTAGCCGGCTTAGGCGGCTCGGGTCTCGCAGCGCGCTCAGTAACCCTTTTAATAGTGGTGTTCTCGGCTTTATCGGTGTACAGATCGCCCTCAACAACCTCTTCCACAGGGGTAGCCTTGGGAGCCGGCACTTTTTCAGCAAGACGATTTTCATGCATATGATTCTGGGGACGAGAATCATCATCAGCGGAAACGGTGTAACGTTCACGCTGGGGTTCGGCATAACGTTCAGGAGTGTTAGTGGTCTCTTCAAAAGGACCGCCAAGCAGCGAATTCAATCCACGGCCGAGGCCGCTTCGTTGTTTAGCCACGCGAGATCACTTCTTTCGAAAGATTGATATAAGACTGGGCTCCCTTTCCCAAAGGATCGTATTGGGTGATGGGCATTCCGTAACTAGGAGCCTCAGACAGCTTAACGGTACGGGGAATGACGGTTTCGAATACTTGCTTTCCGAAGAAGTTCCTAACCTCTTTAACAACTTGCTTCGAAAGGGTAGTGCGGCCGTCATACATGGTGAGAAGTATTCCGTAAATCTCGAGGGTTGGATTAAGACGAGATTTGACACGTTTCATCGAATCGAGAAGTTTTGTCACACCTTCCAATGCATAGAACTCGCACTGGATGGGAATAATCAACTTATCTGCCGCAACAAGAGCGTTGACGGTCAACAAACCCAATGACGGAGGGCAATCGATGAGGATGAAGTCATACTTACCGCGCAAGGCTCCAACGGAATCCTTAAGGCGATTCTCACGAGCCATCTCGGAAACAAGCTCAACCTCCGCACCCGCTAAGTTGATGGTCGCAGGAACAATATCAAGACCCTGACAAATGTCGGGGATGATGACATCCTCAATCGGAACGTCATTCAACAAGACATCGTAAATGCAGCGAGGGATGCTTCCCTTGTCAATGCCAAGACCGCTGGTAGCATTACCTTGAGGATCAAGGTCGACAAGGAGGACTTCTTTATTAGCTTCACCTAAGGCAGCAGCGAGATTGATCGCAGTCGTAGATTTACCGACACCACCTTTTTGATTGATGATGGCAATGATTTTGGTCTGGCCGATTGCATGCCTTACCGGAGCCTTCTCGCTATAAGGCTTGATCTCTTTATATTCAGGTACGTCATCGGCATCGGAAATAACATCTTCAGCAATCTGACGCTCAACAACTTGAATACTGTCAACACGAACATCCTCGTCTACGAAGAAATCGCTCTTTACTGAATCAGTATCCACATTGCTCGTCTGCTCGGGTATTTCCGTCGCCGAGGACGTATTTTGTTGGTTCACATGAGCTGTTTTCGCCGTAGCTGTATTTTGGTTTCGTTTAAAACCGTCGAAGAAACCCACAGAACCCTCCTTTCGTTAGCCGTTTTGAGTATACATGCTTTACGTTTCACGTGAAACGTAAAGCATGTATATCCCCATGTGATCAACCTAGAGAGGCTTGTTTTGAGCAAAACCATCGCGCCTTGGTAGCTTGATCTTGGAAGGACCGATCTTTTCAAACACAACAAGCGTGCGAAAGGTCTCGCCGTCACTTAAGAAATACTCGTCAAGCGACACCAAGCTGAATCCAACCTGCTTGCTGATTTTCTTAGCATGCTCGAGCTCGCTCTCCTCCATGCGGGCTTTATAACAAATAAGACGCCCGCCTTGCTTTAGAAGCGGGCTAGCAAGCTCAAGGAGAATAGATAGCTTGGAAAGCGCGCGTGCAGTAACAAGGGAATAGTGATTCTTATGAGTCCTTGAGAACTCTTCGATGCGCGCATGGACAGCGATAACCTGATCACTCAAACTAAGCTGTTCAGCAAAATCATTAAGCAGCTCGACCTTCCTCTGACGAGCATCAATAAGTGTCGTCTTCCTTCCGGTGGCAATAGCTAAAGGAAAACCAGGAAAGCCACCGCCTGATCCGAGGTCGATGTATTTACCAGCAGGTGCTTTGTCGACCTCTTCAAGGGCAGCAAGAGAATCCTCAATATGAAGAAGCATTCCCGAATCCATCGAATCGATTCGAGTAAGATTGGTTACTTTATTCGCTTCGATGACACACTCTAAATGCTTTTTGATTAAAGCTTTTTGATTATCCGAAAGAGAATCTATCGAATTTAGATTCACACCCATCGAAATCAAACCTCTCTAATGAAACCGGAAACAAAGGTCATTATGGACACCTGATTCATCACTACATTAGCCGGCATCCAACTAAATCAAACAGATACGACGATTTTAATTACTAGCAGTCTATCGGGAATCAGTCTGATTTTGGGTACAAAAATGCCCTGCACTATTAATGCAGGGCATTAGGTTCAATTATTGAACAGGAACGACAACGACGTGACGCTCGGATCCTTCACCCTCGGAAGCAGTCTCGACACGAGTGTCATCACGAAGGGCAACATGGATGATACGACGCTCGTACGGAGTCATTGGACGAAGCTTAACGCTTCGATGAGTCGCAGCCGCCTTCTTTGCGGAAGAGCGAGCAAGGGACTCAAGCTTCTGACGCTGACGGCTCTTATACCCTTCAACATCAACAACGATCGGGTAACGGAAGCCAATGATGCGAACCGTAATGACGGAAATCAAGAACTGGAGAGCATCAAGGGTACGACCATGACGACCAATAAGAACCGCAAGATCGTCGCCAGTGATATCAAGGATGAGCTCACCGTCGTCACCTTCATACTCGTCGATGGTGACCTCACCAACATTGAAGTATTTAAGGATGTCCTTCAATGCAGAAATTGCAGTGTCAGCAACGAAATCAAGTTCTTCATCAGACAGCGGCTCATCAGCAGAGTCAGTCTCCTGATTCAAAACCTGATCATTGATTTCAAGTTCTTCAGACATGACAAGCTCCTTATAGGGAAATAAAACTTAGTGAGGTGTTTCACGTGAAACACCTCACTCCGTAAATTAACGCTTCTTGGTCGGACGCTTTTTCTTAACCTTGCGAGTAACGTTGACCTCAACAGGCTTGATCTCTTCAACAACTTCCTTCTCAGCATCCTTTTTCTTCATGATGCGCATGGAGATCTGCTGCTGCGCGAGACCAATCAGAGAAGAAACACCCCAGAACAAAAGAACACCTGCGGGGGAGCTCCAACCAATCCAAAGCATAAAAAGGCTCATGACGCCGCACATGATAAGAGTCATGTTACGTTGCGGGTTATCCTTCTGACCCATTTGCATAAGAACCATCGGAAGGAAGGTAGCACCGGCAAAGACCAGAAGAAGGATGACATAAGGAAGGAAGGCGCCAAAGCCCATGGAGAAGGTCGAAGAAGGAGAGTAAACCAGGTTCGGAACCAAGTTGAAGAAGCTGTAGTCCTGATTACCAAGACGATCACCCATTTCACGAAGAACCTGGAAAAGGGCGATAAAGATAGGCATCTGCAGAAGCATCGGCAAGCAACCTGCAAGCGGGTTGAAGTGAGCTTCGGCGTAAAGCTTCTGCATTTCCTGCTGCATACGCTGGGGATTGTTAGCGTACTTGGTCTGAATCTCAGTCATCAGCGGCTGAACGCGTTGCATCTGATAGCTGGACTTCGTCTGCGTATGCATAAGCGGGGAGATCAACAGACGGAAGATAACCGTAACGATGATGATCGACATTCCCCAGTCATGAAATAACGGATAGAAGAATGAGATGATCGAGAATATAAAGTCTTTAAACACGTCCCACATTGAATGAAATACCTTTCTCTATATCCAAAGAGGATCACGGGACTGGATCGTACCCATGACCGCCTCCCGGCCGACACCTGAGAATTCGTTTTGCCGTCAATGCAAAGCCCTTAATGAAGCCGTACTTCTTAAAAGCAATCAAACCGTACTGAGAACAAGTAGGAACGAATCTGCAGCAAGACGGAAAAAGCGGCGAAATACAAACCTGGTAAAAACGAATTAAGGCAACAGCGATGAATACTGGAATCCTACGAATCAAAGATAGGAATGAAGAACAGACCCGTTTCATTACTTATGAGCCCTTTTCACCGCTTTGCGGAGATAGGCGGAAAGATCATCGTAAGACGCATCATTGATGTTTCGGCGTGCGAGAAACACAACATCCATCCCATCAAAGGCATCGGCAGAATCGCGAAAAAGAGCCCTCATTCGACGTTTGGCTCTATTGCGCCAGACCGCATTACCATTTCTTTTTCCAGCAACAAAAGCAGCACGTCCATTACGGCCGTGCTGCTTTCCATCGCTTAAAACTATGAGCGTAAAAAAAGGCGTATTGATTCGTTGCCCGTTTTCAAACAAATTCGAAATCTCGGCGCTGGATTTAATAATATCCAACGAAGACTCCTATTAAACGGTCAGACGCTTACGACCCTTGGCACGACGAGCAGCGAGTACGCGACGGCCGCTTTTGGTAGCCATGCGTGCACGGAAGCCGTGGCACTTAACCCTTTTACGCTTGTTGGGCTGATAGGTGCGCTTCATTTAAATCCCTTCCAAACAACAATCAGTGCAATCACGAAAT
Source organism: uncultured Coriobacteriaceae bacterium (assembly GCA_937937585.1). Lineage (GTDB taxonomy): Bacteria > Actinomycetota > Coriobacteriia > Coriobacteriales > Eggerthellaceae > UMGS1502. The sequence goes on from CALDCB010000009.1 coordinate 57,209, forward strand.
TATACCCGTTCAACGGATAAAATCAAGGTAATGCCCAACCCGGCATGAGTCTTGAACCGAATTTGACATGCCTTTACATTTTGATTCTCAAAATCAAGAAAGCAAGCTTAGTTTTGCTTTGTCGGGAATAATCCATATATAACGAGATAGAACCTGCATTTTGACTTGTCGGAAGCAGCAAACACAAGATGCTGTGATCTAGAGGGTTTAGGTTGTGATGACGACACGACCGCAACCGTAATTCCAAAGCGAAAACAGCCAAAAGAAAACCGCCGTCAACACCCTGGTTCATTCAGAGAATCAGAGACTTGACCGCCGTTGCTCGAGGATCACGTTTCGAAAACGTCGTCGAACACGATCTCGGCATAGATCCAGTTTCAAAGAAAATCGAATCTTTTCGATAATTCGATTCGATTGTTGAAAACCAACCTCGTTTTCAATCACCGATTCAAACATCGATGAAATCCGAAATTCAAACACTTCGAATTTCGAAAAAGTAAGCCTTCGTTTGGTGGAAAACGTGGAAAACTCGTATAATCGCACGTAAAAAAGTGGAAAACTACAACGGTTAAAGAAAGTCAAGTGCAATGAGGAGGTTGATCGTAATCACTTTTATCAGGGGTAATGGATCCAGTATTTGAAATTCAAGTCCTTGAGCTGGTGTTTTATAAATAAAGGAATCAGAATTCAAATCAGAATTTCTTTAAAATCCAGGTAATAGTTACCTATATTGAACTGCTTGAAACCATCTCTAACGGGGTAAATAGACTGTTTTATCCGCGATTCGAGCTTCACTTTTTCCAGAATTCGAAATAGTTTTCCTCACTTGAGCTTCCAGACTTTTCAAAGATTTCCACATTTCCTGAATTAATTGTTGAAAACTGTCTAAATTCCCAGATCAACCATTGATTCTGAAATTCAATTAAGTGGAATTCGAACGTTGGAAGATAATATTCGCCCACGTCGCAAAAGTTTGGTGGAAATGATTGGTTACAATACGAACTGAATTTTCCTGAATCTTTGATTCAGATGGAATGGAAACCTGAAAAACGAGAAGTAAACGCAGCTTAAATGAACGACACAAACATCAACAACGAAACTCAGTTCAACTTTGATTTCGTCAAGAGCGTTGCGCGGATTGCCTGCTACGACGACTTTAAAGCGGCGCCGCGCGTGACGGTGATAGAACCGGCGCCCACCGACGAATTCATCATGAACCTCGCAACGGCCACCTACGAGCAGTCAAAAACGCTCGGTGGAAAGATCCCGTTCACCATCATCAAGGAAGTTTCTGAAAACTTTATCCACGCGCGCTTCCAAGAGATGACAATCTCGATCTACGACGAGGGGAACACTATCCGCTTCGCCGATCAAGGTCCTGGCATTAACGACAAGGACAAAGTGAAGATGCCCGGCTATTCCTCCGCCGTCGAGCCGATGAAACAATACATTCGCGGCGTTGGATCGGGTTTACCCATCGTCAGGGACTACTTCGAAGAGAAACATGGCTCGGTAACCATAGACGACAACGTCCAAAGCGGCGCCGTTGTTACCATCAGCCTGAAACGAAGCAATGAAGATGGTCGTGAAATGGTAGAGGATAGGGAAATCCCCACTCACGCTCCTCGTTATGACAACACCGTTCAAACAGGTGTCGCACCTGAACTGCCACCTTACCAACAGCAGGGTTTCACGGCGTCTCAGAACTTGAATCAAGCACCGAACTACAACCAACAACCGGCATACCAACAGACCTATCAACAACCCGTTTACCAACAACCGGGATACCAACAAAACAACTATCAACCGCCGCAACCTTTCGCATATCAAAACCAGCAACCCATAATGATGGGAAATGGCGGACGTGCACCTATGTATGCGCCGATGCCGGCCATCCCAACGATCTCAGACAAAGGGAAGCAGTGCCTGAAAGCCCTCATGAACGGTGCCTTAGGCGTTTCCGAGCTTAACGAGCTGACCCAAATTCCGAATTCCAGTGTGCATTACGAGCTCAAAAAACTCGAAGAAGCGGGCTTGGTAGAAGTAACGGTGGGCAAAAAGCGCGTCCTCACTCAGGCTGCTTGGAACATCCTGGATTTTATTTAGCCTGATCAAAGACGGAATTCTATAAAGTTTTCCACATAAACGCAGTACATGATAGAATCGGTGGAAAACCTCCACCGATAGAACAGCGCGGCCTTGCGCGCTTATCGATATTAAGAAGGTAGCTATGGAAGAAAGCGAGCGCCTCGCTCAGGAGTGGGCACGGGTCACTAACCAGATCAAGTCATACGACGGAATCGACCCATCCCAGATCAACGCCTTTTTCTCAAGATTGAAGCCACAGGCAATGAGCGAAGGGTTCCTTATGCTCACCGCCGACACGGACTTTATAAAAACTTGGATCGAGCGCCATTACGCATCCTTCATTGCACAGGCCTTGAAGGATCTATATGGCGTCGACTTCACGGTGTTGATGGAAGTTGACGTGAATCAATCGCCCGAGCCACAAGTTTCCAACGCACCCCAAACGCAAGTTAACCAGCAACCGCAAAGCGCGCCTCAACCGTCTGCACCGGTGCAAAACACCACCCAAAATACAGCGGCGGTCCAACAGGAAGCTCCTGTCCCCCAAAGCAATCAATCAACGGGCAGCAGTGCATCAAGCGGTTTTCAAGCAGCAGTCGCTCAACAAACCGATCCCGCAACCCACACTGAGGTCGAAAGCGAGAACGTCGAGAGTGATTCTTCCTCTCCAACGTCCTCCCTTACTTTCGAAAACTATGTTGTGGGCGCCTCAAACAGAATGGCGTATTCGATGGCAGTAGTCGTTGCTGAAGAACCTGGCGGCGATCCATCACTGAACCCGCTGTTCCTTTACGGCAGGTCAGGGTTGGGTAAAACCCATCTACTGAGAGCCATCCAAAACTACATCCAAAGGAACATTCCGCACCTGAAGTGCGTGTACGTCGACTCATCCCAGATGATCGACGATTACACCGACGCTGCGCTTTCCCACAACTACAAAGAGTTCAAGAACAGGTACGAAAGCGCCGACGTTCTTCTTATCGACGACGTTCAGGCCTTCCAGGGCAAGAAGCAGACACTCGACATGTTCTTCCAGATTTTCAACAACCTTACAACGCAAGGCAAACAGGTTATCCTCTCTGCCGACCGTGCGCCGAAGAACATCGACATCGACCAGCGTTACACAAGCCGATTCAATTCGGGCGTGACGATCGATATCTTGCCTCCCGAATTCGAAGTCAAACTCGGCATTGTTAAAAACTTCATTAGGGAATACAAGCGTGCCGAGGGTGTTGAAGGCCAGCTCATGAGCGATGAGGTGCAGGATTACATCGCAAAGAACTCGGGGTCGAACATCAGGGAGCTGAAAAGCGCGGTCACAAACGTAATCTTCCAGGCCAAGGCATTCGGCAAAGAAACTTTGTCTCTCGACGAAGTCAAAGAACTGTTGAAGAACCACTTCACGGGCGGGGCAACGAAGAAATTGACAATCGCCGACATTCAAAAACAAGTGGAAATCTACTACAAAGTCAGCCATGCCGATCTGATCGGCAAGAAAAGGTCGCGTAACATCGTATACGCGCGTCAGGTCGCCATTTATCTTTCGCGCCACATGCTCGACCTGCCGTTTAGCTACATCGGCAAGAGTTTCGGCGGCAAAGACCACACCACCATCATGTACTCGGTTACCAACATCGAGGAAAAGATGAAGGAAAACTTCGAGATACACGAAGAGCTGGAATCTATCAGGCAGATGATTCTGGAAGCATAGGTGTGAAACAAACGTTGATAACGCAGGGTAAGGTTGTTGAAAAACCCAGAAATCGGTGGATTGATAATTTAAGCGATAAAACCTGTTGAAGACGGTAAATGGTTATCAACAGGTTCAAAAGACTTGAAAACAAGAATTGATCAGGCGCTTTAACCTTAATCCACTAAATTCACCATGCTTATTACTACTATTATTTAAATATATTAATTAAAAGAAAAAGAAATAATAAGAGAAGACAAATGAAGCACTCCAGTCTCTGAAGCCGGTGCTTCATTTTTGAAAGCAATCTAAAAAGAGGACAGGGATTCTCTTTTAATGCTTTAATTGATCAGATCGATTAAACGCAAAGGAGCACGACGTGAAATTCAGCATCAATCAGACTGAACTGCAGACCGCACTCAATACGGTGCAAAAGGGCGTGGCAACTCGTTCTACGTTACCGGTTCTTTCGGGCATTTACGTCGTTGCTCATGGTGACGAGATCACCTTCCAAACAACCAATCTCGAGCTGTCGATTCAGTTCACTTGTGCAGCGCTGGTTGAAGAAGAGGGCAAAGCCGTTCTTCCGGGTAAACTTATCTGCGATATCGTGAAGAACCTTCCCGACGCTGCGATTCATGTGACAACGGTTGATCTTGAAACCACCATCACCTGTGACAATTCCTCGTATTCAATCAAGGGCCTCGAGCCGCAGGACTTCCCTGCATTCCCTGAGGTTGCCACCGGTCAGCAGATCACCGTTCCGTTCGATGTATTTTCTTCTATGGCCAAGCATGTTTGCCATATGGTGTCAAAGGACGAAAGCAGAGCTATTCTTACAGGCGTACTTATCACGGTCGAGGATAACGAGCTCAGAATGGTTGCAACCGACTCATATAGACTTGCATGCGTTCAGCGCGAGGTCGCCCAAGAAGAAGATTTTAGCGTTGTCGTTTCCGGTGGCTTTGTATCGGAACTTGCCGGCTTGCCAAAATCGAGCGAGAACATCGTGCTTGCGTTGTCCGAGAATCAGATCGTTGTCTCGTATCGTGGAACCGTGTTCGTTAATCGCCGCATCGAGGGCAAGTATCCTAACTACAAGCAGCTTCTTCCTGATACGTGCGAAACAAAGGTTGAAGTTGACCTTGGAGCGCTGATTGCAGCTGCAAAACGTGTTGCTTTGCTCGACCAAAGCGGTTCTCCAATTAAGATTACTGCGAGTGCCGCAACTCAAACCGTACAACTGTCGGCTGTCGCTCAGGATGTTGGTTCCGCTCAAGAGACCATTGCCGCGACTGTCGAGGGAAATGATGTCGAAATCGCGCTTAACAGCAGTTACATGCTTGATGGGTTGAACTCGACCAAGGGCGACACTGTTGTCCTTGAGGCGCAGTCTTCCATGAAGCCTGGTATTTTCAAGAACGAAGCCGATCTGAATTTCACGTACCTTGTCATGCCCGTCAGGCTGCCTTAATCGGCGGTTTCAGCGCGTGGAACTGCGTTTAAGTGACATATCACTCGTTAATTTCAGGAATTACCGCGATTTCACTTTGAATTCGATAGGTGATTTGACGGTGTTTGTTGGGAAGAACGCGATTGGGAAAACAAACCTCCTTGAGGCGATTCAGCTCTGTTCGGCTCTGGACTCGTTCAGGCATCCGAACTCAGCGCAGTTGGTGGCAGAGGGTGAGGATTTTTCCCGATTGAGTGCTTCAATCGAAGGCGATGCTCGCAAGCTTGATATCGTGATGAAAGTTTCGGCAGGTCGTCGTCAGTTCTTTTTGAATGACAAGAAGAAGAACATCGCCGATTTGAAAGGTACTTTGCCTGCCGTCATCTTCACGCCAGATGACTTGGCTCTTGTTAAGAACTCTTCGTCCTTGCGCCGTGAAGCTCTCGATGAACTTGGCTCGCAGCTCACAAAGAGCTACTACGTGGTAAAGCATGATTACGAGAAGGCCGTTCGTTACAAGAATAAACTGCTGAAAGAGGAAGCATCGCCTATTTTCCTTCAAAGCATTAACGACACGTTGCTGACATGCGGTACGCAGCTTGAGTATTACCGCGCTGAATTGTTCTCACGACTCTCAGAAAAATTGATGGCCAATTATGATCGGCTTTCTGATGGGGAAGTGCTTGAATCGCGTTACATTCCCTCATGGTGTTCGATAGATTCCAGTGATTTTCAAACGAAATTCGACGATCTTTCTGACAAGGACTTCATCAAAAGGAAGATGAGCGAGGCGTTTGACCGAGCATTGCCAGAAGAGCGCGCGCGCAAGCGAAGTTTGATCGGTCCCCACGCTGACAAGATCTCGCTGGAGATTGACAGAAGAAGCGTCGCCGATTATGCGAGTCAAGGTCAGCGCCGCAGCGTAGTTCTTGCATGGAAGCTCGCGGAGGTGTCGGTGATCAAAGGATCGCTTAATCAGAATCCGATCCTTCTTCTCGACGATGTCATGAGTGAGCTTGATGGGTCAAGGCGCGAATCGCTAGTCGACCTGGTTGAGGGTGATATGCAGACGTTCATAACCACGACGAATCTGTCTTACTTCACCGATGAGCTTCTTTCTCGTGCATCCGTGGTAGAGTTGCCGGCAACCGAGAATGCGATTCGCTTGTCCTGACGTTTATCCACCCTCGTGTTTCACGTGAAACACGAGAAACACGAGATGAAGAGAGGTCCGCATGGGGAATTTGAAGAAACAACTCGATAGCGCTTTCTTCTCTTTGGCTGGCGATGATTCTATGGCGCGCATTCACCGTCGCGCTGTCCAAGTGCGTGATGAATTCAGAACCGCCCTTGAGTGGGCGAACAAAGGCAACGCGCCCCTGTTTCTTGATCGCATCAACGCAGTGTATATAACGAATAAAGAAGGCGACCAAAAGCGTTTGATCGTTTATCTTGATGACAGTTCGTTCGCAGCCGAGTTGAATGCTCAACGAGAGTTGATCAAAGGATTCATCAACGGCACATTTCATGAGGGTATCGAGATCTTCGAGATCCATATTTCCCGAAAAGGCCACAGGGAGAAGCATCCTTACCTCGACGAAACGTCGCCTGAGGATTTGGGCGCTTTTGGGATTTCAAGCAACGGAAAGAAAATCTCTGTCAGGAAACTGTCGGAAAACGAAGAGAGATTCGTCGAGGAGACGTCAGGGAAAATTGCTGACAAGCGAATTCATGATGCATTTCTGAAAGCGATGACAGCGGATTTGAAAAGGGAACTGTCTGACTGATAGCTAAAAAGTATTATTGCTGTGTAATTGCGCTTCAGAAGCGAAAAGAACAGGCTTAAAACGGATCTGAACGGCCATCGCTAATACGCACGTGTGCTAAAATTACTAACCTATCATTGGCATAACCAGGCAAACGAAGTGGGTACCCGAATCGAATCGTTGACTGAATCGATTCGTCTATCCGCCGACTTGACCTGGTGTGCCGTCTGCCCGATTTCTATTCATGGTTAGGAGTGTGTGGTGGCTGACAAAGAAGAAAACTACGGCGCGGATGCGATCCAAGTCCTCGAAGGCCTTGACCCCGTTCGCAAGCGCCCGGGCATGTACATTGGCACTACCGGTCCCCGTGGCCTTCATCACTTGGTTTACGAGGTAGTCGATAATTCGGTTGACGAAGCCCTCGCTGGTTATTGCGACCATATCAAGGTGTTTATTCATCCCGATAACTCGATCACGGTCGTCGATAACGGTCGTGGCATCCCTGTTGAAAAGCATAAAAAAGAGAAGATCCCGACGGTCGAGGTTGTTCTTACCATCCTTCATGCCGGCGGCAAATTCGGTGGCAGCGGATACAAAGTTTCCGGCGGTCTTCACGGCGTTGGTGTTTCCGTCGTTAACGCTTTGTCGTTGCGCACCGAGGTTCGCGTGCGTCGTGACGGCAAAGAATATGAGATCGCCTTCGAGCGCGGCAAAACCGTCGAGAAGCTGCATGAGATCGGCTCTGCTAAGGACACCGGTACCACGGTTACCTTCTGGCCCGATCCCGAGATCTTCACCGAGACCACCATTTACGACCACGAAACCCTGCAGGCTCGCCTACGCGAAGTCGCGTTTCTGAACAAGAACATCAAGATCGAACTCGTTGACGAGCGTTCTGATCCTAAAGCCAACACCAGCTCTCTTCTGGCAGAGCCGCATTCCGAGACCTTCCAGTACGCCGGCGGTATCGTCGATTTCACGAAATGGCTGACCGAGGGTAAGGAAACCCTGAACAAGCCTATCTATTTCGAAGCCGAGAACGAGGACGGCACCGTTGAGGTTGCCATGCAGTGGACGTCGACGTATTCCACCAACATGGTGATGTCGTTCGCGAACAACATTCACACCATCGAAGGTGGTACTCACCTTGAGGGCTTCAAGCAGGGTTTGACGCGTACCGTCAACGAGTACGCTCGCTCTAAGGGCATCCTCAAGGAGAAGGACAGCAACCTCACCGGTGACGATACCCGCGAAGGCTTAGCTGCCGTTATCTCCGTCAAGTTGCATGATCCGCAGTTCGAGGGTCAGACCAAGACGAAGCTGGGCAACACCGAGATCCGCCCGCTGGTTCAGAAGGCCGTCACGCAGGGCTTGGCCGAGTATCTTGAGGAAAATCCGACGGCTGCAAAGCGTATCGTGAACAAGGCAACCCAGGCTTTGAAGGCCCGCGAGGCCGCACGCAAAGCTCGCGAGAACACGCGTCGCAAGGGCGTTCTCGAGTCCCTCTCCCTTCCGGGAAAGCTCGCTGACTGCTCCAGCAGGAATCCTGCTGAGTCAGAACTCTTCATTGTAGAGGGCGATTCCGCAGGTGGTTCGGCCAAACAGGCCCGCGACCGCAAGCACCAGGCAATCCTTCCGCTTCGCGGCAAGATCCTCAACGTCGAGCGTGCCGGCTTCACGCGCGCGATCGGCTCTGACACTATCAGCGCGTTGATCACCGCAATTGGAACCAACATCGGTGACGATTTCGATGCCGATAAGGCCCGTTACCATCGCATCATCATCATGACCGATGCCGACGTCGACGGTGCCCATATCCGTATCTTGCTGCTTACGTTCTTCTACCGCTTCATGCCGGAGCTTATCAACCGCGGCTACGTGTACATCGCGCAGCCGCCTATCTTCGGCATCAAGAAGAAGAATTCGCGATCGCCGAAGATCGATCGCTACATCTACGACGAGAAGGCTCTGAGCTCTGTTCTCGCCGAGTATCCCGATCCCGACAAGATGGCTGTCCAGCGTTACAAGGGTCTTGGTGAGATGGACCCTGATCAGCTGTGGGAAACCACGATGGAGCCCGCCACCCGTACCTTGCTGCAGGTTAGCATCGACGACGCCGCTGAAGCCGAGCGCGCCGTCAGCGACCTGATGGGTGACAAGGTCGAGCCCCGTCGCGACTTCATTCAGTCGCATGCCCGTGACGTCCGCTTCCTCGATATTTAAGGAGACCATCTAAATGAGTGACGAAACCAAAGATGGCTTTGAGTTCGACGACATGGATGCTGAAAACGAATCGACCGACGATATCCTTAACGATGTTGAGGAAGATGACGAGGAATTCGTAGACGAGGACGAGGATGCTTCCTCCGACGACGCTATGAGCCACTTCACCGCAATCGCCGAAGATGATGCATTCGTCAACATGCCGAACCCGCACGGCGGCATCGTGAAAGATGCCAACGGCGGCGAAGGCACGATCGTTCGCACCGCATACCTCGGCAAGGAAATGCAGACTTCGTTCCTGGAATACTCCATGAGCGTTATCGTCTCGCGCGCCCTGCCTGACGTCCGTGACGGCCTCAAGCCGGTACATCGTCGTATTCTGTACGCCATGAACGAGTCCGGCTACACGCCGAGCCGTCCTCACATGAAATCAGCTCGTACCGTCGGTGACGTTATCGGTAAGTATCACCCGCATGGCGATACCGCCGTTTACGACGCCATGGTTCGTCTTGCTCAGCCGTTCAGCATGCGCGTGCCGCTGGTTGACGGCCACGGCAACTTCGGCTCGATCGACGGTGACTCGGCTGCTGCAATGCGTTATACCGAAGCTCGTCTGGACAAGGCGGCTATGGAGCTGCTCCGCGACCTTGATAAGGAAACGGTCGATTTCCAACCCAACTACGACGAAAGCTTGGAAGAACCTTCGGTTCTGCCTGCCCGTTTCCCGAACTTGCTGGTTAACGGTTCTGCTGGCATTGCAGTTGGTATGGCCACGAACATCCCGCCGCATAACCTTGGCGAAGTGATCGACGCTACCTGCCTGCTCATCGATAATCCCGATGCCACTACCGAAGAGCTCATGAAGGTTCTGCCTGGTCCCGACTTTCCCACGGGTGCCGAGATCATGGGGATCGGCGGTATCAAAGACGCGTACGAGACCGGTCGCGGTTCCATCACGATCCGTGCGAAGTATGAGATCAAAGAGCAGAAGAACGGTCGCAGCCAGATCGTCATCAAGGAGATTCCGTACCAGGTCAACCGTCAGAAGCTCCTCGAGAAGCTTGGTGAGCTCGTTCGTGACAAGAAGCTTCCCGAGATCAGCAACATTCACGACGGTGCTGACCGCCACGGCATCGACATCATCATCGATCTGAAGCAGAACGCCCTTCCTCAGGTTGTCATCAACAAGCTGTTCAAGCACACGCAGTTGCAGGTTGGCTTCGGCGTTATCATGCTTGCTCTGGTCAACGGCGTGCCGCGCGTCCTCTCTCTGAAGGAAGTTCTTCATCACTACATCGTTCATCAGGAAGAAGTCATCGTTCGCCGTACTCGTTACGAGCTGGCGAAGGCCGAGGAGCGGGCACATATCCTCGAAGGCTTGATCATCGCTCTCGATAATATCGATGAGATCATCAGCATTATCCGCTCTTCTTCGACTGACCGCGAAGCTGCGGCTCGCATGACTGAGCGTTTCGGCCTGTCTGACAAGCAGACCGAGGCAATTCTCCAGATGCGCCTGCGTCGTCTGACTGGTCTGGAGCGTCAGAAGATTCAGGACGAGTTGGCTGAGCTTCTCGAGCGCATTGCTTACTACAAGCGTGTTCTGTCTGATCAGAACCTCGTGCACGAGATCATTAAAGAAGAGATGCTCGAGATCAAAGATCGTTTCAACACGCCTCGCCGTACCAAGATCGGCGCAGACGCGAAGGAAATCGATGTCGAAGATCTTATCGCCGACGAGAACATGGTCGTTACGGTTACGAAGGCCGGCTATGTGAAGCGTCTGCCTGTCGCTACGTATCGTTCGCAGAAACGCGGTGGAAAGGGCACCCAGGCCGTTAACTTGAAGGACAACGATTTCGTTGAGCACCTTTTCGTGGCCAGCACCCATTCGTACATGCTGTTCTTCAGCTCGCTGGGTAAGGTGTATCGCCTGAAGGTTTACCAAATTCCCGAGGCGTCGCGCCATGCACGTGGCACCGCCATCGTAAACCTGCTGCCGCTTGAAAAGGGCGAGACCATCGCGGCGGTTATTGCCACGAAGGACTTCCCTGAGGACGAGTATCTTATGTTCGCAACGAGCCAGGGCATGGTCAAGAAGACCTCTATGGCTCTGTATAACCGCACGCGTCGCGACGGCCTGATTGCCATCAACCTTAAGGACGGCGACAAGTTGATTTCCGTTAAGCGCGTTCAGCCCGGCGACATGGTTGTCATTGCTGCCAACACCGGCAAGGCAATCAAGTGGGACGAGTCTGAGGTCCGCGCTATGGGTCGTGGGACGATGGGCGTTCATGGCATCAGCCTTCCAGTTGGTGCAGAGGCCCTTGGTCTTGAGATCGCCCGCGAAGATTCTGAGCTGTTGGTTGTTACCGAAAAAGGCTACGGCAAGCGCACCCCCATCGAGGAGTACCCCATGCAACATCGTGGTGGTCAAGGTGTCTTCACCATCAACATGACGGCGAAGAAGGGTATGCTCGCTGATGTGAAGGTCGTTAACCCCGGTGATGAGATTATCATCATGTCCGAGGATGGCCTTACCGTTCGCACCCCTGTTTCGGGTATTTCCCAACAGGGACGTTCGACCCAGGGTGTTCACATCATGAACGTCGCCGATGAGGACAAGGTTTCCGTTATCGCTATTTCGAAGCGAGCCAAAAAGCGCGTTCACAAGAATGAACTTGGTCAAGAGGAAATCGAAGCCGATGGTAAGGGTGAAATGTCGGAAGAGGATCTTGACGACTAAGTCGTTAATCGACTGAGGTTGATATAACGCCAGATGAACGGGAGCGTTTCACGTGAAACGCTCCCGTTTCCATTTGTTGAGCAGGGTATTATCATCGGTGTGACTTCGTATTTAACTTCGGTAACTTCTCGCATACGGTATTTCGTTCAATGAGTCGGGCAGGATATCATTCCACTGACACGGCTAAAGGATGTATTCATGGCAAATGATGTGAAAAGAATCGTCGAAGATAGTGCAGCGGCAGGCGTTAGAAAGATCCAGAAAAACGCCGAGGACGTTCGCGCGGTTATTGAGGACATTCATTCCGATCAGGTTGAGGCGATTGCCGATGTGAAGACTCGTGTAGGCGAGTTATATGAGGAAGACAACCGCGTATCAAAAAGGAAGCTTCCTACGGCATTGCGTGTGTTCGGAATCCTCGCGGTGGTCGTAGGTTTGTTTACGATTCCGGTCGATGTCTTCTCTATTTTGGTTCTGAGCCAAGCTATCCGTGACACAGATTTCGCTGCTATGTATGAGATCACGGTGTCGACCCAAGCGCTGATCCTGTATGCGGTCAATGCGTTTGTGGATCTGGTACAGACTGTTCTCTTTATGGTTCTCGGCATCCGCTTGGCGCGCAACAAGCGTCGCGGCGCAGCTCGTTTGTCTCAAACCCTCATCGGGGTTGCTGTGGCGTCGATGGTCATCGAGATGATGACTGAAGGCCTTGGCTGGAACGTCGCTTATGCATTCGGTGTTCTCATATTTTTGATCGTGATGTACACCGTTCTTGATCCGACGCTGCGCGAAGAGCGCATTTTGCAGCGAAAGCTGAAAGCGCTTGAGGATAAGGCTGACCAAGAAGAAGGAATGCTCGGCCGCGATAAAACAGGCGAAGGATATCTGAAGCTCGACTTCTTCAATATCTTCTGGCTGTTTGTTATTGCAAGCGTCATCGGCTTGATTTTCGAGTCTGCCGTGTGCCCTTTCTTGAACAATCGCATCGAGAACCGAACCGGCATGCTGTGGGGTCCGTTCAGCCCAATTTACGGCATTGGCGCCGTGCTGATGGTGATTCCGTTGAACAAGTTCTATGACAAGGACCCGTTCATCATCTTCTTCATCAGTGCGCTTATTGGCGGCGCGTTCGAATTCTTGGTCAGCTGGTTTTTCCAGTTTGCATTTGGCATTTCATCGTGGGATTACAGCACTGAGCCCTTCAATATCGACGGTCGCACTGATTTGTTTCATATGGTTTGTTGGGGCGCGCTGGGACTCATCTTCATAAAATTCGTCGTACCGAAGGTTCTTGAGCTGATCAATAGAATCCCGTGGAATTGGCGCTACGCAGTGACCACCATCTGTGCGACGTTCATGATCGTGAATGCCGGCATGACGTTGATGTCGTTCGAGTGTTGGTACTCGCGTATGGCAGGCGTTCCGATTGATACACCTGTGGCAGAATTTTTCGACGAGCACTACGATGATGAGTTCATGCATCATCATTTTGCGACGATGTCGATTGATCCTGAGCGAGCAACACGCTCCTGATCTGGGATTATGTAGACCATTCATCACAATATGAAAGAAAAGACAAAAATTCGAAATTAGTGCTTGCAGGAATTTTTTATTAGGGTTATGATAGCGAAGCACTTTTTCAAGGGCCCGTAGCTCAGTTGGTTAGAGCGCACGCCTGATAAGCGTGAGGTCGCTGGTTCAAATCCATTCGGGCCCACCATTTTACTGATAAACGCTCCACCGTGAGCCGAGTTAGCCGGTGGAGCGTTTATTTAAAAATGGGGCTTTAGCTCAGCTGGGAGAGCGCGGGCTTTGCAAGCCTGAGGTCAAGGGTTCGATCCCCTTAAGCTCCACCAAAAGTAATAGCCGCCTTCGGGCGGCTTTTCTAATATGAGCAGGACATTGTCAATAGGCAATGAAGGGCCAAGGGCGAGTTTCTCGCCCTTGGCCCAATCTATCTTCTCGGAACTCCCGTTAGACAGCGCGTGTCTGGTTCGACGCCCGTTCGGCAGTTTAATATTCGCCCATCGCGCATGAAGCGCCGGTGCATCTCGTTGCTACGGCTGGCCCCTCCGTATCGGTCGACTGTCTTTTGGCGTGCGTGGCGGCTTCGCCGCCGCACGAAAAAAATCCGCGGAGGGTTATAGGCAGAAAAGTGTGTCCGATTCTGACATCCAACCCCTGTTCAGAAC
>CALDCB010000010.1 GCA_937937585.1 uncultured Coriobacteriaceae bacterium
TTTTAAAGTTCCACCGTTTGGAAAACAAATACGCCAAAAATTCCCCCCCCCCCCCAACAAGAATAGGAAATAGAAAAAATGACTGAACACGAAATCTCGGTCCTTCAAGTCTTCGGCGCAATTCTCATGCTTATGGCGCTGATCGATGCAGCGGCTTTCGCTATCGCTTACGCGGCATAAAGGGGATCGAAAAATGACTCAGATCAAAAAACCCGCCCGCCGCATCTTTGACGCGCCTATCCGTCTTCACGCTGGTGTTTCTCAGATTACCCGCCGTTTCCTCTTCGCTGATACCCGCGTAAGCAACATTACCCGCGCGGATATTCGCGCCGCTATCGCTAACGATTCGGCCAGCTCGAAAGTGCTTTTTAGCTGTAAAGAAAACCCCGTGAGCGAAAGCGAAGCCAAGGCAGGGGCGCTTAACCCCGTCGCAGATATCAACGGCGTTATTTCGCCGCGGTCGTGCTTTGAATTCTTTTTCTGCGAAAAAACTCCCGCTTTTCTCTAACTCTCAAAAAGATTGAAGGAAATAAAAAATGCTTAGCAAGTTCGCTTTAAACCGCCTGATGATTGCAGCGCTCGAATCCGAAAGCCTTGATTGCGATTTCGAGGTTATTTCGAGCACCTTTGAAGATGATCATTCCGCCAGCTACGCCGCCGAATATGTGGCGGGAATTCTCGGCCGTACGGATACCGACAATGAGCCGTTCGACTGCCTTGAATTGAAAACCTACCGCGCTACGGACGATAGCGACGACTGCATTACGGACGCCTTGATTACTTGCGGGGGCCCTTACGCCGCGGCGCGGTATGAGTCCCGCACTGATACCGTCACTGTTACCTTCGAATGGGGCACTGATTGCTTAGTAGTGCAATCGGGCAACGCGCCCATTTGCGAAGTGCTTAAAGCAATAAGCGAATATTAGAAAGGCGCGCCGCCGATTTAATTCGGCGGCCTCAAATAAATGGATATTCGTTAAATATTCATTTATTTGGGCGGAATGCCCTTTTTTAAGCGAAGGGAAAAAATGCACAGTTATTTAAACATTACCGGGCGTGAAATAAAGGCGGGCGCACTCATGCTTACCGGCGCTTTCTCCGGCGAGATGGAACCAATTGACCGCGTATTTGAAGAAGACACGCCGGGTGTTTGGACGGCGGGCGGTTCCGTCTTTTTTGAATTCAACGGGCGCGAATACTCTCAAGATTTCTGCGCTGCGTGGCTTGAGGACGGAACTATTGACTGTTGGGACGATGACGCCCCGCTAATGGTTTACAGCAAAAGCGACGGCGGGCCGATTGAAGCCACCGGCGCAGAGTGCGCCGCCGTCGAACGCGCGTTAGGCGGCCCGGCGGCGCTTTATCAGGCGTTTTTAGACGCGCGGCACGCCGCGGCGGAAGCGGCTAAAGCGGATGCGCTTGCATTCTTGAAAGAGTGCATTAAAGAAGGGGAGGCCTAGCGATGTATACAGCAGAGAAGAGCGGCGCGTGGGCTATCCGCTATCGTGAGCTGCAAACGGCGGTTACAGCGGCATTTAGGTACGCGGTTAAACAGTGCCGGGCGCTTAGCGAAACCGATCCGGAGCCGGATCAATCCCGGCGCGGGGATACGGCCGCGGCCGAAAACTTTCAGGGCTATGCCCGCTGGCCGATTGAAAACCGTTTCGGTTCGATTGAGGTAATAAACGAGAAAACGGGCGCGGTAGCCGCCAGGATTACAGCGCGCTTTTACAGCGTCGACGGGGCCCGTGCTGTTAGATATGAGCGAGTTAAATCGTCTTACGGCCGGACGTATGAAACGCCTGCTACAGAACGCTTTACAGGTATTCGTTTCGCGCTTACAACCGAAGTATTCGAGCATTAACTGATGCGGTAGGCGGCCGCCATAGGCCGCCTCAAAAATTCGAATTTTTGGCCGATTTTCGAGAGTTCGAATTTTTGAATTTACCCGCCCGAAAGGGCTTTTTAACCTAAGGCCGAACAAGCGAAGGAAATCAAAAAATGCGAAAAGAAAACGGAAAGCAGATCTAGCCCGGCCCCCGGCTCCCGTAGCCGGGGGAAGAACAAGCAAGCGGATTTAAACGAGTCCCCTTACTTGTTCTTTTGAAAAGTTGAAAAAGCGCAAGGCTGAACAAGCGGCCTTACGGTAGATCGGCCCTTTCCCAATCAGGCGGGTAAACGTGCTTATCAACGCCGCGGATTTTCTCTCGGATGCGTTCGCATTCCTGAGATAGCTCCGCAATGGCGTGAGCGTGTTCCTGTATCTCATGAGATAAGGCCTTGACGGTATCAATGGCGGCGTCAGTATCTCTTAACGCACTGGCCATTACAGCCGCAGATTTATCGCCCGGCGGCTTCGGGCAGACGTCATGACGCATAGACGGCTCCCTTAGGCTGAACAAGCGGCCAATTCCGCAAGTTCATTCGAAATTTTAGTTTCATTTGAGCAGGGTGGCGTGCCATTTTTTTAACGCGCTTTATGCAGCTTTTCAGCGCGCTCAACGGAGAAATTATTGTGAGCATTGAAGAAACCTTAGGCCAA
The DNA here is from genome assembly GCA_937937585.1 of uncultured Coriobacteriaceae bacterium. Taxonomy (GTDB): domain Bacteria; phylum Actinomycetota; class Coriobacteriia; order Coriobacteriales; family Eggerthellaceae; genus UMGS1502. The sequence goes on from CALDCB010000010.1 coordinate 2,543, forward strand.
CTGGTCGAATCAAATAAGGCGCTGGCTGAGGCCAATAAGGGCCTTACCGCCCGGCTTATCACGCTGGAAGACTGCCTCAAAGGGCTCAGTCTGCCCCCGGTCGGACAAGCGGCCGAAACCCCGGCGCAGCCTGAAGCTGAACAAGCGGCCAAAAAGCGCGTCGTCGAAGGGAAGAACCGTAAGCGTTATATCCCCGAAGACGAACCTGAAACCTTGAAGGAAAAGATGGCGCAACGCCGCGATACCGGTAAGCCCGAATATCAGCCCAAGATCGAAACGCGCTCCCGCGTAATCGCCGAAGGGACGCTGCAGGAACAGCCGCAGGCTGAACAAGCGGCACCTGCCGAAAAACCGGCTGAAAAGCCCGCTGAACCCGCGCCGGCAAAGGCCGCGGCACCTGCCGAAAAGCCTCAGGCTGAACAAGCCGAGAACCCCTACGGTTCGTTTCCGGTGCAGTTCGAGCACATTAAGGAAGTCACCGATCAGGTGAGAGTGGATATTTCGGCCGTGCTGGTGCCGTGGATCAGACACGCCATCACGGTGGACAAGAAAGCCGTGCTCGCTATTTTCGAGAAGTACTCCGGTATCGGTGCGGACGGACTGCCGAAGGTGAAGAACCCGCAGAACCTCTCGAACGACGTGTTCCTTAAGTTCGTCGCGGACTGCAAGGCATTGGGAGAAGGCAATGGCTCACGCGCTGCTTAGTCCGTCGTCTGCCGTGACGTGGCTCACGTGCGTCGGCGCCCCGGCCCTCTACAAGGATATGCCGGACGAAACGTCTGAGTATGCCGAAGAGGGAACTCGCGCTCACGCCTTGGCTGAACAAGCGGCGATCAACGAATTTACGTTCGACACCAAAGCCCGCGCCGATTTGATCGGTGACGAAGAGATGGTGGAAGCCGCCGTCGCTTGGGCCAATGTGCTCCGCACTGTTACGGCGCCCGGCCTTCTGGCAGGGGCGCGCAGCTGGCACGCGGAACAGAAAGTCAACATCGGCCACATCACGGGCAATACTGATGACGTAGGCACATGCGACTTCTGCGCCATCACGCACGACGGCGTGCTTGTCGTCGCGGACTTCAAGTACGGCCGCGGCGTCGCAGTGAAGTGCGAAGAGAACCCGCAGATCATGACGTATGCAAGCGCCATCCTGCGCGACCGGGCGATTCGTTCCCACATTCGTCACGTGCGCCTGGTGATCTTCCAGCCGCGCTTGTCGTCTGAGCCGCAGGTTTGGGAAACCACGGTCGGCCGCATCGATCAGTTCGCCTACGACGCCAAGAAGAAGGCTGAACAAGCGATGGCGCTGGTGAACGGCGAAGCCCTTCATGAAGGCGACCTCGTTCCGGGCGAAGCGCAGTGCCGGTTCTGTAAGGCGAAGGCCGTGTGCCCGGCGCTCCGAGGCGTGGTGCAGGCGGAGACGAAAGCGGACTTCGAAGTGGTCGATCCGCTGCCGCTCGCTAAGGCGGATCGTCCGGTGCTCGTCGTTCCGGAAACGGGCGAAGCCCTTGCAAAGGCGCTCCCCTGGCTCGAATCAATCGAGAAGTGGTGCGATGCCGTTCGAGCCGCGGCTATGGGCCGCTTGCAGGCAGGGGACGCCGTGCCAGGCTACAAGCTCGTCGCCGGGCGCAAGGGGCCGCGCAAGTGGACTGAAGGCGCCGAAGAACGCATGAAGGCGATGCGCCTGCGCCATGACTTGATCTACGTGGACAAGTTGGTGACGCCCACGCAGGCTGAGAAAGCCGCCAAGGCCGGAAGCATCGGCCCGAGGCAGTGGAAAGCCCTGCAGGAGTTCATCACGCAGAACGATGGTGCCCCGTCTGTGGTACCCGAATGGGATAAGCGCCCCGCGTTAGTGGGCACGAAGTCGGATTTCGACGTGGTAGCGACACAAGAACCCGCTCCCGCGCTTGAAACTGAGGATTTGTTCGGTGCGGAAGACGTCGCCCCGGCCCCCAAGGCTGAACAAGCGGCGCCCGTCGTGACGGACTATACGGTCGAAGACCTTTTTTAAATCAAAGATAAAGGAAAGCTAAAAATGGCTTCTAGTGTCAAAGTTATTGCGAAAAACGTTCGCTGTGTCTACCCCAAGCTCTTCGAAGCGGATGACTTCATGGGCAAGAAGCGCTACAGTATCGGGCTTCTGATCCCGAAGGAATCCGAACAAGCGGGGCAGATCAAGGCGGCGATCATGGAAGCGGCCAAGGCCCAGTGGGGTGACAAGGCCGCCGACAAGATCAAGTCCTTCCAAGGCTCTAAGCAGTCCTGGTGTCTCCGCGACTACGACGAGAACACCTATCAGATCAACGCCAAGCGCGCGGCTGAACGTGGTGTCCCGGCGGTGGTCGATCAGCGCAAGAACGATCTCACGCAGGATTCCGGTTTGCCTTACGGCGGCTGTTGGGTGAACGCAAGCATCGTCTTGAGCGCCTACAACAAGAACGGCGCCCAGGGCATCACGTGTTTCCTCAACGGCGTGCAGCTCGTGAAGGAGGACGAACCTCTCTCCGGCTCCGGCTCTGCCGCGTCCGTGAAGAAGGACTTCGATGATCTCGGTGAAACCGGCGAATCTACCGCCGATGCCGCCGGAGACTGCTGGTAATACATAGCTGTCGGAACCGCTTTCGGGCGGTTCCGCAGAATGACCGGGGCGTGTGCAGTGAGAGTTGAGCACCGCTCCTCCGGCCGAGGGTCTACGAAACAGGGCTGCATTCCCTATTTTCTTCCCCCTATGGTTCTAAACGGGCAACCGTGCGCCCCCGTCATTCTGCGAAACCGTCTGAAATACCGACAAGGGACACAGAATGTATTACCTCTACGCGGACTTAGAAACGTACTCTGCGTGCGACATCAAAAAAGGCTCGCACCGGTACGCGGAAGACTCGTCCACCGAACTCTTACTCTTCGGCTACGCCGTCGGCGACGCCCCCGCCAAAGTGTGGGACGCGACCGTGACGCCTGAGATGCCTGACGATCTCCGCCAGGCCTTGGACGACGTGAAGGCCGGGAAGGCCAAAAGCGTTTGGCATAACGGCATGAACTTCGATGCCGTCGTGCTCCATTACCTCGGCATCGTCGATCTCAAACCCGAAGACGTCATCGACACGATGGTGCTCGCCTACGAGCACGGGCTTCCCGGCTCTTTGGCCGACCTCTCTGCGATCTACAAGCTCGACAAGGATCACGCCAAGGACTTGGACGGTAAGCGCCTGGTGCAGCTTTTCTGCAAGCCGCGCCCCGAGCACATGAAACTGCGTCGGGCAACCCGAAAGACGAACCCGGACGATTGGGCGCGGTTTGTGAACTACTGCCGCTTGGACGTTGAAGCCGAGCGAGCGCTCTTCAAACTCCTGCCGAAGTTCAACGTCTCTAAGCAGGAACGCGCGCTTCAGGCGTTGGACGCCCGGGTCAACCGTCGCGGGATGCTGATGGATATGGACTTGGCGCATGCCGCCCTTCGCTATGCCGAAGAAGAGAAAGCGCGGCTCCGCCAGAAGACGGCCGAGCTTACGAAAGGCGCTCTCGACAATGCCGTTCGCACGGAGGCGCTGCGCGTCTATCTGAACGAGCGATTCGGGATGCAGTTGGACAACCTTCAGAAGTCCGAGGTCGAAAAGCTCATCAACGCTGAGGGTATTCCAGAAGAGATGAAGGAACTCCTTCGTCTGCGCCTCACGTCTGCGAAGGCGGCGGTTCGCAAGTTCAAGTCCGTGGTTGACTGCACAAACCGCGACGGGCGCCTGCGTGGAACGCTTCAGTTCCGCGGAGCCATGCGCACGGGGCGTTTCTCCGGCCGTCTCTTTCAGCCGCAGAACCTTTCACGCCCGACGATCAAGGATTGGCGTGAGATCGAAGGCGCAATCGAACTTGCGAAGCACGGGCTACTCGAATGGGCATTCCCCGACGTCTTCGACACGCTTTCGAATTGCCTTCGCGGCGAGATCATCGTCCCTGCCGGGAAAAAGATGGTCGTCGCAGACTACTCGAACATTGAAGGGCGGATGCTGGCATGGCTAGCGGGTGAAACGTGGAAGCTCCAAGCCTTCCGCGAATTCGATGCGGGCACCGGCCCCGACCTTTACAAGCTGACGTACTCGCGTGCGTTCAACGTTCCCGTCGGTGCCGTTACTAAGGCCCAGCGACAGATGGGGAAAGTGTTGGAACTCGCTATGGGCTACGGCGGCGGAGCCGGGGCGTTCGTGACGTTCGCGAAGGCGTACGGCATTGACCTCCACGTGATGGCCAACGACGTGATGCCCGTCGTGCCCCAGGAAATCGCTGAACAAGCGGCGAAGACTTGGGAGTGGGCGAAGGAGAACAAGCGCACGTGCGGGCTCGACCGCCGCGTCTTCATCGCCTGCGACAGCGTGAAGCGGATGTGGCGCAACGCCAACCCCCATATTGTGAAGTTCTGGTACGAGGCGGAAGAAGCCTGCGTGACGGCGTTGAACGAAGGTCGCCGCGTGGTGTTCGGTCAAGGCCGCTTGGCCGCCGAGCGTAAGGGCAATTGGCTCACGCTTCGGCTCCCCTCGGGGCGGTACATCTGCTACCCGTCGCCGCAGGCCGGAGAGCTCGGGGAAGGCACGAACGGATTTACGTACTACGGGGTCAATCAGTACACCCGTAAGTGGGAAAAGATTGGGACGTACGCCGGGAAGATCGTGGAAAACCTGACGCAAGCCGCCGCGGCGGACGTCCTTTGCGAGGCTCTGCCTCGTCTTGAAAAGGCAGGCTACCTGCCGATCCTCACCATCCACGATGAGGTTTTAACCGAAGCCCCGGATACCGAGGCTTTCAATCACAACGCGATGGAGTCGCTGATGTGCGAACTGCCGGGGTGGGCGCAAGGCCTGCCGCTGGCGGCCGCAGGCTTCGACGGCTATCGCTATCGAAAGGAGTAACTCGAATGAGTGAACAGAATGAACAGGTCGTGAAAGCGACTGAGCTTAAGGCCGAAGCAAGCCTCAAGAACAAGGGGTTCGTCGTCATCCGCCTGACACGCGACAACGGCGATACGTACCTCGGCGAGATCGAAGTCTGCGGCCCCGTCGCCCGCGCTATGGCGAAGTATATCACGGGTGTGGCGGACTACGCCGATGCTCTCGCCCAGGACAAGGCCGCGGAGATACCTACTGAAACGGCCAAGAAGTGGATGAAGAGCGAAGCACAGATGGCGGAGGAGCAGGCGTTCGTCGAGAAACGTCACATGATGAGCGCTGAAGAGCGCCGGTTCCAAGAAATGCTGAACAAGCTGCAGGGAGCAATGCGATGAGAACGTTGGCCTGCATCGGAATTATTTTGGTCGTCCTCGGCGTCACCCTTGCCTTTTGGTACGGCATTTACTGGGTGATCGCGTGCTTCATCGACAGTAATTGGGCGGCGGTTATCGCGATCTGCCTCTTCTTCCTGTCGGGCGGCGCTATCTGGAAGGGTAGGAGATAAGCGATGCCTGCAAGTAAAAAGCCTCGCAAGCGGTATCACCGCAAGCCGGTTCGGACGATGGCTGTTTCTCAGGCGGACATCAATAGCTTGCAGGCGATGTTGACAGACATCGCTCTGCGCACCGAACAAAAGCTCCCCCGCGGCAATGCCACTTACGAGGATATGAAGCTTATCAATGTTCTCCTCAACCATGCAATGACCGGCGTCTTAAGCCGCGAATGGCTGGACACGGCAGAGCGCAACGAGGCTTGTCGGATGATCGACGCCGGGGGCGAAGCCACTCGGAACGCGGTGAAGAAAGCCCATCAACGGGCAAGGGAATCCGGCAAAGAGCCCCGCTACGTCTGTACGGCGACTGAGCTCAACCTCATTCGGGATGGCGTAGCGGTCGCTCAGCAGTTCTTGTCGGACTCTTACGAGGTTGCGCCGAACCGAACGATCCGTGAGTACTACGCCATGCGTACGCTGATTAAGCAGGGACGAACGGAAAACATTACGCCGGAGAAGGTCGAGCGAATGCTGAAGACTCTCGCGGTCAACGAAACTGAAAACTGGTTGGGGAAGTGATATGGCAATGCAATTCAAACTGAAAGACCCGGACTTTCTGACTCGGTACATCCGGTCGGAGGAATTTCAAAACGAGCTGAGACAGAGTTGTCTTGAAGCCTGGGACAAAAAGTACAACCGCAATATTTTTGTCACCATCAGCATCCCGAAGTCCGAGATCATCGCGGAAGACGTCTGTCCTGAAAAGGCAGAACTCGAAGCCCTGAAGGCGCAAGTGATTAAGGCAGTTGACTGCCTCGGCGCCGGGGATATCGACGGAGTGTGGAAAGCATTGGGGGCCGAGCCATGACAGAAAATCTTTTGAAAGAAGCGATGGACTGCGGCTGGGTGACGATGGGCATCCGCGTTCCGCCGCCCCCGCCGACGTGGAATTTTGTCGTTGATCTCAGCAAGCGTTGGTCGACGATGGACGAGCCTGATTTTTGGATTTATTGGACGTACGTGTTCACTGGGATAAGTTCATTCAGCAGCGTCCGGGGGGGGGGGAGCGTATACGGCGCATGTTCGGGTGTTGAGTCTATGTGGCTCATCAAATGCGGCAAGGTCATGATGGAATGCAAGGTTGAACTTCGCCTGCATAACTTTGCCAAAGAAGGCGACGTGGGGATCGATGTCACACTGGAAAGAATCCGTGTTTTCGCGGACTGGGTGACGATTCCTGTGCGGCTGTTTTATCACACGTATGTTTGCGCCGGGGAGTTCCTTAAGGATCATGGCCGTCGGTCTGCGGCTTCGCGCAAGTACGTTATCGAATCGGTGGAGTCGAAGGTTCGAACGAGTACTTGCTGTCTTTGGGGGCAGCTCACCAAAAATAATGACGGCTGCTGGGCGGTAGCAGAAAAGTGGTCGCCGGTGGAGGAGGGCAAATGACAAGCCACGTAGACGATTGCCGCGATGTCTTCACGGGTTCGCCGTTCGCCAAACTGCTGGAGCAGGAGGGCGGTAAAGGTAAAGAGTACTTGGCGATCTTTGTCTGTCTTCCGGGTAAGTCTGCTGAGGCAGATGAAGGCTACAACCCGCGTCTACCGGTCACACTGAGCATCCACGATCACAGTGTGGCCTGCGACGGTGTCGGCCCGTACTGTGATGCCATGGCTTTTATGCAACCAGGCACGGCGCGCAAACTGGCAAAGCTTCTGATCGAAGCCGCCGATACATGGGAGAAGAAGGTATGACACCTGAAGGAAGAGTGGTTGCGGATATCAAGGCCGCAATGAAAGAGCTGGGGTGTGAGGTTCGTAAGTGCCAGTGGGTAGGGCACGTCGGAGCGCCTGACCTTTTCATCATGGTGCCGGGCACTGTCACCAATGATGCCGGACACCACTTCTGGGTTGAGGTCAAAGCGCCGGGTGAAACTCCGAAGGCTCACCAGGTGCGCGAGCATGGGGTAATGAAGCGTGCTGGTTGTGCGGTGTACGTGCACGACAACGCGGCCGACGTTGTCCGGCGTGTCCAGTTCTATTTCCAACACGACATTGATTTGTTCCGTAAGGCAATAAGGGTCGAGATTGAGTGCCGTCAACGAGTAGCCCAACGGGAGGCGAAGAATGCGAGAGCGTGAAACCGTCTGTCTGACGGATATGGCGGCGGCCTACGCCATGGCATACCCCGTCGCAATCCCCGCTTCCGTCCGTGCGTTCCTCCGGGAGCGCGGCCTAGAGGCGACGGAGTGCCGCGTAGGCCGCCTGCTTTTCTATCTGCATCGCAGACACGGATGGCGCACGGATAGCTCTTTGTGGAAGGCGGTGCTCCATCGGGCGCCCGAATCGACGATCGAAGACTGCCTCAAGTTCTGCACGAAGTGGTGTATCCCGCTGCGTCCGGTGGAGGGTGAGTTGGAGATCAAGCACCCGCGGTCTGTCCCGTCAAAGCGGCTCCCGACGTACAAGGGCGCCCCGGATTTATTGGCTTACGTTAAACGCGCCGCGAAGGAATGCGGCGTCGTGAAAGGATATCGGTGGTACTACTATGGGTTGCCGTTCTGAAAAGGTGAAGCGCGAATGCACAAAGACGATTGTGTGGTCAACGCTTTGTGCGGCGTGGGTTTCGCTGTCGCTCACGCCGGTTCCCGCACTTTTGGTTGAGCGCTATGGGCCGGTGGCGATAGTGCTGTTCATCCTCGTTGGGGTTGCGATTACGCTGTACGGTTTGCGGATGGCGCTGAGTAGCCGTACGCCGGAGGAGGAACGATGAGCGACATTATTGGGCCGGGATTCGTCGCAATGTTTGTTGTGGCGACTCTCCTGGCCGTGGCACTGATGCTTCTTATCGGGTGGTTGGTATGAGCTGGGCTAAGACTAGACAGATTACAGGCCGCTATGGACGCTGGACGGTTATCGGATTCCATGGGCGTGATGCGCGGGGCAAGGACTTCTGGGATTGCAGATGTGATTGCGGAACGGTCAAGGCCGTTCGCGGCGATCAGTTACTCCGGGGGGAATCTCTTAGCTGCGGCTGTTTATCCCGTGAGGTAGCAGTCGAAGTCGCAAGAAAGACTGGAAAAGCGAATGTAAAGCACGGAGGGGAAAAGACACGGCTATATCACATCTGGAGAAAGATGATTGAGCGCTGCTATAACCCTCACCACGTTCATTACCACAACTATGGCGGGCGTGGCATCACTATCTGCGACGAATGGAGGTACAGCTTTGCATCGTTCCGCGATTGGGCGATGGCGCACGGTTACACCGATACGCTGACTATCGACCGGATTGATAGTGACAAGGGTTACTGTCCTGCGAACTGCCGTTGGGCGACTCCGCTTGAACAAGCGCGCAATCGGCGGGGTTGCCTGCTGATCGAAGGAAAGTGCTTGTCCGAGTGGGCGCAGTACGCGGAGGTAAGCGCCGGTTCTATCAAGAAACGGCTTGAGAAGGGATGGACGATCCAAGAAGCGGTGGCTGTCCCCCGGTATGGAGAACGTCATGCCTCGTAAATTCGTACCGCGGCCGTACCAACGGCTGATAATAGATCATATCCTTTCGCATCCCCGAGCCTGCTGCTGGTGCGCGATGGGGTGCGGCAAGACCGTCTCGACCCTCACCGCCTTGGACGCCATGATCTTTCTCGGCGAAGGCCCGGCGCTCGTCGTCGCTCCGCTGCGGGTGGCGATGAGCACGTGGCCGGAGGAAGCGAGGAAGTGGGATCACCTCAAAGGCCTGCGGGTCTCCGTCGTGTGCGGCGACAAGCGGACGAAAGAGAAAGCCCTCGCGCAAAAGGCCGACGTCTATTGTACGAACTTCGAGCAACTGCCGTACCTCGTGGAGAAGTTCGGCAAGGCTTGGCCATTCAAAATCGTCGTTGTGGATGAAGCTACTCGCCTCAAGGGTTTCCGCCTGCGGGGCGGCTCCTCCCGGGCGAAGGCTCTGGCGCGTGTCTACTCGTTGATCGACCGATTCATCGAACTCACGGGGACTCCGGCGCCCAACGGTCTCATCGATCTTTGGGGGCAGATGTGGTTCATCGACAAAGGGAAGCGCCTCGGCGAATCCATGACGTCGTATGAGACCCGCTACTTTCAGCCGATCCGCACAGGGGGCGAAGCCTACATGGTGAAGTGGGTGCCGTTGCCCGGCTCCGCCGACCGCATTAAGAAGGCGGTGGCGGACGTCACGGTGACGGTGAACGCCGAAGACTATTTCGACATCGAACAACCGATCTTTGTGCGTCGAGAGGTGGACATCGGGCCGCGAGCGATGGCGATCTACAAGCGCCTTGAGACGGATTTCTATACAGTGTTGGGCGACGGCGTGGAAGTAGAGGCGGTGAACGCGCAGTCCGTCTTGGGCAAGTGCCTGCAGATCGCAGGCGGTGCGATCTACTACAGCGACGAAGAGCCTAGCGATCCGGAGACGGAGTGCTACGAGGTGGCAGGACGAATGTATTACCGCGTCCACGAGGCCAAACTCGAAGCCCTGCGCTCGGTGATTGAAGAAGCCGCCGGTGCTCCGGTGTTGGTGAGTTATCAGTTTAAGCATGAGGCCGACCGCATTCTGAGGGCGTTCCCCCGGGCGCGGCTCCTGGATAAGAACCCGCAAACCATCCGCGATTGGAACGCCGGAGAGATACCAATCCTCCTCGCGCATCCGGCGGCCTGTGGCCACGGCCTCAACCTTCAGGACGGCGGCAGCATCCTGTGCTTCTTCAGCATGGGATGGAACTACGAGTTCTACGCTCAGATCATCGAGCGCATCGGCCCCACCCGTCAGGCGCAGTCAGGACACCCGCGCCCCGTATTTGTGTACTCCCTCGTGGCAACTGACACGGTGGAGATGGCGGTCGAAGCCGCGCTCCAGAATAAGGAGAGCGTCTTGGACGCCTTGTTGGAGAAGAAACGATGTATCGATTGAACCATGCAGCCTCAGACATTCTGTCGCAATTTGCGTCGTCGCGAAACTATCACACGCTGATGGCTTCCCTCTTTGAGAAGCAGGAAGTTACGACGACGGCCAAGCGCGGCGCCGTGACCCTCAAGGGCGAAGACTGGTTCGAAGAGGCCGAACCCTATAAGCCCGGTGAATGGAATCGGTGCCGTAAGGCCCGCCCCGTGAAGGAGGGAGAATATCTTCTCCGACGAAAGGAAAGTGACGGCGGTTACGTCTTTGAGCTCCGAAAGTATCAGCACACCCTCGGGTGGGAACCGGGGCTTTTTGAATTGACGGATAAGATTGAGTTTAAGGAGATCGTCTGATGCTCAACCCCCTCGAAGACAAGGGCATGGAGCACTGGCTTTCAATGCCCAAGCAAACGCGAAACCGATTTGTGTTTAAGCGAATTCGACCTGAGGCTCGTTCTTGGGTGAGGGTGATCGCCTATCTTGCATGGACTGGGGATGAGCGGGCACAGGCAATCGTGCGCCGGTTGTTTGTCTGTAAGAGGGGAAAGTTTTTAGCCCGAGGCGGTATCTCTGTGAGGGTGCTTCGGCATATCACCTCCCCGATATTGCGTGACTCTTTTATCGGCGTCAATGGGAGAAAGTTCTGATGGACACACTCGACACCACGGGCGTCTGCGAGTTCTTTGGAATCAGTCGCAACACCGTAACTACTTGGGTACGACAGGGGAAGTTACCCGCCCCCTTCAGCCGCGGTCGCAAAGGCAACGTCTGGTTTAAGGAATCCATCGAGAAGGCGGGGGCTTACCTTCGCGATGACTTAGAAAAGAATATGACCTACTTCAAGAAGAAGCGATAGCGTCAGCCCAATTTTGTAATACAGAACGCCTCTGTTCGAGGAGGTCGTCTCTGAAGTACGCCTGAGTCGTTTGGTTCCCCCATACATGGCTCAGGCATTTTTCTGCCACGGCGTGATCCACGCCTTCCCTTGCCGCCCAGTCTCGGAACGCCGACCGCACGCCGTGGAGCGTGATCTTCCGGTGAAGAATCTCACACATCTTGAGCCGCACTGTGTCGATAGTCAGAGGCGAACCACTTCGGGCGGAGAAGGCATATCCCTCGGGTGACGCCTGCTTCAGCGCTTCGAGGGCAAGGCTTGAGAGCGGCACTCGGAAGTCCCCCGCCTGCTTGGTCTTCATCCGTTCTGCGGGTACCGTCCATACGCCGCCATTAACTTCGTCCATTTTCATGAGACGCGCTTCGGTATTCCTGACGACAGTGGCCGCCGTAAGTAGGAAGAGGGCACTCGCAGGCGACGGATGCAACCGGCAGTAGCGCACGAGTTTTTGCATCTCCTCCATCGTCGGCGCTTCCTGGTGCTCAACCTTTGCGACCTGCGACGGGGACGGAAGAAGCAGAGCGAGGTTCCCTTTCCACGACGCGGGGTTCGCCCCCGACCGCAGTTTCTTCACGGTACACCAATCGATCACTGCTTCGATTCTTGCTCGAAGGCGCTTCGCGGTCTCGGTGCGCTTGAGCCATATCGGACGCAGGGCTTCGAGTACATCGTCCGTTGTGATCTTGGCGACCTCTTTATCGCCGAGGAAGGGGAGGGCGTAGTCGTTGATCGACTGCCGCCATTGGGTTTCACTTCGCTCGTTCTTCCACCGTTTCACGCTGGCGATATCGGCCATAGCCGCAGGCAGAATGTCGGCGAACGTGGGGCCGGAGGTTTTATCTTCGGTCGCTTCGAACGCGCGGACGGCGGCAAGCTTCGCCTGTGTGAGCGTCATGCTGTCTACGCGCCCGACGCTTTTGTCCTTGCGTTTGCCATCGACGTAACCGCGCGCGACGTAGTACTCGATGCCCTTGACCTTCTTGATCTTGAGTAGTGGTGTCATAAAAGTTTCCCCCAAACGAGAGTTTTTTATAACTTTGTGGGGAAAAGTTTCCCCACTTGCCTTGGATTCTATGGACTTCGAGGGGTGAAAGCGAACTTTTGACACCCCCTGATTGTGCAAACGCGAGCAAACAGGCGACTGCCCGTGAAGCCTTGCGACTATTGAGTTGGGAGGTTTTTTGTAGATAAAACAAAGGCCATCCGAAGATGGCCTCTATCCAAATTCTGGCGGAAGGGGAGGGATTCGAGGTGTTGCCTATTTACAACCCCTGGCGGGGTTTCCCCACAAAGTTTCCCACCCGTTTTCCCCCTGAAAGCCCTTGTGAGCTTAGGTAAAATACGTGTCAGAGCGCCGTTGAGCGCCGCCCGCATCGCGTGTCCCGCTTGCGGGCTTTTCTTTATCTTACTACGTCGGCTAAGGCGTCGTGCTTTTGGGCGCACCGCTCAAAACCGTCTCCGCATCGCGAAGCAGTTTGAGCCATTCGGCCGACCAAGCCTTCGAGTTTTGCAACTCTGGCTCTAAGAGCGTCTGCGGAATCGTCTTTGGCACTTCGATCACTGTCGGCGTGCCGCAACCGGGCAAGCAGACGATCGCGCTCAGCGCGCAGATCGTTGTACTCACTCTGAGCAAGAAGGATCGTGTTGGTAGCTTTTGCGAGGTTGTCTGCATGATTTTCCTGCGCCTTTTGAACGACGGCCGCTTGAGCTCTTTCCATCTCGGCGATCTGCCTCTCATACTTTAGCTCTGCGGCGTGGTAGCCGACGTAGGCTGAGGTCAGGAAAAAGAACACGCCCGCAGCGGCGCTGAGGATGAAACCCTTGTTCACAGCTCGACCCTTTCGAGTATCGCGCGCTGCCCGAGAACGTGGAGGTACCCGTCCATCACATAAAGCTGAAAGGTATAAAGGTCGCGGGAGCACGTCGGTGTAAAGCCCAGCTCCCCCGCGTCCCATTTAACAAGCATCGCTGCGAGCTTGTCGCGACGGATTTTGAGTTGCAGGTATTCCGCTTTGAAGCGCTCTTTGTAGTCGGCGCTCGTCATCAGCGTGGCGGTGTCTTTGAGTTCCATCATTTTTTAGTCCTCTTATCAAAACGCACGGCATAGCCGCGACGGTCTACGTGAACGAACGTGTCGTAGCGGCCGACGCCGCCTGTCACGTTCATGCTGTCGGCGAGTTGCCACAGCTGGTTTAAATCCTTGGCGTCCATCGGTGCAACGTCCGCTGCCAGTCCTTTGGTGTGGTACGAGTTGGCAACACCGCCCACTGCCTTGTTGTGCTCAGGGCTGCGGTACCCACTCGTAACGATCAGCGGCTTACCGAAGCGAAGCCGAAGCTGGTTCAGAAAATCCACGAGCTCCTGCTTCACGTTCATCGGGCCATAGGGCGACGGCGCGCCGTCACGCGAAGCGAATTCCTTGCCGTCGAAAAATCCGTCTTTCATCCTTCGACCCCCGTACGTTTGCGAACCAAGGCGAAGGCAAAGCTCACGCCTTCTTTTCCGGCGAAGCCGCCCAGCCCTGCGAGAGCCCCGCTCAAGGACGTACTCAACCCGTAGGCGTCGCCCGCCAGTGCGATGAGAAAACCGATGAACCCCGAGAGAAGGACGGCAAAGAAGAACTCGTGCCAACTGAAGGCTCTGCCCTTCTCTGCGGAGTTGACGTACATGAGCGCCTGAGCCATAGCCGCCACCCCCGCGCAAAAGAAGTAAGGAAAGAAACCGTGCTGATCGTGCATGAAAAACCCCCGATTCGTTGACCGTAGTTTGACGATCGGGGGCTTAGTCATGTATCAAGGCTTGGCAACCCGCATGGCTGTTTCGATGGCGCACCAAGCTTTCTCAAGCGTCCGTACGTCTTCGTCGTCGAGCCCGCCGTTATCGCGAGCTGCGTCACACACTTCGTCGATCTTATCGAGAAGGTGTTCGACGGTTTGCTCGCAGCGGGCATGGATCAAGGCTGTATCCATAATCATTCTCCGTGACGGTTCATGATTTCTTTCAGCGCATCCAAGTCTCCCTTGTCAGGCTTATACGGCCCGATGGAGAAGGGGTGCGCTTCAAGGTTCTTCACTGCTTCGTCGTAAAGCAGGTCTACGTCGATGCGGTTCTGATCGTCCACGACGCCCAAGGACTTGAGCATCGGGATGTAGGGGGCCGCCATCGTCGGAGCCTGTTTCGCGATCAACCCGGAGGCGATGCCGATCGTAAAGGGCAGAGCACCGCCCGCTTGTTCCGCGGCGGGGATGAGGACTTGTTGAGCATACTCAACCACCACGGCTGAGAGATTTCCGATCGGCATCTTCATAACTTAACTCCGATTAACGTTGATGTTGCCCGTCACCGGCTGAACCGCCGGGGCTGCGGCTGTCGGCGCAACCCACGAGTTGTACCGCTCCATGACTTCGGGGCAGATCGCCGTGCGAGGTACGACGAGGTGGGTGATCTGGTTCAGCGTGTTGTTGATCCCTGCGACGGCGTTGTTGAGCTGAGCGATACCGCACCCGCACGTTTGGGCGACGGAGTCGATCTTTGCACCAAGTTCGGCGCGGACGAGCTTTTCACGCAGGTCAGCGATTTCGCCGTTCTTCGCCTGCTGGGCTTCAAGGACGGCGACGCGTTCGCGGTTGCTCGCGGATTCCTGAGAGAGCGGCTTAATGTAGTCCATCAGACGGTTTTCGAGCTTCTCGTTTTCGGAGCGCGTCGCCTGATACAGCGCCGCGTCCTGATTGTCCGAGTACTTCTGCGCCGTCAGTTCGGCAATCTTGGCGTCCTTTTCAGCGATGACGCCAAGCGCGGCCATCTGCGGGGCGCAGTTGTTTCCACCGAAGAGGCCGCCGAGGATTCCGTTGCCGTTGTTGGCGGAGCCAAGGAAGCCGAGAGAGCCCAAAACGAGGGCGGGGATGCCTACGCCGTTGGCGAGGCCTTTCGTGGCATAGCGATTGAAATTACCCATGACAAACTCCTTTGTCACAGGAACTCTGAGGTTCTATTTGGCGCTCGGTTGGCGCTGAGGATTAGGCTCAGGGGCCTTGGTGATTACCGCGATCGTCTTGCATCGCGGGCATCGGATGAAGAACTCGCCCGTCGTCTGCGGCGACACGTCGAAAATGCGCTTGCCGCATTGAGGGCAGAGGATGTGAACTTTTTCCATGCGATCCTCCGTTTGGATGACCACAGTTTCGATTAGGAATTTTCACTCATGTATCACTTTTATTTCGTTGTAAAACAATATTACCTTGTGAAATCAATGTTGGCAAGGGCTGAAGGATGTTCGCACGCTTGAGAAAGCGTGGTGCGCGGTAGCCACCATCAAGGCCGTGTGCAAAGAATAGGCGGCCAGTACGCGCACGAAAAACCCCGGTTTCCCGGGGTTCTCATTGCAATCTCAGTTCTACGAGTCGCTGCTGAAACGGGGTTTCGTTACAGCCGCGCCTCAATCAATAGATTGCCGGAATCGGTATTCCGCCAATAAAGGGCGGAATGCCATTTTTATTCTCACGACGCCGAATCATTTTTTCAAGATTTCGCTGTACTGTCGGCGCGTTTTGATTCTTCGCGAGCCATACCCGCGCCGCCTGCATCAACCCGTGGCAGAAGTCCACGACGTCCGTGAGATAGGTTTCGTTGCAAACATTGTTGATGAGGAGTATCCGGCCGTTTGGAATCGTAAGGATCAGCTTTTTGTTGCCTTTGCGGTCATCCACAGTCCCCGTATGAAGGAGATCGTTGCGAAGCTGCTTCATCAGTTCGGGCGTCGCCAATGAGAAAAACTCTTGCGGCAGGTTCTTTTCGCACCATGCTACGTAGTTCACATTCTTCGCCCAGAAGCCCTCTGTTTCTAAGGCCGCGCACATATCGGGCAGGGTAAGCGCTGCCATCGTTGCGACGACATACAGTTCGGCCTTAAGAGCCCTGTCTATCTCGTCCAGCAGCATTTCGACACAGTTCGGCTCCGGCATACGGTTCTCCTCTTTGAGTTCTTACCCAATCTACAAGATCAAAGAGGTCAAGATCGGACTCACCATACCGGTCGACCGAATAAGTGCGGACAACAAGGCGGCCTTTATCGTTAACCCACAGCTCTACGGGGTAGCCTTCCTTAAGTTCCCGAATGGGGAGCACAGCGATCTTTGTTTCCATGATCTTTCTCCGTTGTCCGAATTATGGCATTAATGTTCAAAGACGCGCCTCAATCCGCGCCAGGCGCCAGCGTTGGTAGGCGCACTCAAGGGCCAAGGCTTCTTCGTAGCGGATGCCGTACCGATCTCCGGCGGCAGTCACCTGGCGTTTTTCCACATGCGTCACTTCGGGCGTCGTGATGTTCCCGTCCTCGTCCGTCACCTCCGGCTGATCCACCACGGTGACGTCCTCGTACTCATCCTCCCACGCGTCGTGGCAGAAGAGGCCGTAGCGCGAGGCGTCCAAGCCTTCGGACTCGAACGCCGCCTTCACCTCCTGAGCAATGACGCCGACGTGGATTCGAGCGTCGCCGCCCTTCTTCTCAACCGCGTCCTTGAACTGGAAGACCTTGAACCCCACTTTGCCCCAGGCGCGCATGAGGGCGTCGTCAGGCGCGGTGATGTTCTCTTTACAACGGGCGTCGGAGGTGTTGATTGCCCCCGTACCGGCATATAGCTGCTCCCATCGAGTCGCCGCAGCCCCAATCGCTTGGGCATTGTCGTTACCAGGACATAGCGCATACGAAGCGTTTAAGTAAGCTTTGCAGGCAAAGGACTGAGTATCATCGTCCCACGTACCGATAAAAAATTGCTGCCCCTTGTACCCGATATGTCCGCCGTTTGATAAATACCCTTCACCTAAACTGATGTGTGGGCGTTTTTTACCTATAAAGCTTGACGTAAGAGACTGGCAGGTGTCCATGCCGTTAACGAAGGCGTTTCTGCTGTTGATGTTTCTGACTGAACCTCCCTGAACGCCATTACTAACACCGGGTATATCAATATCTTGCAGGATCAAATTAGGATTAACTGAGTATATTCCGCGAGTTAGTCCGGTTTGTTTATTTACCTGACAGTTGATAATCGAATCCAAACCACCAACTTCATCTCGAATAAGATATTGATAGTTTTTAACGTTATCAAAGAAAATGTTTTCAAGTCGATTATGGATAGCTGTTGCGTTCGTGCTATAAAACTTAATTACTCCGTAGTATTCGGATATTTCACTGTCAATTACAAAATCAACAAACGAAATATTTTTATAATTCGAGTAATAGCTATTAAGCGAACATTGAACGCCATATTCAGTTACATGTCTGGCATCAACACCTTGGATAAGAACACCATCGACACTAACGTTTGCGTATCCCAAAACGATAAGCGGCTCGATTCTTCCGGTGAGTCCTGAAGTGTTGTAATACAGATTTCGCAATGTCAGATTTTTAATCTGTACATTTCTAGCACACGTTTTCTCAGCGCGTTCTTCTACTGAAATTTCAGTTGGATTATTTTCAAGTGTCAAACCAATAGCACAACATTCTGCTATACAGTTTGAAAAGGTTAAATTTCTTGCAGGAGGTTCTTCGTGATGACCTCCAGCTGCATATCCCGCTCCGAAGCCATAGGAGTAGCAATCCGAAACAACTACGCCATCGTTACCTCCGTCCAACTCAATACCATGCTGATGATACTGAATGGTTACGCCTTCACGATCATAGATGGATGTGTGATTTGAAATAAAAACATTGCGCGCAAAATGCGTAGTCAGCCCATCATCAACAACCGGGTTATGTGTAGCGGTTTGGAAGAAACGAATGCGCTCGCAACCCCCGCGAACGGCGTCGTAGTTAAAGTGCCCTACAGAGTAGTTGTTCTTTAGCTCAAACGTGGCGCAGTCAAAGCCGTGTAAAACTGGATCATAGACAGTAACGTAGAAAACGTTGGCGTCTTTTACGCCAGCAAGTTTTACTCCGCATCCTCCATAGCTATCATCAGTTTGCTCGGCACGATCCCAGCCATACATATAAATAGACATACCCGACAAACTGATGTTCTCATCGTATTCAGTTTGTGGAATGTTGTTGTATTTGGCTTCATATCGGCCTTTGTTGCAAAAGCCGTCAGTTACAATTGGCGCAGATTGAGAAACATGGATTTTTGTAGCGTTTCTTCCGGCGCCGTATACACCACAGTTTGAAGGGAGATATATATCTTTGCTAATGAGATAGTCGCCTGAAGGGATAAAACAGGAGGCTTTCTTAATAACACTAACATTAATAGCTTTTTGAATAGCTTCGGTGTCATCATGGTGGCCATCGCCAACAGCTCCAAAATCCTTCACATTGACGACGTCCGCGAAGCGATACCGGAGCTGACGCGGGTAGACGGTACCGGCCGCGGCCACCGGCAACATATCCCCGATGCCGACGGGCGTTTCCACCACGTGAATATCCTTGCCCTTCTTCTTGGCGAGGGCGACACCTGAATGGTATTGGATTGTCATGATTAAGCCGTTGCGAGTTTGGTATAGGCGCCCCAGTTGACAGTTTCGTCGTCGCCGTTTGGGCATAGACCAAAGCGGATTGCGATCCCAGGGGTTGAAAGGTTGTAGACGGTCTGAATGATTTTCCGCGTAGCGTTTGAGACAGCGCGCTTAGTAACGATTACGATGGTCTGGCCAAAACCTGACGGAAGATTTGAAGCACTGCCATCACATGTATAAACCCCTGAATCCAGGAGGTTATTTAGGTCTGCAGCGCCTTTCGGAACCGCGTCGCCTACCTGCCCAGAGGTCTGCAAGTAGTCCAGCAGGGATACCCCTTGAGTCTCGCCAGCGCAGACTTGCCCGCCGTTATTACCGATCGCGTCAAATGCAGGAGATGACTTATAGGTGCAATTGGTAAAAGCAAGATACTTGCTACTTGGACGCGTTATGTCTATTCGACCGCCGTTAAGAGCGTATAGCGCTGTACGATAATTCTTGAAATTGAAATTCTTAGAACCATGAGCCAGGGATACTGCACCGCCGTATTCGGCGACGACGCCGCCCCAGCCGCTCGTCGCACCTACTGAGCCGCCATCGGTGTCACAATCGCAGAGAGTAACGGAGGCACCGTACTCCGCAAACCAGCCGCGGGGATTCCCTGTAGCGGAAGAATTTTGTACGCTGACACGACACAGTCCACTAGCAAGCAAGCCTGCAACCGCATTGTTATTCGTTTCGGTTTTGTCAAGGTAAACTGAAGTGCATCCACTGAGGAAAAAGCCGCTGCTGCCCGAATTTTTGGATATAAAATCACTGAAATACAGGTTACCGCAGTAGTTTGCATGAACCCCGTTCAGCTTGTTTCCCGTAGCAGAGCTTCCGTAAACATTTCCAGAAGCCCCCTGGGTAAAGGAAAAGCCGTTCCACGCATTGTTATCGGCCGCAGCATTCTGTACCGAGACTACGCAATCACCCAGCGCACTGAATCCAGCGTGGCCGCATTCCGTAGCTCTGATGTCAGTGCAAGCTACGCTACCACCCTGGTGTCGGAAACCGTCAAGGGCGGCTCCTCTGACCGCGACACCTGAAATTGTAAGTTGGCAGTCTTTAGAAAAAATACCGTATCCCTTTCCCCCGGAGCAATCGAGTATCACAGCGGCTGACGAACTCCCTATTAACGTCGTCTTTTGTGCTGACAAACTGAGGCCGCTCGGTGCGTCATAGATGCCGTCGGCAAGGTGAACTTCAACGCTTGCTTTAAACCCCGATAAAAAAGTGGTCAATCCTTCGAGAGAGAATGGAGTCCCTTCAGCCCCATCCCCATCGCCGTCGGGAGAGGCATACACCACAACCGGCATACCCGCAGACCAACGAGCCAACGTGCGTCCGCCCACCACCCGATTGGAAATATCCTCCCCGGCGTTCCCCGGATTGCCGTAGCCCTTGACCCAGAAGTACCCATCGTAGGGATAAGCCTCGACCTCTTCAAGGGAGTTCACCAGGTGGGGGATGTCCCACGAGTAACGTTCGATCAAGCCCTTGATGGCTTCGCAGGCGGCAAGCGTTTCCTTGGACGTCCCGGCTGCAGCGATAGCGTCGTCCACCGCGGCGAGCAACTTATCGCGTAGCTGACGAGGGGTGATCGTGTCCGTCGGATCGGTGATGAGCGCGCGACTAGTTTGTTCGATCAACTGCTGCACCATCGCGACGATCCGATCGGCGTTCTTATTCAGCGTCCGGGGGTCAAAGCCGTCGTGCGTCGTGAGCTCCATCGTCTGCTCATAAGCGACGTTGGAAAGGATGGCGATAACGACGCCTTTGCCCGGAGCAACGCTCATCACGACCTTGCCGCCGGGATTGCTGGCCTGATCAGCGTTAAGCGTGACGGAGAAGTCAGAAGCCGGAACTACTTTTTCGTCCTCATCTGGATTTTTCCGGAAGACCTTGATATCCGTCTCTGCATTAAAGACGACAAAAGAGAACGGAAAGTCCGTCTGACTCCCGTTTCCGGTATATGTAACTCGTCGCGCGACGTCTTCGATTGCCATGGCCGTCTGCCTCTAATTGGATGACCGAATGTTGGGGCAGACGGAAAACCTCATGTGTTACTTGGACGGAGCCCCAAGGATGAGTGACAGGGCGTTGACGTCGTCATCCTCATCCATCGCAGAGATACCGCTGATGAAGCGGTTGACCGGAACAACGGGGAAGGCCCCGGTCGTAATACCCGCGACGGAGACCATCGCCTTGAGGAGACCATCGTCGAGTTCACCTTGGCCGATCTGCGTTCCGAGACGATGGAAGTCATTGACGATGCGCATACCCGCAGGGCCCTGGTAGGGCATCACTTGTTCACCCGCCATCAGCTCAGCGAGGTCGGCGAATTCGCGGGCACCTACCCACAAGTTAAGCGTGAAGTTCGGGACGGACAGCACGGCCTTCCGTGCCGTTTTCTCAAGCCAATCGTCGTCAGAGCCGCCCACGGCCGCTTTCAATCCTTCTCGGACAAAGGCTTCAATCACGGGTTGCAGGCAGAGGAGAAGCGTCATATTCCAGATAAAACGCATCGTCGAGTCATTGCTCTTCGACACGGCGGCGACGTTATACGCGGCGTTGAAAAACGTGTAGAACGTCGTAAGGAGCTGGTAAAAGCCCTTCTTCCGTTCAATCTCCGAGAGATCAGACAGGCGTCCGGAACCCTGCGCTTCGATGGTAAGACGGTCGGCCAGAGCAACGGCGTCGTCCTGGGACAGCCCCTCGGAAAGCCCCTTGTTGTACGCCCCAAGCCACGTCGGAATATCTACGAGTGCCTGCATGGCAACGATGGGAAGGTAGGCCATGCGCATCACCTTATCGCGATAGCGCTCGTAGCCACCGGCTACGCGTTGCTGAATTTCCGCAATTTCGCGGAAGCGGGTGCGGGAGCGGGCGGCCATCATGGGCGACAGCTCTTCCACCATCCGCTTCATCTCGAATGGGTTCTCAATAAATTTCCCAACCCCTGCCAAAGTCCAGCGCCCGCCCAAAACGGCGACGGACTGTACGATACCGATCGGCTGAATGGCCGCCGTGACGAGGTTGAAGCCGATACCTGCGAAGGAAACATTGCGGCGGAACCAAGCCGCGAGCCGGTCGCCCATGACGCGCTTACCCCTGCCGTCGTTTGCGATATCGTCGATCCATTCGTGGATCGCTTTCTCAGCCTCCGTGCCCCAGTAGCGGCGGATCGTCGCAGCGAGTTCGCCGTTGGGCTGCATCATCTTACTGGCATTGTTTACAAACTCGCGCCAGCAAAGATCGTGGATGACAGTTGCCAGCCCGTCGAACCCGGCGGTGAGCGTCAGTTCAATGGCGTCACCGTTGGCCTTTTCTGAACGGCGTTGCACGCGGCTTTGATCTGTCTTTGATGCGCCGTATGCTGCGTTAAGGCCGAGTTTGGCCTGATCGGTATCCTCGCGTTGAGAGGCTCGTCCGGAGAGTTCCGGGTCGTACTTCACGGGGTAATAACCGCCTTTGAGCGGCTTCATCGTTACGGAACCGTCGGCATTCTGAATGGGGATCGTAATCGAAGAGGCTTCTTCTTTCTTCGGCGCGCGGTTGCCTTCGCGTTCTTCAAGAGCGACGACGTCATCCCACAGCGAGCCGATCACATCCCAAGCTTTCTGAATGTTGTCGAGGTCTTTGGCAGAAAGCACTTTGCCTGCGACTTGGAGAAGGGCTTCGAGTTTCCACTTCTGCTTGACGCCGTTCTTATCCGCCGCCGTCCAGTCGTACTTGTCCGACCCTTCAATCAAACGCTCGCGATTGCTTTCCGTCCCGCAGTTGAGGATCGCTGCGACGATCTGACGCTTCGAGAGGGAGGCGTTGAGTTCAGGGTAGAAAACCTTTTTAGTGTTGTCCAACAAATGGCGCAACGGGTACATCGCCTTATCGAACGGAATCGCCAGGTCGTGGGTGAGCTTTTCCTTCTTCGTCGCGCAGGCGTCGGCGGGCTTCGAGAAAATCTCGTAGAGGATACCGTGGCCGCCTTCCATTGACGCGAAGAGCGACTGAGCCCGGCGGTGCATCATGTCGAAATTGCGGAGAGCGCCGAAGAAGTCCTTCTTTCGGTTCTTATCCTCAGCCCCCAGCTCCAACGGCTTCATGCCGCGTTCCCGGGCGTGCTTGATGATGGCTTCCGCCGCCTGGCCCTGCGCCGTCTCAAGGTCGACCTGCTTACCCGCGAGATCGACTTTGCGGGCGTTTCGTCCCATCTTGGCGAAAGTGGTGAGGAATTCGAGGGTAGCCGTCGCTTCGTCAACCGTCAGGTCTTCGAGGTCTTGGCGTTTGCCATACAAATACCCGTGGAGGACGCGCTCGACCACCTCCGGCATATCCGGTGTCACAAGACCGCGCTCAGCGGCCTTCGCTTGGAATTCCGCGTAGCCGGGCACTTTGTCGTTCCCCTTATACGGCGCGCCTCCGAGGCGGGCGACAAAGGACTCAAGTTGGATTTTGAAGTCGCGGTCGATCGTCTTCGAGCTTCGCTCCTTCTTGACGTGCTCCCACATACGTTTAATGGAGTCCTGCGCCTTCTGCGCCTGAATCGCCCAGCACGTTTGAAAGAGCTGCTGGCGCTTGAGTTCAGCGGCCTTAGCCGTGTCGCGCTTATTGCCGCGCAGCGCTTGGAGGGCCCGCCGCCCCAGTTCGGAGGCTCGGGCTCGGGCGTTCGTCGGGCTCAGGGCTTTCCAAAGATCAGCCCCCATCATGACGGTGACGATCTTTTCGAACATCGCCGAAGAGACGCGCTTCGCCCCGGTGCTCTTTTCAAGGTAGGAGATTTCAGCCGCGAGCATTCGGGCGGCGGATGGGTTGAAGATCGCCTGATCGGCGGCTTGTTGGATCGATTTCGCGTCGTGAAGTTCCGCGTGCTCCTCGATCATCCGGTTGTCGACACGGGCTTCAATCACGCTCTCAATGGGTTCGCAGTCGAGGAGGGTATTCGCCATCTCGGCCAGAGACGTGAACCCTTCGTTCTGCGCGAAGGCTTCGCCGGGAACGTAGTTCACGGACTTCGTCTTGATCGAAAGTCCGCGGGCGCGGAGTTCCGCAAGCTGTTCGTCCGTGAAGCCCAGCGCCTTCAGTTCCGGCTCGTAAAGCTTCGGCGTGAAGCGGGTTCCGTTCTTACGGATCATCCCGTTCTTAAGCAGATCGTAGGTGCGGTAGGGCTTTTCCTTGACGACCTTCGCCGCCTCTTCAAGCGTGTACTTGTCGCGCAGTTTCTTCGCTTCCTTCGTGAGCTTCGAGACCGTGGCCTTGTGCAAACGGCGGATGTAGCCCATAGATTGGAAGCCCTTGGCACGCAGGATTTCCTCGGCCTCCGCCTGCGTCTGCGCGAAGTATTCGCCGACGTACCGCAGAAGCATCTCTTCCTTCGAGGGGCCGTTCCCGTCGAGCGGGTCGCGATAGGACTCCTCCAGCATATCCGCCAACGAATAGAGGCCACGCAGCGTACGAGCGGTCTGCTCTTCTTCGGCGGCGACGAAAAGGCCGTCAAAGAGGGCGCGGACTTCGTCACTCATCTGAGCATCCGGGATTGCCGTAATCGCACCGTAGATGCGTTTAAGCCAAGCCGTGAACTTTCGGAAGACGTCTCGAAGGGCCATCGTCGGGGCGTTCCCTTCCGCGAGGTAGGCCTCATAAGTGCGGGCGAACTTCTCGTGAAGCGGGCGTTGCTGTTCAGCGGAGAGTTTGTTGAAGGCGTCGAGGTCTTTCACCCCCAGCCATTGCACCGTCTTCTGCGCGAGGTCTACCAAGCGCTTTTGCCCTTCGGTGGGATCGGTGCGCTTAGCCAAAGCCGTCGCCAACTTCAGCCGCATATCGAGGAACATGTGCCCTGTCTCATGCAGGAACGTCGATTGATCGGCGTTCGTCCAACGAATCACCACACGGAGATCACGCAGGTAGGAGCCGTTGAGGCCTGACTTTTTAGAGGAAGATTGATTAAGATCAATCTTCCTTGATTTGGTCAGTACCTTCTTGCCCTTTTCGCTGTCGGCGACGAGGCGGCCTTGGTCGTCTACATGGACGTCGCTCGAATCCAAAACCCCGGCGAGGCCGTACGCCTGCCACACGGCTTCAGGCGTCATGCCTGCGTCTTTGGCGGTATTGGCGACGAGGGTCTGAATGAGAGTGACGGCGGCCTTCTGCTCGCTCTTACTCATGCCCTTTTGAGCCTTCAGATCGTTGGCGATGAGTTCTCCTACGATGCGGGAGGATTCCTTGAATTCCGGCGTCTCTGAGGCGAGTGCCTTCGAGATTTGGGCGGGCTGACCGTCGAGGATATCCTGTGCGGCGGCTTCGGCTTCCGCGAGGGTAGCGTCGCCGTCGGGGTGGGCAAACGGCGCAACTTCCTGCATGAGGGCGCCATCTGCTTTCTGCAGAAGCAGGAAGTCCCCCGCGGAGATCGTGAGGTCTTCGCCTTTCGCGGAGGCTTGAGCGATCTTCGTGCGGATATCCGCCAGGCGTTTATCAATGCCGGATTCGGGGGCAAGCTGGGCGGCGACTTTAGTCGCGTCTTCAATGCGGGCGATCGTCTCTTCTTGGTTCAACGCCTGCGCCCCGAGGTAGATCGTCGCAGGTGGTTCGCCCCGGGCGGCGCGCTCGGCGTCCACCTCGTTGTTCATATCCACGACGGACTGCGGGTCGCGCTCCATCGTCGCCGACTGCTGAACAGTTTCGTTTTGACGCTGAAGGCGTTCTTGGAAATCCTTGGCTCGTTGGACTTCGAGGGACTTCTCAGCCCACGCCGACCGCGTCGCGCTCATGACTTCTACGGGGGCAGAGAAGGATTCGCCTGCGAATTCCGCGACGACGTCTGCCCAGTTCGTGACCGAGCCTTCTGCGGCGATCTGCCCCAGGGCTTCGCCCGCGCCGCCCATTGTGCCCTGCAAGGCTGTCTGCATCGTTTGGTTCAAGAGCTTGTTCTTGAAGGGCTCGGCCATGAACTTCGCGTAACTGCGGGAGGCGTCCGGTGCGAAAGACGTCAGCCACTTTGATTCTTTGGGGAGCGTCCACTTGGCAACGCCGAAGGAGAGAGCATCGAGCATGCCGACGGGGGCGGCGTGCTTTTCGGCCTTTGCGAGTGTGTCTTGGTAGCGGCTGTCTTGTAATACAAAATTCGCGATCTGCTTTGAGTCGTGAAGGTCTACCCCCAGGTCGGCCATATAGCCCAAGAAAGACGCTGAACGATCCTGTGCCGCAGAGTAAGCGCCCATCGCAAGCGGAGCCGCAAGCCCCGGGAGAAGGGGAGCGGCGGCCAGCATCGGGGCGGACTGTACCAAGGATTCGGGGCCGATGTCCGCCAATGTCATCAACGGGCTTGAGAGGAAAGCGCCAAGTCCTTCCCCGAGGGTCTTCGCGTCGTTCAGCCGATCCATCGCGGCGGAGGCGGGGAACATGGCGGCCATATCAGTCGCCCAGCGGATAGCCTCGGCGGACTTCTGAATGCGGCGTTCATATTCTGCCATGACCTGCGCGCCGTTCTTCCCCCAGAAGTCGCGGGCGATGCGGCCTTCCGGATCGACCTCAGACTTCCACTCGTCCGGTGTCTGTCCGGCGTCAACCTGCTTCTGCCAGTCCTTGAACTTATCGAGTTGCGCCCGATCCCCGACAGCGCTTTGTACCGCGCCGAATCCGGGGAGCGTATTCGCGAGTGCGTAGCCCCCGCGGGCGGCGGAGTTCGAGAACGCGCCCCAGAGGCCGTCGGGCTTCTCATTGGCGTAGCCCCACATTTTCCAATGGAGCGCGGCCAGACTGCTTACGTTGCCGATATCGTCCTTCACGAGGTTGGCGAATGTAGTGTCCGCCGTCATGCGTCGGGCGAACGCAGGCTGAGAGAAGACGCGATCCATCCGCTGATACTTCTCCGCCTCGTCCTCCGCTTCCTGCTGGGGCGTCACGGTATCCGCGAAAGCAACGGGGAGTTTGTACTTACGAGCCTTCTTAATCACCTTCGCGGCGTCGTCGGGCGACACCGGCGAAGTGAGAGCATCAGAGAAGCCCCGCTGGGCGTTCCGTTCTTGAATCTCTCGTTCCACTTGCAGGTAGTCGTTCTGCATAGCCGTCGTTTCGGGCGACGGCGTACCCTGATTGAGATCGTCTTCCATAATCATTAAAGGCCTTCGTTGCCGTTGTCGTAGCTGTAGATGGACGACTTGCGGGGGCTACCCTCCCCATCGAGTGCGTTCACATAGGCTTGGGCGTTTTCGGAGATAAGGGGTACGTCATCATCCTTCACGTATTCGCCTGCGACAGCGTCGCGCACGTAGCGGATAATCATGCCGCGGGTGCTTTCGCCGGGGAAGTTCTTTTTATAGAAGTCCACCGTAGCCTTATCGAGGTTAACGCCAATGAGATCAACGTCCGGGGCTTTTGAGTACACTAAACGCCGGAAGTACGCCATGACTTCGCCCTCGCTTGCACTGCCTTCAAGCCCCCGCTTATGGCGATAGTTGTCGGCCATACCCTGCAAAACGGTACGAACGTCAGCTCGGCCTTTGTCCGGAAGGTCGCCGTACTTCAGCGTCATCGGGCTCTTATTCGTGTGCCACCAAAAAACCTTCTGCTTCCATCGGGTTAATGCCGCGTTCTTGAAGTCCGCATTCTCCATCAACCCTGATGCAGTCTTGATCGGGGAACCCGTCATAACCCCGGCGTCGTAGGCGACTTGCATCATGTCGGCAACGAGTTGGTTTTGCTCTTCGGCCTTGTCCGGCCAATCCTTGCCCATAGAGAGTTTCAGCGCTTCACGAACGGACGAAGGCGTCGAAGAGAAGGCGTCAACGTATTCGCCCTTCTGCGCCCGAAACTGACGCGCCTTCAGGTTTTCGTCCGCGACTTGCGCCTTAACGTTGGCCGCATACCACTTCGCCTTAAGCGCTTCCCGCTTATCTTCAGGGAGGCGGTAAAGCGTCGCTTTCATCTCGTCCTCGGTGTACGAGGCCCATTGCTGAGGATCGTTCAGAAGAACGGCGGCAAGATGCTCGTCCCCTGAAAAATCCTTGCGACGAACCTTGTCGAACATTTCCGACACTTCTTTTTGCTGACGGAGGTTCAGCTGAGAGCGGAGGCTTTCGGGAACTTCTTCGTATCTCTTCCCCTTCGCAAGGTAGTTTTCGATGATATCGGCGCGAAGGTTGTTTTGCTCCGTCACGTAGCTTTGAAGGCGCGCGTCCTCCTTCGCTTGGAAAGCTTTGACCGTACTGTCGAGGAGATCAGGGCGCGTTTCATAAATGGGGTTGATCCGCTTCAAGTACTCTCGGAGGTCTTTCTCCGGAACCTTTCGGAAGGCGGCTGTTGCCTGCTTGCCGTCGAAGAATGAGTACTTCGTGCCGTCAGGGCCGATGACTTCCGGGCTTTGAGCGGCCTTGACCCGCTTCTGAACCGCCGCAAGGTATTCCTTCCCGCCGTTCAACTTCAGCTTATCGAGCCAGTCAACGGGTTTGCCAGTCTTCTTCGCCTCGGCCTCTGCGGCTTTCACTGCCTGGTTCACGTCCGTCTCTCCGTTGTGGTAAGCGACGATGGCTTTGGCGGTATCGCCGTCATAGGCTTCGAGGAGGTGGTTCATCCACGCCCGGCCGATCTTGAGGTTGTACTCACGGTTTTCCACGAATGCCTGAGGATTCCACGGAATCCCCGCTTCCTTCGCGGCGGCCTCTGCCGTCTTCAGCTGCATCTGCGATGCACCGTACGCCCGCTTTCCGACAGCGGGCAGCGTGCCGTCAGCATAACGCCCGATGAGCGGGGAGAGATTGCCGTTGGCGTCGCGCACAGTCTGCCGACCGCCGGATTCCTGATCGGTAATGAAGTGGTGGAGTTCGATCGAAGCGGCCGCCCGATCCTTAGCCGCAACGGAGGTGCTGAGACCGACCGCGGAATTGAAAATTAGATCGAACTGTGTCGGATCACGGGAAAGCTCGCCGATGGCCGTATCGCTCATCGAGCGGACGATGATATCGTCGCCCGCCTTGTTGAGGCTCGCCGTGAGCCCCGCGAGCTGCGTACCGCGCAAATACTTGCCGTAGGAATCCTTGATCCACGACACCTTCTCAATCTGTTCTTCCGGGGTCTGCGCCGATTGAATCGCGGACATGCCTGCCTCATAGACGAGGTTGCTCACGTTCTTTTCGATCTCGGCCTGTGTCTGTTCCTCGCTCCATCCGTTACGACGCGCCTTGCGCATCGTCGCTCGGATGGTGTCGTTGATCTGATCGTTGAAGACGTCGGAATTGCCGACGTTCTGCGCAGCCACTCGGTTGGCGGTATCGATCGTACCGTCGTCTTGCCCGTTGCTGAACGCGTCCGACTGCGTCATGACGTGCTGAGACGCGAAGCCGTATTGCTGATCGTAGATGCCCATAGCGCTTTTCGCAAAGAGCTTCTTCTGACGGGGCGTCAGGCTTTCCTGCAGTGAATCGCCGTAACTCTTTAGTGCCTTATCGGTACGCTCCGCCAGGCCGTAGCCTTCGTCATCGCGGGCGATGGCGTCGTAGCCTTTCAGTTTCAGATAGCCGTTCTCGCCCGTGCGCTGATCCTGCGCATAGCGTTTGAGGTCGTTCAACTTCTGATAGACGAACGATTCGTCAAGGTCGTCCTGATACTGCTTTGCGAGTTTGGCCGCCTGCGTAAGGCCGTTGCCGATGTCGTGGTTCATCGGAACCCGCATCCCGTACGGATCGGAATTGAGGTCTTGTTGGAATCCGGCGTTCGTGCCGCCGACCTGTTGCTGATAGATAGGAACCTGAGGCATTACTTCGTACCCATGTACCACATACCGGCGACTTGCCCGGCGGTGGAGATAAGAGAACCGATCGCCGCCCCACGGGCAGAAGAGTCCGCGGCGCTTGCCATAATCCGAGAAACTTTTGCCTGTGTCCGGAGATTCCCTGCCTGACGACGGTAGCCCGCAGCGGCTTGGATGGCGTTGCGCTTCGCGGCGATCATATCGAGCTCTTTGTTCATGTCAGAGGAGGCCAAAACGCTGGCGGCGGTACCGCTACCCAAGCCGACCCCTCGGGCGGCCATGGCGGCCCGCGCCGACGCCTTGGCGGCTCCCGCCTTGCGGGTGATCTCTCCGATCTGCTGCATCCCCTGATAGAGCGCATTCTGCGCCTGAAGTTCCGCGAGTTCTGCATTCCCCTCGCTCGACGCGGCTTGCGTCCGGAGACTGCCGCTTTTCGCCTTGGCGTTGCCATAGTCCGTAATGGCGTTGGAAATCCCCGCGCCGATGCCGAGCACCATCGCGGAATAAAGAAAAGCGTTGTTGGCCCCGGCCTGAGTCGGCGCGTCGTCGCCCTGAACTTTGAGCGGGGAAGGAGTGGCAGGAGTCTCTGCCACCATTCCGCCGCCCAACAGGTTGAAACTCCCGACGCCGGGAATGAAAGAAGCGGGCATGAAAAAACCTCCGTAGATGCTGAATCTTCGGAGGTTCTTTCCCGCTTATGTAGCCACCTCGCCCGCAAGGGAACAAACCGTCAGCGGAAGCGGGTATTTCTGCCGCACGATGATCTGCCCGCCGTCAGACCACGTCGGCGGTACCAACACCCCCACCTCACGGCTGATGACGTCGGGCGGCGTCCCGTAAGGCTCACGCTCGCGATGGCTATATTCCCGCAGGCTTTCTTCGTCCGGGCCGATGAGAATACCGGAGGACTGATAGACACGAACGAATACGTTGCAGATGTTCTTCATCTTTCCACGCCCTGCGCCGCCGTCCCTGTCCGACATAATGACGGGGAGCGTCTTCATGTCGGCGATGATGGGAAGCCCCACGATGACGTGGGAAGCAGGCGTCGTCAGTTCAATCTTGCCGTCCTTCACAGTTCGGTTCGGGAGAACTTTGCCGTCGGCGAGGATCGCGACTTCTTCGCCTTCAAGGTAGGTAAGGCCGGAGAGTTTGTCTGTCTCCTCGCCCTTGTACTCCGCGCCTGCATCCACGTAGAAGCAGTTCTCCAATTTGTCGTACTGCCGCTCGTGCATCCGTTCAATGTAGCGAACCGTCTGCCCGTTGATCGTCCGGCGGATGACGGCGTAGAGGATATCCTCATTGCCCTCGGCGACGACGGTAACGGCTTCAAAAGCCCCGTCCTTCGTCGTGTGCTTGTGCCATCCGGTGACGTTCTGATCGGCGAGATACGTGCATCCGAGGAGAGTGCCTTCGGACGTGACGCACCAGATAATCGGGTAGGGCGTTTTAGAAAGCGCGAGTGACACGGTATCCGTATTCTCGAAGAGGTGCGCCGCACGAATGGAGAGGTCGTCCGAATCGAACCCGCCCTTCTGGTAACTGTAGCCCAGAGACCGGATATGGCCGCCGCGCTCAGACGCAAAGACGGCCATACGCCCTACGAGCAACGGCTGAGGCGGTGCCGCGCCGTAGTAGGTCTGGGGCAGAAACCCGATGGACGTCGGCGTGATGACGTCGTCGTTCGAGGTTGTCGTACGGATTTCCGATGAGGCGGTGAGAAGCATCAGACTAGTGAGCGGGATCAAGTGCCGAATGCGGGAGGTCTCCGCAACGGCGGCGCGGACGGCGATGCAGTTGTCATCCTGCGCGGGCAGGGTGTTGTGCATATCGTTTTCCGTCCCCGGACGCGTCATCCACACGAACTGTGGGCGGGTGTAGGAGCCTGCGAACACACGGCGCTGTTGGAAGTAAGTTACCGCGCCGGGATAGTCGCCCGCCTGACCGACAGAAGCCGTGGCCGTCGCGCCGGAGCCGCCCGACGCTGAGCCGTCGATGATGATCTTGGGGTCAGTGTATCCTTGGCCAGGGGAAATAATTCGAATGCCGGTGATAACCCCCTCTGAGTTGACCTGAGCTTCAAGCTCTGCGCCGTAGCCCGTGGGGTCTGTGACGATGACCTTGGGCTTTGTCGCAGAGTTAAGGACAGCGGGGAAATAGTATTCGCACCAGGCGCCCTTAGACCCGCAGGAAAAACTGACGTGTAGCCGGGCGCCGTCGGTATATCCGCTGCCCGGAGAAAGTAGAGTGACTTCCGTCAAAAAGGGGTACCACCAACTGCCGGAGGTGAACTTTTGATTCGTAAAAGTTAATCGGCCTTTGCCCCCTGAGCCCGAGCCTTCAATCACCCCGTCGAAAGAAAACGTTCGGCTGCCATTCGTTGGGTAGGGCAAGCCGTTGTCCTCTGTATGGTTAAATGCCCCGTTATTGAGGTTAACCGTCTTCGTAGTTGTACCGCCGCCGACGAAATGCCCGATCACTTTTCCTACCGGAGATATCGTCAGCACGCTCCGCTTCGTTCCGTACCCGCTCCCGCCGTTCGTCACCGTTACGGACGTGATGCCCTGCTTCTGATAAAACGGATCGATGTAGCGAGGGGGCGTGATGCTCTCGTCGGGCCCCACGTTGGTATCCACAAACGTCGTACCTTCAACCTCACCGATAAAGCCGTAGCGCCCCGAGTAGGTCTTGTAGACGCGGTAGCGCTGAGCCCCCTCGACTTGATTCCAGGTGAGCGTCACCTTAGACGCATCCACGAAAAGATTGCCTGTAACGCTCGCGGTAGCCGACTGCGGGGATTCGTCGATGTTCGTGCCGACGCCCGTGTCCTTCACCGCCGTCACGACGTAGCGGATCGTGTACATCGAGCGCATGGCCTCTGTTACGACGTCGGTCTTCGCTGAGCACGCGTAGGTACCTGATAGGCCTGTCGGCGCGTCAATAGGCTTACCGAAGTCGATGACCTTCAGGCGCCAGTCCGCGGGCCCATAACGCTGAAGCTCCCGTGGGGCATAGGCGGGATGCACAAGGGTAATGACGTCAGCGGACTGAACGTAGTGAATCTCGTCCAAGTCGCTTGCAAGGTAAGGCGTCGCGACTTCATAGGGCCGACCGTTAGAACCCAGAAGCGTCGCGCCTTCGGTATGGAATCGCGCGTACTTCTCCCCAAGTTCGATCACCATCGTCTGCGAAGTGTTGAACGTGAAGGGGATGAGGATGCACTTCTTATCCGCGTACTTCGCTGCTCGCACAAACTCGAATCCGGCGCGGTTTTGCACCGGCCCCTGGGGGAGGACGATGAAGTTCTCGCACTTTGCCAGCCCCGCCTGATAGCCGCCTTGATCGTCAATGCGTCCAAACATCGCGGGCGATTGTTCCCCGCCCGTGAAGGAATTCTGAATAACCTTGTTCATCGTACCAAGACTCCGTTGGGCGTGTGGCGACGACCGATATAAGCCTGCGTACAATCACGCTTCTTCGCCTTCTCCAACGCCTCCTTGTAGAACTTGTTGCACGCGCCCGCGAAGTTGAAACCTTCTTCCCCGCGGATCGTCTGCCCGGCGAGATAGGTCGTCAGCAACCACGTCAGCGCTTCCGTGAAGGCGGACGGAAAAGACGCGGCGGAGGGCTGCGTCATGACGTAGCGGACACGGGCATTCTCCACATTCGTGCAAAGCACTAACCCGCTATCACTCGCCATGACCTCGAAATCGTTCGTGCGGTGATTGTCCAGCCGCGGGTTGAGATAGCCCACGGGCAGTTGCTTGCCCCACGGCGTACCGGGGATCGTTGCGCCTTCATCCGTGCGCTCTACGGCGATGACGTGCCGACAGTCGGACGGAAGGGAGTAGGCGAAAGCCCACGGTGCCGCATCCGTGTTTCGGAGCGCCAGTGTCGCCCGCTTCGTCGCAAAGCTCCAGTTGTGTTCGTCGAGCAAAGCTCCGAGTGCCAACGGGTAGAAGCGGGCGCAGGACTCGGCTTCGGTGGACTCGTCCGGCGGATCGATGGACGAGACGTTCGCCTTGCTCCCAATGCGGGAGAGCGCGATATTGCAGATCGTGACGGCGTTTGCCATTGTCTTCGTTCCTAAAAAAGCGCCCGCACGAGGCGGGCGAAACCCTTCGGGATAAGAAGGGGCGAAAGGAGAATCTCAGATGAGACCGTTAAGCCACCGGCTGATTGTCAAGCGCAGGGCGCTGAGCAAAGCCGTGGTTGACCTGCAAGTCCCAAGTAAAATGGGCCGTGACCTTGCCCGCCGTCGGAGCACCGCCCCAGTTGCAACGGAGGTAGCGCTTCGTCTCGAAGGGCACCGGGATGTAGACGATGGTGCCCGCGGCGGGCGCCGTCATCAAGGGGCCGGAAGCCGCCGTCGTGTAGGTGCTGTTGTCCGCCGAGTCTTCAAGGATCGGTTGCAACGTACCCGTGATGGCTTCGTTCACGATCACGCAGAGGTAGAGTAGCTTGCTCATGCCCGGCGTGGGCTTGTCTTGGAGGAGGTCAACGACGTTCGTCGAGGGGGCGGACTTCGTCAAAGCCTGATTGTCCGCCAGAACCAACAATTGATCGGTAATCATGCTTTACTCCTTAAGAGAACGGAACCTTGGATTCCGAGTTGCTGATCGCGTCAACGCGACGAATCGGAATGCCGCGGAAACGGGCGACCGAGCGACCTTCGGACTGATCGAGGGTGAGCCACACGTTCGAGCGATTTTCGAGCTGTTGTTCGAAATACGTCTTGATCGTGCGGTTGCAGTAGAACGCGGCGCGTCCGTTGTTCATGGACGGCAGGAGGTTCAATGCCTTAATCATGAGGGCGCGCAGGTCGGTACTGCCTTCCTTGTTCGGATCGGGGTCAAGCTTCGTCCAATCGATGTTGGCGATGCGGACGCAGTAGCGCCAATCGCGCATCGTGAAGCCGACGTTCCATTCATAGTGAGAACGATAGCCCTGGTAGTGGCCGCCGTCCGGATCGTCAAGCGTCACTTCACCCAGGTCTTCGTGCTGAAGGCCGCCCACCATGCCCTTCGGGTACGAACAGTACATCGTGTTCTTGCCCCACACCATCAGAAGGATGGAGGTGAGGTTAGAACCCGTACCGCCCGCGTCGATGACGTTCACGGCGTTTTCGGCCTTGGACTTAATGCCCGTGCAGAAGCGCGGCATGATGCCGAGAATCTTGGCGGGGTCTTTCGTGCAGTCGCCGTAAAGCAAGGCGCGTTGGAATTCCTGGTTCATCGCTTCGATGAACGGCGCATTTTCAGAGGCACGCCATGCTTCGGTATTGCCGTTGAGCATTGCGAGCTTCTTATCGACTTCGGCGTAGGCTTCGAGCATACCCAGAGAGTCCGAGATTTGCTTCGTCTTGGACTTCGAGGGCTGAACGCCGTAGTTCAAACGACGCCACGCGACAGACGGCAAACCGCTGCGGACGGTGGTGACGTTTTCAGTGACACCCGTCGCTTCGTTCCAAACGAGATCGGACAGCATTTCGTTCGTCTCGTTCAGGACTTCGATGATGCTCGGGTCAATCTTGCCCTCCCGCGTCATACGAGAAGTCAGATCAGCGAGCGTCGGGTTAGTAATAGCGGTATTGAGTACTGCCATAACTGCTCCTATACAACCATGTTGCTCTTAGGGAACATCCGGTGTTGCTGTTCCGGAGCACCCTGCGCCCTAACCCCCGTGTCCTGAGAAAGAGCTTTCCCCACCCGATAGAAAAGCCGCATGACCTCGGGGTGGTTTCCAAGGCCGGATGCGTCAAGCAAATGCTTAAGTTCAGGCGTCGCGAACTGCTTGTAGGCGGTCGCGATCTGCCCCATGTTCTGATTGAAATTGGCTCCGCCGAATTCGGGATCGGCTTTGCTTTGTTCTGCCCACTGCGCCGCGAATTCCTGCGTGCGGCGGCGGACGTAGTTGTCGGCTTCGCCGTACATCGCGCTGAACATCTTTTGCGCGTTTTCCTGCGAGAGGCCGACAGACTTCGCGGCTTCCGTGAAGCCTTTAAAGTCGTCGTTCGAGACGGGATTCCCCTGCGCGTCCGTAAACGCCTCATAGCTTTCGGGCACCTGCGCGGCGGCTTCGGCGGCCTGCTGTTCGCCCTGATTGAGGAGCGTCTGTTCCGTGACCGCAGGCGCGGGGTCTGCGGTCTGCGTCTGCGTACCTTTGGCGGACGTCTGCGTCGTTTCCGTCGTAGCCGTCTGCGTTGTTTCCGGGGTCTGTGTCGTCTCTTCAGGCATACTGGTTTTCCTTCATCATGAGCGCGTACTGTTCGGGCGTTGTCCGAAGGGCGCGGTCAAGTAACTTGTAACCGGCTTGCTTTCTCCCCTCCGCGAAGGCCATATCCACCCCCGGGTTCTGCGATGCAGGGTTGAAGGTGGTGTTGAACACCCTCGCGTCAGAGAGCCATCCGTAGACGAGGCGGCGTCCCCACTTCTCGTTCATGAGGAGACGGAAGTCTTCGGCCGCCTGTGCTCTGCGGATTTCCGCAAGCCGCGCTTTTTCTTGCTGAAGGGATTCTTCGGCCATAGTTCTTCCTCATGTATCAATACCCCGAGAACATGCCCTGAATCTCGTTCGGAGCCATGCTTTGGAGCTTGTCGAGACCGCCCACGTTCCGGACGGCGGCGCTTGCTTGTTCGGCGTTGGCGAGTTGTTGTTGCTGGGCTTGCTGTTGGGCGCGTTGCTGACGGATGAGCGCGACTTGCTTGCCCGGGACGATCAACCGCGGATCGATGCCCAAAGCGTCGGCGTAGTAGTCCGCCCAGTAATCGGCGTCGAACTTGTCGAGGAGTTCGGGCTTCAAACCCGCGAGAACGCCGAGGTTGTTCGTAAAGCGATCAACGGCGTTCGTCGTAATGGCCTTCTGAGACTGCGCAAGGATGGACGTGTATTCCACGTTGAGTTCCACCCCCTGCAGAGCCTCGGGGACTTCAGGCAAGGCGCCAACGCGCAGTAAACGCTCAAAGGAAAGCGCGATCAGCGGATCGAGCATTTCGGTGTTCAGACGATCGAGCACCGGCCCCAGCATCAGCATCTTTTCCTCGTGGCGTTCCGCGACTTCGGTAGCCGTCATGCGGTTGCCGCCCTGCTCGGTGAGCATGAGGAAAATGTCTTTGTAGAAGGCTTCGTTGATGAGCTGACGCGTATCCTGAATCTTTAACTGCAGGGTATCCGTGCGGAAGTTCGCGCCGTCGAACAACGGCTTGATGATCTGCGCCTGCCCGACGTTGTCGGCGTAGGTGATGCCGCCCGGGAGGATGTCGGTCTCGTCGTCCTTCAAGTCCGTGGGAACAATAATCGGCGGGTTCGATTGGTATTCAACTGCGCGGTCTGCCGCGAGTTGATTCGCTTGGAGACTGCGCAGACCCCCGACCGCTTCCATCCCGGGCGACGTGCCGTAGATATCACCGCCCGTGACCAACCAACGGGCGCCGAGAACCGGGAACTGCCGGAAACCAGATTCGCGAAGAAGCTTGTCACCGTCTGCCTGAGG
The DNA here is from genome assembly GCA_937937585.1 of uncultured Coriobacteriaceae bacterium. GTDB lineage: Bacteria > Actinomycetota > Coriobacteriia > Coriobacteriales > Eggerthellaceae > UMGS1502. The sequence goes on from CALDCB010000010.1 coordinate 39,504, forward strand.
CTCAAAATAAACCGACCGATAGGCCATGTTCTTGTTGTCGAGCTTTCTCGGGTCTCGAAGGTTGCGCGGTTCAATCGCGTTGACGACGTGGAACCAGGCGTCATAGTTGCCTTGATCGATAGCTTGTTGAACGGCGGTCGAACAATTCGCGTAGCCGAATTCCGCGGCCATCATTTCAGCCGTCAGACGGAACTCACGGTAAAGCGCGTTCACTCGCCCGCGGGCGTCGGAGGTAATGCAGTACTCGCCGATGGTGAGCGGCATGCAGTGAATCACCCGATCGAAGTCGTCGAGCACAATCGTCGCCGACGTGCCGAACGCACCGAGTTCTTCGTAGGCGGTATGGAGCGACCGGTAGACGTTCGAGCGGTTGAAGACCATCTGCAGTTTCTCAGTGGCCTTGCTCATCCACGCCTTCACCTCGTAGTCCTCGTCCAGCTCCGGATCAAGCGTCGTCAGACGGAACCACGGACGGGCGGGGGAGGTCAACCCCGCCATCATGCCGCCCGCGAGAGTGCGCAGAGCGCGTGTCCCGGTGCCGTCGAGAATGTGCCGATAGCCCTTGTCGCCCTTGTTGTTGGCGTCCACCAAGAAACGCCCCGAGCGAGGGAGGAGCACTTCGCTGATATCGCGCCACTGACTCACCCACGAGGAGCGTTCGTTCTTCAACGCCAGCCAGCGCTTGTTGCAGCGTTCCTTAATGGATTCGGCCATGCTTAACCCCCGAGGAGCGTCGAGCCCTTGCCGAGGTTGAGCTTGGACTTATCTACGCCCAAGCCGCCTGTAAGCAGTGTCGCGCCGTTGTCGGCTCCGGTGTTGGCGTCAAGAATGCCGTCAAGGTCAGCCTGTTGCTGGTTGGCCTGGCGCATGCTCGCCATCTGATTGGCTCGGTTCACTTCGTTCTCATGCTGTTGCAACCTCGCCGCACGATCGGCGGCCTTCCGCTGCTTATTGGCGTTGTTCGCACTCACGGCCACACCGGCGACGGCGGCCGCCGCAGAAATTCCAAGAGCTACCCCTGACATTTCGTCCTCGTCAAAAGTTGTTCGGGTTCATCGGTAAATTCGTCTTCGGCCTCCCGAACGGTCTTGGCGTCGGTAGCGAAGCTCATCGTCATGTAGGTGTCCTTCAGCGTCCGAGCGATCTGCGCCCGACCCGCCTTACATTCGAGGACACGGTAGCCTTCGATTTCCACCACATGTGTTCCGTCGTTCATGAGGACGTGGCCTGAGATCACGAGTTGCGTGTCTTTCAAAATCGTCACGCCGACGGCCACGGTGTCCTTCGGAATAAAGATCGTGCGGGAGTAGAACCCCGCGTGCAGATGTTGCTCACAGGGGATTTCAACTTCAGCGTCGGGGTTCGCGACGAGTTCTTCCTTGAGGGCTTCGCGGATGCTGCGAATCTTTTGGATGTCCTCACGGCTCATTGCCGCAAAGCCGGTTTCGAGATGTGTGATTTCGTTCATACCTGCCACCAAAAAAGGGTGTTCATCGGTTTGGCCACGGCCTCGTAAAGGCGGTAGGCGTCGGTGTTCAACTTCGCGCCGAGGAGAAGGCCGTCGGCTTTCATCGCCTTGGCGTGGGACTTCAGCGCCCGCAGAAGGGCGAGACCACAGTTGCGCTTGCGCGCTTCAGGGGTGACGTAGATCGCGTCCAGTGCAAGGACGGTGGTGTTCGTAAAGTGGGGTTGAACGTTGAGAACGGCGTAGGCAAAGCCCACGAGTTTTTCATCCTCAAAAACGCCGAAGGCTTGGCCAAGTCCGGAGCGTTCAAGATCGACGTACCAGCCCCGGTTGATCTGCCATTCGCCGAATTCGGGATTCCCGGCTTCCTTCGCGTACGCGTCCGCGAGGGGCATAAATTCGGGACGCGCCATGAGGGAAGCCAAGGGAATTTGTTTAACGTCGGCCATAAGTGGGCCTCCAATGTTCGCTAGGGTTGTAAGAGCGTCGAGCTTCTGCGGCCCGGCGTCCGCGTTCGTGAGAGCTGTATTCGCTGAATTCGTCTACGAGGTAGGCGAAGGTGAGGGCGTAGGCGTCGCCCGCGTCAGGCGATCGGCAGCCGCGTTTCTTCATGTCGGCCTTGCTTTCAAGCTTGCGGCGACCTTTTATGTCGATGGAGTAGGTGGGGGAAATCAGGTCTTCTTCGAGGTCTTTGTCGATAGGAAGCGCCCCTTCTTCGAGCCACTTCGCCATGCGTCCCCACATCTCCTCGCGCTTGTAGGGGTAGATGTCCTTGTCGTCCGGGGCAAGGGAGAAGTTGACGCCGCGCACGGGGAAGCCGTCGTCCCGAAGGATGTCCACCGGGCCGCCGCCGACACCGCCTTCGTCGATGAAGCAGTAGATGCGGTTGATCCCCAGAACGCGCTTGAGGTAGCGAATGTGCTCCTTCACCTTCCCGACGACTTCCGTCGTCTTGAGGCCGTTGAATCGCTTCGGGGGCATGGTGCCGTCTTTGCCGATGCGGGTGGCGATCACCGTATCGTCGTCACCGAATCGCGCTACGTCCACGCCGATGACGGCGCAGGTCGCCTTGTTCACGACGGGGGTACCGCGGGCCATGGCGACGCGCACGAGTTCGGCGGGGATGAACTGATCGGAACCCTGGCTCGGAAACTCACCCTTCACGCGAACTTTGAAGAAGTCGGAGTCCTCGCCGTATTCCTCTTTCCACTGGGCGATGATCTTTTTGTTGGAGATCGCCACGCTGCGGCTGTCGATGCGACGGGTGTTCCAGTACTTCGCGCGCTTATGGAAACACTCGAAGAATCGTCCGGAGTTACGGGTCGGGTTCCCGAAGAGAAACATCATCGGTTCACCGTCGGTCAAGCCGCCTTCGGCCACGTCGTAGATGACTTCCGGAATGGCGGAGGCTTCGTCGAAGATGTAGAAGGAAGTGGAGGAGGCGGCGTGCTGACCTGCGAAGGATTCGGCTTGTTCCTCGCGGCAGGTGATGGCGTCCACGCGCCACGATTCGGGGGATTCTTTCGCTTCAATCGAGGTGGCCTTCAACTCGAAGAGGTCGCGCACCATTGAGCGGTTCAACCACTTTTTTATTTCAGCCCACGTCTTCGTTTCCAACTGGGAGGCGGTGTTGGCGGTGACGACGCCTTTGCAGTTGGGGCGGGTCGCCATGATCCAGCACACGATCCAGGCGGTGATCGCGCTTTTACCAATGCCGTGGCCTGAGGCGACGGCCATCTTGATGGGGTCCACCGCGTGCCGTCCGTCAAAGTTCCGTTCACGGACTTGACGGCCGATGTCGTCCAAGAATTCGCACGCCCAGGTATCCGGGCCGTACTTACAGCCGGGATACTTGGACGCCCACGGCTCAGGGAGTTCTACGAGTTTTGTTTCGGGAAGGTCGCCCCAGGGGAAGGCCCATAAGACAAAGCGGAGCGGGTCGCTGTAACAACGCGCCAACTCCTCGGCGAGATAATCGTCCGCCATGAAAAATGCCCCCAATGAAAATCATTGAGGGCATTCTTGAAGTCGCCGTTCAAGTCATGTATCTCCTAAGATTCGCTCGTCACAACCAATCTTGAGGAGAGCCTATGCTCGAATACGTCGGCATTGCCAACGGCATTATCGCATTAGCAGGAAAAGCCTGCGGTGCAATTTCCAAAGTCATGAAGCCGCCATATCGCTACTGGCTGGCGGGACGCGCCCGCAACCTTATCCGTATTGCCATCGAAGCAAAAGAGGATATCCGCATTGAATCCATCCATGGGGTCAACTGCCGAGTATGCGCCGCGCGTGGGCCATTTATGGCCGGATTACTCCACCACGTCGAGCAAGAGGGTGAGTGGGGTGAAAGTGTTACCCCCTGCGAGAACCGTTTGCTTCGGGCGGGGGCGAAAGGCCACTTTCATCTTTTCTTTTCGATTAAATCCACCTGTTCCATCAAAGACCAAGTGACGCTTGAGATTCGATGCACCGCCTTAGAGAGCTTTCCAAAGCAGAGAAGCAACAAAATCACGATCGAAATCTGACCGATCAAAAAGACCCCGAGAATCCAGAGAAGCTCGTTCATAATCAAATGCCCCCAATGAAAATCATTGAGGGCATTCTTCGAGGGGGTTAAAGAGTCATGTATTCCTTAGAAAAGGTCGGTAGACGGGGCCGCATCGTCCGCGAGGCGGAAGCCTTTGTAGAGCCGGACGTTGACGTTCCCGCCGGGGTTCTTTCGCATCGTCTTACGCCAGGTGATGTTCTTCCCTGAGAGCTGGCGAGTGAGCCAGTTCTGCGTCTTATCGTCCTTGATGCCGTTGCTCACAGCCCAATTTCGGTAGGACGCGTAGGCGTCTGAGCAAAGGACTTCAGCCGTGGAGTCAATGATGCACCGATCGCTCAGCCATTCGCCGACGTTGTCCTGCTGGCGCTGATAGTTTCGCTTGGCGTTTTTGAAATCCTTGGGCTCGTCCAACACCGTATCCGCGTTGCCACCGGCGGCGATACGACGATTGACTTCGATCGCGCCTTCGATGCACCAGCGGAGAATCCCTTCGGCCTCAGCTTCGAGTTTGTTGCTCAGAAGCGTATCGCACTCCTTTCCTTCAAACTTGCGATTAAATGTAATGAGGTGCAGACGGCGCCAAGTGCCATCGTCGGTGTCCTTAATATCCGGGGCATGGTTCGTCGCGAGGAAAGGAACCCATGTTGGGATGAACGTGATCTGAACAGGGGCATACGGCGCGCGCGCCGTGATCGGGTCAAGCGAAGTCAGCTGTTTCAGCGTAGCGCCGGTAAGACAGGCACCGTCATTGGTTTCTGCCGCAGACGCCAGCTTCTTTCCCTTGAGGGCGATAAGATCGCTCCGAGTGCCTCCCCCGCGCTTAGTGCTTCCGGCGTCGAAGAGCGTGTCCACGGACAACGTTACACTGTGCGCGCCAAACACATGCTTAACGGCATTGAGCACCGTCGTCTTGCCGTTGGCCCCGCCACCGATGAGGAAGAACACCGCATCCAGAGAGGGGTGGCCGAGCATCGCATATCCGCACACCCGCTGAAAATACTCCACCTTCTGCCGATCGCCTTCAAACACCGCTAGTAGCGTTTTAATCCAGAGCGAGCATTCTGCGTTGGGGTTATAGCAAACGTCGGTAAAAGCAGTTACTCCGCGCGCGGGGTCGGGGCGCAAAAATTCTCCAGTCTTAAGATCGACGTCGCCATTGCCTACTCCAAATATATTGGGATCGGCGTCGAATTTATCGTCACTGACCCAGAATGGCGTAAGCTGCGAAGCCGCGCTTACCACTTGCTTTGCGTCCCGCGCCGTCTGCCACCGAAGCATCAGCTTCAATCCGGCTTTCCTAGACTCTTCGTCGTAGTCACCGTTTTCAAGGTCTTCGCGGAAGCGCCAGCCAAGAATCTCATCCGCTTTTGCCTCAATCTCGGCGTCCGATAGAATTTTCCAATGACGTCCATCCCAACCACGCCAGGTGCGACTTACCGGGGCGAAGGCGAGGGTATTGCGGTTTACGAGGCACATACGCGCAGCTCGGCCCTTTTGTGTAAGTTCTTTCGAGCGTTTCTCAAAGGCGCCGCCTTCCGTTTGGAAATACAGCCAACGCAAAGTCTTGATCGTTTTCAAAGGGTGGCTGTGATCGTCGTGGAACGTCGCCCATTCTTTCTCGCAGCACCCCGGCGTGTATTTCGGAGACTGCTGGCTCCATTCGTCCCAGAGGCACATCGCAGCGACGTCGCCGTTGAACTGGTGATGAAGCATCATACCGATCTCAATCCACTTGTCGCGGGGATCGGCCATCGTCTTATCAAGAGCAAAGAGCCAGCGGCGGACGTCGTCAATGCCGACGTTTTCCAACGGACGATTCGGTGTCAGCTCAGACTCAGACGCTTCTTGGAAATCACCGGAGGACTGCGGAACTTCGCCCTCGGGTTTCCATCCGAAGAGCGCTGCCTTCTCGGCAAAGATCGCTTTACAACGGTCAATGTCTTCTTTGGTAATGGCGGGGAGGTTTTTGGCTGACGGAATCTTTTCTGCGGAGCAATCGCCAAGCGCCTGCCATTCGTAGGGCTTCTTCGTGCGTTCATGAACGCCGCAAGCGACGAACTGCTGCCCTTTACCAAGGAATTCGAAGCGGGCTCTGACAGGCTTACCGCTTTCGTCCACAAAGTTCGGGTTGACATAGAAGGCGGTTGTCGTCTTCGTCAGACCCGGTTCGCTTGTAACCGGTACCAAAAACTTTGGTGCTTGCCCAACCCGCATAGTGGCGAAGAGGCCGACGATATCCATCAGGTCTTCTCTGACGGCCTTGGCAAAGGCGGCGTCCTGCGGAATATCGAAGTCCAACCCATAAACCGGATATTCGCCGATACCGCAGATAATACCGGCACTGCAGTTTTTAATATCGTATGCGGTGGGATTACCGTCTTTTAAAACGACGGCATAACCTTTTTCAGCGTCTTCTCTTTTTAAGGGATTATTCTGCCAATCAGGGAGAATAGGATTCTTTTTACCTTCGGCTACCGCACAAACGGGGTAATCGAGTTCAATTAAATTAACGGTTAAATTTGACATAATATTTTTACGTTAAAACCTATAAATGCGTTCATTCTCTCTTTGGCGCATACCCGCAAGCTCGGCTTCTAATCCGTGCGCGGATTCCCCCCATTTAAGCACTTGCTCCGCATTTTTCCGGCAAGCAATTCGCCCGTTAGACATATCAGCCAATACCAACGGATCAACGGCGGCAAAGGATTCCCAGCGTCGAAGGTGTGCGATAAACGCGGGTAAATCCTCCGGGGTATACCAGCCAAACGTCTGGCGTTCTTCGACTAAAACGACTGTAGCGAATACCGCAAACGGATTGTCCCTCCACGGGTTAACCGGGATTCGGACATCCGCCAGCTGCTTGTAAAACGGCGGATGCGGAAGAACGTAATAGCGGTCGTCCTCCTGTACCACCTTTCGGGGGAGGATGTACATAAAGTCTTCTTTATTCACAGATATTCCTCCATCTCTTTGAGCTCGCTCCGCCGATGCTCAACCTCTCGCCGAAACGCGCACCGCAAGGCTTCCGCGGTACGCTCCTGCGCACTGCTGCCATTAGCCATGGCCCATACGGTTGAACATGCCAACCCCGCTTTATCGGCCACGCTGTTCAGACTGTAGCCGAAACGGGTGAAAAGAATGACAACCTCTGAGCCGGTCATCTCAGCTATTTGTTTCATTGCCCCTCCATAGACAACAAAAGCAACAGGACTATTCGGCAAGCAATATAGCACATTTTGTGCGCCGAATGGAAGAGCAGTTTTCACCTATTAAAATATTCGGTTTTTCACCAACGTTTCCGCTATCTTTCTAGGCGAAGGAGGACGCCGTATGCAGAACATAAAAACCATCAGCTACGTAACCCGAACGCTTGCCGAGCGTATGGGACTTTCTATCAACGAGGTGGCGCGGCGGGCCGACCTCGCCCCTTCTACTGTGCTCGCCATTTTCAGAGGAGAGCCAAAGACTATCCGACGGCTGACGATGTGCGCCCTTGCCAAGGTTTTTGGCGTTTCTCCGGAAGCGTTGGAATCAGAAGCCGTTCTAAGCGGGCCGATAGGCCGGGCCCTTCAGCCAGAAGATATGTCCGAGCTATGGAATGATGGAACCGTACCGTTTATCCCCGCAGAGCAAATTCTTGACGCGATGGCCGCCGGTGACTACGGCGGAGTCGCTAATACCATAGGAGCAGTCGAGAAAGCCACCAAACGGGTCAGTAACCCCCCTTTCCCAGTGAAAACTCCAGAACTACTCGTAGCGACGGAGGTCAAGCGGGGGATGGCAATGGAACCTGACGTGCGGGTGGGAGATATCCTGTACCTCACGCTGCAGCCGACGGGCTACGCCCCGATCTACGAGGAGCTGGTGCTTGCTATGGCACCGATCTCGCGGCTGCCTGTTGTACGACGCTACGGCGGGGATAATGATCTAATGGACGCTGACGGGGGCCGGATACCGTGTGTCCGAGTGCTCGCGACGGTGTGCGGGCTGGCGCGGTGGGATATCTGAGGAGGGGAAGAATGGACGACTTTAAGATAATGCTGATTGCCGCCGCCGTAGGAGCAGGGATGATGCTTCTCGCTTGGATCATTGGCCCTATGGCTTGGGGGTTTATAGGCGCGGGGATGTTCGCATTAGCCGCCCGCGATTCCAAGAAGCAAAATGCGGAGGTTATGGGGAATATCTTTAACCTGTTCGCGCTAGTGACATTTGTTGCAACGATCGTCGTTCATGCGATGAAGAGCTAGGCTGGCTCATTCAGGAGGACTTATGACTGAGAAAAAGATGGATTTGGCTACAGGGGGTAAAGTCATGAATATCAAAGACTTAGACGCAGAAATCGCCAAAATAGCTACAGGTACCGAAGTCAGTCTTTTCCATGTAGAAAAGCAGATTGAATACGATGGAATCGTAATGGGCGTTCTTGAGAACGGAACGCCGTATCTTTCGGAGGCGGGCCTTGCCAAGATGTGTGGTATCACGCGTCCAGTGCTGAACGCTCTTTCTGCAAATTGGGCAGAGAATCGACTCAAACCCCGAGGAAAACTCATCGATCAGAAGCTCAAGGAATCGGGGTATACAGAGCCAAACCTTTTCATCCGCTGTGAGGTTAACGGCGTTCCTACCAACGCGTACACCGAGCCCGTCTGTATGGCGCTTTTGGAGTATTACGCCTTTGACGCGGCATCACCTACCGACGCTGCTATCCGAGCGTTCCGGAAGCTTGCCAAGCTGTCCTTCCGTCGCTTCGTGTATGAGGGGGTAGGTTACTCGCCAGAAGCGAAATTCCTCAACAACTGGCGGTATTGGGCTGATCGGGTAGACATGGTTGAAAATGCCGTGCCCGTTGGCTACTACTGCGTGTTTTCTGAAATTGCTCCGATCATCGTTCCGCTGATTCGGGCCGGGCTCATCATCACGGATAAGGTGATCCCGGATATCTCCGTCGGTATGCTGTGGTCAAAGCTATGGGTGAAGGAGGGGTACGACGAGAAGTTCGGTAAGCGCCAGCAGTTCCTTCACAACTACCCGGAATACTACCGCCAAGCTCTGTCGAACCCCCAGAAGGTCTACGTCTATCCGGAAAGCTCGCTTCCGGTATTCCGCGCCTGGTTGCGGACTTACGTTGAGGGCAAGTTCCCCAAATATCTCCTGGGTAAGGTCAAGCAGCGCGCGATCTCGCAGGAAAGCGCCGCGGCTGCTATCGAGTCGTTCAAAGCGACAACTCCGGTAATTGCCAGGTAACGGGAAACCCCACCCCGTCTGCGCTCGGGGTGGGGCAAGGAGACCGCAGCCGAGCAAAGCTTCGGTATAGGATAACCCGCCCGGTTGCGCATCATCCGGTGAGCTTTCCCCGCAATCCCGGGGCGCAATACCAGAAGCTCAGCGTGGCGGGTGTTGTTTCGTTACTGGCGCCGTCATCCGGGTTCGAACCGGCGACTTTCCTACTAACACCGCTAGACAATAGGTGCAACCTCAAAACAGACTAACTTATGGCTGCGTGTAGGTATATCAAGCCTACTAAGTTTTTAAACCTGTCAACCCACGTCGGTTACTGGTTCTATCTCTTCCCGCATACCAGGAGCTACCTGGTGTATTTGCAGTATCCCTTTGAACTGAACGCCGTTTCTTATACCAGAAACTGGAAAATAGGTGCTTCCATCTTTAACGTCCCTCAGTTTCACAGGACGGATTCTTTGGCAGGGGCGGATGGATTCGAACCACCGATAAACGGAATCAAAATCCGATGCCTTACCAACTTGGCTACACCCCCGGTATTGAGGCAGGGAATCGAACCCAAGTCGGCGGCTTATGAGTCCGCTGCTCTGCCATTGAGCTACCTCAACAACATTCGAAAGGAATTAACCCCACTTTGGCGCGGCGACAGCTTGCGTTACTCGCGGGAATTCCTTTTGTCTAGGCGCTCTGCGGGCGAACGCCCAGACAAAAGGAATTGGCCCCCGGTTTTTTACGAGCTTACCGGGGAGCGCTCGCTCTTTCTACTTCCCCCAACCGGAAATAGTCAGGAGCCGTCAGGGCCGGGGTTTCGTCTACTTTGCTTTGGCGTATTGGGCTTTTCATCGCTTTTCGGCTACTTGCGTTTCACTACTATTCCAAACCCGTCGGGCAAATCGGGCCACGAAATTCGTGCGTGCCACAGCCTTTGTTGAATCACCTGATGAGGAGTCAGAACAAGTCCTCGACCTCAGGCTGAGGAAGGGCGGGCGTCGGTCTCGCGACCTCGGCTTCACCCATCTCACGCACGCGGCTTCGTGCTGCCGCTATTTGCTGCGCCATAGAGACGTTGACGTCTACCGTGGTGCGGCTGCCGTACTTCTCAGGCGCCAGACGTTCGAGCATGGAGAGCGCGGTTTTCACCGTGAGCTGCCGGGCAAGAACGCTGTCACCCCGCTTGACCGTCGTGGTGACGCCGCCTCGTGCGTCCGTCGTCTCGATGGTTTCCACCATCTCGACGGGCGTTGAGGCGATAGAGAGCAAGTCGTCCGCAAGAGCGTCGTACCCTTCAGCCTTGGCCGCCGCGAGTTCGTCGGGGTGGTTGGCTTTCAGGTACGCCGCGATGGTCTGACGGCGCAACCCGCATCGCATCGCAAAGCTCGTTACCGAGCCGCCTTCGGCAATCCATCGGAGAACGTGTTGAGCGATCTCCTCCGTCATCCGTCCTGCGGCCTTGGGAACCGGATCGCATCGTTCAGCGACACGCTGTACGAGTTCGCTCCGGATGCCTTGGCGCAGGGGCTTCAAGCTGTCTTTTCGTCCCATGTCGTCGTTACCTCTCGGGGTCAGGTGTCTGCTGCCGTGTTCGGCCGGAGACGATTGACCTTACGGTCGGGTACGGCATGTCAAGCGTTTTCGCAATCGCCTTGAGAGTGATGCCCTGCTGTGCCAGGGCAATGATCCCGAGGACGGTGGATTCGGTGTACTTCGCTCGTGGGTGGCCTTCCCCGATGCGACGACCGATAGCGTTTTTTTCGATCGCGTTCATGTGGGGAATTAAATCGAAAGCAGAGTCAGTGTGACACTAGGGAAAACCCTTAAAAAGTGAAAAATGAAAAATTTTTGTGGCCGTCGGTCGGTGGGGTACCCCCTCTGTCGACGATCCAAAAATGGGGCCCCCGGGGGTCAAAAACGATTTCAAGAAACGATTTCAAGAAACGCCGACCCGATAGGGCCGCCGCGCCGCGCGTTCGATGATCGGCGGCCGTCGGATTCGAGGGGGCTGACGGCGCGCGCGGCGGGTTCGAGGTCCGATTGATCGTGGGGAAATGAGATAGACGCCAGGCGCCGGTAGCCGCGCCAACGAGCCAACGGCGCCGGGCGCTGCTCCGAGTCGGGCAGCGAACCCCGGCGGCGGTCGTATTCCTTTATTTCCTATTGCGGGCGCCGTTTTCAAAAGTCTCTATATACGTATGTATATACGCGTATTGAGGGTTTATAGAAAGGGGGGTTAAAAGATATATAAAGGAATACAACAGACGAGCAAACAACCCCTGCGCCGCTTTTCTGCGTTCTGATGCGTATTCCTAACCCGCTTTTCTTTGCGCTTTGCCGCTTTATCCCGCCCTTCGCACAAACAACGCGCGCTCTAAACGCGCTTTTAAACCGTACAAAACAAACGCGTATTCTGTAAGCGTATACAGTTTCTTTGATCTTTGTCAAACTTAGACTATTTCCTAGGCAATAAAACGAACAAAACGAATCGAATAGTTGTAAGATTCGAACCGTTCGGAAAGCAATACGCCGAACATTCCCCCCCCCCCCCCA
>CALDCB010000011.1 GCA_937937585.1 uncultured Coriobacteriaceae bacterium
CGTGTTTGCGCAAATGGCAAACGTCTTAGACACATGAACCCCAAGCGTTGATGTGGTGGCGCAGGAGCGCTCGGTTCTCCTTGACGACCATCATCGCCACCTCGTCGAAGCGGACCGGGGTGTCGGCGTAGTCGTCGCCGTTGCCGGCGAGCCACGTCGCCGCCAGCGCCTCGCGCAGCCCGCGCGCCCTGTGGGCCTCAGGGAAGCCGTCCGTCCCGATCCGGACCGTGGCGTCGACGAACACCAGGGTCCCGTTCTCGTCAACCGCCACGAGGTCGATCCCGCCGATGCCCTCGGGCCCCTGCCAGGCCTCGTCGACGATCTCGTAGCCCTTGCGCTCAAGGAAGGCCTTGACCGCGCCCATCGCCTTTTCCTTCATGTCGTTCATGTCTTGCTCCTTAGACTCTGAGGCCCGCCCCTGTGGCGTGCCTTGCGTCGCGTGAGTCGCATGCAGCGCGGGCGTGCCGGCAAGGGAGGAAGCGAAGTCGGGCGTGGAAATAGAAGTATCCCGACGTCAGTTTTTCGCGTTGTTCGCGCGCGCAGCGCATGGGGCGAAGAACCCGAAAAAGTGTCGCGGCCCTTGCGGGCCGCCTGCCGGCGTGCGACCCTGCGCGTCCAAGGAGCGCCGGGGCGGGTTTCGGGTCGGAGGGGCGCAGACGTGCGGCATGGAATCGGGCATGGGCGCCGAGGCTTTGCGGGTATGGGATGCGGTCTGTCGACGGTTGCAGGGACGCTCAAGGGAATTGTCGGCGACGTCGCGGCGAGGACGGAGGCGGGCTCCCGAGTCGCGACGCTTCGGTCCGAAACGGGACGGCGTTTCCCGCACCGCTTGCGGCCGATATGCGCACGGGACCGCTGGCGGCGAGGTGGCCCTCCATGCGGAACGGCTACGGTGCTGCGCGACACGTCCGTTGAGAGAAAGAGGTAAGGCGATGCTGGGCTACGAAGAGAAGTTGGAGCGCATCGAGCTCATCGATGCCGTGTGCGATGCCGGGAGGCTGGCGAGGGGCCTTGACCAGCTGCTCGAGTCCCTGGCGCACGCCGACCAACTGGACCCGCTCGACGTCGAGGGGATCCTAGCCCTGAGGTCGATAAGCGAGAGGTGTGCAGATCGTATCTGCGACGCCATGCGCATCCTGGAGGCGCAGAACGAGGCCCTCTACGCCGAAGAGCGGGCCAAGGCCAAACCCCGCGAATAGCGACGAGTCGGAAGCTGCTTCATGACTCCGATCGGAGGCTTAGTCTGCCGCACGCCTTCGCATCGAGGCTGGAAAGCCGATGTCCCTCCATTCCCAGTGCCGCCCCGTGCCGCCGCGTTATAATGTTGCAAACGCATTTGTATTGCATTTCGAGCGATGGGAGCGCAGATGCCCGACAGCTACAAGGAGCTCATCAAGAGCAACCCCGACGAGACCGAGATCAGGAGCTTCCTGGTGAACGGCGAACAGGTCTCCGTGACCCTGCGCATCCCAGACGCCCTGCGCGACGCGGCGAAGGAGGAGGCGGCCCTGCGGGGCATGAGCTTCTCGGCATTCGTGCGCACCTGCATGATCGAAGAGCTCGCGAAGAAGGGGGCATAGAGGCGTGAAGTCGCTAAGCAACGTCGGCGCGGAGCGCCTGGGAGACGCCCTCGGCGAATCCATCGACGACGGCGCGAAGCTGTCGATAATCAGCTCGTATTTCACCGTGTTCGCCTACGGGGAGCTCAAAGAGGAGCTCTCCAAGGTCGACGAGGTGCGCTTCCTGTTCAGCGAGCCCACCTTCATCAAGCGCATGGCCGACTCGAAGGAGCCGCGCGAGTTCGAGGTAGCCCGCCGCGCGCGCGAGGTCGGCGTCGGCGGCTCGGGGCTCGAGCTCACGCTGCGCAACAACCTCAACCAGCGCGCGCTCGCCCGCGAATGCGCCGAGTGGATCCGCGAGAAGGGCGTCTTCAAGTCCGCCAAGACGTCCGGCGCCATTCAGCCGGGCGGCACCTACGTGGTGGAGAACCCATCCGGCGACGACCACGCCTTCATGGGCGCCGCCGCGAACTTCACGCAGGAGGGCCTCGGCTACGAGCGCCGTCCGGGAACCGTGACCTGCGTGAGCCATTTCGAGAACGCGACCGAGGCCGTCGGCCTCAAGATGATGTTCGAGTCGGTCTGGGACAACCCCGCCATGGTCGAGGAGGTCACCGCGCAGGTGGCCGCCCAGGTCGAGACGCTCTACCGCGAGAACCCGCCCGAGTTCATCTATTTCCTGACCCTGTACCACCTGTTCCGCGACTTCATGGAGGACGACGAGGACAACGGTATCCGCCCCGGCCTCAAGTTCGAGGAGTCCGTGGTCTGGAACAAGCTCTACGACTTCCAGAAGGACGCCGTCGTGGGCGCCATCCGCAAGCTGGAGAAGTACAAGGGCTGCATCATCGCCGACTCGGTGGGCCTGGGCAAGACCTACGAGGCGCTCGCCGTCATGAAGTACTACCAGGAGCGCAACGACCGCATCCTCGTGCTGTGCCCGAAGCGCCTGCGGGACAACTGGACCCTGTGGACGCAGGACAACGACGACCGCAACCCGCTGGCCGACGACCGCTTCAGCTACACGGTGCTCAACCACACCGACCTGTCGCGCTACCACGGCATGAGCGGCGAGGTGGACCTCGAGCACCTGCGCTGGGGCCACTTCGACCTCCTCGTCATCGACGAGAGCCACAACTTCAGGAACAAGAGCACCGACGCGGACAAGACCGACCGCTACACGCGCCTCATCGAGGACGTCATCAAGTCGGGCCAGCGCACGAAGGTGCTCATGCTCTCTGCCACCCCGGTGAACAACCGCCTGCTCGACCTGCGAAACCAGATCGAGCTCATCACCGAGGGAGACGACGCGTACCTCGCCGACACCGATGGCATCCCCTCGATCACCCACGTGACGCGCGTCGCCCAGCAGAGGTTCAACGAGTGGAGCAAGCTCTCCGACGCCGAGCGCACGACCGAGAGCTTCGTGAACGCGGTGAACGCCGACTACTTCAAGCTGCTCGACGTGCTGACCATCGCGCGCAGCCGCAAGCACATCACGAAGTACTACGGCGCCGCGAGCGGTACCTTCCCGGCGCGCCGGCCGCCCCTGTCGTTTCAGACGCCCATCGACCTGAAAGGCGAGCTGCCGCCGATCGCCGTGCTCAACGACATGATCGCCCAGCTCACGTTCGCCCAGTACCAGGTGCTCTCCTACGTGCGCGCCGACCAGCGCCGCAAATACGAGGACCGCTACGGGGACACGTGGGGCAAGGACTTCGAGAGCCAGGTCCACCGCACGACGGCGGTGGCCAACCTCATGCGCGTCAACGTCCTCAAGCGCATGGAGTCCTCCGTGAACAGCTTCCGCATCACGCTGCGACGAATCCTCGACGGCTGCGTCGACCTGCGCGCGAGGCTCGACGCCGACGCGTCGGGGGTCGCCTACGGCACCGAGGGCCTCGAGGACGGGTTCGACGACGACGATGCCGAGGAGTTCGAGGCCGGCGGCAAGGTGCGAGTCGACCTGCGAGACGTCGACGCCCTGCGCCTGGGCCAGGACCTCGACTTCGACATCCAGGTGCTCCGGGCCCTGCTAACCTATGCCGACGCGGTGACGCCCGAGCGCGACGCCAAGCTCGTGAAGCTGCGCGACTTCATCGCGGGCAAGGTCAGCGAGCCGTACAACCCCGGCAACCGCAAGGTGCTGGTGTTCAGCGCGTTCGCCGACACGACGGCGTACCTTTTCGAGCAGCTGGCGCCCTGGCTGAAGCGTGAGCTCGGAATCGAGTGCGCCGAGGTGGCGGGCAGCTCCAACCGGACCTACTCGCTGAAGCTTCCCAGGACCACCTTCGAGAACATCCTCGCGAGGTTCTCTCCCGTCTCAAAGGAGCTGCCGGAGAGCCAGCGGGAGCTCGGCGAGATCGACGTTGTCTTCGCGACGGACTGCATCTCCGAGGGCCAGAACCTGCAGGACTGCGACTGCCTGGTGAACTACGACATCCACTGGAACCCCGTGCGTATCATCCAGCGCTTCGGCCGCATCGACCGCCTGGGATCGAAGAACCCCCAGATCCAGCTGGTCGACTTCTGGCCGGACATCGCGCTCGACGAGTACATCCAGCTCGAGGGCCGCGTGAAGGGGCGCATGGCGCTGCTCGACGCGTCGGCCACCGGCGAGGAGAACGTGCTGGAGGCCAAGGGCAATGGAGAGATGAACGACCTCAAGTACCGTCGCCGGCAGCTCCAGCAGCTCAAGAGCGAGGTACTCGACCTCGAGGACATCTCGGGCGGCATCTCGATCACGGATTTCGCCTTCGACGACTTCCGCGTGGAGCTCCAGCGCTACGCCAAGGAGCATCCCGGCGCGTTGGAGAACTCGCCGGCGGGACTGCACGCCGTGGCCCCCATCCCCGACGAGCTTCGCAGCGACGTGAAGCCAGGCGTGGTCTTCTGCCTCAAGCAGAACGACGAGGGCAACGATCCCAGGGACACGAACCCCGTCTTCCCGTACTACGTGGTGTACGTGTCGGCCGACGGCGAGGTCATGACGAAGCACACCCAGCCCAAGCCGGCGCTCGACATCATGCGCGCCGTCTGCTCTGGGCATCCCGAGCCCATCGCCGAGCTGTGCCGCGAGTTCAACCGCGAGACTCGCGACGGGACGAGGATGGACGCCTACACCGACCTGCTTGACGATGTCGTTTCGGCCATCACCGGAACGCAGCAGGACAAAGGCATCGAGAGCCTGTTCAGCCTGGGAGAGGTCGGCAGCGGCACCGTCATGGGCTTCAACGACTACTCGTTGGCATGTTTCGCGGTGCTGCGATGAGCGGCGTCGACTGGAACGGAATCCTGCGCCTACCCGAAGCGGCGCTCGCGGGATGCCGCCGCATTCCCAAGACGGTGCTCGTCAAGCAGGCCATGCTCACCAAGACCGAGCAGAAAAGGCTCGACAAGGTCGCGCGCCTCGAGCACTTCGCCACGGTCCAGAAGTCCACAACGCGCATCCCGCCGTACGAGGACGACGAGCGCAACGTGCAGAGCGTCGTCTTCCTTCGTTGCGAGATGACAGCCGGGACCATGGCGGTGGCCGAAGTGGCGGAGCTCGTGCACAAGTGCTTCCCGAACCCGACGGTGCTCCTGGTCGAGGCGGGCGGCTGCGCGTGCATATCGGTCGCCCTCACGCGGAGGAGCCAGGCCGAGCAGGGCGCGACGGTCGTCAACCGAATCGAGTCGACGGGCGCGTTCGATCCTGGCCGTTCAGAATATGCGGACTTCCTAGGCGCGCTGGCATTCGGGCGGCTCTCGCAGGGCGACCTCTGGGAGTACCTGGTCGACCTGTCGCGCACCGTAGCGCTGTCCCGCGCGATCGGCGGCCTGGGGTTCTACCCCGTATGCCCCGCTCGAGACCGGGAAAAGCTGATCGCCCTCACGTCGCGCTACGATGAGATGGGAGCCTCCGTCAAGCGGCTGAAGGAGCAGCGGCGGTCGAAGGACATAACGCTCAACGAGTCCGCGAAGCTGAGGATGGAAATGAAGGAAGAGGAGCGACGCCTGAGGGCGGTCGCCGATGAGATAAAGGAGATCTGCAATGGCCGTTCTAGATGAGTATATTTTGCGAGCGGCGCGCCTTTTGAGTGGTGCTGCAGATGAGGATGTTGATGCGCTCTGCCGTGAAATCATGCAGGTCTTCGACCTCGACTACACTAACCCCGAGGCTTTACAATATATCAATTCCTCAAGCTCATTTCGCTACTCGAAAAGCGACCTAGGGATGATTCTCCAGAAGCTGCGCCTAAAGCGGGAAGACTCAGACGACAAAGCGTTCGGTGCCGCATTCTGCGCAACTATAACGCAGCATATCAGGAGGCTGGAGCAAGCTCTTGAAGAGGGCGTGAAAGACGACGAGCTCAAAGCCGTATACGACTCAATCGACTACGTCTACGCAAACGCGAGGGGCTACGACTCCTACACGGACGGACTAGCCTCCTATTCCTATGGGTCTTCCAATCGCAATGATTTCAACGATGAACAGACGCAACTACGTATCGACAAACTGAAGCATTTCCGTGATGAGGAGCTCCGTAAGCTGAAAATCGCCGAAGCGCAGGGCGCTAGCGTCAGCCTCACGGCATCCGCCACGAGCAACGTACAGGTCACGGTTGAGACGGCCTTTGAGCAAATTGATAAATTGCCGGAGACGACGCTTTCTGATGATGACAAGACGCTGCTCAAAGGAATGATCGGCGATCTCAACACGAAAGACAAAAGTAAACGGGACAGCAAGCTTAGCAAACTCCAGAGCTGGCTTGCCGACAAGGGCACCGACGTTTTTATTGCCGCCATGCCCTATGTCGTCCAATTGATTAAATCGCAATTTTCTTAGGAGGAGACCTCGTGAGCGAGATACAGAAGATGAATCTTGAATCGGAGAGCCTTGTTGATGATCGTCTGAGCAAGCTCAAGGAATTAATGCCCGAGGTGTTCTCCGAGAGCGGAATCGACTTCGATAAACTTAGGCTCGAACTCGGCGACAATATCGACGAGGGCCAGGAGCGCTATGCGTTTACGTGGCCAGGCAAGACCGATGCCATCCGCCAGTCGCAGACCGCGAGCACCGCCACGCTTCGCCCGCGCCCCGAGAAGAGCCGCGGCCGCGATGGCAAGGACGGCTCCTTCGACTCCGATAACATCTACATCGAGGGCGACAACCTCGAAGTGCTGAAACTCCTGCAGCGCGGCTACCACGGCAAGGTCAAAATGATCTATATCGACCCACCTTACAATACGGGCGGCGATTTCGTGTACAAGGACTCTTTTGGCCAAACCATCGCCGATTACCGCGAGCAAGCCGGACTGACCGGACAATCGAACTCCAAGTCGGACGGGCGCTTTCACGCTAATTGGTGCTCAATGATCTATCCCCGCCTTAAGCTAGCTCGTGAGCTTCTTAGGCCTGACGGAATACTCGTCGCCAGCATCGATGAAAACGAGAGAACGAACCTTCAGTCCCTGCTCAATGAGGTGTTTGGCGAGCAAAACTTCGCTGGCGAGATCGTGTGGAAGAATAGCAGCAAAAACGACCAAGCGTACATTTCCATGCAGCATGAGTACATGCTGGTTTACGTGAAGGACAAAGGGGTAAATTCTGGCGAGTGGACCGAGCGCAAAGAGGGCTTGGAGGAAATCTACTCCGCGTTCGATAAGCTTCGCGAAAAGCATGGGGACGACTGGAAGGCAATTCACAAAGCCGCTCTCGATTGGTACAAGCAATTCCCGCCATCAAATCCCATATTTGGCAGCAAGCACTATTCCTGGATGGACGAAAGGGGCGTTTATTTCCCCTCTGATATATCAGGCCCAAATGACGGACAGTATGTTTACGATGTCGTGCATCCGATTACGAATAGAGTATGCAAAATGCCTTCGACCGGTTGGCGATATCCCAAAGACGAAATGGAGCGAAGGGTATCGGAAGGGCTCGTTCATTTTGGCGACGATGAAACCACAGCCCCAAACAATAAGACCTATCTAAAGAGCACCGAGCTCCAAAGCTTGACTTCGATGCTATACCAAGATGGCCGAGCCGCATCGAAAAGGCTCGAAACCCTGTTCGGTAGCAAGGTGTTTAGCAATCCTAAAGATGATAGGGTTCTTCAGCGCCTGATGAGTGCCTTTGGGATTCAGAATGAAGACATTGTTCTCGATTTCTTCTCTGGCTCCGGCACTACCGCCGAGGCAGTTGAGCGATTTAATATTGGGGACTTTTGCGCAAAATGGATCATGGTCCAGCTTCCGGAGAACCTTGAAGACAATCTTCGCACGGCAAAGGGTACAAATAAAAAGATAACTAAGAATGCCATCACCTATCTAAAGGGCAGGCAGCTTGACCCTGCGCTTACCAATCTGGCAGAAGAGCGTTTGCGCCTAACTGGCAACGCCATCAAAGCCGAGCTCGTCGAATCCAATCGTCAGCTCGAACTTGGCGAAGAACCCAAACGCCTCCCCGATATCGGTTTCCGCGTCTTCGAGCTTGACGACTCCGGAATTGAGAAGCCGGAACCCGCTCAACTCGTACTCGACGTAGTGAAGTCCGATCGTTCTGAACTCGATATCGTTTTCGAGATGATGCTTAAATGGGGCCTCGAGCTCACGCTGCCCGTTGAAAAATCCGACGCCGCTGGCTATCCCATCTGGTCCGTCGCTTGCGACGAGCTCGTCTGCTGTATGTCCCGAGGCCTCACCATCGAGGCGCTCGAGGCCATCGCCGACATGGAACCCAGACGCGTGCTCATCCTTGATTCCATCCTCGACGACACCCTCAAGCTCAACGCCGTGCAGATCTTCAAGCACGCCGGCGAGCGCATGGGTTGCGAGATCGAACTGAGGACGGTCTAGCATGGCTGCACTCGAGTTCAAGTTCTCATCCGACCAGCAGCACCAGCTGGAGGCCATAGAAGCAACCTGCGACCTTTTCCGCGGCCAGCAGTTCGCAAGCAGCGTTTTCTCCGCCGATTCCGGTCGCAAGGGCCAGACGGCGATTGGCGAGCTCATGGTTGGCCACGGCAACGAACTCCGCGTTGCGCCGGGCCAGCTTCTCGACAACCTGCACGCCGTGCAGGAGGAGGGCTGCCTCCCGGCGACCGACGTCCTCACCGACGGACGCCTTCGCGACTTCACCGTCGAGATGGAGACGGGCACCGGCAAGACCTACGTGTACATCCGCTCCATCTACGAGCTGAACCGCCGCTACGGCATCACCAAGTTCGTCATCGTCGTGCCGAGCGTGGCCATCCGCGAGGGCGTCCTCAAGAGCTTCCAGACCACCCGCAAGCACTTCGAGACGCTTTACGACCGCACGCCACTCGACTACTTCGTGTACGACTCGAAGGACATGGGGCCGGTGGGCAACTTCGCCACGTCGAGCTCCATCCAGGTCATGGTCATCAACATCGACGCGTTCAACAAGGGCCTCGAGAAGGACGGCACCGCGAAGGAAGGCAACCTATTCCACAGGCCCAGCGAAAAGCTCACCGGCGGCTTCAGCCCGCGCGAGCTCGTGAGCGCCTGCAAGCCGGTCGTCATCATCGACGAGCCGCAGAGCGTAGACAACACCAAGCAGGCAAAGGCGGCCATCAAGAGCCTGAGCCCGCTGTTTGTGCTGCGCTACTCGGCAACGCACAAGCAGGCCTACAACATGATCTACCGCCTCACACCAGTCGACGCCTTCGAGCGCCACCTGGTGAAGGGCATCTGCGTCGACTCGATCAAGGCCGAGGCGAACCTCAACGGTGCGTACGTGAGGCTCGAGTCCGTCAAGTCGAATCCGTTCTCCGCCAAGGTGTCCATCGACGTGCGCCAGGCCGACGGCACGCAGAAGCGCAAGGCCGTCACCGTGAAGACCGGCAACGACCTCTACCAGAAGAGCGGCGAGAACAGCGACTACGAGAACGGCTGGGTCGTCGACAACATCGGCGCCGCCGAGGGCGACGAGTTCATAGAATTCCAGAACGGCGAGGTGCTCGAAGTCGGCGAGGCGCTGGGCGACGTCAACGAGGAGGTCGTCAAGCGCGCGCAGATCCGCCGCACCATCGAGGACCACCTGGCCCGCCAGTTCGAGCTGTGGCCGCGCGGCGTGAAGGTGCTCTCGCTATTCTTCATCGACCGCGTCGACCGCTACCGCGTCTACGAGCCCGAGGTCCACGGCGGCCTGTACGCCCAGATGTTCGAGGAGGAATACGCCGGGGCGTTGAACTCGAAGGCGCCCAGGCGTGTCGCCAAAGCGGCAGGCGTCGGCAAGGGTACCTGGCTCGAATGCTACGAGGCCGTCGGCGCCCCGCTGGTGCGTGACCCCCACGCCGTGCACCAGGGCTATTTCGCCAAGGACAAGAAGGGCAAGTTCAAGGACTCCAAGGGAGCCGCCGGCACCGCTGACGACGCCGGGGCCTTCGAGCTCATCATGCAGAAGAAGGAGACGCTCATCTCCTTCCCGGACGGCAAGGACACCGACAAGGACGTCTCGTTCGTCTTCAGCCACTCCGCGCTCAAGGAGGGTTGGGACAACCCCAACGTGTTCCAGATCTGCACGCTCGTCGAGACCAAAGACAACCTGACAAAGCGCCAGAAGATCGGCCGCGGCCTGCGCCTGTGCGTCAACCAGGACGGCGAGCGCCTATACGACCCCGAGGCGAACGTGCTCACCGTCATCGCCAACGAGAGCTACGACGATTTCGCCAACGGCCTTCAGAAGGAGCTCGAGGCGGAGGATTTCAAGTTCGGCGTCATCACCCCGGAGAGCTTCACGAAGGTCACGGTCAAGACCCCCGAGGGCGTCGAGGAGCGCCTTGGCTACGAGAAGTCGAAGCAGGTCTTCGACCATCTCGTCGCGACTGGCATGGTCGACGGCAAGGGCGCGGTTACGCCCGTGCTGAAGGCAGCGGCCGAGGAGGGCAAGGTCGAGCTTCCCGCCGAGCTCGAGCCGGCAAAGGAGCAGGTCGAGGCGATCATCATCCACAAGTCCCAGAGGGTCCAAATCCGCGACAAGGCCAAGGAGGTCTCGGTCGAGCTGCAGAAGGACGTCACGCTTGACCCGGCGTTCCAGGCCCTGTGGGACCGCATCCGCCAGCGCACGCGCTTCCAGGTCGAGGTCGACTCCGGCAAACTCATCGAGCGTTCCATCGAGGCGGTCGACGGCATGCTCGCCGTGCGCCCGCCCCAGGTGACGAGCGAGCGCGCCTCGCTGGGCATCGACGACGCGGGCGTGAGCGCCGAGGGCACGGGCACCTCCGTAGTATCCGTTTCGGGAAAGGTGAAATACGATCTTCCCGACCCGATCGCCGAGTTACAAGACGCCGTCGGGCTCACCCGCGGCACCATCAAGGCGATCCTCGAGGGCTGCAGCCGCTTCGACGAGTTCGAGATCGACCCCGCGACCTTCCTCGCGCAGGTAGGTGACAAAATCAACCGCGTGAAGAACGACCTCATCGCCCAGGGTATCAAGTACGTGCGCCTTCCCGAGGACGAGTGGTACACCATGCGCGACCTCGAACTCGACGACTACACTGCCTACCTCGGGCAGAACGCATGGAAGCCGGATGCGGCGGGCAAGAGCCTGTACAACTACGTGGTCTACGACTCGGCGGGGGTCGAGCGCTCCTTTGCCGAGGCTCTCGACAAGCAGGAGGAGGTGCTCGTGTTCGCGAAGCTCCCTTCGGCGTTCAAAATCGACACGCCGCTCGGCAGCTACAACCCCGATTGGGCGTATGTCGAGGAGACCGACGGCGAGCGCCGCGTGTACTTCGTGACCGAGACCAAGGGCGGCAAGAACGGCGAGCCCGCCCTGCGCGATGCGGAGAAGATCAAGATCGGCTGCGCCGAGAAGCACTTCGAGGCGTTGGAGCTTGGAGATGACTTCCACTACAACGTGCGCACGACCTACCAATACGAGGCGGTGAAGGCTTAGGATGTCGAAGCTGCCCGGAAAGATGACGCGAAAGCAGCACTGGGTGCCGCGGTTCTACCTGCGCCATTTCGCGGATTCCTCCGGGCAGCTTCATGCTTACAACAAAAACAGCGGTGTTTTTTACCGTACGAAGGTCGAAGACGTATGCAGCAAACGCGATCTGTATGAAGTCAAGTACTCCGATATAGAGGCCGATAGCGACGATAAGTACTACGCGCAGAACCTTATCGAGACAAAGCTGTCTGAGAGTGAAAGCCAGATTTCCGTTTCCTACTCACGTCTTTTGCAATGCTGCAAGGATGCGGCGCTCGAAGGCGATGCCTTTCGACGGGGACGGCAGGCAGTCTGCAAATTGGCCTCAAACCTCATAGTGCGCCATCCTGCGACGATGCTTGCCGATAGGAACGGAGCGCGAGAAGGTTCCTCCATGCTTCTGGAAGACGTCGTTTTGACAGAAGAAGAGAAGGCGCTGCTAGATTGGTCTGGCTGGAACGGCGACCATAAGGCTCTTGCCGAGCTTTCGGTCTCCGCAACTCTGCTTTTTTCCGAAGACGGTTCCGTTCCTGCCAACCGCATCTACGAAGCGTTTCTTGAAAAGCGATTCTGCATTCTCGAAGCGCCCATCGGCTCGGGATTCGTCACGACGTCGATGCCCATATTCATCATTGGGCCCGAGGACGACTCGTATGATTTCCATCTCGCATATATGCCGTTAAGCAGCGAGTATGCTACGGTTTTTTCTGATAGACTTCTCTTACCGCCGTTTGCAAGACTCGATTTTTCTGGCACCGAGTGCATGAACCGACTCCTTCTGCTTAACTGCAAGCATTGGGATGTCGCCATATCGAGAGGAAGCGGCCCGCTCGAGCACGCGGTACGCGATTGGAGCCAAGCGACCAGCGCCAAATTCATGCGCGAGAAGTTCACACGCGACGGTAGGGAGCTATCCCTCGACGCCGTGATCTACGACCGCTTGAAGGAGAAGGGGCAGACGATGCCCGACGCCAACGACCGTGGCTGCCTCGATGAGGAGGACCTGTGCGTCATCTTCGAGCACCTTCTGGGAGAAGACGACAAGGGCCTGGAGTATTCAAGAGTCAAGCAGCGTATAGATTAAATTGACCTCGCCAGTAATAACTGCGAAGGATGGATAGGTCTTTAAGAATGGATGCAGGAAAATCTACGATAAGCGGTGTGTTCAACGGATCGCGCCTGCTTGAAATACCCTTCTACCAAAGGGCGTACGTCTGGGAAGAAGAGCAATGGGAGCGCTTCCTCGGAGACATGGAGTTTGTCACGGCCTCCAAGCGACCCTATTTCCTGGGCTCCATCATCCTGAAGCAGGCCTCCTCCGGCAACACATGGTCCGAGGTGTCCGAGGTCCGCACCGTCATCGACGGCCAGCAGCGCCTCACGACCATGGTCATCTTCTTCAAGGCGCTCTGCGCGAGAATCGACGCCGGCAGGCTGTTCGAGCGGGACTTCGTTCTTGAGACCGGCGAAGTCGCCTTGAGGCACGGCAAGTACGACCGTCAGGATTTCGAGAAGGTCGTCAACGCCACGGGCTGCGAGCCCCTCGAGGGCTCCTCGGCCATCGTCCGCGCATACAACTACTTCCTCAAGAGCATCGACCCGGAGAAGATCGACAGGAACACGATCAAGTCGAACGTCCAGTTCGTCTGCATCGATCTCACCGAGGGCGAGGACGAACAGCAGATATTCGACACCATCAACTCGCTCGGGGTGCGCCTGACGACGGCGGAGCTCCTCAAGAACTACTTCTTCAACCGCGAGAACGAGCAGGCGTTCAAGGAGTGCTGGGAGGACGTCTTTGAGCCAACGGCGGAGAAGAGGGAGTACTGGGAGCAGGAGGTCGTCACCGGACGCATCAAGCGAACGCTCGTCGACCTGTTCTTCGACGCGTTCCTCCAGATCCTGGTCCAGGACAAGAAGCGCGGCGTCACAGCCGAGGACAAGCTCTTCTATTCGCGCACGTCCAACCTCTTCCAGTCCTACAAGGACTTCATCGGCAGGTACTGTGACGGCGACAAGGACGAGATCCTCGACAGCATGAAGACGTATGCCGAGGTGTTCGAATCCACCTTCGACCCAAGCTGCTGCGACGCGGACATTCCCTCCGCTCCCGGCGTCGAGCGCCTGAACGTGCTGATATTCGGACTTAAGAACTCGACGCTCATCCCGTATGTGCTCTACGTTCGCAAGAACGCGGAGTCTCCGAGCGAGGAATTTGGGGTCTACGCCCTGCTTGAGAGTTATATTGTCCGCCGAATGCTGGTACAGGCGACCACGAAGAACTACAACAGGCTGTTCACCTCGCTGATCCTGAACGAGGTGAAGGACGCGGAGACGTTGAGGAATGCCCTCGCGGCCAACGAGGAAGCGACGACGTACATGCCCGGCGACGCCGAGGTTCGAGAGGCGTTCGAGAAATCATGCCTGTACAACCTTCAGTCCAAGGGCGTCCTCTATCTGTTGGAAAGCGCCATACGTCCGGGCATGAGCAGCACGGCTTTGCTCGGGTTCAACCAGTACACCCTCGAGCACATGATGCCCAAGAAGTGGCGAAACAAATGGGGAACCCTCGACGCCGAGGCAGCCACGCGAAGGGATCGGAAGCTCCTCACGCTCGGCAACCTCGCCATCATCACGCATTCGCTCAACGCCTCCATCCGCGACGCCGATTGGACCACCAAGAAGCAGGGAAAGGGATATAAGGACGGCCTCGCTCTTTGCGCCGCTGGCCTCGCGACCATGGCGGGTGCCTTGGAGAAAGAGTCTTGGGACGAAGGCGATATCGCCGGTCGTGCCGAATGGCTTGCGGACAAGGCGTTGGAGGTCTGGCGTTAGGCTCTACCTGCGTCCCATTTCAAAGATGCTTGCGGTATCGGATTCCGCACCCACGACGGATGTTGTCGGCTCTTCCAAAGGCGCGGTTCGTGGCAATGCCTCTGTCGTCGGCGCGTCAACAGGCTCTCCAAGCGCCAGAAAGAATCTCATCACGAGCTCAACCCTCTGCTGCAGAGACTCGCTCAGTTCGCCGTAGGAGGCAGCTAGCCGCACTTCTTTAGTCAATTCTACCATCGAGTCCTTAAGTGCCTTCTGGACGCTCACGGAGGGCTTCACCTCGACCTGGGTGTCGGTGAGCTTGGCGATGATGTAGTCCTGCCTGAGCATGCCGCTCCAGGCGGCCATCTCGCATATGAGCTTGTGCTCTTCGGGCGTGCAGCGAAACGCCATCGTCTTGCTGCGCTTGCGGGCGCTGTTCTCGCATGGCATCCTTCTCACCCCCTCGCTCCGTCGAGGGCGGTGGCCATCTCGTCCTGCTTCGTGGGGAACAGGTGCGCGTAGCGGTAGGTGATATCCACCGCCTCGTGGCCCATGCGCTCGGCGATGGCCAGCGCGGAGAAGCCCATCTCTATCAGCAGGCTCACATGACTGTGGCGTATGTCGTGTATGCGGATGCGCTTCACGCCAGACGCCTTGCACCCGCGCTCCATCTCGTGGGCCAGGAAGTGCTTGGTCACGGCGAACAGGCGCTCGTCGGGGGCAACGTCGTCGCGCATCTCGATGAAGTCCGCCATCTCGTCGCGCAGGAAGGCAGGCATGACGATCGTGCGCACCGACTTGGGCGTCTTGGGGTCGGTCACGGTGTCCACACCGTGGAGGCTCTGGTACGACTTGTTGATGCGCAGCCGCGAGCTATCCAGCATGAAGTCGGACGGCGTGAGCGCCAGGAGCTCACCGCAGCGGATACCCGTCCAGTAGAGCAGCTCGAAGGCATGGAACGACAGCGGCTTGTCCATGACGGCCTCGCTGAACCTCAGGTACTCGTCCTTGGTCCAGAACTGCATCTCGCCGCCCTTCTTCGAGCCTATCTTGTCGACCCTGCGCACCGGGTTGTCGGTAAGGCCGTAGTAGCGCTCGGCGTGGTTGAAGATGGCGTTGAGCTGGTTGTTCACCGTGCGCAGGTACGTCGGCGCCCAGGGCTTCCCGTCGGCGTCCCGGTGCTCGGTGAGCTCGTTTTGCCACCTGATGACGTCGATCGGCCTCACGTCGCACATGCGCATGTCCCCGAAGAACGGCACGAGCTTGTCGTTGATGATGTACTCCTTGGTGATCCAGGTGTGCTCGCGTATGCGCGGCTTCACCTCTGAGGCGTACACCTCGACGAACTCGGAGAACGTCATGTCCATGGCCCCGCCGTTAAGACTCTTGAACTGGCCCTCCCACACGGCGGCCTCCACCTCGGAGGAGAAGCCGCGCTTCGTCTTGTGGCGCTTCGAGCCGCGGGCGTCGCGGTAGTAGCACTGCACGTAGAACGTGCCGTTGTTGCCATCCTTGTACACGGGCATGTCAGTCCACCTCCGGGAAGTACAGGGCATCGAAGACGTCGCTTCGAACGCGCCCGCGGATCACCACGCGCCCTCGCGCCTCCTGCTCGGCGTTTATCTTCCTGATCACCTCGTAAGCGCTGCCTTTCTTGATCCTCAACAGCTCCGCAACCTCGTTGGCGTCCAGCATATGCGGCCTCGGCGTCTTCGCCACCTTCTCGTCCATGGCTCCTCCTATCAATAGCGTACGAATACGTACGGTTTACAGATTCAGAGTAAACGTACATATCTGTACTGTCAATAGAATTGCGTACATTTGCGTACGCTGATAAGATGTGCGGGTACGTAATTCCAGGAGGAGGGCGCATGTCCGTAGGCGAAAACATAAGGCGGTACCGCAAGTTGCGCGGCATGACGCAGGCGCAGCTCGCCGAGGCGGTCGGTCTGACCGAGGGGGCCGTGCGCCACTACGAGAGCGGCATCCGCGCCGTGAAGCCCGAGCTGCTCGAGTCCATCTCCGCGGCGCTAGGCGTGTCCGTCAACGCCCTCAAGGATTACGGCGTCGAGACCGCGGGCGACCTCATGTCGCTGCTCGTGCGGCTCGAGGACTCCTTCGGCATCGTTCCCGCAGCCGACGGATCGGGGCTCTCCCTGAACCCCAAGGCTCCGCACGCACCCAAAACTGCGATGGCGATCGAGCTGTGGGCAGAGAAGCGCGCGCAGCTCGAGAACGGCGAGATCGACGCCGACGAATACGAGGACTGGAAAGCCTCGCTGTAGCGACTCCTAGCTATTTACAATCAACGCAATCGAATCAGTACGCCAGATTAGGCGGTGAGCGCCGCTCGCCCCCTGCGTAAGCTGAGTTTCTACTCCCCATTGCATGCCAAGGCATTTCCGTCATGTCCGGGGAGTAAATTACACGGTGGCTTACATGGCGGTACGCGGCAGTACGCCGCGGCATTTCCCCTGATTACTCCCGTTTTCCTTGAGACGGCGAGATTCTTTACTCCCCATTAACGACCTGGGGAAACGCCGTTCGGAGACCGCCGAAAAGCCTATTGAGTTCGATTTGAGTTTCACAGACCCCAAAACGGCCCTGTTTCGTTTTCGGGGACAAAAATTGCGCGTCCACTCACTTGGGATAAATCCTTACTCCCAATCCTCCGAACACCGCCCCGTGCCTTGCTGTCTCGAAACGCGGGGAGTAAATCGCGAAATCGCAGGTGAAAGGGAGTAAAACGGCAAAGAAAAAGCCTCCGTCCCAGCACTGGAACGGAGGCTAAATCATCGTATTTACTCACCGCCGTCGCTGGCGGCTTTGCCGTGACTCTCGTATGAAACGAAACTCAGCGACACAGTGCGGCACTCAAAAGTGCAGGTCAGAACCCTATCGGCCTACTCCCACTCAATAGTCGAAAACTATCTCCAGTTTGTTCCAGTTTGCCGCAGTTTGCTCCAGTTAGTCCTGTTTGCATCCAGTCTCAAAAATTGCCGCGAATCCATGGGGTCAAATCTGGGTCACGGTTTTTCGGGTCATCCAAGGCGATTTCGTGGGTCACGGTGGATCACGCCAAGCTGCGAGCAACAGCCAATGGCAACATGGACGCCATATGTCAAAGGTGGGAAAGGCAGAGAAGCTCTGCAACCCCCCTAGCTTCTACGATGGCTCCTAGATCTTCAGGCTAGCTGTCCTATCAGAAGCTCTGAGCAGTCAATGCCCGCTGCCTCAAAAGTGATCCCCAGCGTCTCGGTCCTCGCCGAAGTTGAGCTTCCGGGATTGAGGTGGATCCGCTCTACCAGGCGGCAGAATTCCATGCACGGCCATTTAGGCGATGCTTGCCATGATACAACGAGCCGTCTCGCAACACTCCTGGAGGGTAATTCCGGTGACGTACGGGTTTCTCTTCTCGTACTTGGCCCAAAGCGCCAGCATCTGTGCGTCTTGCCCCACCTCGCCGAGGACACGAGCCCAATGCGCCATCCTTTCGGCGCTGCCCCTTTTCTCGCATGTTGCCGAGACGGCGTCCTTGAGGGTGGCTGGATCGCATTCCTCACCCCGGAGCTTCCAAAGCACGTGGATGTCGTAGAAGTCGCGGGGGCGGGTGTTGGCCACTCCGCGCGAGACGACGGTCTCCAGCTTCTCGGCGAGCACCGTTTCCAAGGTGTATGCCATGAGGCTTATGGAGCCCTCGTCGAAGAGCAGCGGGTACCTGTACTCGATGGGTGCCGGCGTGATCTTGTCGCCCGTGGTCACGTCGATGGTCAGGGGCACTGCCATCGGAGGGTACAGAGCCTTCAAATGCACACGGATGCCAGGGTAGTCGTCGGTTTCGCGGATGTCCTCGGTGCGGTCGAACTCGAAGGTCCAGTCGTCATCGGACGCGAGCCCGGCGATCTGCCGGAAGACCGACTCCGCGGACTCGTGGGTGAGGTCGAACCCCCGCACGGTCGTATCGAGGTCCATGGTCGTGCGCGAGGCAACGCCGACGAGGGAGGAGATGAGCATGCCGCCTTTCACCACAACGTTCGGTTGCCACTTCGACTTCGAAAGCCTCTCGAGGAGCCTCTCCATCAGGTAGCTCTGCATGAGAGCCTGCGCCGGAATCCCGGCTTCCTTGGCCTTGTTGCTGATGCGCGCCTTGAGCTGCATCGCGTTCTTCGTCCTCACAGGAGCACCTCCAGACAGTTCCTGATCTTCGCCTCGACCCCGAGCCTGCGGGCATAGCCCAGGAGTTTCACGGGGTCGCGCTCTCTGCTCGCCGCGTACTTCCGCATCGCCGGGGCGACGACCTGCGAGTCGACGGCCCTCTGGCCCCGCACGATGTCGCAGAGCGTCCTCTCGACGTCGTAGGCGCGGACGGCGTTCCCGTATTGGGTCGCCACCCGGCACGCCCCCAGATCGAGCACGTCGTCGGCGCATGTGCGGCAGGTGATGCCGGCGCCCTTGGCGGCCTTCGTGTTGAAGGACCTCGGGAAGGTCATGGTCAGCGAGAACGGCGCGCGGTCGGTCATGCCGTGCAGGTACAGCGCCGTCTCATCCGAGAACGTGCCCTTGGAGAAGCGGTGCTGCGCTATGAACAGCGGATCCTCCCAGGTGTCGGGCAGCGCGTACAGCCCGCGGTCGACCTGGACCAGCTCGCCGGAAGCGACGGCGGCGGCCAGAAGCCTCCTTGGAATGCCTTCGGCGGTCGCCTGGGCGGAGGAGACGTAGCCGTTCGCGTTCCTCGCCATTTCCAATATTCCCATCATCGCCCGTCCCTCTTAACTGTACTAATTTGCTGAATATTCTCCCACATTCAGCAAATCTGTACAACAGAGAGACTCTTTGCGCGCGTATCGCACGAGGCGAGGCGCAGGGCGGAGAACGAACCTCGCGAGCCCAAGGCAGGCTCTCGGTACCGCCCTCACGATATTCCCCTCCCTTGACGCCTTACGCCGTGCCGGCGCGATCTCCGCGCGCACGGCCTCCTTGCAGCCGATTGGTCCGCACGTCTTGCTGTGTATTTCCTTTGCGGGCATTCGATGAGAACTGCGCACGAGGGGTGCAGGCGTTTCCCACACATGGGGCCCATGCGGCGAGCCTCGGCTCCCTCCTGCACCGAAGGGGCCCATGCCCCCAAGAGTCGAGTCTTGCTTGTCGGAATGACAGGTTCTGCAAATAGCAGATGGGATCCCTGGATGGGCATCTTCGCCCTGTTGGGGGGGTGCGCCGGATTTCCTTACCCAGGCTTCTCGCTGCCGCGCTCGACGGCGGGCCTTGCGGTTACCTCGAAGGGAATCCCCCTCTCCCTCACGGCCTGCTTGAGGAACATGTTGATCGCCTGGGTGGTGCTGATACCGAGCTCCGAGAAGAGTTTCGCCGCGTCGTCCCTCGTCTGCCTTTCCATGCGTACGGTGACGTTGACCGTCTCCATGCGGACCTCCCTGCCTCATATGTGCGCTTCACGGCGATTGTACGTGCGGCAGACGAGATATTCCTAGAACTCGTCATGACGTGACGGATATCCGTCACGTGGTGACTGGAATACGCCGTGGCCCTCTCCCATACACAAAGATAGCACCCATGATGCAGTGCGTCATGGGTGCTATCTAGCCTGTCTTGCACGTATGCTGCACGTATTTTTTCTACTCCCACTCGACTGAGAATTCGATGGCTGTTATAGCTCGTCGTGTCTCTATCTGTACTTTCATGCTCTGTCGTCTACGCAGTATCAGATTCACTTGCACTCATTCTGCACTCACGAGCAAGATTACTCCCGATGCTCTTAAGAGGAAGCTTTTCCAGTGCTTGGGTCTAGCGTCTTGACCAGGTTGCCAGCCAAATCTTTGAGAGAATTCTTGCCCTGTTCACTGCTGGCGAAACCCTCAATGACCTCGGTCACTTTCCCGACGAACTCGCTGTTCAGCTTCTGCTCCATGAAGTCGCGGATCGCATCAACGTCCTTCGCGCTCATTTCGCCGAGATATACCTTCTCGAAGACAAACGCCGAGCCTTCGCCAATGGCAGCGACGATAGCTGCCGCGACGATAGCATTTATAACTTCTCCTGCAAGGTTGACGCCTGGTATCGCCTTCAGCGCACTGATGGCGGCCTTAGCGGCAATGCTTGCCGTGCCCACATCAAGAATGGTGTCCATGATTTTCTGCGCATCATCGCCATCGGGTATTTCGTAGATCTTTCGCAGCGCTGTAACGAGTCCGCTTTCGACAGGAACGAGGATAGCGGCATCAGCGAAGGGCAGCGGGATCGCACCGACGGCTCCGCCTGCCGCAGTCGATGCAGTTATGACGCTTTGAGCCATCGCGCGCTTGCGTTTCAGCTTGAACGAAGCGATATCGTTCGTAGCTGCCCTTAAGCCTTCTGGCAGGACGGCATTAGTGGCATCGATGAGCTCCATGATTCCCTCGGGCGACGCGAAGGCCGTGTCGTTGAGCGTATAGGTTTGAGCTACGACGGGAACCACCGCCTTGAGGTTCTTCGCATATCGCTTTTGCTGGGCGAATGCGTTATGAACCATCTGGACGTTCTCAGCTCGTTCGGGAATGGAGTAGGATTTCGTGATTACAACGATCACGGGCACCGATTCCCACATTTTCGTAGCTTTTGATAGGTTCTTGATGGCTTCGGGAAACAGTTTTCTGGAAGTTCCATCGATGCAGAACCAGATGGCGTTTATCTGCCTATCCTCGTTGCCATCCTTGGCACTCTCTTTCGACCATTTTTTGACGGCCTTGATAGCTTTCGCCCTTTTGAGGAAGGACGGCTCAAACCCGATGGTGTCTATGAGCTGGAAGGGTACCTTCTTTGCGGGGTAAATCTCCAGAGCGCTGGTTGTTCCCGAAATGCCCCAACCTACCCTTGCGGCGATTTCGTCTTCGTCGAGAAAGGCGTTGATGAGGGTCTATTTTCCAACGCCCGAGTTGCCGATTACCAATACATTGCCAGCTGTCATTTATTCGAATCCTTTCTACGCGGCTCCACTCCCTATAGGGCGTGCAATTTCTGCGAGCTCGGACGGTGGATTGCTTCATTTACTCGTGGTTCCCCGCGCCATCCCTCAGCCTGGCTCGTTCCAGCACTTCGAGGGCATCTTCGCCATCGTCCCAGGTCTGCTTCCACTCGTCGTATTCAGCCTGGGTGATTTCTTTGCTGTCGAGCTTCTGGCGCATCCTGTTCCATTCGTTGAGCAGCCCGGATATCCTTTTCGCATCCCCGATCGGCTCGACGCTCAGGTGGCCAAGCGCCGCCTCGTCCACCCCTGGCTTCAGGTGGAAGGCCTCCTCGCTCTGCAGCAAGGCGTAGCAGAACTCCGTGCTGTTCAGGAATTCCGGCGCGGTCAGGTACTCGCTGCGGACGCCGAACGCCTTGGCTATGCGGTCGATGATCTCGCGCTTGGGCATGCGGTCGCCCAGCTCGTAGCTGCGGAACGCGCTCTCCGTCACGAAGGACTTCTCTGCGGCTTCGCGCTGTGTCCAGCACCGCTTCAATCGCAGGTTGCGGATTCGCCTGCCCAGCAAGGACGAGGGTTCTTTCTTCTTGAGCACGGTTGAGGCTCCTCTCGCGGACTCGTTGGTCGAACGTACGCTGCGGCACCCGGCAATAACATGGGGCACACAGCGGCAATGGCGCAATTCTAACACCTCACAAGAACGTGAGCAATTTTCCGAGAATCTGTTGACATCACATAAACGTGAGGTTATGTTGACAACGTCAAAGCTCACGAATACGTGAGGTAACCAAACGAAAGGAACGGAGATGAACGCAAAGCTGATAGGCGTGGACGAGGTGTGCGAGCAGCTGAACGTGTCCCGGGCGTACGCCTACAAGGTGATCCGAAAGCTCAACGCGGAGATGCAGGAAAACGGCTGTCTGGTGGTGCCGGGGAAGGTCAGCCGCAGCTTCTTCGAGGAGCGCTTCTTCGGCGCGGAAGCCCGCGATGCCGGCAGCAAAGCCGAGCCTGCGGCGGAAAAGGGAGGCCGAAATGTCGGTTAGCAAGGACAAAGCCCGGGGCACCTATTACGTGCAGTGCCGGTACCGCGACTGGCAGGGCAAGCAGTGCAAGAAGACCAAGCGCGGCTTCACCAGCGAGCGCGCCGCCCGAAGATGGGAGCACGATTTCCTGCTGCGCATCGAGGGAGCGCCGACCATGACCTTCGCTGACTTCTACCGGGTCTACCGAGAGGACGTCTCCCCGCGCCTGCGCCGAAGCACTTGGAACACAAAGGCCGCGATGATCGAGACGAAGATTCTGCCCTACTTCGAGGCCAAGCCCATCAACGAGATCGCCTCGACGGACGTCATCGCCTGGGAAAACGAGCTGATGGAGCTGCGGACCAGCAACGGACTGCCGCTCAGCCCGACCTACCTGCACAGCATCTGCAACCAGTTCTCCGCCATCATGAACCATGCCGTGAGGCACTACGGCCTGGCATCCAACCCCATGCAGAAGGTCGGCAAGATCGGCGAGAAGAACGCCGACGAGATGAACTTCTGGACTAAGGAGGAGTACCTCCGCTTCAGCCGCGAGCTGCGCGACAAGCCCGCGTCCCACATGGCGTTCGAGATCCTGTACTGGTGCGGCCTGCGCGTGGGCGAGCTGCTGGCGCTAACGCCCCGGGACTTCGACTTCGCTCGCCGCACGGTGTCGGTGACGAAGTCCTACCAGCGCATCGGCCGCGAGGACGTGATAACCGCCCCGAAGACCAGGAAATCGGTGAGGACCATCGTGATGCCCGAGTTCCTGGCCGAGGAGATGCGCGATTACCTCGCGTGCCTTCGAGGCATCGCCGAGGACGAGCGGATATTCCGCTATACCAAGGGCTTCCTGCGCGCGGAGATGCACCGCGGTTGCAAAGCATGCGGCATGGAGCCCATCCGCATCCATGACCTGCGCCACAGCCACGTGAGCCTTCTCATCGAGCTCGGCTACTCGGCGCTTGCCATCGCCGACCGCATGGGACACGAGAGCACCGAGGTGACCATGCGCTACGCCCACCTGTTCCCGAACAAGCAGCAGGAAATGGCAGCCGACCTGAACATACAGCGCGAAGCCAGCGCCGAATACAGCCCGATGAGAGCCTTGAAGGAGGCGAAAGGCGATGAGTAGGAAGAACCTGGACGAGCACGGGCGCCTGCGCAGCAAGACGGTAGCGTTCCGCGTGTCGCCCGAAGAGGGCCGGAAGCTGGATGCGATCGTGGCCATGAGCGGCCTGACAAAGCAGGACTACATCGCGGCGCGGCTGATGTGCCAGGAAGTGACTGTGGTTCCCAGCAGCCGCGTGCAGAAGGGTATGGAAGAGGGCATGCAGATGGTCTATCTCGAGCTTTTGCGCTTGGGGGAAGGCGACGAGGTGCAGCCCGAGGTGCTTGA
The DNA here is from genome assembly GCA_937937585.1 of uncultured Coriobacteriaceae bacterium. Classification (GTDB taxonomy): domain Bacteria; phylum Actinomycetota; class Coriobacteriia; order Coriobacteriales; family Eggerthellaceae; genus UMGS1502. The sequence goes on from CALDCB010000011.1 coordinate 23,690, forward strand.
CGTGATTCGCCTGCTCGCAGCGCTTTTCGAGGGCTTCGGTGGCGAAGGCGCCCCCGCCGCGCATTGTTCGCCCCGGGACGCTCTCTTGCACATGGAGCGGGGCGATTAGCGATGTCCTATTTCGGAATGATCGAGGAACGAAGGCGCAGGCTGCGCGATCACGGCTTCGAGGGCGAGCCGAGGGGCGAGCAGCTCGTCGACTACGCGCTCTCGCTGGAAGACCGCCTCGACGCCGTATGCGCGGCGACGGGCCTGCAGCTTCGCCAGGATGCCCGCGGCAGGTGGTTCGCCGCAGCCGCGCAGGAGAGGGCGGATCGATGGCCGCGCTAGATGTGCGCCTCGCAAGCGAGCTCATCCAGGAGCCGCCCGTCGAGGCCGACTGGATCATCGAGGACCTTCTGCCCCTGGGCGGGCACGTCGTCGCGGGACCGCCGAAATGCGGGAAAAGCTGGCTGTGCCTGTCCATCGGACTGGCCGTGAGCTCGGGAAGCCCATTCTGGGGCTTCGCCACCAAGAAGTGCGGCATGCTCTACCTGTGCCTTGAGGACACCTACGAGCGCGTGAAGAAGCGCCTTTGGGCGCTTTCCGACGTCGCAAGCGAGCGCTTCTTCCTGAGCAACGCGGCGCCTTGCCTGGGCGAAGGCCTAGCAGAGCAAATCGGCGGCTTCCTGGACGAGAACCCCGACGTGCGCCTGGTGATAGTGGATACTTTCCAAAAGGTGCGCAGGCCGAGCAGCGACAGCCTGTATGCGGCCGACTACCGCGACTTCGGCGCGCTGAAGAAGCTTGCCGACGAGCACGCGGCGTGCCTCGTCGCCGTGCACCACACGCGCAAGCAGGCCGACAGCGACGTGATGAACACGGTTTCCGGCACCAACGGGATCACGGGTAGCGCCGACAGCACCTGGGTTCTGTCGAGGCCCAACAGGGGCGCCGCCGACGCGACGCTTTCCATAACGGGGCGCGACGTGCGGTTCCAGGAACTGAAGCTGCGGCTCGAGGACTGCATCTGGGAGCTGGTGGGCAAGACCAGCGAGGAGGAGCTCGAGGAGCGCGACGTCCCCGATTGTGTTATGCGCACGCTCGACTTCATGTCGCGCGGCGTGAGCATCTGGCAGGGAACCATGAGCAACCTTATGGAGGCTGCGGGAATCGAGGGCGTGACGGTCCCCGTGCTGGGCAAGCACCTCGCGCAGAACAGCGGCTTCATGCTCTCCAGGGGCGTGCGCTACGCCAAGAAGCACACCAGCGCGGGCCAGCTGGTGACGCTTCGGCGCATAGAGGATGAAAGTGGTGAAGGCAGTGAAGGGAAACCGGCTATATAGAAACCTGCCTTCACTGCCGTCATCGCCGTCACGGGGTCGTTCGCAAGAGCGGCCCCGTTTGCATTGCGCGGCGGCGGAGTCGCGGCTGGCAATCGCATTGACGTGACACCGGCGGGCAGCACTTTTCAAGGGATGCGGGCTGATTGGGAAATCCAGCAAGTAGCCTATGCCGTCGGACAAATCCTCGGCATAGGAGAACGGAGGCGCCCATCGTGCACCCGTTTGCGGGGGATTCCCCGCGCCCCTAGAGCAACGAAATGTTCCATGCCCAAGAAGAGTCAATCTGAATAGTCATATAATGGCTGCATGAAGATAGATTCACATATCGGTCATTGTATTAGCGAGTGGCGCAGAAAAGCGGGGCTTTCACAGGAGACGCTTGCCCAAACAATTGGCTTGCAGCAAACAGCCGTGTCTAAGATTGAGGCAGGAAAGCAAAGCTTGACCGTTGAGCAGCTACTTCTTGTCCTTGATGCTTGCGGCGTTTCTGACCCAGAAGCTCTCTCTCAATTGAGAAATGGCGCCTCTAGCTCCTCGAAGCCTCTATGGGAGCGTATTGATGAATAGCATATATCTCGAATCACTCGAATCAGTTCGCAGCGCTATAGCTGAAACCGGTTTGCCCGTTAGGATTGACGAGCTTGAGGATGCCTCTAATCGGGTCTTGGAGTATATGGTTTCTGAGGGTTACGAAGAGCAAGAATGCTCAGAACGCTTTAGCGAATTATGGGAGGTCTGGCTTTCGACCGGCGAAGTCTCCAAAGAATTCAAGTCAATCGTTTTCCATCTTTTCAAAGCCTGTCCCAGGGTTGAATTTCTCGGGGAACACCTTTTTTCCCTTCACAACGATTTGGTTGACAAAGATTACTTGACACACGAACAGGCGATGGCTCTAATCGGGAGCGCGGAGAGAATCGTGACACTAGCACTTCACGAAAAAATGTGCGCCTACATGATTACTGAGCATATTGGCATCGAGGGTCTGACTTTTCATTCAGTACAACGCATGCTTCGTTGCGTAGGCTTATGTCCCGAATTTACTAAAGACGACGCTGTCAAGGTTATGAAAGACGATCGGGCGGAGGTTCTCCGTACGTTCAAAGACGACGATGATAATCAGGCGCTTGAAACTCTTGGCAACCAGCTCGGCAAGCTCGATTGCCCCGATTCAATTGTCTCAACGATTAAATATCTTGATCGGGATGTTGATCATGAACCCTATATGTTCATGATTCATTTCGAGCTTTTGCCGCTGGAAAAATACGACAGATATCCTGGAAAAGGGGTGTATGAATTTTCCCCTAGAGGCGAAGCCTGCAACTATCTATGGCATGACGAATACAGGAATCCAACTCAAAACCCTTACCTGAACAACGCAAAGGGTTTTGCGGCATTGGATATGACGTGGGCTGAGAACAGAAAAGGTAAACAAGGAGCGAAGAATGGCCCAGTAAGGTTAGTGGAATTGTTTGCTGAACTTGGAAAGCTTCCTTATCCAAGCAGAAGGCATGCTGGCTGTCTTATTCGTCGTTGGTTATGCCGTCGTCTTGACCGAATTCAAGAAAACAGACCTGAAAAGCTCCCGTTGCCAGCCGAGAAATCACGTATTCGCTTCCTTAGGCACGTGAGCAAAGGTAATACTGCTAGTCTTGGCGTTATAGATCAGCGCGTTTGTGATTTCTTGGCTGTGTTGGATCAACCGGAAGAGCTTCGAAAAAAGGCACGTGGTTTGGGGTCGTCAGTCAACGAAACTAATTTAAGTGCCGCAAAAATAGGAGATGTTGAATTCGTCGACTACGGGAACCACTCTATTGTCGGATATGAGGCACATGGTGGACAACTTAGAGACGAATACATAGATCTCCACTTGAACACTCTTGCTCGAATACTTTCTGAAAAGAGACTGGAGCTAAGAGAAGAGGCTGATCCCGCAGTTTGGGATATCACGGTGAAATATGTTGCGCACGATATATCTCCGCTCGTCAAATATGCGACTCCAGCCGTTGTAAAGGTTTCCGATTATGACGTCACGGTCCTCGCAATCACGTACTCTGGATTGATGGATAGTCTCGGCGGCATCGAAGGCCTAGCGGAATATGAAGAACTTTTCGATTCGTTGGTACACGAAAAAGTTAATTACGGAGCAGTGCCCGAACCGATTTCGAAACGGTATTACGAACTCATCTCTCTCTAATTCTTCGATTTTTTGAATTGATCTTCGGTTGCTTGCTATATCATGAGCTATGCGAATTTAGCATGAGCTCATGAAAGGCATATAGATGCATAGACCTACTTTCGTATCCTTGTACACAGGCGCTGGTGGACTTGACATAGGGTTTTTGGCTGCTGGCTTTACGCCTATCTTCTCTAACGACATAAATGCTGACGCTATGCGGACTTATTCAAAAATGCTCGACATCCTCCAGAAGCAAGATTCGTCGCTGAAAGACGGTTGTAGGCATGCAATAGAAGTGGGCGACATCCGTGCTGTCAAGAATCTTCCAGAGCGCGGCTCGGCCGATGTTGTAATTGGCGGTCCTCCCTGTCAGGGTTTTTCTGTTGCAGGAAAAATGGATCCCAATGATCCAAGGTCCAGGCATGTCTTTGACTTTCTCGCCATGGTAAAGCGGATTCAGCCTCGCGCATTTGTCATGGAAAACGTCAAAGCTCTTGCAGCCATTAAAAAATGGAGTGGAACCATTAGCAAGATACGCGAAGAGGCAGAAAGCATGGGGTATAGCACGACCCTCAATGTTTTAAATGCTGCGGAATTTGGAGTTCCTCAATCGCGAGAACGAATGTTTCTTGTGGGTGTTAAAGGCGATTCTTCTCCAGAGCCGATATGTCCACCGGCAAATGTAAGACAGATGACCGTCAGAGACGCATTAGCGAAGCTGCCTCCCCTTGGCGAAATCGGCAATGACCAGGTTTGCACAGCGAAGGTTACAGCTGCGAAAAACCCTGTAATGAGAAAATCACCCTGGGCAGGCATGCTGTTCAATGGCCAGGGACGCCCAATGGATTTGGACGCCCCTGCACCAACGCTCCCAGCATCTATGGGCGGAAACAGAACTCCTATCGTTGACCAAAGGTCTTTTGAAACTGGGGAAGAATCTTGGGCGGTCGTATACCATCGGAATTTAATGCAAGGTGGACCTGTTGCCAAATCTGTGCCTGAGAGGCTTCGGCGTATTAGTGTTGATGAAGCGGCTGCAATCCAGACATTTCCTGTTGATATGCCTTGGCAGGGATCCCAAAGCTCGCGTTACAAACAAATTGGAAATGCCGTCCCTCCTAGACTCGCGTACGAAGTTGCCAAATCAGTTAGAGAGGCTCTGAGCATTTCATGCGAAGACAGAGAAACCCTCTTGTACCGTCTTAATTCATGAGCGTTTTCTGTGAGTACACTGTGAGTACAGATATCAATATTCGGGACTGTTCTAGTGATACTGTGAGTGCAGCTTTCGAAAAGAATATCCAAAAGCGCAGCTAGACCGCACGTTATCGTGAGCACCGGGAATGAGGAAACTGCTAAATGAACGAACAGGATGCTTAATCGCAGGTCAATGTGAGAAAGAAAAGGCCTTCGGAGCTGCATCCGAAGGCCTTTTCTACAGCTTGTGTGCTGCTGGCTTGGAGGTATATCAACGCATCAAGTCATTCCATAACGCACAAGGATTCACATTGAAGCAACCTCACGATAATGTGCGTTATTATTCCCACTCAATCGTCGCGGGGGGCTTGGGGGTGATGTCATAGCACACGCGGTTGGCGCCCGGTACTTCGGCAACGATGCGCCCGCTGATGCGAGACAGCAATTCGTACGGCAGCTTTGCCCAGTCAGCCGTCATGGCGTCGGAGCTTTCAACTGCACGCAATACGATCGGGCGCTGATAGGTACGCTCGTCACCCATAACGCCAACGCTCTTGATGTCGGGCAGCACAGCGAAATACTGCCAGCAGCTATGCTCGCTGTTGCGCTCGCCGGTCTCTTCGAACAAGCGCTGGTTGTATGCGTCAAGCTCTTCGCGCACGATAGCATCCGCGTTCTTCAGGATCTCCAGCTTCTCCTTGTCAACGGCACCGATGATGCGGATTGCCAAACCGGGGCCGGGGAAGGGCTGGCGGAACACGATGTGCGCGGGCAAGCCAAGGGCAGTACCCAATGCGCGAACCTCATCCTTGAAGAAATGGTCAAGCGGCTCGATCAGATCGAAATGAACGCCTTCGGGGAAGGGGATCAAATTGTGATGGCTCTTGATGGTCGATGCCTTGCCGCTGGTCTTACGCGCGCCGCTTTCAATGATGTCGGGATAGATGGTTCCCTGAGCCAGGAATTTAACCGGCTTCCCATCGGTTTCGAGCTGCTGTGCCACGGCAAAGAACTCGTTCCAGAACTGCGTGCCGATAATGCGACGCTTTTCTTCGGGTTCGGTAACGCCGGCAAGAAGCTTTGCATAGCGATCTTCGGCGTGAACATGAATGAAATCAACGTCGAATTGCTTGGTGAAAACCTCTTCAACCTGCTCGGGCTCGCCCTTGCGAAGCAGTCCGTGATTGATGAACACGCACGTCATTTGCTTGCCAATGGCGCGAGCGCCCAAAGCAGCCACGACGGAAGAATCAACGCCGCCTGAAAGCGCCAAGATGACGCGATCGTCGCCAACCTTCTGACGGAAATCGGCTGTCATGGTTTCAACCAGGTTGTCCATCGACCAGTTCTTCTCAAGCTTGCAAATATTGAACAGGAAGTTCGAAAGGATCTGCTGGCCGAACTCGGTGTGCTTGACTTCGGGGTGGAACTGCGTGGTGTAGATCTTCTTTTGGATGTTCTGCATAGCGGCAACAGGGCAAACATCAGTGGAGGCAACAACAGTGAAACCTTCGGGAATATCCTTCACGGCATCGAAGTGACTCATCCAAACGGTCTGATCGCTTGGGGTGCCTTCGAACAGGTCTCCACCCGAAACATGAAGTTCGGCAGGACCATATTCGCCGATCTTGGGGTGGAACACGGTGCCGCCCAGGGTGACCGATGTGATTTGATGGCCATAGCAGAAGCCAAGAATAGGCACGCCCAGCTCGTAAACTTCGGGGTCGACGCGCGGTGCGTCTTCGGCGTTCACGGATGCAGGTCCACCAGAAAGAATGATAGCGGCAGGCGCCAGTAAGCGAACTTCATCAGCGCTGATGTCACAGGGGACGATTTCGGAATAGACGTTCAGGTCGCGAACGCGGCGAGCGATGAGCTGGCCGTACTGAGCGCCGAAATCGAATACGAGAACCTTCTGAGTAGGGGTTTGCGAGCTGCTCACGATTCGTGTCCTTTCGTACGAGAGCTGCCGCGCCCAAGGTATAAAACGTACCAGACGTGGCTTCATTGTGCGTTTCTTGCAAGGCGCATATTACACGAACGAGAGACGCTTAAAGTTACCTCTGCTCAAATTCAAATGATGGTCACGTAAGGAGGAGTCCTCGCTCTATGCTCAGTCAGTTCACCAACATTTTCACCAATATGCTCATTCTATTTGCTGCCATTGGAGTGGGATATATCTGTAAGAAGGTGGACGTTATGGATGAGGATTTCGATAGGAAGATGTCCAAACTTGTCCTGAACGCCACCTTGCCGGCTCTTATCCTGTCCTCTGTTTTGGCTGCAGACGAGCTTCCCGATGCCATCACCATTCTTGAAGTTATGGGTCTTGCCATAGTCAGCTTCGTGGTTCTTATTGCTATGGCTTTCTTGGTTACCTTCTTGCTTCGCATTCACGATGGCCATCGCGGTGTTTTTCGTTTCATGATGATCTTCGGCAACGTCGGCTTCATTGGCTATCCTGTGCTTTCAGCCATTTTCGATCCTACCGCCGTTATTTATGCTGTCATCTACAACTTGCCGTTCAACTTCATCGTCTTTACTTTGGGTGCGTGGCTTATCGCGTCGGACAACGCAACGGGCGTTAAGGTTCGCATGCGTCCGCGCGACCTTATTAACCCTTGCAATATCGCTTCCGTCATCAGCATCGGTCTTGCGTTCGCCAACGTGCATGGCGTGCCGGTTCTTGGCGACGCTTTGGCAACTATCGGCAATTTCACCACGCCGGCTACGCTTTTGATCGTCGGTTCGTCACTTGCCAACCTTCCCGCCAAGCAGCTGCTAGGCGGTCCTAAGCTGTTCACTGCCTCTATGGTCAGGCTTGTCGTCACGCCTATCGCCATCTTCTTCCTGATGCAAAACGTCGCAAGCGACCTTATGCTGGCCGTGCTGGTGGTTCTTGCGGCCATGCCGGTTGCGACAAACGGCACGATGCTGTGCTACCAGTATCACGGTGATGCGGTCAGTATGGCTCAAGGGACTTTTGTCACCACGGTGTTCTCGCTGGTTACCATCCCTCTGCTTATCACGCTTTCAGGTTTGATGTAGAGGTGCATGACGTGGCGGGGAGCTGCTCTACCGTTGTGCTTCTGATGGAAGTAAGTCATCAGATGGGGCGTGCTGGTACCATCTTTTAGGCAATTTCTGCCCGAACGAGCACGCCCCAACGAACATCGAGGTACATACCTATGGTTATCATCGAAGCACTGAAAGCGCTTGTCTTCGGCATTGTCGAAGGCATCACCGAATGGCTGCCGGTTTCGTCGACCGGTCATATGATGTTACTGAACGCATTCATGCCGCTTGACGTTTCCGCGTCGTTTTACGACACGTTCCTGGTTGTCATTCAGCTTGGCGCCATCATGGCCGTTATCTGCCTCTTCTTTCATAAACTCAATCCGTTTTCGCCGCGAAAGAACGCAGCGCAGAAGAAGACGACGTGGGGCATTTGGGCGAAGGTGGTCGTTGGTTCTATTCCCGCAGCTATCGTCGGTTTGCTACTTGACGACTGGATGGAAGAGCACATCATGAACGACCCGAACCTCTCGTACGTCGTTGTTTCATGCGCACTTATCGTCTACGGCATCATTTTCATTATCTTGGAGCACCGTAACAGGCGTCTGATCGAAGAGGTCTCTCAGCCACGTGGGCGTCACGCTCGCGGCGCCGTTAAGGCCGATGCTGCAGACCAGGCTCAGAAGGGCCGTGCTCTTGATATCGGCGGCTATAACGCTGACGACGAGTACGATGCCTCTTGTGCAATCGCCAAAGTTTGCAACTTCGATCAGCTTTCCTACGGCAAAGCGTTCGCTATCGGCATTTTTCAAAGCTTGGCTATCATTCCCGGCACCTCGCGTTCGGGTTCCATCATCATCGGTTCGCTTCTTTTGGGTACCTCACGCACGGTGGCAACCGAATTCGCCTTTTTCTTGGCCATTCCCATTATGTTCGGCTGGAGCGTTCTGAAGCTTTTGCGTCATGGCATGGCTTACACTGCCACCGAGTGGTTGATCTTCGGTGTTGGCATTGTGACTGCGTTCTTGGTATCCATCGTTTCCATCAAGTTCTTGATCGGCTACATCAAGAAGAACGACTTCACTGCCTTCGGCATTTACCGTATCGCCGTCGGCTTGCTCGTGCTGATCTTCTTTGGTCAGTTCGTCAATCACATTTTCTTCTAAGGGAAGGAAGCTTATATGACTCAGGCTGAAACCAACGTCAGTGCTGCGAATCTGGCTTCGATCTATCAGCATCGTGAAGCGATCGATCAGATCGATCGCAAGCTCGTTGCCTTGCTGAACGAGCGCGCTGTTCAATCGTTGACTATTCGCAATTTGAAACCCGGTGCGGGGATGAACCTGTTCGATCCTTCGCGCGAGGATGCCATTTACGAAAAGGTCTGCAACCTTAATGACGGCCCGTTGACGGACGAAAACCTGAAAGAGATTTACGCAACTATGCTTAAGGTTATGAAGGAAGCTCCTTCGCTTCCCATGGATTAGTCAGGCTAGGGTGGTGCTTGCTGATTTCTTGCGGTAACTGCTGCTGCGACATACGAATGATATCGAGCCGGTTGGGGAATCCCGATCGGCTTTCTATTTGCTTCAATGCTTCTTAGGCCTTAACCGAAAGCGTCTCCGATTCAATCGGTTTTGCCTCCAACATTTAGGTTATGCATGACTAACTCTATTAACATTTTTTCGACTGGTTTAACTTTTCTGTCGTTGCTCAAAGTTTTCTCTTGCCAAGTTCAATGTGGTGCGTATACTTGGCGACAAGTTCAAAAAATTAAATGCGTTGACGAGGACGAATCGAATAAGCCATCTTAAGAGAGTCGGCGGTTGGTGGAAGCCGATGGTGGAAGTTCGACAAGCCCCCTCCGAGCAGTTTAGTTGAACGGTTTGCACGCAGGTGGACGACCTTCACCGTGCAGCAAAGCCAGTAGGCTGAACCGGCGGCCCCGTAATCGGTCCCTAGGCGCTTTGTCTAGTCATATCGTTTTCGTGGTCCTGGTGCAGCTTGCTGTAGCAGGTTTTTTTTGTTTGCAAAGAGCTTTTTAGGTCTGTCGCTAAAAAGCTCCAGCCATGAATGGAAGGACGAGCGATATGAGCTTGCGAAGCGATGCGGTTCGTGTTGGTGTGCCGCGTGCTCCTCACAGGAGCCTATTCAAAGCCGATGGTCTGACCGACGAGGAGCTGAAGCGCCCGCTGATCGCCGTCGTCAATTCCCGCACCGATGTCATTCCCGGTCATAACAACCTCGACAAAATCGCTGACGCAGTGAAGGCCGGCATTTACATGGCTGGTGGCATTCCGTTCGAGGTGGGCACCATCGGTGTGTGCGATGGCATTGCCATGAACCACGACGGCATGCACTATTCTCTGGTTTCGCGCGAAGTGATTGCCGATTCTGTGGAATGCTACGTTCAAGGACATGCATTTGACGGTATCGTTTGCATTCCGAACTGCGACAAAATCGTCCCAGGCATGCTTATTGGCGCGCTCCGCGTGAATATCCCCACGGTGTTCGTTTCCGGCGGCCCCATGCTTCCGGGCAAGCAGCCCGATGGTTGTGGAACAACCGACTTGAACACTCTCTTCGATGGCGCTGGTCAGGTTGCTGCGGGCACCATGACCGAAGAGCAGCTTAAGTACTACGAAGACACTGCTTGCCCTTCGTGCGGAAGCTGCTCGGGCCTGTTCACGGCTAACTCCATGAACTGCCTGTGCGAGGCATTGGGCATCGCGCTTCCGGGCAATGGAACCGTCCCCGCAGTGTATTCCGAGCGCATCCGCCTTGCCAAACAGGCTGGCATGAAGATCATGGAGCTTGTGAACAACGACATCAAGATCGGCGACGTCATTTCCCAGGCAGCTATCCACAACGCCATGGAGTGCGATATGGCATTCGGCGGTTCAACCAACACGGTGCTGCACCTGATCGCCATTTCTCATGCGGCTGGGCACCCCATCACCATGGAAGATTGGGAGGAAGCTTCTAAACGCACGCCGCATTTGGTGAAGCTTCAGCCTTCCGGCCCACGCCCGCTTATCGATTTGTATGAGGTTGGCGGCGTTCCCGTGGTCATGCACGAGCTTGACCAGCTTGGATTGCTCGACCACAGTGCCATCACCGTGGTTGGATCATTTGACGAGTACATCAAGAATCACACTAAGCCCGCCGATGGCGAGGTTTGCCGCAAGCATGACAACCCGCTTTCACCGCAGGGTGCCCTGAAAGTGCTTCACGGCAACATCGCTCCAAAGGGCGGCATCGTCAAGATGTCTGCAGTGGATCCCTCCATGTACAAACATACGGGTCCTGCGCGCGTGTTCGACAGCGAAGAGGATGCATGCCGGGCGATTTTCGGGGGCGAAATCAATCCGGGAGATGTCGTCGTCATTCGTTACGAAGGCCCCAAAGGCGGTCCTGGAATGCGCGAAATGCTTACGCCTACGTCTGCAATCGTTGGCATGGGTCTTTCCAAGAGCGTGGCGCTTCTTACCGATGGTCGTTTCTCCGGCGCCTCTAAGGGTCCGTGCGTCGGCCATATCAGCCCCGAAGCCGCAGCGGGCGGCCCCATCGCATTCGTTCACGAGGGTGATTCCATCACGGTGGACATCGAGGGCGGCATCATCAGCCTGAATATCCCCGATGAAGAACTCGAACAGCGCAAGGCTAACTGGGTCGCTCCCGCTTTGAAGCACAATCATGGTGTGTTGGCGAAATACGAGAAGCTTGTCAGCTCTGCTGACGAAGGAGCGTATGTGTCATGAGCGAAAAGCAGCGAAATGCTACCACCGAGTCGAAAGCATCGATGACCGTTGCCCAGGCCGGCGCCCCCGATGGTCTGGGAAGCAAGAACCCCAAACAGGGCATGAAGCTTACCGGTGCCCAGGCGGTCATTGCTTCCCTCGAAGCAGAGGGCGTCAAGAAGCTGTTTGGTTATCCAGGTGGCCAGGCTATCAAGATTTACGACGCGCTTTACGATTCGAAGCAGATTCATCACATCCTCGCCCGTCACGAGCAGGCCGCAGTTCATGAAGCGGATGGCTACGCTCGTTCCACTGGCAAGGTGGGTGTCGTGCTGGTTACCAGCGGTCCTGGTGCCACTAACACGGTTACGGGCATTGCGACTGCGTACATGGATTCGGTTCCGCTGGTGGTTATCACGGGTCAGGTTCCGCGCGCGATGATCGGAACCGATTCATTCCAGGAGTGCGATATCGTCGGCATCACCATCCCCATCGTCAAGCACAGTTTCCTGCTGCAAAGCATCGAGGATTTGCCCAAGACGTTTCGCGAGGCGTTCCATATCGCCAAAACCGGCCGCCCAGGTCCAGTGCTTATCGACGTCCCGTCCGATCTTGCAAGTCAGGAAATAGTCTTCGATTATCCGGACGATGTGAACATTCCGTCCTATCGTCCGACTTATCGTGGCAATGCCAAGCAGATTCGCGCTGCGGTTGAAGCCATCAAGAAATCCGAGCGCCCCGTGATGTATGTGGGCGGCGGCGTTGGCATCTCGGGAGCTTCCAAAGAGGCCGTTGAGCTTTCGCGCATAGCGCAGATCCCCGTGGTCACCACGCTTATGGCAAAGGGCGCTGTCCCCGAGAACTACGAACTCAACCTTGGCATGGTTGGCATGCATGGTTCCAAGTACGCGAATATGACGCTCAATCAGTCCGATCTCATCATCTGCTGCGGAGCCCGATTTTCCGATCGCGTCACCGGCAAGCTCGATGGGTTCGCACCTGATGCGAAGGTTATTCACATCGATATCGACCCTGCTGAGATCGGTAAGAATCGCGAAGCTCAGATTCCTATCGTGGGCGACTTGAAGGGCGTTTTGGAAGCTATGGTCGCCTCGTTCTCCAAATCAACCGACGCACCCGCTTCCAGCGAATGGGTTCGCACGGTGCTTTCGTGGCGCGACCGTTACCCGCTGTACGATGCCGGTGTCGGCGACAACCCTGCCGAGATCGTGCCCGAAATCGCCATGCGACAGCTTTCTGATGCGCTTGATCCTATGAACAGCATCGTGGTAACCGAGGTTGGACAGCATCAGATGTGGGCTGCTCAGATGATCGAGCGAGATGCCCCACGCACGTTCCTTACTTCGGGCGGTTTGGGCACCATGGGTTTCGGTTTCCCTGCTGCGATTGGCGCGCAGGTGGGCAACCCCGATAAAACGGTCGTTTGTGTTGCGGGCGACGGTTCGTTCCAAATGAACAGCCAGGAAATGGCAACGGCGGCTATTAACGGCATTCCCGTCAAGGTTGTCATCGTTGACAATCGCGCGCTCGGCATGGTTCATCAGTGGCAAAAGCTCTTCTATTACGAGCGCTTCTCGTTCACCGAGCTTGCTCCTGTGCCCGATTTCGTGAAGCTTTCTGAAGCATACGGATGGGGTGGGGAATTGGTTGCCGATCCGGCCCAGCTTCCCGCTGCGTATCAGCGCATGCTTGATTTTGATGGCCCGTACTTGCTTGACGTTGCCATCTCGCGCGATCAGAACGTGTTTCCCATGGTTGCTCCCGGCTCTACTTTGGGCGATGTCATGGGCGCTATCGATAGTGAAGCCGACGGCACACGCATCATGGGCACCGAGCCCGTTGGGAAGGCTGTCGAAGCCGAGCAAGCAACGAAGGAAGGGGAGGGTCGATAATGACCGAATCTATTCACATTCTCTCGGTGCTTGTCGAAAACAAGCCGGGCGTCCTTTCCCGTGTTACTGGCATGATCTCGCGACGCGGCTTCAACATCGATTCGTTGGCGGTAGGACCTACCGAGGACCCTACGCGCTCTCGTGTGACTATCGTTGTATCTGCCGATGAGGTCGCTTACGAGCAAATCACCAAGCAGCTGCATAAACTTGTGAGCGTTCACAAGATCACCGACCTTACCAACGATAGCGCGATCGAACGCGAACTGGTTCTGTTCAAAGTGAATGCTCCGGCTGATCATCGCAGCGAGATCATCGAAATCGCTAACGTGTTCCGTGCCAATATCGTTGACGTCGGCCGCTCGTCGTTGACGGTGGAGGCTACCGGCGACGAAAGCAAGCTCAAGGGTATGGAAGATCTGTTCCGCGCATATGGCATCAAGGAGATCACCCGTACGGGCAAGATCGCCATGTCGCGTAATTCAAAGGACGTCTAGTCCGAAACACGGAACTAGATTCAATCATTTTGGTTTCACCGCCTGAACAGGCGACGAACATAGGGTTGCAATCCAATAGTCGATCAGAAAGGGAATGAACATGGCTATTGAAATTCTTTACGACAAGGACGTGAACCCCGAGATCATCCAGGGAAAGAAGATCGCCATCATCGGATATGGCTCCCAGGGTCATGCCCATGCGCTTAATCTTCACGATTCGGGATGCGACGTTCGCGTTGGCCTTCGCCCTGAATCCAAGTCCGCCGAGGAAGCTCGCGAGCATGGTTTGAAGGTCGTCGATATCGATACCGCAGCAGAAGAAGCCGACGTGGTCATGATCCTTATCCCCGATGAGATCCAGGCTAAGACGTACGAGGAGCACATTGCGCCGCACCTCCATCCTGGTGACACGCTCGCGTTCGCTCATGGCTTCAACATCCACTATGGCTACATCAAGGCCCCTGAAGGCGTCAACGTCATCATGATTGCCCCTAAGGGCCCGGGTCATATCGTTCGTCGCCAGTACACCGAGGGTTCCGGCGTTCCTGATCTGTGCTGCGTCTACGAGGATGCCACCGGTGATGCTTGGGATATCGCGCTTTCTTATGGTTGGGCGATCGGCGGCGGCCGCGCTGGTCTTATGAAGGGCACCTTCGCTCAGGAGACCGAGGAAGACCTCTTCGGCGAGCAGGCGGTTCTTTGCGGCGGCCTGGTTGAGCTGGTCAAGGCTGGTTTCGAAACGCTGACCGAGGCAGGCTATCCGCCCGAGCTTGCTTACTTCGAGTGCTATCACGAGATGAAGATGATCGTCGACCTTATGTACGAGAGCGGCATCCACTTCATGAATTACTCTATCTCTAACACTGCAGAGTACGGCGAGTACTATGCTGGCCCCAAGGTCATCAACGATGAGTCCCGCAAGGCCATGAAGCTTATCCTCGAGCGCATCCAGAACGGTGAGTTCGCCAAGGAGTTCGTTGCTGACTGCAACAATAACCATAAGTGGCTGCTCGAGCAGCGTGAGGCTCTGAACAACCATCTCATCGAGACGACCGGTGCTCAGGTTCGCAGCATGTTCACGTGGGTTAAGAAGTCCGAGGACTAGTTCGTATCAGCGTCTTAACGACATGATTTAAGTGCACGGTAGTCGCGACTGCCTGTGCGCTCACCGACGGACCCGCCAGTGCGCTTGTGCTGACGGGTCCGCTTTGTGTTTAATAAGACTGCTGAAATCACTCTGCGGATTCGAGAAGTCTTAAGGGGCTGGTCCGATCATGTCTAACAAGGTACTGGTAACCGAACGCGTTGACGCAACGTGCATCAACGTTTTGCGTATGCGTGGTTGCGAGGTTGAAACGCGTCTTGATTTGACCGAGGACGAGCTGGTCTCGTGCATCGACGGTTTCGACGCGATGGTGGTTCGTTCGCATACTCCAGTCACTCGTCGCGTTATCGAGGCGGGTAAGTCGCTGAAGGTTATCGGCCGCGCCGGCGTCAGCATCGACAACATCGACGTCACGGCCGCAACCGAGGCGGGGGTTATCGTTTGCAACGCGCCGACATCCAACATCGTTTCCGCTGCCGAGTTTGCCATGAGCTTGATCTTGGCTTGTGCCCGCAAACTTCCTCAAGCAAATAAGTCCATGCACGAGGGCAAGTGGGAAACTGCTTTCGATGGTACGGAGCTGTACGAAAAAACGCTCGCTATCGTCGGCCTTGGCCGCGTTGGCGGATTGGTTGCCGAACGCGCAGCCGCCTTCGGCATGAAAATCATCGGTTATGACCCTTATTGCAACGCTGATCGCGCGAGTGCATTGGGCGTCACCCTGTATGAAAACCTGAAGGACCTGCTTCCGCTTGCTGACGTCATCAGCGTTCACCTTCCGCGTACGTCTGAGACTCGTGGCATGTTCGGTCCCAACGAGTTTGCCATTATGAAGGATGGCGTCATTCTGGTGAACGTTGCAAGGGGCGGTATCTTCGACGAAGCTTCGCTGGCCGATTTCGTTGCAGCTGGTAAGATCGGCGCTGTTGGACTGGATGTTCACGATGAGGAGCCGTGCTTCGAGTCGCCGCTGCATGAGTTCGATAATGTCATTCTCACTCCGCATATCGGGGCAGCTACGTTCGAGGCGCAGCGTCGTGCGGGTGTTCAGATTGCCAACTATGTCGCTGCTGGCCTTGCAGGTTCGCTTGTTCCCACTGCGGTTAACATGGCTCCCGTTCCGCCCGAGGTCCTTGATGCCGTCGGCCCTTATGTTCCCGCTTGTCAAATGCTTGGCAGCATGCTTGCGCAGATCAACCCCACTATTCCGCAAACGCTTAAGTTCACCGCTTCGGGCAACATCGCCGCTGCCGATACCACCGTTTTGGTTGCAAGCGTTTTGAAGGGTCTGCTTTCTTACAAGAAGGGTGTCACGGTTACGCCCGTTAATGCAGAGCAGGTTGCCAAGAGACACGGCATCGATGTGGTAACCGCATCCGACCCCAACACGCTTGGCTATTTCTCTTCGGTCTCCATTGTTGCTGACGGCATTGAGGCTTCGTGCACCAGGTCCGATCCGGGTCGTCCTGCGCGAATCATCTCGCTATTCGGGTACGACATGGATATCGAGCCGGGTGAGCAGTCGCTCATTTTCGAATACGGCGATGCATCCGGCCGCATTGGCGTCATCGGCACTATTTTGGGCCAGCACGACATCAACATCACTACTTTGAGGATCGGTACCCGCCCCGATTCCGACAGGGCCGTTGTCTATATGAACGTTCAGGGCGACGTCACCGACGAGATCATAGATGAACTTCGTGAGGCAATCAGCGATCTGAAGAATCTTTGGTACGTAAAGCTGTAACCTTCGGGCAACTCTTTTTGGGAAATCACGCGGCTTGTAACATGTTTGAAATGAAAGAGTTTTTATGCTTCGGGTCGTACGTTGAACGTCAGGGATTGGTTCCACTGTTCAATTAACAGTGGAACCTTTTTCTTATGGAAAGGAGAGTACGCATGGCGCGCAAAATCAAGATCTTCGACACCACCATGCGCGATGGCGAGCAATCGCCTGGCGCATCGATGAACACTGACGAGAAACTCGTGGTGACCCGCGAGCTACTGCGTATGAATGTTGACGTCATCGAGGCGGGTTTTCCAATTTCTTCGCCTGGTGATTTTGAGAGCGTCCGAAAGATCGCTGAGGTCATTGGCGACAACGCTATCGTGTGCGCACTTACCCGTGCCGTTGATAAAGACATCGAGGTAGCCGCTGACGCTCTCAAGTATGCCAAACGCCCTCGTATCCACACCGGTCTGGGTGTTTCTCCGTCGCATATGCATGACAAGCTTCACATCACCGAAGATCAATGCGTCGAGAAAGCGGCTCACGCGGTTGCCTACGCCAAACAGTTCGTTGACGACGTTGAGTTTTATGCCGAAGACGCCGGGCGTTCTGATTACGACTTTCTTGTTCGTGTGATTCAAGCAGCCGTTGATGCCGGCGCTAATGTCGTCAACATCCCTGACACCACGGGTTATTCATTGCCCAGTGAATTCGGACGTCGTATCAAGTACTTGCACGACAATGTTAAGGGCATCGAGAACGTTGACATCTCCGTTCATTGCCATAATGACCTTGGCATGGCTACCGCTCTTGCTATTGAGGGCGTCCGTAACGGCGCCACGCAAATCGAGTGCACCATCAACGGTTTGGGTGAGCGCGCCGGTAATACCGCCGTTGAAGAAGTGGTTATGGCCATCCGCATGCACGAGCAAGAGCTCGATGCCTTCACCGACGTGAACTCTCGTGAATTCGTGAAAGCGAGCCGTTTGATCACCAATATCACAGGCATGAGCGTTCAGGCTAATAAAGCCATCGTTGGTGCTAACGCGTTCGCGCATTCTTCGGGCATTCATCAGGATGGCGTTTTGAAGAAGCGAGACACGTACGAGATCATCGATCCCGAGGATGTTGGAGCTGGTCATTCCAAGATCATCCTTACTGCGCGCAGCGGTCATGCGGCATTGAAGCATCGCTTGGAAGAACTTGGCTATAACTACGAAGGCGAGCAACTTGATAAAGTCTACGAGGCGTTCCTTAACCTCGCTGACAAGAAGAAGGAAGTCTACGACGAAGATCTCGAGAGCCTAGTCAATGAGCAGTCGCGTACTGCAAAGGGCATCTACACTCTTAAGAGCCTTCAGGTTAGTTGCGGTTATCCGCTTACGCCTACCGCTACGCTTACGATGACGGATGCCTTCGGCAACGTCAAAACAGTTGCAGCATACGGCACCGGCCCGATTGATGCGGCATTCAAGGCCGTTGACATGATCGTGGACGTCGAAAACGACCTTCAGGAGTTTTCGGTTCAGTCCGTCAGCCGCGGCATCGATGCCCTGGGTGAGGTCACCGTTCGCCTTGCTGCAGCCGATGGCGAGGTGTTTATCGGACGCGGTTCCGACAATGACATCATCGTTTCGTCCACTAAGGCTTACGTCAATGCTCTGAACAGGCTTCTTTCTGTTCATGCTGAACGCAATAAATAGAGATTGGCAACATTGCAGGGAAACGACCGTCGTAGTGACGGCCGTTTCTGTATTGTTTGTAGTTGCGCTAATTCTGATATAAAATAAATATGTTACAAGGCAGCTTGGGTGTGTTTCCAGCAGCCAAGCTTTTCGATTTGAGGAAAGTGGGCATGTCCCGCTTTCTTTTTGTATGTGCGCCTTGTTGGTGAATGCGGATTAGTTAAAGGAGGGGATCGAACATGTTAAGCGCTAAAGAGCAAGAGCTTTTCGACGCGCTTTCGCCGCGCGCCGATGCCGAGAAAATCGAGATCGTCACCGTCGAGGTGGTCGGGTCTAAAAAGGCCCCAACCATTAGGGTTTACATTGATACACCCGAAGGTGTGGGCTTTGACGAGCTTTCCGGTGCGCAGGCATGGATCAACGAGATCATGGACAAGCTCGATCCTTTCCCCGGTGCCTACACCCTTGAAGTTTCTTCGCCGGGTATCGATCGTCCGCTTCGCACTGCGGCTCATTTCCAGGCTCAGATCGGAGGCACTGCGGTTATCAAAACCAATGGCGCCATCGATGGACGTTCGTCTTTCACCGGAACCATCGTTTCGATAACCGACGAGGCAGTCCAGCTTTCAATCAACGACGAACAGTTCACTATTCCCCTTGATGCCGTGAAGCGCGCGCATCTTAAGGGCGAGATCGATTTCAACTCTTAGGAAAGGATGATCATGGCCACTTCTGAACTTATTGAAGCCCTGCAGATGCTCGCTCACGAGCGCAAGATCGACGAGTTCTATCTCATCGAGCGTTTGGAGGAGTCTCTGGCGAAAAGCTACCAGCACATCCTTGACCTTGAGTGGGATGCCCGCGTCACCATCGACCGTGAAACCGGCAAGATCTACGTGTACGAGCTTGTTCCCGTAGGCGAGCCCGACGAGGAAACCGGCGAGTATTCCGAGTTCGAGGAGCGCGACGTCACCCCTGGCGACGTAAGCCGCATTGCTGCACAGAATGCAAAGAGCGTTATCTCCTCCATCGTCCGCGATGCTGGCCGTCAGTCCATTTACGAAGAGTTCTCTCATCGTATCGGCGACCTGGTCACCGGCACCGTCCTTCAGGGCACGCCCGACTTCACCATTATCAAGATCCGCGACGGCGTCGAGGCTGAGCTGCCTCATTACGATAAGACCCGCTCTCCGAAGGAGCTCAACGAGCGTCCTGCAGGCGAACGTTATCGTCACAACCAGCGCCTGAAGGTGCTTATCATCGACGTTCGCGATCCTTCTTCCGACGAACCCCGTCAGCGCGGCGAACAGTCCCGCCCGCCCATCGTGGTTTCTCGTACCCATCCCGATTTGATTCGTCGTCTTTTCGAGATCGAAGTCCCCGAGATCTACGACGGCTTGGTTGAAGTCAAGAGCATCGCTCGCGAGCCCGGTATCCGTTCCAAGGTTGCCGTTCATTCTCGCGAGGCCAACCTTGACCCCGTTGGTGCATGCGTCGGCCCCAAGGGTTCTCGCGTTCGCATGGTTGTCGAGGAGCTTCACAACGAGCGTGTTGATGTCATTCAGTGGAGCGCCGATCCTGCCCGTTACGTCGCTAATGCTCTCTCGCCCGCAAAGGTCACCAGCGTGACCATTGATGAAGAGAAGCATTATGCCACGGTCGTCGTCAACGACGATCAGCTTTCCCTGGCTATCGGCAAAGAAGGTCAGAACGCACGTCTTGCTGCTCGTCTTACCGGTTGGCACATCGACATCAAGAGTACTTCCTTCTTGGGTCAGTCTCTGCTTGAAGACACCGACGAGCCCGTTGCCGAGGAACAAGTCGAGGAGGTGCCCGAGTTCTGCGCTTTCGAGAACGAAGATGGCACCCGTTGCCGCAATCACGCCCGTCCTGGTAGCCGCTTCTGCGGTATCCACGCGGACATGGAAGAGTAGGCGGTTTCAACTATGACCCAGGCAACCGTCACGAAACGGGAGCGCACTTGCATCTCTTGCGGAGCCAAAAGCGATAAGCTTACGCTGATGCGCATCGTTCGTCGTGCGGACGGCTCGGTTGAATTCGACCCCACGGGTAGGATTCCGGGCCGCGGTGCATATGTTTGCTCCGTCGATTGCCTGACCAAAGCGCTTGCAAGCCATAAGCTGCAGCGCGCTTTGAAAACCAATGTCACTGACGATGATGCGGAGCGAATCGCGAGTGCTGTTCGATCTGCCGCGATTGAAGCTTCGATCCGATAGGAGTTTATATGCCGGGAATGCGCGTACATGAGCTTGCGAAGGAGTACGGTCTGTCCAGCAAGGACATGCTTGACCGCCTTCGCGATATGAAAATCCCTGCAAAAAGCCACGCCAGCATGCTTGGTGATGCTTACGTGCAGAAAATCCGTAAGGAAATGGGCCCTGCGTCCGTTGAGGGTGACGTTGAGGAAGGCGTAGCCGTCAACACCGTCGAGGCCGAAGAGCTTGAGGCTAAGAAGAAGGCCGAAGAGGAGGAGCGCGTTCGTCGCGAGGCTGTCGAGAAGGAGCGTGCCCGCCGCGAGGCCGAGCGCGCAAAGCGCAAGGAAAGCAAGGATGCCGTGAGCGCCGAAGCCGAGCCTAAGAAGGCAGTTCCCGCTTCTGACAGCCCCTTTAAGAGCCTCGAAGCTCAGATTGCTGACGAGAAAGAACGCGTCCGCCGTGAGCGCGAGGCTGCTGCTGCACGTGCCCGTGCCGAAGCCCTTGCCAAGGATGTTGCCAAGAAGCAGGCCGTTGAAGAGGCTATTCGTATGCGCCAAGGCGGCCATAAGGCTGCTGCTCAGGCTGAATCCCGTCCTGCAGCCAAGCCCGCTCCTGCAGTGCCTGCTGCTAAGAAGTCCCGCGGATTCGATTCGCTTCTTTCGCAGATCGAATCTGAGCAGAAGCGCATTCAAGAGCAGAAGGCCCAGAGCAAAGAGGCTGGCAAGCGTCAGAATGCCCACAACAACAACGGTAAACCTGCCAAGAAGAAGCATCACAACGGCGAGCAGGTAGTCCCCGAGCTTGAGAACGCCGGTACCGAAGAAGATCGTTACGCAAAGATGGCCGTTCAGGTCGAGAAGCTTCAGCGTGATAAGGTTCTCGCCGAGGCGCGTGCAGCCGTTGCTGCCGCTACCACCAACGAGGCCAACACCGGTCGTCGTAAGAAGCGCAAGGAAAAGCGTGAGGCCGAGGCTCGCGAGAAGGCACAGCAGCAGGCAATTCAGCATGGCATCGACCCCAGTCTGGTTCTCGACGAATCCGTCGTCGAAATCCCGCAGGGTGCAACGGTTGCCAAGTTCGCCGAGCTTTTGGGCGTTGGTCCCAACGAGGTTATCAAGCGCTTGTTCATGCTTGGCCAGGTTCTGACTCTTACTCAGTCCATGCCTGACGACCTTGTCGAGCTCATTGCTGACGACATGGGTCGCAAGGTTCGTGTCGTGTCGCCCGAGGAAGAGTACGCCGTTGTTTACAACGACACCGAAGACGACCTGCTTCCGCGTCCGCCTGTCGTTACTGTCATGGGCCATGTTGACCACGGCAAAACCTCGCTGCTTGACGCAATCCGCAACACCGGCGTTGCCATGGGCGAGGCTGGCGGCATCACTCAGCACATCGGTGCTTCCGTCGTTACCATCAACGGTCAGCAGATCACCTTCATCGACACTCCTGGTCACGAGGCATTCACTGCAATGCGCGCTCGTGGTGCTCAGGTTACCGACGTCATCGTCTTGGTCGTCGCCGCCGACGACGGTGTCATGCCGCAGACCATTGAGGCTGTGAACCATGCTAAGGCCGCAAACGTGCCTATCGTCGTTGCCGTCAACAAGATCGATAAGCCTGGTGCGAACCCCGACCGCGTTCGTCAGGAGCTCACCGAGTACGGTGTTGTTCCGGAAGAGTGGGGCGGCACGAACATGTTCGTCGAGGTCTCCGCTAAGAAGAAGATCAACATCGACGGTTTGCTTGAGACCATCCTGCTTCAGGCCGAGGTTCTCGAGCTTAAGGCAAACCCGAACGCTTTGGCTTCCGGCTTCGTTATCGAGGCGAACTTGGACAAGGGCCGCGGTCCCGTTGCCACCGTCCTGGTTCAACGCGGCACCCTGCATTCCGGCGATGTCGTCGTTGCGGGCACCTCGTATGGCCGCGTTCGCGCTTTGATCGACCCGAAGGGCTCTCATGCGTCTCAGGCCAAACCCGCCGATCCTGTTGAGATCCTTGGTCTGAACAGCGTTCCCACCGCAGGCGATGAGTTCCGTGTTTTCGAGGATGAGCGCGATGCTCGTAAGCTTGCCGAGGAGCGTGCCTTGCGCGAGCGTCTTGCCGAGCAAACCAACAAGTCTCACATGAGCCTGGACGATCTGTTCAGCCGCATCGAAGAAGGCAAGCAGACCGACCTGAACCTTATCGTGAAGGCCGACGTTCAGGGTTCCATCGAGGCTCTGCGCGATGCTTTCGACAAGATGGATCAATCCGAGGTCCGCATCAACATCGTTCACTCTGCTGTTGGTGGCATCACCGAGACCGACGTCACCCTTGCTGCTGCATCTGACGCCATCATCATCGGCTTCAATGTCCGTCCTACGGGCAAGTCCAAGCAGCAGGCCGAGAAGGAGAAGGTCGACATCAGGCTTTACCGCGTCATTTACCAGGCTATCGAAGATATCAATGCCGCACGAGTCGGCCTGCTGTCTCCCGATATCGTAGAAGAGGACACCGGTACCGCCGAGGTTCGCGAGCTCTTCCGTGTTCCCAAGGTTGGTGTCATCGCGGGCTGCTACGTTATCGAGGGTGAGATTCATCGCGACGACAAGGTTCGCATCGTCCGTAACGGCACGGTTATCTTCGACGGCAAGCTCGGTTCCATGCGTCGTTTCAAAGACGACGTTAAATCGGTCAAGCAGAACTACGAGTGCGGTCTTGGAATCGAGGGCTACCAGGATCTCAAGATCGGCGACTTCATTGAAGGCTACGTCGTCAAAGAGGTTGAGCGTACCGAGTAGTAAAAGGCTTTCGTGCTAACGAGGGCAGTTGCATCACATCAGACGGGCATCCTGTAAGATAGGGGTGCCCGTCTTTTCGAATGAGATAGGAATCAATCATGAAACAGAATTCTTCGAGCCGCCGTGTTAACGAGCAGGCACGCCAGGTTATCGCTGAGATCTTGATGTTCGAGGTTTCTGACCCGCGTTTGAGCATGGTCACCATCACCGGCTGCGAGGTCAGCTTCGACCGCAGCGTATGCAATGTCTACTACACCGCTGACAAGAAATCATACAAGGCCGCCCAGGATGCTTTCGAGAAAGCTTCCGGCCGAATTCGCACGCTGATGGGCAAGAAGCTCTCGTGGCGTGTTGCCCCCGAGCTTCGCTTCTTCCTTGACGGCAGCGTCGATCAGGCGGAGCGTATTGCCATCGCCATTGCCGCCGAGCGTAAGCGCAACGAAGGCTCGCCTTCTTCGAACGAGGCGCGTAAGGATTAGGTCTATGGCAACGACCCCTCAGACTAATTCTACTTTAGAGGATATCGCGCAGGTCATTCGAGCCAACAGCTCGTTTGTCCTGTGCGGTCATGTAAGCCCCGATGGAGATTGCCTTGGCTCTCAGCTGGCGCTGCATCACACCCTAAAGGCTTTGGGCAAAGAATCCACGCTGCTTCTTGTGCGTGACGATTCCATTGATCAGAAGCTTACATTCATGCCGGATGCGGACGAATTCATTCCTGCTCAGCAGGTGTTGGACAAGTTGCTTGAAACAGGTCAAGCCTTCGATGTGTTCATTGGTTTGGATGTGCCCAAGCGGGATCGCGTCGGCCAAGCGGCTTGCTCGATTCTTGACCGTTGTGCTGACTCCGTTACGATTGATCACCATGCTGAACCTACGACCATGGCGAACCATGTTCATGTCGAGCCGGATTCTGCTTCGACCAGCATCATAGTGTGGCGGCTTTGCAAGCTTCTTCTGGACAGGCCGCCTGTTGAGTCTGCCGTGTGCGCGTATACGGGCTTGGTCACCGACACGGGTGGTTTCCAGTTTCAAAACACCAACACCGAAACGTTTCTTGCTGCAGCTGATCTCGTTGCAGCTGGAGTTAAGCCTTCTGAAGTATCGCGCGAGATCACGCAGAACGAATCTATTGCGGCTATTAAGCTCCAATCGCTTGCCATTGAGCGAATGATACTTCTCCAGAACGGGCAAATCGCCCTTTCATGGATCACCGCTGATGACATGATTGATTTAAATGCCCAGAAGGCTGACGCTGATGGCGTGGTTGGTGCACTCAGATCCATTCGTGGTGTTCGCGTTGCATGCGCCTTGCGCGAACAGGATGGGGAAGTGCGTGGAAACCTTCGCTCTAAAGACGATTCCGATGTCTCCGTTGTCGCACGTGAATTCGACGGTGGTGGTCATCGCGGAGCCGCTGGCTTCAAGTTGAAATTACCGATTGAAGAAGCCGTTTCAGCACTGGAAGATCGTCTTTCGCGATTTGATTTCGATCAGAGGGATGCGTAATGAAACGTGGTTCATCAGGTCTTTCACTGATTGTTGGTATCCGCAAACCCGTTGATTTCACTTCTCACGATGTCGTCAACCGCGTTCGTCGCATCATGGGGGAGAAGCGCGTTGGTCATACCGGTACGCTCGATCCTATGGCAACGGGCGTTTTGCCTATTTGCATAGGCCCTGCTACTAGGCTTGATAAATATTTGGTCGGTCACGATAAAACCTATCGTGCCACTATCACGTTCGGCTCCCAAACAAATACCGACGATGCAAAAGGCGAGGTTGTGAAACAAGCCTTTGTCCCGACTGAGATTCGCGAGAAGAATTTCGCCTTAGGTGTTCTTCAGGGATTGGTCGGCGTCCATATGCAGGTGCCTCCCGCGTTTTGCGCGGTGAAGATCAACGGCCAACCTGCCTATAAAAGGATGCGAGCTGGCGAGGAAGTGGAACTCGAGGCTCGTCAGATCGAGGTTTATTCCGCCGAGCTGGTAAATATTACTGAGGCTTCTTCCGTGGATGGGCCTCATGATTCGGTTTCGTGGATCGTGGATTTGTCGGTTTCTAAAGGCACGTTCATTCGTTCTATTGCGCGAGATCTGGGACAGCAACTCGGCACGTGCGCTCACTTGTCCGGTCTTGCACGTATGAGCGCAGGTAGGATCTCGTTGGACGAGTGCGTTTCATTGGAATCGCTTGGGGATTTAAAAGAATCCGCGGCGCTTGACCCTGTTCGCGTGCTGGGCTTTCGCTTTGCATATGCTGACAATCGTGCCGATTCCGTCTCCAATGGCGCAGCACTTTCCCTTGATGACATATCTTTATACGAATCGCTGGCAAGCGAAGCCGACGATTCGCTTTGCGCATGCTGTGCGACTGAGCTCGTGAAGAGTCAAACGCCTCCAGTTGATGGAGAACTGATTTGCGTTTTGGTAGAGAACAAATTGAAGGGCGTGTATCGATATGACAGTCGGTATCGCTGCTGGAAATCTGATTGCGTGTTTGCGGTAGGTGTGTCTCGTGGCTGAAATTATCTATTCGACTGATGACTTTTCAAATCTTGACGTTCTTCAATCAAGCGTATGCTGTTTCGGCGTGTTCGATGGCGTTCATGTTGGGCATCAGTTTCTTATTCACCAAACGATCGATTCCGCAAAGCAACATGGAGTGAGATCTGCGGTGATCACTTTCGACATCGATCCCGATGAGCTTTTCAAGCGCAAGGGATTCGTGAAACTCATGAGTAACGAGAAGCGCATCGAAGCACTGGCTGATAGCGGCGTGGATCTTGTTGTCGTGCTTCCATTCTCACGTGAATTCGCCGCTCAGAGTCCTACTGAGTTTTTGAGCAGCACCTTCAACAGCGGTGTGCCTGTTGAATTGCATGTCGGCTCGGATTTTCGTTTCGGCTGTAAGGCCGCTGGCACGGTTTCGGACCTTATCGCTTGGGGCGCCCATCGCGATATGCGTGTTGTCGATCACGACCTTGAAACCGCGCTGGGCACGGTTGTGTCTGCTACGCGCATTCGCACGCTCCTTGAGGATGGCTCCAACATCGGTCAGGTTAATGAGCTTCTTGGTCGTCCATATCGCATGAGCGGCCGCGTTGAGCAAGGGCGCAAAGAAGGCCGCGATATGGGATTCCGTACGGCTAATGTTTTCGTTCCGATCAATCTTCGCGCGCTTGCCCCGGGTGTTTTCGGCGCTTATGCATTTGTGGAGGGCCGTCGCTATAAAGCTGCGGTCTCTGTTGGAGTTTCGCCTATGTTCGCCGATGAGACCCAAGCGTATTGCGAAGCTCATCTCCTGGACTTCGAAGGGGACATCTACGGCGATGTGGTCGATATCGACTTTATCGAATGGCTTCGTCCCATGATGAAGTTCTCAAGCGTAGAGGAACTTATCTCCACTGTCATGGATAACATCGACTGGGTCCGTAACAACCTTTAGCTGATATCTTTCGTCCGCGTTCCGTTTTAGGTTGACGCTGCTGCATATTTCCGTTTCTAAACCGTTTCAAATAATCTACAATCTATTTGTTTGTGTCTCACGCCTTCGATGCGCGTTTCCGGCTTTGATAGCTGGCCGAAAACGCCTATCTAAGGCAGATCGAATACCAAGGAGGTAATCGTGATTTCGACATCCATCGCATGGATGGCGCCCGTATGTGCAATCATCGGCATGTGCGTCGCGCTTTATCTTGCTCGCTGGGTCCTTGCTCAGGATCCTGGTTCGGACAAGATGAACTCTATTTCCGTTAAGATTCAGACTGGCGCTGCCGCCTTCCTGAAGAGCGAGTACAAGATGCTCGCAGTCTTCGTGGTTGTTGTCGCCGTTCTGATGGCCGTGGCTCTTTCGCCCTGGACCGCTCTTGCGTTCATCACTGGCGGCATTCTTTCCGCTTGCGCAGGTTATGCAGGCATGTTCGTCGCCACACGTGCCAACACCCGTACCACCCATGCTGCCGAGACTTCCGTTGCTGCCGCTCTTAAGGTCAGCTTCCGTTCTGGCCTGACCATGGGCCTGTGCGTTGCCTCCTTCGCTTTGTTCGGCCTTTCCCTTTGGCTTATCGCGATGGTCTTCAGCAACGTCACTAGCATCAACGTGACGGGCGCCATCATCGATCTCATCCACACCAACGTCGGTATGGTCGAGGGCTTCGCAACCGGTGCTTCCGCAGTTGCTCTCTTCGCTCGTGTTGGCGGCGGCATTTACACCAAGGCTGCTGACGTCGGAGCCGACCTAGTTGGTAAGGTTGAGGCAGGCATCCCCGAGGACGACCCTCGCAACCCCGCAACCATCGCTGACAACGTTGGCGACAACGTCGGCGACGTTGCCGGAATGGGTGCCGACCTGTTCGAGTCCTACACCGGTTCCATCATCTCGCCGACCATTCTTGCCATCACCATGGCTTCGCTTGGCTATTTCATGGGCGTTGATATTCTTTGGTCCATTCTGGTTCCGGTCATGATCGCTGCTTGCGGCATCATCACCTCGGTCATTGGCCTGACCGCTGTTCGCACTTCTGAGAACGCCGACAGCGCCGCTCTGTCCAAGGCCCTCAATCGTGGCACCTATCTCGCCGCTATCATCGAGATCGTTGCTATCTTCGTTATCTTCTTCGCATGGCAGAACCAGACCGCTGAAGGCAACCAGCCGCTGTGGCTTTTCGGCTCCGTTGTGTGCGGCCTTGTCGCAGGCCTTGCAATTGGCAAGGTTACCGAGTACTACACCTCTGATTCTTACAAGCCGGTCAAGAAGATCGCCGAGGATTCCGAAACTGGTGCTGCAACCAACATCATCCAGGGTATTTCCACAGGCTTCATGTCCACCGTTATCCCGATCATCCTGATCGCCGCCGCCATCATTGCTGCTTATTCGTTCGGCAACCTTGCTTTCCCGAACGCCCATGGCGAGATCGCTGTCGGCCTGTTCGGTGTTGCGCTTGCTGCTACCGGTATGCTCTCCAACACTGCAATCACCATTGGTGTTGACGCTTACGGCCCTGTCGCCGACAACGCTGGCGGCATTGCCGAGATGGCTCTTCTGCCTGAAGAGATCCGTGATCGTACCGATTCGCTTGACTCCGTTGGCAACACCACCGCTGCTATCGCCAAGGGTTTCGCCATCGCTTCCGCTGGCTTGTCCGCCATCTCGCTTTTCGTGTCCTATCAGGTCACCATGCATCATGCGTTCCCGAACTTCAGCCTGACCTTGAACGATCCGATGATCATCGCAGGCCTGTTCGTGGGCGCTATGGTTCCGTTTATGTTCGCTGCTCTGACCATGGGTGCTGTTTCTGAGGCGGCCCATGCAATGGTTGAAGAGGTTCGTCGTCAGTTCCGTGAGATCCCTGGAATCATGGAATACAAGAACGAGCCCGAGTACGATAA
This sequence comes from uncultured Coriobacteriaceae bacterium, assembly GCA_937937585.1. Classification (GTDB taxonomy): domain Bacteria; phylum Actinomycetota; class Coriobacteriia; order Coriobacteriales; family Eggerthellaceae; genus UMGS1502. The sequence continues at coordinate 52,455 of CALDCB010000011.1, forward strand.
CTGCGTTGCGATCTCCACTCAGTCTGCTTTGAAGAAGATGCTTCTTCCTGGCACTCTGGCTCTGGTCGTGCCCATCGTTATCGGCTGCATCAGCCCTGCGATGCTTGGTGGTTTCCTGGCTGGCGCCGTTGCAACCGGTATGCTTCTTGCAATCTTCATGTCCAACGCCGGTGGCGCTTGGGACAACGCTAAGAAGTACATCGAGGGTGGCAGCCACGGCGGCAAGGGATCTGAAGCCCATCGTGCTGCTGTTGTTGGCGATACCGTTGGCGACCCCTTCAAGGACACTTCTGGTCCGTCCATGAACATCCTCATCAACCTGATGACGATGGTTTCGCTGACCTTCTCGCCGCTGTTCATCGCCATTCAGACGATGCTCTAAAGTGTGAAGCAGCTTAGTTGCTAACAAGGGCCGCGCATTGCGCGGCCCTTGTTTTCTTTTCATTCAGAAGCGCACGGTATTGCGCCTTGACTCCCTTTGATGCCGGCAGACCCTTACAGCGAAATCGATTTCAACGTATGCCCGTCAAGGTCCAAAAGAGATATCGCGCCGTTGTCATACAGAGCAACGCTGGCAATACCGTCCTTCGGAATACTCGGACTGCCCGGGTTAAGCAAAGTGATGGATGATCCGTTTGGTGTTTCCGCATATTCAAGTCGCTTTTTATGCGTATGGCCACTTGCGAAAATGGTACCAGCTGGCAGATGGGGGAGAGACTCTTCGGTTTGGTTCGGGCGGTGTCCATGCGTCAAGAAGAACGTAAAGCCATCGAACTCGATTTGCGAATACTCGGCCATGATGGGGAATTCCAGAACCATTTGATCGACCTCGGCGTCGCAGTTACCGCGGATAGCGGTGATTACTTCAGCGTTCTTATTCAGCATGGCGATAACCTCTTTAGACGCATAACCTTCGGGGAGATCGTTTCGTGGTCCGTGATATAAGATATCGCCCAAGATAATCAATCTATCGCAGTTATAAGCCTTAAACAGGTCGAGCACCTGTGCAGTTGCAATTGCAGACCCATGAAGGTCGGATGCGAAGAGTGCTTTCAAATCTGTGTCCTTTCTACCAACGCCAGCCATAGCGCTTCATATGAAGCGTGGTGGTGGCTTGCGGGAACATGAGCGTATGAAGCGAAAGAAAATAACTGTCAGTCATTGACGAAACGAAGTCGACTACCACTTGATCGGGATCTTCTTGCAGATATGCCTCTCGTGTTATCGAATTCGACCTTTCAGCAAGCTTATCTATATGATGACGGTAGATAGGCGACGATTCATCCTCCCGCGCAAGGTCGTCGATGCAGCGTTCATATACTTCTTCGAACATCGCAGCAACGATGTTCTTATCGTCGGCAACCATGCCCTCTTTCAAATAGATAAGCTCGTAGTTTTGCTTCTTCGCATTAACGATGTCGACAAATGCCTTCGCACTCATCGCGAGTTTCTCATGTCCGAGGCTATTGTTGACGATATCTACCGTAAGGTTGTTGATGATGCGAGCATTGTCAATTCCGATGTAATTCGATTCGAACACATCGAGTGAATCGATGGCGCCTATAGTAAGTGCGTCTTGGCGGTCTTTACCAAGATACGCGATCATGTCGCTGACGCGAACGACGCAACCTTCGAATGTGCTGGGACGCAGCGTTGCGATGGTCGATTCCTCGTTGGTGCAGGCTTCAACAAGACAGTCGAGTTGATCGAAGGACGCGGTAGTTCCAAGTGTTAACTCTTGCTGAGCGAATTCGCCATTGTGGCAAAGGGCTCCGTCAAGTGTTTGCAGCGAGATGTTTCGACGGTAAAGCTTGTCCATGACACGTACCGATTGCACGTTATGATTGAAATATCTCCCTGTACGTTGGTGCAGGCATTCGTTCAGGAATCGTTCGCCTGCGTGTCCGAAAGGTGTGTGCCCTAAATCGTGACCAAGGGCGATTGCCTCAATGAGGTCGGTATTCAATCCCAGCAACGAACCAATATTACGTGCGATATTCGATACAAGTTGAACATGCAGACCGCGACGACAGATGTCGTCGTTTTCGATCAGGCTGAACACTTGCGTTTTGTCGGCATAGCGATTGTAAGCGGGTATGTTCAGGATCTTGTCAACATCGCGCCGAAACGCCGGCCTTCCAATGGTGCCGTTATCATGAGGGTTCTCTTCGCGTCGCGTGATGTCTTCATCTTTGAACGCGAACGGACTCATGACGTGCTGTTCGCGGTTCTTCGCAATTTGACGTTCTATACTGGGCTCAAGCTCGAGATAAGGGATTGATGGCATGGTCTTTGCTTCCTCTTTTCGACTACTGCATTTTATCAGCTATCGATCGAACCAAAGGGACTGCAATACAGGCGCATGGTAACATGATCACGTTTTTAGCATCGAGACGTTTCAGGGGAATCAGAGCATGGCTGGCGGCATTTCAGACGAGGATATTCAAAAAGTTCGCGATGCCACCGACATCGTTGCATTGTTCTCTGAATACACCCCGGTAAAGCAACGTGGTCGTGATTACTGGTGTTGTTGCCCCTTTCATCAAGAGAAAACGCCTTCGTGTAAACTCGACCCTTCAACTCAGCTTTGGCATTGTTTCGGCTGTGGTGAGGGCGGCGATATTTTCTCGTTCGTGATGAAGCACGATGGGGTTTCATTTCCCGATGCCGTGCGCACCCTTGCCCAGCGAGCCCATATCGAAATTTCGTCTAACGAACGCGGTCGAGGCGTCTCGCAATCGAAGCGCGCCCTGCTTCAAGAGATTTGCCAGGAGTCTGCCAGTTTCTTCCATACTCAGCTGATGAGAGATCCGTCTCCTCAGGCGGCTGCTGCCCGCGAATACCTTTCGGGGCGTGGTCTTGGCGGTTCTGTCCCTAATGATTGGAACCTCGGTTTCGCTCCCGGCAACCAAAAGCTGGTCAATCATCTTAGAGGCAAGGGCTTCCAGTTTGATGACATGGTCGAAGCGAACGTCGCTGTTTCCAGAAACGGGCGTTACCAGGATCGTTTTTATAACCGCGTTATGTTCCCCATTCGCGATCCTCAAGGTGACGTCATCGCTTTTGGCGGTCGCGTAATTGGTACGGGCGAGCCAAAATATTTGAACTCGCAGGAAACGCCGTTGTTTCACAAGTCGCGCGTGCTCTATGGCTTGGATAAAGCAAAGGCATCGCTCACTTCAACTGGCATTGCTCTGATCACCGAGGGATACACTGACGTTATCGCCCTGCATGAAAGCGGTATCACGAATGCCGTTGCAACACTCGGCACGTCACTGACCATGAATCATATCCGATTGATTTCGCGTTATGCTCAGCACAAGATCGTTTATCTGTTCGACGGAGATGCCGCAGGTCAAAAGGCAGCAGACAGGGCGTTGCAATTCATAGACGAAAGCATGACCCCCGAAGCTGGTCGAAGCAAAATCGAGCTATGCGCTGTCACGCTTCCCGACAATCAAGACCCAGCCGAATACATGGCTTCTCATTCCGCCGACGATCTCCGTCAGCTCGTGAATGACGCCAAGCCTCTTATTGAATATGGCGTCGAGCGCCGCCTTGCAAAGCATGATTTGTCTTCAGCGGAGGGACGAACCGCAGCGCTTACCGATGCGCTTTCCATCCTTGCACCTATCAAGAATTCCCTGTTGGCAAAGGATTATGCTGTTCAAATCGCTGGTCGCGTCCGAGCGAGGGAGGATGATGTCCTCACCCGGCTTTCACAGCTTAAGGCGCCGCGCAGGTTCGATGAAGATGACGCTCCCCAAAGCGGGTTGCGTGGCTCACTCCCCTCGCAGCAGGTCACTCCCAAAGCCCCTGCACATCCAAGCTTGTCTTCTGCCGAGGTGAATCGCCGTCGGTTCGAGGGAGAGTTGCTAGGGTTATGCGCTCAAAACCCGCTTCTTGCCCTAGCTCATGCCGATTCGCTTGCTCAGACGCAATGGCACGAGGAAATTCACTCTCGTTTGGCTTCTGCCTTGCTTGATGCGCTTGCGGCAAACCCCGCCATCACGCCCGCCGAGCTTGTCTCGCGCATCTCAACCGATATTCCTTTAGCATCGCGCATTCTGACCACATCGCGCAGCGCTTCTGATGACGAAAAGGCGATGGCGACGTATCTCGTTGAAGAGCTTTCAATCGGTGATATGGAGGATTCCATCAGCCAATTGCGCATGACTTTATCTGCTAATGACGCCCTCGACGCTGAAGAGCGGGAAATCCTGTTCCAAAGCATTGTCAGCATGCAGAAAACATTGACTGACAAGAAGCGCGCACATAAAGCACCCATGTTTTACGAATAAGCTGTTATCAGCCTTTCATGAAGTGCGATTGCCTTGTGGGACGGGCGACCGTTATGGGGTTATAATTTTCTGGCCTTCAACGGGCGATATTTGATAAATTCGAGACCTTCTCGACTATAGATGGGATATTAGCATGATCAAGATCGTGCAGTCGCCGGATCCGCTGCTCAATCAGGTTTGCGAGCCGTGCGACCCTAAAAAGGACAAGACACTTAAGCGTCTTTCCAAGCAGATGGCCAACATCATGTACAAGAACAACGGCGTCGGCCTTGCCGCTCCTCAGGTTGGTGTGCTTAAGCGCATTATCGTCGTCGATTGCGACTGGGACGAAGAAACGCGCGATCCCATCGTTCTTCTCAATCCGGAAATCGTAGAAAGCAAAGGCGAGCCCATCACCGATGGCGAAGGTTGTCTTTCTATTCCCGGAATCACCGTTCCTATTACGCGTCAACCTTGGGTTCGCGTTCGCTATCTCGATCTTGAGGGTGAGTTGTGGGAGATCGAAAGCGATGGTCTGCTTGGCAGGTGCCTGCAACATGAGATCGACCACTTGAACGGCAAGACGCTATTCGAGAGCTGCTCGCCGACCGATCGTATCGCTGCTGTTACCGAGTATGAGAACGCAATTGCCGCAGGTGCTAAACCCGGCGATACGTCAATCTAGGCGGCTTCGATGAAGATCCTGTTCATGGGCACGCCTGATATCGCAGCAAATGTGTTGTCGGTGCTGGCGGATTCAAAACACGAGGTTCTCGGTGTTTTCACTCGTCCCGATTCCGTATCTGGCCGCGGAAAGAAGCTTCTCCCTTCTCCAGTTAAAGCTGTCGCGCTCGAGCACGGGTTTCCCGTCAACGAGTTCAAGTCTTTCAAGGATGGTTCTGCTTTCGAGCGAATCAAAGAGCTCAATCCCGATGCTATCTGCGTTGTGGCTTATGGTGCGCTTTTACCCGAAGAGGTTTTGGGATTCCCACGTTTCGGATGCATCAACGTTCATGCTTCGCTTCTTCCGCGTTGGCGCGGCGCTGCTCCTATAGAACGCTGCATCCTTGAGGGCGATGTTGAAACGGGTGTAAGCATAATGCAAATGGAAACCGGTCTTGACACCGGTCCCTATTGCGTGCAGCGTGTCGTCTCGATCGGTGAGAAGTATCATGTGGAACTCTCGCGCGATCTTGCTGAAGTCGGAGCAGAAGCATTGGTTTTTGCACTCGACCAAATCGAGGCAGGTACGGCCAAATGGGAAGTTCAAGATGATGCTCTTTCGAATTATGCTGCAAAAATCGGTAAACACGAGCTTTATCTCGATCCTTCAAACGATGCCGAAACCATATGCAGGAAGGTACGCGCTTCAAGCGATGCTCATCCTTCTCATGCAGTCATTGAAGGTCGTAAAGTGACTGTTTTGGCGTGCGAGATTGCTTCTGTCGAAGACGCACAGTATTTCGAGGGTCTTCAGTCTGGTCGGGCGGTTTTCAGGGCAAAGAAGCTGTTTCTCACGACCGACAACGGCGCGGTTCGGGTTACCGTACTCAAACCCGAAGGAAAGAAAGAAATGAACGCCCTGGCGTTTTGCGCAGGGATACAAGGTGCAAAGAATAAAATCATGACTTGGGGGGCTATGTAATGGCTGATCAGCCAAAGAGCAACTACGACGGTAAGAAGAGCGGCGGATATTCTTCCAATCGCGGCCATGGCGCTGGCAAGCCCGGCGGCTACAGGGGCAGCGCAGGCAAAGGCGGCTACAAAGGTGGCTCCGGTAAGCCCGGCGGCTACAAGAGCCACGGCGATTCTAAGGGTCGCCCTTATGCCAAACGTGATGGTGAGTCACGCGATCGCCGCGATGATCGTCGCAGCGATTCGGACTTCAAAAAGGGTTACAAGAAACCTTACGAGCGCGACGATAGGCGTGGCGGAAAATTTGATGGCAAGAAGCGCGACGACAAGATCGGCGGAAAACGCGATGGCAAATTCGAAGGCAGGCGCGACGATAAGTTCAACGATCGCAAGCGCAATGATAGACTCGACCATCAGCGCGACGATAAGTTCGACCGTAAAGGCAAGGGCGGTAACGGTCGCGATTTCGGCAAGTCCAATCGCGATGCCAAGTTCGGCGACAAGCCCCGTTCTTCCAGCCCGCGCGGTAATGGCAAGCCCGGTTTCAAGCCTCAGGACAACAAGGCCATGCGCGTTTACAAGAACAAGAAAGCGTTCGATCAGCAGAAGGTAGCTGCCATCATGGGCACCGATGCTGCTCCTTATAGGGGTGAGCTTGACCCGAAGAGGGGAGAGCGTTCTAATATTGCTCCGGGCAGGAAAACCCGCGAACTTCGCGAGATCGCTCAGGATGAAGAGCGCATGAGGGACGAAGAAGTCCGTCGAGAGCGTGAGAAGCTCGACGATGAAACCCTGCCTATGGAGAAGCGCTTCTACAAAAACGAGGCTAGCCCGGCACGCCTTGCCGCTCTTGACGTGACCCGTGCTGTCCGTAAGCGCAACGCCTATGCTCACGACCTCATCGAAAGCCGCATCGACGCCTCTGATATGTCTCAAGCCGATCGTGCATTCGCTACGTTGCTCGTTCTTGGCGTTGTCAGCACCAGCGGTACTCTTGACGAGATCATCAACCGCGGCATGCGCAAGCCCACCGATGCCTTCGACGATGTTCGCGACGCGCTGCGTATCTCCACGTATGAGATCATCTTCCTGGGCAAGACCCCGCATGCTGCTCTTGACCAGGGCGTCGAACTCGTTCGTGCGGTTTCCCCCAGCGCTTCCGGTTTGGGCAATGCCATCCTTCACCGCATTCTCGAGATGAAGGATTCGTTCCCCTTCGGTGATCCGAACCACGACATCGAAGCGCTTGCGCGCGTATATGCCTTCCCCGTATGGCTTGCTCGCAAGTTGGTTGAGGATCTTGGCGCGAAGGAAGCGGCTATGTTCATGCGCGCTTCGAACGACCCTGCTCCGCTGTTCATTTCCGTGAATTCGCTTAAGGCGACTGACGCTGAAGTAGCCCGCGTGTTCGAGGCTGCAGGCGCCACGCTTCGTCCGGCGCTCATCGATGAGAAGGAAATCGTCGGTTGCTACCATGTGTCCGACCCGCGAGCCATCGCTGACGAAAACGTCCGCACTTTGTTCGACGAAGGAAAGATCCTCGTCAGCGATGCAGCAGCTCAGGCGGTCGCAGGCGCTTTGTTCGATAACGCCACGCCCTCAACCGTTCTTGAAGTTGGCGCTGGCCGTGGTACGAAGACGGTCCTTATTCAGAGCGATGCTCAACGAATCATGGGGCATCAGATTGAGCTCACCTCGCTTGATCTTCACGAGTTCAAGGTAAAACTGCTCGAGAAGCGCGCAGCCGATTATGATGTGCAGTTGAAGCAGGCGATTTGCGGCAATGCAACCAGGCTTGACACGGTTCTTCCTTATGAGACTTATCAAACCGTGTTCATCGACGCCCCGTGTTCGGGTCTTGGCACCCTTAGGCGCCACCCCGAGATCCGTTGGCGCGTTAAGCCTTCTCATATCCAAGAGCTCGCCGACACCGGACTCGCGATGCTTCGTAGCGCTGCATCCCATGTTGAGATGGGCGGCCAGTTGGTTTACGCCACGTGCACCGTCGCCTATGCCGAGAACTATGGTGTAGTAAAACGCTTCCTTGAGGAGACTGAAGAGGGCAAGGATTTCCGCCTTGCGCCCATCGACGGCAAGCCGTGCTTCTCATCGCAGCTGACCGTCGGTTCGCCCGATGCGCATTTTGCTGCAAAATTCATCAAAGTGAAATGATGATCAACCCCACCTCTGCTATGTTTATCTAATATTCAGAGGTGGGGTTCTTATTTTAGGAGACTTCAATGGAGCCAGATTACAAAGAAGTAGCCAATCGCATTAAGTCGTTGCGTGAGGACATGGACCTAACCTTGCAGGAGATGGCCGACGCTACCGGCCGAACCATCGAGGAGTATGCGGCTCAGGAATCAGGCGAAAGTGATCTTTCGTTCACGTTCCTGTACAAATGCGCTGCAAAACTCGGCGTCGACCCCATCGAGCTGCTCAGTGGCGAAACCCCGCATCTAACGGGTTACTCCCTTGTACGAGCAGGCGAGGGTCTTTCCGTTAAAAGGCGCGAAGGGTTCGAGTACCTTCATAAGGCGCCTTACCTTAATAACAAACTCTGTGAACCATTTGTCGTTACCGCTCCCTACATTGAAGAGGAGCAGAACAAGCCCATCCATCAGTCCTTCCATAAGGGCCAGGAGTTCGACTATATCATTTCGGGTCGCATGCGTTTCGCTTACGAGAACCATATCGAGGAACTTGGGCCTGGTGACACTCTTCTATACGATTCCGCTCGTGCTCATGGAATGATCGCTATTGGCGGCGAGCCGTGCGTATTCGTTGCAATCGTCATGTACCCTGACGGTCGTCAAATTATCTAGGCGCTGCGCAATCGACTCTTGGGTAGTCCCCAAGCAGCAGCGTGCCTGCGGCGCAGTCGCCTTACGACACTAGATAATCCGATACCTTCAGTAAGGAAGACGATATGAGAAATCTGCATAAAAGGTATGTCGAAGAGGCATACGATAGTAAAGGCGTGCTTAGTGACTTCAAAGTAAACATCCCGGAAGACTTCAATTTCGGTTATGACGTTGTTGACGACATTGCGGTAAACGATCCTGATCGTCGTGCTATGGTCTGGCGCAATCCCGAAGGCGAAGAGCACGTCTTCACTTTCGCGGACATGAAGAAGTGGTCCGACAAAACCGCCAATTACTTCGCAGAACATGGCATCGGCAAGGGCGATTTCGTTATGGTCATTCTTCGCCGTCACTATCAGTTCTGGTTTGTGGCTACTGCCTTGGCCAAACTTGGCGCGGTCATGGTTCCTGCGACGTTTATGTTGAAGGAGCACGACCTTGTTTATCGCCTGAACGGCGCATCCATCAAAGCAGTTGTTTGCACCACGGTAGGTGACATCGCCCAGATCGTTGACAACGTCGTTGCGGAATGCCCGACCGTTGAGAACCTCTTCTTGGTGAACGGCGCTGGCGGTGGCTTGAGCCCCCAAGACGAAAATGGCAACTGGATCCTTCCGGAAGGCGAGCTTGTTGGCTCGGTTCTTTCTGGTGAACAGGGCATTTGCGCTGCTGGTGTTCAGCGCGAGGGCTGGCACGACTTCAACACCGGCGTCCGTCAGGCGTCGGATGAATTCGAACACGTGAACACGCTTGCTGCCGACCCTATGCTCATGTATTTCTCTAGCGGCACTTCGGGCAACCCAAAGATGGTTTTGCATAACTCCACTTACGCAGTCGCCCATTTGGTTACCGCAAAACACTGGCATAACGTCGATCCCGAAGGGTTGCATTTCACTATCGCCGACACCGGCTGGGGCAAGGCTGTCTGGGGCAAGTTCTATGGCCAATGGCTTATGGAGGCATGTGTTTTCACGTACGATTACGATCGTTTCCATGCGGGTGAACTATTGTCGCTTATCAGCCAATATAACATCACCACGCTTTGCTGCCCGCCCACCATGTACCGTCTATTCATGCAGGAGGGCGTCGAGAAGTACGATCTTTCCACGCTTAAGTACTCCACTACTGCCGGAGAAGCATTGAATCCCGACATCTTCGATTACTGGAAGGAGCATACCGGCCTGGTTATTTATGAGGGCTTCGGACAGACTGAAACGCCCTTGACCGTAGCCAATCTGGTTAATTCAACTCCGCGTTCCGGCTCGATGGGCAAGCCTTCGCCGCTTTACGAGGTCGAGATCCAGTGTGCCGACGGTTCTCGCTGCAATACCGGCGAGACGGGTGAGATCTGCATCAAAATCGATCCTCAGCCTGCAGGCATCATGATGTGCTACTACCGAAACGAAGAGCGTACCGCAGCTGCGATGCATGACGGTTGGTACCATACCGGCGACACCGCTTGGGTCGATGAGGATGGTTACTTCTGGTATGTCGGTCGAAATGACGACGTCATCAAGTCTAGCGGCTATCGTATCGGGCCGTTCGAAATCGAAAGCGTCTTGCTTGAGCATGAGGCTGTTCGCGAGTGCGCCGTTACTGGTGTTCCCGACCCAGTCCGTGGCAAAGCCGTCAAAGCTACCATCGTATTGCAAGACGGTATTCATGGCTCCGAGATGCTTACGAAAGAGCTTCAAACCTGGGTTAAGCATAAAACCGCTCCATACAAGTACCCGCGCATCATCGAGTATGTCGAAGAACTTCCCAAAACCGTCAACGGCAAGATCCGTCGAGTCGCCATTCGCGAGAACGATGCCAAGAAGGGCATCGACGGTTTGGTCTAATGGGTTCGCTCGTTAAAAGCCTGCGCGACTCGATCGCGCAGGTAACTGTGATCTGCGGGCATTACGGAGTAGGGAAAACCAACTTCAGCGTTAATCTGGCTTGCGATCTTGCTGATATGTGCAAGCACGTGACCCTTATCGACCTCGATATCGTGAACCCCTATTATCGAGCCTCCGAACAGCGAAAGCTTCTCGAAGCCCATGGCATAACTTTGATTGCGCCGGTTTTCGCTGAGGCCGGTTCGAGTCTGGATGTGCCGAGTCTTCGAGGATCGATCACTTCTGCCGTGCAAGATGCATGGCAGAAGGTCGACGAAGGTCGTGTGGTGCTTATCGACGCCGGCGGCGACGATGTGGGTGCAACCGCTTTGGGCAGGTTTTCCGAAGTCGTGAAGCTTGGCGACTATGCGATGCTTTACTTGGTGAACGCCTGTCGTTTTGACACCCAGCAAGCTTCTGAGGCGGTCGCAATGCTCTTGCAGATTCAAAACGCATGTGGCTTGAAAGCAACTGGCATCGTCGACAATGCGCACCTCAAAGATGAAACTTCCATTGACCTGCTATGCGATGCGTTTGATTTAGCCTCTCAGGTTTCGCAAACCACTCAGCTCCCGCTCGCATGTAAAACAGTAAGGCGCGAGCTTGCTTCCGACCTTCAACGTGCGCTTGACGATAGAATCGAACATACGAAAGAAGGAGCCGGGCCGGATGTTCCTTCCCGCGATTTCGTTTATCCGGTCAGTATATATGTGAAGAACCCCTGGGAATAGGGTTTCTTAGATAGAAGAGGGGGATCTATGGCGAGAATGATCGTCGATGAGTTCTTCTGCAAAGGCTGCGGTCTTTGCGTCGATGCTTGTCCGTTGGGCATCGTTGAACTCGATAATGAACGGATCACCGACAAGGGCTACCATCCCGCGCATTGCATCGATCAGTCGAAATGCGTCGGCTGCGTTTCATGCGCATTGATGTGTCCCGATGTTGCAATCACGGTCGAGAGGTGATTCACATGTCCGAAAAAGTCTTGATGAAGGGCAACGAGGCTCTTGCGGAAAGCGCCATTCGCGCAGGATGCAAGTTCTTCTTCGGTTACCCTATCACCCCGCAAACCGAGCTTGCTGCATACATGGCAAAGCGCATGCCCAAAGAGGGCGGCACGTATCTGCAGGCTGAAAGCGAAGTTGCGGCCATCAACATGGTCTACGGCGCATCTGCCGCAGGCGCCCGCGTAATGACCTCGTCTTCCTCTCCGGGAATCTCGTTGAAGAGCGAAGGCATTTCATATATGGCAGGCGCTGATCTTCCCGGCGTCATCATCAACGTTGAGCGTGGCGGCCCGGGTCTTGGCTCCATTCAGCCTTCCCAGTCCGACTACTGGCAGGCAACCAAGGCGCTCGGTCATGGTGACTTCCAGCTGCTCGTGTTTGCACCTTCCACTGTTCAGGAAATGGCTGATCTCGTTTATTACGCGTTTGACGCAGCAGACAAGTACCGCATGCCTGCAATGATTCTTGCTGACGGCATGCTTGGCCAGATGATGGAACCCGTTGTTCTTCCCGAGCGCATCGAGTCGCTTCCCGAGAAGCCTTGGGCAACCACCGGCCACAAGAACGCTCGTCCTCACAACGTGGCGAATTCGCTGTACCTTACGGCGGAGGAGCTTGAACGTCTGAATTTCGAGCGTTTTGAACGCTACGAGACGATCAAGGAAACCGAGCAGCGCGCCGAGACGTTCATGTGTGACGACGCCGAGATCGTTCTTGTCGCTTTTGGTGCTTCGGCGCGAATCGCACGCAGCGCTGTTAGGACTGCCCGCGAAAAGGGAATTAAAGCCGGCCTTGTCCGTCCTATCACGTTGTGGCCGTTCCCGGTCGACGCCATCCGTGCAACGCTGTCTACGGCCAAGGCCTACCTCTCGGTTGAGATGAACATGGGTCAGATGGTCGAAGACATTCGTTTGGCTGTGAACGGGGAAGCTCCTGTTGAATTCTATGGCCGCACCGGTGGTGTAATCCCCACGCCGGTTGAGGTTTTGGCAAAGATTGAAGAGATCAATGAAAGGGCGGGTGAGTAACATGGCGAATGAAACCGGCAACATCGTTTTCCAGCGCCCGCATTCTCTGCTGCCCGTCGTGACCAATTTCTGCCCTGGCTGCACTCACGGTATCGTTATGCGCCTGGTTGCCGAAAGCATCGACGAGCTTGACATCGAGGGTTCCGCGATTGGCATCGCGCCCGTTGGTTGCTCTGTTATGGCGTACGATTTCTTCGGCTGCGACATGGTTGAAGCTGCTCATGGTCGTGCACCGGCGGTTGCAACGGGTGTCAAACGTGTTAATCCCGACAATATCGTTTTTGCTTATCAGGGCGACGGCGACCTTGCCAGCATCGGAATGGCGGAAACCATTCATGCGGCTACGCGCGGCGAGAATATCACCGTTATCTTCATCAATAACGCCATCTACGGCATGACTGGCGGTCAGATGGCTCCGACAAGCCTTCCTAACCAGGTCACGCAAACTTCGCCCTACGGTCGCGACGTCAATACCGCAGGCTATCCGGTTCGCGTATGCGAGTTGCTGAGTTCTCTTGACGGCCCGGCATATCTCGAGCGCGTCTGCGTGGACTCACCGAAGAACGTGCGCAACGCTAAGCGCGCAATCAAGAAGGCCTTCCAGAACCAGGTCGACGGCGTTGGCTATTCGCTCATCGAAGTTGTTTCCACGTGCCCGACCAACTGGGGCATGACTCCGCAAAAGGCTTTCGAGTGGATGCGCGAGAACATGCTTCCGTATTATCCGTTGGGCGTCTATCGCGACGTCGTAGCCGATGGTTACGCAAACGCCCGCGAAGCCGCTGCGGCACGTGCTGCAGATTGCCCGATCGCATGCAAGAAAGACGGTGAGTAGCATGTCCAACGAAATGAAATTCGTACTTGCGGGTTTCGGCGGTCAGGGCATCCTCTTCGCCGGTAAAGTTATCGCTTATGTCGGTTTGCTTGACAACCGCGAGCTCTCTTGGCTGCCTTCCTACGGTCCTGAGATGCGCGGTGGCACTGCTAACTGCAGCGTTACCTTGTCGGATGAACCTATTGGCTCTCCGCTGATCCTCGATCCGAATGTCTTGGTTGCCATGAACCAGCCGTCACTTGATAAGTTCGAAGACGCGGTTGTTCCCGGTGGTTCGATCTTCGTCGATTCGTCTTTGGTCAACAGGCTTCCGAGCCGTGAAGACGTGAATGTCTTTGCCATTCCTGCAACCAGCATTGCTGAAGAGCAGGGGATCAAAGGTCTTGGAAACATCGTCATGATCGGCAAGCTGTTCAAGGAAACCGCATTTTGCGACAAGGAGACACTCAAGGCGGCTATTCGCAAAGTCGTGCCTGCGCGTAAGGCTAACATGATTGATGCGAACCTCAAGGCAGTCGATCTGGGCGCATCGCTTTAATTGCACCGTTTGAACGGTTGCTCTAGCTATCGAAAAAGGCGTTCCGTTTCGGAGCGCCTTTTTGATTGAATCGCAATCGTCTTCGGCACGGATGCAGTCTTGTTAGATCTTTTCTTGAAGTTACCAGTGCTCAATTGCGATAGTCAGGTACTTATTCGAAATGGCTTCACGGCAGCATACTGCCGCAAATCGCTCTACGTGATCAAGCCCAAGGTGACAGCTATCGATTTCCAGCCTGACTCTAACGGGATGCGTTATAGAAGAGAGCTCATCGGCAAGTGCGGAAAGATTCCCTCCGTAATACGGAGGGAAATTCAACTGATTCAAGAGCGACTGGTGCATTTCCTCCATCGTGTCGAGGTCCGCTCCTTTCAAAACCGCAAGCGACACATTCTGGGAAACGCGCGTCCCGTAAGCATGCTCATTGCTCGGATTGTTACCGATGATCATCAATACAGCCTTTCGAATGTGCGGTAGTGGTCTTGGGTGTAATAAATTAATCCATCGTTTGAGAAGACAATACGTTTCGCACCTCGATGTCCACCGTGATAGTCGATGTCGCATTCGGTCCAAATGCGTCCATCTTTGTCGGGCAACAGGCCGTCATCGTTGTGGAATCGACTTCCGCCAATGCTTTTGCCAGGGCAAACGTCTTGTAAATTTCCATCTTGCGCATCCCATCCAGCATCTCGCGCTTTCGTCTTCGATATGAAGTTGGAGGGGAGATGACCGTACTCATTGATATACGCAGCGACTTCATCCTTGCTGGTGTAGTGCCCGTCTTCCTGAATCGCAATGCTGCTGATTTGAGTGCTTGCTGAGGTTTCGTGTTCTTCACTGTGATGAATGAAAGCGCCATGCGAGCAGCCAATAAGCATGATTGGCAAAAGGGCAAGCAGCGCGATTGAGAACAAGCGCATAAGCTTCCCCATGAATGATGTCGACTTGTTCTGGCTCATGCTTCTCCTTGCTAGGATCATTACCCGTCGTTGGAGAACAATAGCAGATCAGATCTCATCACGACATCCGATCGTTCATTGGGGGATCCCGCTTCAAACCGGCAGCGCTTCTATTCTGTTACGGAGCCTGATTCGCAATTGCATTCAAGGTTATCTACTCGTATATTTATATACGTCCTTTAAGACGGTACAGAGAGACCGGCAAGGCAATGCAGCGTGGCGACTTCACGCCATCTGTTATATAAGCCTTTGCCCTGCGAAGGCATTTTTTATGTCTGGCAGGGTAGCGGTGTCTTTCTGTTCGTGCACGTAACCAAGGAGTGGTGTGTATGGCAGAAGACGGTCAGACAATCAAGAATGTCTGCATGGATGCAGACGACATCGAAAGGGCTGTCACTCGCATAGCCCATCAAATTCTTGAGCGCAATCACGGCGCTCAGAACCTCGCGTTGGTCGGAATCGTCACGCGCGGTGATCTTCTTGCGAAGCGTCTCGCAGATAAGATCTTCGAGATCGAGGGAGTTCGGGCTCCCCTCGGAAGGCTTGACATCAGCTTTTATCGCGACGATTTTGCAACCCATCTTTCCCCTGAGGTTCTTTCAACGCAAATCGATTTCGACATCGATGGCCTTGACATCGTTTTGGTTGACGATGTGCTGTTCACCGGTCGCACGATCCGCAGCGCTCTTGACGCTCTTATGGATATCGGCCGTCCTCAAGCCGTCCAGCTTGCTGTTCTCATCGATCGTGGTCATCGCGAACTTCCCATTCGCGCTGATTTCGTCGGAAAGAACGTCCCTTCGGCTTCCACCGAGAATGTGCGCTTGTTTTTGGAAGAAGTTGACGGACGAACCGAGGTAGAGATTCTCTCTGTCGAACCTGGCGAACGTATCGGATCAGCCCCGTTGGGAGGCGAGTGACCATGACATTCAACCACAAGCTCATGATTGATTTGCACGACTATTCCGCAGAAGACATCATGACGATCCTGCATACCGCTGATCGTTTTCGTGAGGTCAACGAGCGTCGCATCAAGAAGGTGCCTACGCTTAAGGGCTACACGGTCGTCAACATGTTCAACGAGCCCTCGACGCGCACCCGTTCTTCCTTTGAGATGGCCGAGAAGCGCATGAGCTGCGATACGCTGAACTTCGGTGGTTCCAATAACTCCACCGTTAAAGGTGAAAGCTTGGTCGACACCGTCAAGACGCTGTGCTCTTACAAGATCGACCTCATTGTCGTGCGCGACAAACATGCAGGTGCACCTCGTAAAATCGCCGATGTTTCCGGCGTTCCCGTAATCGATGCGGGCGACGGCAAGCATCAGCATCCCACCCAGGCGCTGCTTGATCTTTACACCATCTGGAAAAGGAAAGGTGCCTTCGAGGGCCTTATGGTTGGCATCATCGGCGACATCTCGCATTCCCGCGTATGCGGCTCGCTCGTTCCCGCACTGAAGAAGATGGGCTGCTCGGTCACGCTCATCGCTCCGCAGACGCTTCTTCCTGCGCGCCCTGATGTGCTCGGCGCCGATAAGGTGACCACCGATCTCGAGGGTGCTCTCCCGGAACTTGACGTTGTTTACATGCTACGCATTCAAACCGAACGCCTAGAAGGCGCGCCGTACCCCAGCTTGCGTGAGTACAGCATGCTGTACGGCCTTAACGAGAAGCGTTCGCGTCTTTTGAAGCCCGATGCCATGGTCTGTCATCCCGGTCCTGTCAATCGCGGTGTTGAGCTTGACAGCTTCATGGTTGACCACCCCAACTTCTCCGTCATCACCGATCAAGTGTATTCGGGCATCTTGGTTCGTATGGCTTCTTTGTATCTGCTGCTTGGAGGGAGCGACGATGGCCTTACTGCTTAAAAACATTCTTGCGATCGATCCTCAGGTTTCGCTACACGAGGCATGCGACATTTTGATCGAGGACGGACGCATCGCGAAAGTGGGGAAGGACCTTCCTTCTCAGGCGAACGACGAGGTCCGCGATCTGGGTGGTAAAGTCTGCCTCCCTGGTTTGGTTGACATTCATGTTCACTTCCGCGATCCCGGCCTTGAATATAAAGAAGACATCGAGACAGGCTCTCGCGCTGCAGCACATGGCGGCTTCACCGATGTTTGTTGCATGCCGAACACCGATCCTGTCACTGATAACGCCATGGTAGTCGAATACATCAGGTCGCGAGCACGTGACCTTGGCAAATGCCGCGTGCATGTGTCCGGCGCCTGCACCAAAGGCCTGAAAGGCGAGGCTTTGGCCGAGATGGGCGATATGGTTGCCCATGGTTGCGTGGCCTTCACCGACGACGGTCGAGGCGTTCAAGATTCCGGTATGATGCGCCGCGTCATGGACTACGCCGTACAGTTCGGAAAGATTGTCATGAGCCATTGCCAAGACGAGGGCTTGGTTGATAAGGGCCAGGTCAATGAAGGCGTTGCCTCAACTCGTCTCGCCATTCAGGGTTGGCCTGGTGCCGGTGAGGAAATCCAAATCCATCGCGACATCGAGCTCAGCCGGCTCACGGGTTGTCCGATCCACATCCAGCATCTTACTACGGCACACGGCATCGAGATCGTCCGCCGTGCCAAGGCCGATGGCGTCAAGGTTACCTGCGAGGTCACGCCTCACCACTTGTTCCTTACCGAAGATGACATCACCGAGGCATACGAAACCTCTCTCAAGGTGAATCCGCCGTTGCGCACCAAAGAGGATTCGCAGGCTTTGGTTAAGGCCATCCTTGACGGTACCGTCGATTGCATCGTCACCGATCATGCTCCGCATGCCGATCACGAGAAGGACCGTGAGTTCGAACTCGCGCCTTTCGGCATGACGGGCCTTGAGACTTCGCTTGCTTCAGTCGTCGACGGCTTGGTGAATCCAGGCATCATCACCTGGGAGCGTCTTGTTGAGCTTATGTGCGTCAATCCGCGCACGTTGCTCGGCATCCCATCGGTTAAGATCGAGGAAGGTTCTACGGCCGACCTCACCATCGTCGACCCTGAAAAGCAGTGGACTGTCGTTGCCGACGATTTCGAGTCGAAGGCAAACAACAGCGGTTTTATCGGCCGCACTTTCAAGGGTCGCGCCACCGATGTGTACGTTGGCGGTATTCCCACTATGATCGACGGTTCGGTTACGGACAGCCATCAAGATATTCAATTTCGCGACTACGCATTCAATCAGGATTAAGGAAGTGAGGAACCAGTGAGCGAACTTTCTCAGACGCTGTTCCAGAACACGTCCAAACCTCAGGCAGTGCCAGCGGCCGTGGCTCTTGAAGACGGAACCGTCTTCCACGGCACCGCTTGCGGCGCCAAGGGCGAGGCATTCGGCGAGATCTGCTTCAACACCTCGTTGGAGGGTTATCTCGAGGTAATCACCGACCCTTCGTACGCCGGCCAGATCATCACCATGACGTACCCGCAAATCGGCAATTATGGCGTGAACGACCAGGATGCCCAGTCGGCAAAACCCGCGCTGCGCGGCTTGGTCGTTCGCAATATGTGCACGGTTCCCTCGAACTGGCGCTCCACCAAAACGCTCCCCGAGTTCCTTGAGGAGCACGGCATCGTTGCCATCGAAGGTATCGACACCCGCGCTCTGGTCCGCCACGTGCGCGATAACGGCGCCATGAAAGCCGTTATCTCAACAGAGGATGTTGACGACGCAAGTCTGGTTCAAAAGGCAAAGGACAGCCAGTCCATTGTGGGCGTGAACCTTGCCGAAACCGTTTCATGCCCTGCGCCCTTCAAGATGAGCGCCGATGAGCTTCCCGAGTCCAAGGCTTTCGCGCTTACCGAAGCCCCCGAACTTCGTTACAACGTCGTTGCCTACGATTGCGGCGCAAAGCAGTCCATCCTCGAAGGCTTGGTCCGCGTTGGCTGCAACCTTACGGTTGTGCCCTGGAACACCTCCGCCGAAGAGGTTCTTGCGATGAATCCTGACGGGGTCTTCCTGTCTAACGGCCCCGGCGACCCCGAAGCCGTCGAAGAGACCTATAACCAAGTGCAGAATCTTCTGGGCAAGGTTCCCGTATTCGGCATTTGCCTTGGCCACCAGATGATCTCCAAGGCTTGCGGAGCAAATATCTCCAAGCTCAAGTTCGGTCATCGCGGCGGCAATCATCCTGTTGAGAACCTTCTTACCGGCCGTGTCGAGATCACCGCGCAAAATCATGGTTTCAATCTCGATTTCGATTCCTTGGGTCAGCTCATTCCCGAAGAATCGGGTGGCGAGACCGAACACCATACCGACCTTCGCTATTGGGTCGAAAAGAAGATTGCTCCCGTGGTCGAGAATGATCGCTATGGACGCATCCGTCTCACCCATGTCAACCTCAACGACGGCACTGCTGAGGGCATCGCACTGCTCGATATCCCTGCGTTCTCCGTTCAGTACCACCCTGAAGCAAACCCTGGCCCCACCGATGCCCATTACCTGTTCACCGCGTTCACGCGTTTGATGGACGGCGATCAAGCATATCTGGACATCGACATCGCCAAGGATCGTCTTGACGGTTGGACGTTTGATCAAACTGCAACGAATGATGAAGCAGAAGAGCATTCTGCCAGCACCAAGGAGGTTCAGAATGCCTAAGCGCACCGACATCGAATCCATTCTCGTCATTGGCTCGGGCCCTATCGTCATCGGTCAGGCTTGCGAATTCGACTATTCCGGCGCGCAGGCATGCAAGGTCCTTCGCGAAGAGGGCTATCGCGTCATTCTGGTTAACTCAAACCCCGCAACCATCATGACCGACCCCGGCTTGGCAGACCGCACCTACGTCGAACCCATCACGCGTGAGTTCGTCGAGAAGATCATCGAGAAGGAGCGCCCTGACGCACTGCTTCCGACCCTTGGCGGCCAAACCGGTCTGAATACTGCTGTCGAGCTTGCTGAAGCTGGCATTCTTGAAAAGTTCGATGTCGAGATGATCGGTTGCGACCTTGCTGCGATTCAGCGCGGCGAAGACCGTAAGCTCTTCAACGACTGTATGGAAGAGCTTGGCATTGAGACCGCTCGCAGCGGTTACGCATACTCCGTCGAAGATGCTCTTGGCATCGTTGCCGAGCTTGGATACCCGGTCGTTCTGCGTCCGTCCTTCACCCTGGGCGGTGCAGGCGGCGGCATCGCCCACACTGAAGAGGAGCTTAAGCTCATCGTTTCCCAAGGCATCGAGCTGTCCCCGGCTAGCGAAGTTCTCGTTGAAGAGAGCATTGAGGGCTGGAAAGAGTTCGAGATGGAGGTCATGCGCGATAAGGCCGGCAACGGAATCATCGTTTGCTCTATCGAGAACTTCGACCCCATGGGCGTTCACACTGGCGACTCCATCACCGTAGCGCCCGCTCAGACGCTTTCCGATGTTGAATATCAGCGCATGCGCGTGGCATCTTTGGCCATTCTCGAGAAGATCGGCGTTGAGACCGGCGGTTCGAACGTTCAGTTCGCCATCAACCCCAAGAACGGCCGCATGGTGGTCATCGAGATGAACCCTCGTGTTTCGCGTTCCTCGGCCCTGGCTTCCAAGGCAACCGGCTTCCCGATTGCTAAAGCGGCAGCTCGCCTTGCTGTAGGCTACACCCTTGACGAGATCGTCAACGACATCACCAAGGCAACCCCTGCCTGCTTCGAGCCCTCCATCGACTACTGCGTCGTCAAAGTTCCGCGCTTTGCATTCGAGAAGTTCAAGGACACCGACGACACGCTCTCCACTCGCATGAAGGCCGTCGGTGAAATCATGTCCATCGGTCGTACTTTCGAAGAAGCGCTTGGCAAGGCCATGCGTTCCCTCGAGAACGGTCGTAGTGGTTTCGGTGGCGACGGCAAGGGTCAAAAGCTCCCCAAGGAAGACTTCGAGCCGTTGCTTGCCCGTCCCACAGCTGATCGCATCTACTATCTTGCCGATGCTCTTCGCGCAGGTTGGACTGTTGACGAGATCTGCGCTGTTACCAAGATCGATCGCTTCTTCGTGGGCAGGATGCACGACATGGTCGCCGTCCAGACCGCGCTTTCCAAGATCGCATTCGATTCGCTTGATGCCGATACCATGCGCGTTGCGAAATCGTACGGCATCTCCGATATCGAGATCGCTAATCTCTGCGGCTCTGATGAGCTTTCTGTTCGCGCAATGCGCAAAGAACTTGGCGTCATCCCGTCTTTCAAGACGGTAGACACCTGCGCTGCCGAGTTCCCCAGCAAGACTGCTTATCACTACAAGACCTATGATGCCGCCGAAACCGAGATCACCCGCGGCAACAAGAAGCGCATCATGATCTTGGGTGCCGGCCCCAATCGCATTGGCCAAGGCATCGAGTTCGACTACTGCTGCGTTCATGCAAGCTATGCTCTTGCTGAAGAGGGTTACGAGACCATCATGGTCAACTGTAACCCTGAAACCGTGTCCACCGACTACGACACTTCGGACAAACTGTACTTCGAACCGCTCACGTACGAAGACGTCATGGACATCATCGACGTCGAGGAGCCTGATGGCGTTATCGTCACGCTTGGCGGTCAAACCCCGCTTAAGCTGGCTAAGCCGCTAGCGGATGCAGGCGTTCCCATCTTGGGCACCCAACCTGAGGCTATCGACCTCGCCGAGGACCGCGACCGCTTCGCTGCTGTACTTGACGAGCTTCATATCACGTACCCGGCTTCCGGTGAGGCCTCCACGTTCGAAGAAGCCGTGCGCGTTGCCGACCAGATCGGCTTCCCGTTGCTCGTTCGCCCCAGCTATGTTCTTGGCGGACGCGGCATGGCCATCGTTTACGATGGCGCTCAACTTGAGAAGTACATGGGCGAGGCTGCGAAGATCTCTCCGGATCATCCCGTTTATCTCGACCGCTTCCTCGAGGCCGCAGTTGAGGTCGACCTCGACTGCATTTGCGATGGCGAGCAGGTTTACATCGGCGGCGTTTTGGAGCACATCGAGGAGGCAGGCATCCACTCCGGTGACTCCGCATGCTGCATCCCGCCGTTCGCCCTGTCCGACTCTCTTGTCATGAGGCTTCGTGCCATCGCTCGCGACCTCGCTTTGCGTCTGGGCGTTAAGGGTCTCCTGAACATTCAGTTCGGTGTGAAGGACTCCACCATCTACGTCATCGAAGCTAATCCACGCGCAAGCCGCACCGTACCTTTCGTTTCTAAGGCAACCGGCGTCGCTCTCGCAAAAGCAGCAGCAAGGATCATGGCAGGCGAGAAGATCGCCGACTTGAACCTTCCGGCCGACGATCGTCGCCTCGATCGCTACTCCGTCAAGGAAGCCGTCATGCCCTTCGGTCGCTTCCCAGGCTCCGACGTCGTCCTTGGACCTGAGATGAAGTCCACTGGCGAGGTTATGGGCATCGCCAACAACTTCCCGGCTGCTTACGCTAAGACCGAGCTGGCCATCGATTACGATCTGCCTAAGATCGGCACTGTTTTCGTTAGCGTTGCCGACCGCGACAAGCGCAACATCGTGCCTATTGCACGCGATTTCAGCCGCCTTGGCTTCAAGGTCGTAGCAACGTCTGGCACCGAGCGCGCGCTTACCGCAGCTGGCGTTCCGTGCGAGCGCGTGCTTAAGGTTCGCGAGACCCAAAGCAACCCCGATGCCGGCCGCAGTATCCTCGACATGATCGCAAACGGCGAGATCGACCTCATGATCAACACCCCGTTCGGTCATGAGACGCGCGGCGACGGCTACGAGCTGCGCCTTGCTGCCGTTCGCCACGGCGTGCCATATGCCACGACTCTCTCAGGTGCCCAGGCTTTGGCTCAGGCGATGGAAGTCGTTCGCGCCACGGGCCTGAACATCGTCGCTTTGCAAGACTTCGACCAATGGGCATAGGAGGAACCGATGACTGGATTGGTCAACGAGCAAACCAAGTTGCTCTCCAATGAAATGGTGGGGCCGCGCCTGTACCTCATGCGCGTCGAGTCCCCACTGATCTGCTCGGCGATTCTTCCGGGTCAGTTCGTTCATATGCGCATCCCGGGCATGCCCGATCATGTGCTTCGCCGCCCGTTCTCGGTATATGCGTGGGACACTGAAACCGGCGTCATGGACATTCTTTATCAGGTGGTCGGTTACGGAACCGACCACCTTACCCAGCTTCAACCTGGCGATCGTCTTGCAACCGACATCGAGCTTATCGGACCCATTGGAAACGCATGGGCTCCCTCAAAGGACTCTGCTGGGTTCCAACCAGCTAGATCGCTGATCGTCGGTGGCGGAGCGGGAGCTCCTGCCGTTTTCATGCTCGCTAAACAGCTTCATGAAGCAGGAAAGCAAGTCGATGTCGTTCTGGGCGCCGCTACTAAGGACGCCCTTGTCTGCATGGAGCGCTATCAGCAGCTTCTTGGCGAAGAGCACGTCTTCGTCGCTACCGACGACGGCTCCTTTGGGCGTGCCGGCTTCTGCACTTCACTTGTTGAGGAACGCTTGGCCGAAGGGTATGACTATGTTGCAACCTGCGGTCCGAATCCGCTCATGCACATCGTCGCAGACCTTGCTCAAAAGGCCGGCGCATTCTGCGAGGTTTCTACTGAACGAAAGATGGCATGTGGCGTAGGCGCATGCCTGTCCTGCGTTGTCGACACCACCGAAGGAAAGAAGCGCTCCTGCGTAGACGGCCCGATCTTCGATTCGAAGAAGGTGATCTGGTAATGACGATTGAAGCTTGCCCACTTGCACCTGCTGCTATCCCCATGAACACGCAGGTGAATCTTTCAGTAAACCTTGGCGGGCTTGAGATGAAGAATCCCGTTACAGTTGCTTCGGGCACGTTTGCAGCAGGTCTTGAGTATTCCGATTTCGTTGACGTCAGCGCTCTTGGCGCAGTTACGACGAAGGGGGTCTCGCTCAACGGCTGGGAGGGTAACGCCTCTCCGCGCATCGCCGAAACGCCGAGCGGGATGCTTAACTCAATCGGCCTTCAGAACCCTGGCGTTACCCATTTGAAGGAATTCGAACTTCCATGGCTTGCGAAGGTTGGTGCCACAACCATCGTCAATGTCTCGGGTCATAGCTTTCAGGAGTACGTCGACGTGATCGAGGCTCTTGAAGATGTTGACAGCGTTGGCGCTTATGAGGTCAACATCTCTTGCCCCAATGTCGATGCTGGCGGCTTGAACATGGGCACCAACACGGCTAGCGTTTCGCAGGTTGTCAGTTTGTGCCGTGCGGCAACAAAGAAGCCGCTTATCGTGAAGCTCACGCCTAACGTCACCGATATCACCGAGATTGCGAAAGCGGCAGTTTCAGCAGGCGCCGATGCGCTCTCCATGATCAACACACTGACAGGCATGGCGATTGACGCAGAATCGCAGCGCCCGCTTTTAGCGCGCGTGATAGGCGGTCTTTCCGGCCCGGCTGTGAAACCCGTCGCCCTGCGCTGCGTCTGGGAAACCAGCCGTGCGGTTGACGTTCCTATTCTTGGCATGGGCGGTATCACCAATGGTCAGGATGCCATCGAGTTCATCTTGGCAGGAGCCACTGCTGTCGCTGTTGGAACTTCCAATTTCATGGATCCCGCAAGCACCGTTAAGGTCATCAACGGTATCATCGACTATTGCGAACGCCATGGCGTTAAGGACATCAACGAACTGAAAGGTGCATTGAAATGCTAGGTTCTTTCAACGACGTACCCGCACGCGATCGAATCATCGTCGCACTTGACTGCCCCGCTGATCAGGCTATGCGCCTTGCAGACCAACTTTCAGGTCGCGCAAAGTGGCTCAAAATCGGTATGACGCTGTATTACGCATGCGGTCCTACCATCATCCATGCCATGAAAAAACTCGGATTCAATGTCTTTTTGGATCTGAAGCTTCACGATATTCCACACCAGATTCACGGCGCAGCCGCTTCTGCTGCTCGTGAGGGTGCGGATATGATCACCATGCACACGCTTGGCGGCAAGCAGATGTTGGTGGCCGGCCAGGAAGGCGTCGCCGAGGTGTGCCAGTCTGAAGGCCGCGAGAACACCATCACGCTTGGCATCACCGTTCTTACCAGCATGGACGACGAGGCTCTTGCCCAGGTAGGCATCTCGCGTACAGCCGCCGAGCAGGTTGACTTGCTCGCTAATGTGGCGAAGGAGTCCGGCATCTCCGGCGTCGTGGCATCCCCTCAGGAGGCCTCTATGCTTCGCAAGATCCTTGGTCACGACGCCTACATCGTCACCCCTGGCGTTAGGCCCAAGGGTTCCGATAAGGGCGATCAGAGCCGTATCGCAACTCCTGCCGAGGCGTTTGCCGCAGGCGCTTCCCATATCGTCATCGGTCGCCCGATTACCCAGGCCGACGACCCTGCAGCTGCATTTGACGCCATCGCCGCAGAGCTCGAGGAACTATAAACAAGCAAAAGCGCATCTTACCTAGAATCCCCGTATCAGCAGGTCTGAGCGGGGATTCTTGTGTGCGCGTGTTGAAATTTTCGACAAAGCGGGGGAGCGCTATCGCGATTATGCTAAATTGACCAAGTCGAATCACCGCTCTTCAAGCGGTCATTCATCTAGATTGATTTTAAAGGAGCATTACATGGCAATTCCTCAACTTAGCGCTGAAGAGCGCAAGGCTGCCCTTGAAAAGGCCAAAGCTGCTCGTATCAAGCGTGCAGAGGTTCGCGATCAGCTTAAGAGCGGCGAGCTCTCCGTTAAAGACGTTCTTGCTCAGAAAGACGACCCCGTTGTCGGTCGTATGAAGGTTTCCACCCTTATCGAGACTCTGCCTGGTTATGGCAAAGCCAAATCCGAGAAAATCATGAGCGAGCTCCAGATCGCTGAAAGCCGTCGTCTTCGCGGTCTTGGCGCCCGTCAGGAAGCCGCCCTCCTCGAACGTTTGAGCTAGTCTCTATGCGACACGGAAATCTATTCGTGATATCCGGGCCATCAGGTGCTGGTAAAGGCACGCTGGTGGCTCGTCTTTTGAAAGCGGTTCCCGATTCCTGGGTTTCCATCTCCGCAACCACGCGAGAACCTCGCGTGGGTGAGATCGACGGTGTTCACTATCACTTCATCACACGAGATGAGTTTGACACGCTCGCTGCCAATGGAGGCTTGCTTGAATGGGCAACTTATTCAGGCAACAGCTACGGAACCCCGCGTGCATCCGTCGAGGAGCACATCGCTAAAGGTGATCAAGTCATTCTGGAGATTGAAGTCCAGGGGGCTATGCAGGTAAAGGAACGCATGCCCGAAGCTCATTTGATTTTCATCGAACCACCTTCTATGAAAATACTGGAAGAGCGCCTGAGGGGCAGGGGAACCGACTCGGAAGAGTCCATTCTGAGGCGCTTGGCCACCGCAGAGGTAGAGCTTTCGCGCAAGATGGAGTATGATATCTGTTTAGTGAATGACGACCTTGATCGAGCAACCGACGAACTGGTTGCTTATGTTAACGATTTCGCAGAAGGAATACGAGGTTAGTAAAGATGACTTTGATCGAACCCAAAATGGACAAGCTCCTTGATGAAACCGATAACGATCGTTTTCTTTTGTGCTCGCTTGCTTCCAAGCGCGCACATGACATCAACGACATGATGCGTGGTCAGCGTGATCGCGCTATTCAGCTTCAGACTGCTGTCGATATCGCTCGTGCTTCTAAGAAGAAGCCCCTGAGCATTGCTTTCGCAGAGATCGCTCGTGGCGACGTCTCTTACGATCCTGAGTCCATCGACGTTAAGAATCACTAAAATCGCATGTCAGAGCATCATCAACGAATTTGTCTCGTTCATTATCACGAGATTGGCCTGAAAGGTCATAACCGTTCGAAATTCGAGATGCGTCTGTCCAA
The DNA here is from genome assembly GCA_937937585.1 of uncultured Coriobacteriaceae bacterium. Classification (GTDB taxonomy): domain Bacteria; phylum Actinomycetota; class Coriobacteriia; order Coriobacteriales; family Eggerthellaceae; genus UMGS1502. Next base: position 79,258 of record CALDCB010000011.1, read on the forward strand.
GAATATCGAGGCGCTCCTTGAGGGTTATCCGGTGGTCACCATTCATCGAATCTCGGGGCGCCTTGTCGTGTTCCTGAAAGAAGGAACCGATCTTCAGACGGCACTCGAAGTTTCCAACGCCATGCTTGGCATCCCTGGTGTTGCACGCATTTCCTGCGGCTATAAATGCGAACGCATTCTTGATGTGATGTGCAATGTGGCCATTAGCGCGCTTTCCGAAGTCGAAGATTTCACCTCATTCAAGGTGAATGCGCGGCGCAACCACACCGACTTCCAAACCAACTCCATGGAAATGAACCAGATCGTCGGTTCTGCTCTGTGCGAGGCGTTCCCCGATAAAAAGGTGAAGATGAAGAACCCTGATGTCACCGTTGGCGTCGAGGTGGTTCAAAATGCAGTCTTCATCTATGCTCGCAGCGAACGCGGCATCGGTGGCTTGCCCGTTGGCAGTTCTGGTAGGGTAGTCTCCTTGCTTTCCGGAGGTATCGACTCTCCTGTAGCCCTCTGGCGCATCGCTCGTCGCGGTGCCATCTGCATTGGCGTTCACTTCAGCGGACGCCCTCAAACGTCTGACGCAAGCGAATACCAGGTTGACGACATTGCCCGCGTTCTCGAGAAAACCGGCTGCATTGCCCGGGTTTACGTTGTGCCCTTCGGCGATTATCAGCGTGAGATCTCACTAAAAGTTCCACCTGCACTCCGTATCATCATGTACCGCCGCCTTATGTTCAGAGTCGCTGAGGAAATCGCTCGTCGCGAGCATGCTGGCGCGCTCGTTACCGGTGAAAGCTTGGGTCAGGTTGCATCGCAGACGCTCGACAACATCATGGCAACCAATGCTGTTGTAAGCCTCCCCGTTTTCAGGCCTCTTATCGGTACCGACAAACTCGAGATCATCGAGGATGCGCAGAAGCTTGGCACATTCGAAATCTCTTCTCAGGATACTCCTGATTGCTGCACTTTGTTCATGCCTCGAAATCCCGAGACTCATGCGAACTTGCAGGACGTTGAAGAAGCCGAAAAAGTTCTGCCCATTGACGAATGGGTAAGCGTCATTGCAGATTCTGCCGAGGTCCACGATTATGCATGCCCGTCTTACAAGCGCAAGCGTAATAAGACGAATCAGAACAACCATGATGAAGGTAGCGCCTCAAGCGTAGAATGCGCTGAGAGGTTAACCATCCGGTCTTAAGTTCTATGGCTTGTAACGACTAAACCTTTATATCGATTCAAATGGGCTGCGATTAGAATCGCACCCCATTTTTTATTGCAACGTACTTCAATTCATGTTGCTTCACCGCTTGTTTTACGTAAGCAGCTGTTGGATCCAGGTTATATGGTTGTCGGATCTTCCAACTAGCCTCTTATCAAAAGGGAGGCAACAATGGAAATTCGCAACAAGCTTGAACTTGAAGACATCAAATCTTTTCTAACGCGCTTATGGCAACAAAAGAAGATGTCGATTATCGCTTTCGGAATCGCTGTTGTTGTTATTCTCGGTGCCATGCTATTCGCGTTCGCACCAAATAAGAACGATCAATTACTCATCATGTCCACCGAAGAGCAGAAGGCAAACAGCGAAGGCTCTTATAGCGATTCCTTAACCGAGGCTGCCCCCGAACGCACGATATTCGTCCACGTTGCAGGCTCTGTTTCAGCTCCAGGATTGTATGAACTCCAAGAAGGGGCTCGTGTTAATGACGCGATTAATATAGCCGGATGGTTTACTGATGAAGCCGATCAAACATCTTTGAATCTTGCTCGCACCCTAACTGACGGTGAGCAATTATTCGTACCCTCAAAAACTGGCGAGAGCAGCTCAGGTGCACCAAACGCATCTATCAGCTTCGGTTCGAATTCGAACACATCTGAAACGGCCCCGAAAATCAATGTGAATCGCGCTAGCGAAGGCGACCTGCAATCGATACCTGGAGTAGGCCCATCTTTGGCCGCGAAAATAATAAAAGACCGGGAAAGCAATGGACCCTTCGCTTCCGTCGATGACCTTACTCGAGTTTCAGGCATTGGCGAAAAGAAGCTCGAATCCATGCGCGAGTTCATTACTATTGGGTAAATCTACGATGAATGGTCATTGTCGCACTCAGGATGTGCCCATCAGGCCGATGCCGCCCCGGCTATTTCTCTGTGGGTTGGTCTTTTGGGGGACAACTGCATTTCTGATTATCATGCTTCGAACAGCAGAGCTGCCCTCACCGTTATTCCTTCAGGCTCTTTGTGCGGCGTGTTTGATTGCGGCGGTTTTCTTCGTTTTAATGCAAAAGAGACGCAGTAGTTTATGGTGCTTAATAATCTGCTTCTTTTTCCTTGGCATCGTTTTCGGGGTAGCGCATGCAACAAGCATGACGTCAATTTCAAGCGAGCTGATGGCTTCAGCCATCACTGAAGGTACGCTCACTCTTAAAGAAGATGCACGAGAAGGCCGATTCGGGAACCAGGCATTGTGTGATCTGGTCACATCAGATGGGAATCGCTATCGAGTTTTAACTCAATTCCCTCAATGGGTCGAGACTGATCGTGGTTTTCACTTTGGTGACTCATTCCAGGCTCACTTTAAAATCATCGATCCAGCCTTTAGCAAGTCTGATTTATGTTGGAAACGGGGAGCGGTCGCGAAACTTCAGATTGTCTCTTTTAAGCCGTCTGAACATATATCGCTATTTGATGGACTCTACGCAATCAGAAACAACGCCATCAATGCTTTTGAGAACCATTCCTCTCAGGGAGTTGATAACGATTCCATTGCGCTTATGGAAGGTCTATCCTGCGGGTACCGTGTTCGGTTATTCGATAGCGATTTGTACTCATCCATCAAGCGTGACGGTTTGGCTCATCTTGTTGCCGTCTCTGGAGCTCATCTCGTGACAGTAACGACGATAACGATGGCGGGTCTCAATGCAATCAAGCTTCAACGTAGACTGGTTGTCTTCCTATTATCGTCGGTCATCATTGCATACCTCGCCCTTTCGGCTTTCCCTATATCCGCAATCAGATCGGCAATTATGAGCATTGTCGGAATCGCATCGATTGTAAGTTCGCGTCGTTCTTCCTCGTTGAACTCCTTAGGGTTATGCATCATAGCCATTGTTTTATCTGACCCTGCAAGCTCACTATCGATATCGCTGCTGCTGTCCTTTGCGTCTACCGCCGGCATAGTCTTCTTTGCAAGCTATTTTCAATATGTTATAGACTCGATGCTGCTCCCACTTCCTCGATTTCTAAAAGAGACCCTGTCTTTAACTATTGCGGCAAATATCATCTGCATGCCCATTTCAGTTGCATTGTTCTCGCAACTCCCACTTGTGAGCGTTTTTGCAAACATGATCACCGCGCCCCTATTCCCAGTTCTATGCGTTGCTTCGCTGGCTGTAGGCCTATCGGCAACCGTATTGCCCTCAGCATTCGCGCCTCTTCTGACAATCGCGACTCCCATTTTCAACCTGTTCGTTCGCATTGTTGAATTCGTCGCATCGATTCCTTACTCAAGCATTCCATTATCGATGCCTACTTGGGTGGGATTTTCCGTTTCGCTTCTGTCCTGCATTCTTCTTTGGATTACCTGGCCACACATTAAAGGCGGGTTATTACCATTCTCGTTTTCAGCCTTCATATTAATAGTCGGCGTTTCTCTTGGCATATTGACCGCAACGACGGGCACGCGGATCGTCATGCTTGATGTAGGGCAGGGTGACGCGATCTTATTACAAAGCAGGGGTCGAAATTTACTTATAGATACCGGCAATCAGGATTCAATGCTTCGAGAAGCACTCGCTAGAAATATGGTTTTCAAACTTGATGGGGTAGTAATCAGCCATGCCGACGACGACCACTACGGATCGCTTTCTTCCTTATCTTCCTACATTACCGTCGATCGTATTCTCCTTGCTAATGACACCGCTAATTGCCCGTGTGATTCATGCGAACAATTGCTGCAAAGCGCCGAAGCGTGTTCACCCGAAATCACGTATATGAAAATCGACGACAGAGTTGAATTTGGAGACTTCTCGCTAAAGGTAGTCTGGCCAAGCGAATTCACAGATGAAGGGGGCAACACCGATAGCCTCTGCTTGGTTGCCGAAGCAGACGTGAACGACGACGGCGAAGCCGATGCCCTGGCACTGTTCACGGGAGATGCGGAAATACAGAACCTCGAGGCAATCGCGAAGAAGGAAGATCTTTACGCCATCGACATTTTGAAGGTTCCCCACCATGGCTCAAAAACCGGTACAAATGACAAAATCGCAACTCGACTTCAGCCGATAATTTCTTTGGTGAGTTGTGGTGCAAACAATAGATACGGCCACCCTCACAAGGAGGTAGTTGCGGCTTTAACCGAAGCAGGTTCAACGATATATCGGACTGACGATCACGGGGACGTTTCATGCAAAATCGAAACAGACAGGTTGCTGATCACTACTCAAAGGTAGAATTATTTTATGGCAATTGATGGATTCATAAACGCATATCTTGCGGTTGGCGCGGACACACTGAAAAGACAGCGTGTGATCGAGCGTTTGCGCTCACGACTTGAAAAATTCGGTGACATTACATTCAACAACGATGTCTTTCAAGGCGACAACGCTGATGGCGCCGAGATAGTTGCCGCTTGCAATACGCTACCGTTTGCCAGCGAAGTCAGACTCGTAGAGGTTCGCGATGCCGACAAATTGTCAAAAGCATCAACGGAAGCGCTTATCTCGTATCTGAGCGCTCCCTGCGAATCAACTATTTTGATGCTTTCGGCCGAGAAGCTAGCTAAAAGCACACGTCTGTACAAAGCAGTTGCAAACCTTGGAAAGAATGCGATCATCGATTGCACGCCCATGAAAAAGCAGGAGCTCGCTAGCTCGCTTCGCTCCATGGCGGTCTCCCACGGTTTCACCATGACCCCAGGCGCTTGCGAAAAACTACTCGAACTAGTTGGCGAAGATACGGTTCGCATTGATACCGAGCTTAAGAAACTTGCCCTAGCTCACAACGGTAACGATCCTGTCACCGATAGCGAGGTTGCTTCGCTGGTGGCCAGGACGAATGAAGCGAAACCGTGGGACCTTGTTGACGCTTTTGCAGCACGCAACCTTGCCCGGTGTTTCCATCTGCTTCCTCAACTTTCACAGTCGTCTCCATTCTTCTTGCTTGCACAGTGCCAAACTCGCCTACGCGAGCTTCTTTGCACCAAAGCGCTCGAGCGACAGGGAAGAGCCCGCGACCTTGCAACCGTTCTTGGGGTACCACCTTGGAAGGTAAAAAACCATGTGCGCTGGGCGCGTGCTTTTAGCGAGCAGCAACTGGTCGAAGCGCTCATCTCGTCTCGCGATGCAGAAATGAAGATGAAGAGCGGTACTGACCAGGTAAAGGTTTTCCAGGACTGGATGTGCGCTTCTATCGCACGTCGCATCCATTAAGCATCCCTTATCCTTAACAAGCGTATTGAAGCAAGGAAGCCGTCGATTTGTTCGACGGCTTCCTTGCTTACTCGATAGACAAAAGAGAAGCGCCCCTGAGGTGGGGCGCTTCTCTTCTTGATATGCGGATGAACCCGTAGGTTCAAGAAAAAGCTTATTCAGCAGCTTCCTCGGTAGCAGCATCAGCCTCTGCGGCAGCGGCGGCAGCCTTCTTCTCAGCAGCTGCCTTCTCGGCCTTCTGCTGCTCCTTGACGCGCTTCTGCTTCTCGACAGCAGCGGCAGCGTAAGCTTCCTTGCGGGCAGCCTTAGCGGCAGCCTTCTTGGAGCCGGTAGCTTCCTGCTTCTTAGCCTCGGGCTTCACGTAAGCAGCGCGAACCTCATCGGTAACGATGGTGTTCGCAAGCTTCATAACGCCGCTCTTACGATTAGCGGCCTGATTCTTGTGGATAACGCCCTTGGAAGCTGCCTTGTCAAGCAGACGGCAGGCGGCAAGTGCAGATGCGTATGCTTCTTCGGCATTGCCAGCAGCGACTGCTTCGCGGACGCGACGAATGCCGGTTTTCAGTTCAGACTTGACAGCGCGATTACGCATACGAGATTTCTCGTTGGTGATGATGCGCTTCTTTTGACTCTTGATGTTTGCCACTCTTATCCTCCGTTGTAATATCTTGTTTCCAAACGAAAACCTGTAGATTTTAACATACAATACCAGCATAAATGCAACTTGGCTTGGTAAAATAATCCGTACAGCACAAAACACGGATGATCCATGCCGATAATCGCACTGACTGCGGCATTGCATTACGCTGCAAACACTATAGACCATATACGTCACGTAATGAAAGATGACTGAATGAGCCAGAAGAACGCCATATCTGAGCACGATCCTTCGCGGATCAGGAACTTTTCAATCATTGCGCACATCGATCATGGCAAATCCACGCTCTCCGATCGTATCCTCGAACAAACCGGCGCCGTGTCCGAACGAGACATGCGCGCGCAGCTTCTGGATAGCATGGACATTGAACGCGAACGTGGAATCACCATCAAAAGCCAAGCCGTTCGCGTCACGTATACCGCCGATGATGGCGAAACGTATGAGTTCAACCTCATCGACACACCGGGTCACGTCGACTTCACGTACGAGGTAAGCCGCTCGCTTGCCGCATGCGACGGCGCCGTCTTGGTAGTCGATGCTACGCAAGGCGTCGAGGCCCAAACCGTTGCTAATGCCATGATGGCAATGAACGCTAACCTCGAAATCGTCCCGCTCATCAACAAAATCGATCTTCCTTCCGCCGAACCGGAACGCGTCAAAGCGGAAATCGAAGACGGTTTGGCCATCCCAGCCGAAGATGCAGTCCTTTGCTCTGCGAAAACGGGTGTGGGCGTTCACGACCTTCTTGAAGCCGTCGTGTACAACATTCCCGCCCCTCAGGGCGACGGAGACGCACCTCTTAGGGCCCTTATCTTCGACTCCTATTTTGACCCATATCGCGGCGTCATCGCCTTCGTGCGCATCGTCGATGGCAGCGTTCGCAAGGGCGATCAAATCATCATGATGGCAACGGGCACCAACGCCCTTGTCGAGGAAGTTGGCGCTCGCACACCGAAGGAGCAGCCGCTCGACAGTTTGAACTACGGCGATGTCGGCTATATCGTCACTGGTTTGAAGGATGTTTCCGAAGTTAAGGTAGGCGACACCATCACCCTAAAATCCACGCCAGCAGATAAAGCTCTGCCCGGCTATCGCGACGTCAAGCCAATGGTGTTTACCGGTTTGTACCCCATCGACTCCGACCAGTACGAGCAACTGAAAGACGCCCTTGAAAAGTTGTCCCTTAACGATCCTGCCCTGATCTGGGAAGCCGAAACTTCTCACGCACTCGGATTCGGATTCCGAGTCGGATTCTTGGGCCTTTTGCACATGGAGGTCATCGAAGAGCGCCTCGAGCGCGAATTCGGCCTTAACCTGTTGTGCACGGCACCCTCGGTCGAGTATCACGTCTTCAAAACGAACAAGGAGATGATCTCCCTTCACTCGCCGCAAGAAATGCCCGATCCAGCCGAGATCGATCACGTCGAGGAGCCGTATCTCAAGGCTAAGATCCTTGTTCCGCCCGATTACGTCGGTGCTGTCATGGACCTGACCGTTTCGCGTCGCGGCACGTTCGTCACCATGAACTACTTGTCGCAGAACACGGTCGAAATGGTCTGGGAGATCCCCCTTAGCGAACTCATCATGGACTACTTCGACAAATTGAAGTCCAGCACCCGCGGCTATGCTTCGCTCGATTACGAATTCGACGGCTACAAACCTTCTCAGTTGGTGAAGCTCGATATCCTGCTTTCCGGCAAACCCGTCGATGCCCTTTCCTTCATCATTCACAAGGACAAGGCATACGAGCGCGGAAAAGTCCTAGCGCAGAAGCTCAAAGACATCATTCCGCGTCAGATGTTCGAGGTGCCTATCCAAGCTGCCGTTGGCGGTCGAATCCTTGCCCGCGAAACCGTCAAGGCAAAGCGCAAGGACGTTTTGGCCAAGTGCTACGGTGGCGACATCAGCCGCAAGCGCAAGCTTCTTGAAAAGCAGAAGGAAGGCAAGAAGCGCATGAAGAGCATCGGCAACGTTGATGTGCCCCAAGAAGCATTCATGGCCATCTTGAAGGTTGACGACTGATAAATCTTGATGCCTTCCAGCATCAAACGACACAACGGAGAAACGACCAGCAATGAGGAACGAAGAAGAAAACTGGCTTGAAGACGCCTTCAACGAAAAGAAGGATCAGGAACTCAATGATGCTCGCATGGGCGGATCTTCAAAGCTTCTTGTCGGCATCGGCTGCCTTGGCGCCGTCATCCTGACCGTCATCTTCTTCGTTTCCAGCCTGGGTCTCCTCAGCGCTATTTCCGCTGCATAGAGGAGTTCGTTTTGAGCGATCAGTCCATTGCCAGCATGCGCTCTCTTCTGAATCAACGCGGTGTTCTTCTTGCGCCTCTCGCTGGCGTGAGCGATTTGGTGTTTCGTCGAATCAACCGCGAGCACAAAGCCGATCTCACCTACACCGAAATGGTTTCTGCAAAGGGACTATCGTACGCAAACGAGAAGACCCGTCATCTTTTAGATCTCGCCGAAAACGAGGACATTGTCGCCGTTCAGGTTTTTGGGCACGAACCCGAGGTCATCGCACGAGAAGCCGCCTGGATCGAAGAGCAGCTTCAAGACAGACTGGCCTATATCGACATCAACATGGGTTGCCCTGCGCGAAAAATCGTGTCGAAAGGCGATGGCTCGGCCTTGATGAAAACGCCAGAACTTGCCTCTCAAATCGTCGAAAGCGTCTCTCAAGCGATCAACCATCCCGTCACGGTCAAATTCCGACGCGGATACAATACCGGCGACGATACCTGCGTCGAATTCGCCAAGCGCATGGAGCAGGCAGGCGCTTCAGCTTGTGCTGTTCACGGGCGCTTCGCCATGCAGATGTACAGCGGGCACGCGGATTGGGACGCCATCCGCAGGGTAGTGGATGCCGTGAACATCCCTGTTATTGGAAACGGCGACATCACGTCGGGGCAAGATGCTCTGAACATGCTCGGTGAAACCGGCTGTGCCGCCATCATGATCGGACGAGCTGCCCAGGGAAACCCGTGGATTTTCGAAGAAGTGAAAGCCGCCAAAGAGGGGGTTGCCTGGAACCCACCAAGCACAACCGAGCGAATTCAGCTTGCCAAGCGCCACGCCGAATTAATGTCCCATCTTCCCGGTAAACCGCTTTCGCGCATGCGCAAGCACGCCATGTGGTATGTTGCGGGTCTCCCCGGAGCCTCCATCGCACGCGGCAAATTCAACCTGTGCAACACGCTTGACGACTTCAACGCAGTATTCGACGAACTGCTTGCTTACGAGAACTAGGAAACAACATGCCTCATGATCCCTATGGTGCGATGTACGTCCACATACCATTTTGCAAAAGCCGTTGCGCTTATTGCGATTTCGCAACTGAAGCCATTCCGAACGATTCCAAGGCGATCGACGAGTATATCGAGAGTCTGGTCATCGACATAAGGCGTCAATCGAAGGCCGACGAACTCGGCTCGATCAAAACCATCTACATTGGCGGGGGCACGCCTTCCTACATCGGGCTTTCTCGCCTTTCCAGCCTGCTGTACGCCATCTCGCTTTCGGTCATCACAACGCGCCCGGATATGGAGTGGTCCATGGAGGCGAACCCTGAAAGCATCGACGAACGTCTGATCAGGGATATCTGGGCTATGGGAGTCAATCGTCTTTCGATCGGGGTACAAAGCTTCGACGACGACGTGCTTTTATTTTTGGGAAGGCCGCATGATGCCGCTACGGCCAAACAGGCAGTGAAAACCGCGCAAAGTCGATTCACGAATATCAGCGTCGATCTGATGTGCGGCATTCCGGGGCAATCGGATGAATCGTTTGCCGATAGTGTGAAAACAGCAATCGAACTAGGCGTTACCCATGTCAGCATCTACCCGCTCACCATCGAGGAACACACCCCGTTCTACCGTGACGTGATGGCGGGCCGCATTCCCGAACCCGACGACGATGTTGAAGCTCGCCATATGAAAATAGCTCAGAGCATCCTTTTCGAGGCTGGCTTCGCTCGTTACGAGGTTGCGAGTTATGCCAAACCGGGCTATGAATGCAAGCACAACATCGCCTATTGGACTGGCGTGCCTTACATCGGATTCGGCAGAAGCGCCGCTACTATGACCCAAAACGATGAACGCCGCATGCGCATGACCGACGGCGTCGTGACCGACGATCTCAGCCGCCCCGAACGAGAATCCGAGGATCTCATGCTTGGGATGCGTATGACGCGTGGCATTTCTCACGAACAACTCGATCAGGCGAAACTCTACCTTAACGGTGTAGACCAAGCCTTTGCCAAGCTGCAAGACGAGGGGCTGGTTACCTGCACTGACGAGGGCTTTGCGCCAACCGAGAAAGGCTGGCTTTGCGGCAACGAGCTTTACGGCGAGCTGTTTTCACTTGCCTAGCAAATCTGTTGTCACCGCGCCCGAAAAGTGCCGTTAGGTAACGGTTCGGTGCAAATAGCGTTTTGAAACTGACTGGCTTAGCACTCTCGCATCCATACTGCTAGAATACGAGTGCTGTTCTTATAACCGATCAGCAGATTCGTAAACATATCGAACAGGGAAGGGTGATGGCAGTGCTATCCGATCGTCGTCAGCGTGTTCTTTCTGCGCTGATCGAAGAGTACGTGGAACGTGCATTGCCCGTCGGCTCTAGAACCCTTACCGAGCGCTATCAGCTTGGGGTAAGTCCCGCTACGGTTCGCAATGAGCTTTCGGCCCTCGAGGAACAGGGATACATTTCGCAGCCCCACACCTCTTCGGGTCGTATTCCCACCGACTTCGGCTATCGCGCGTTCGTGGACGAACTCATCTCTTCGGGCGTGGTGCAAGGTGACGAACGCTCCAGGGCGGCCGTCACACGCCTCAGAAACAGCGCACGCGAACTCGATGACCTGATGGAGCAAACTTCGGCAGCCCTTTCGCATCTTACCGACTGCCTTTCCATTGTTCTTGCTCCGGTAATTGAAGAGCGCAAGGTGCGCCAAATCACTCTGATCTCGCTTGATGCTCATCACGCGGTTATCGTCATCGTCACCAAATCGGGAGATGTTCTCAATCGCAAAATTGACTTCAAAGACGAAGTTTCCGCTGATGAATTGTCACGCGTTCAAAGGCTGCTGAACAACGCGTTCTGCGCGCGGTTAAGCGAAGCCGGTCGCATTTCCGATATTGCAACGCTTCTAAAAAGCGATGCTGCAGGTGATCCGCTTACAGCGCTTGTCATCGACGAGATCCTCGACTGCCTGAACGATTCGGACTCGAATCGTTCCCATCGCTTGGGAATGTCCTCGCTTATGAAGAAACCCGAGTTCAGTCGGTCGGAATCTCTTCTTCCGATAATTCAGGCGTTCGACGACAACACGGTTCTCCTCGAACTCATGGAATGCTCCACCGACGATATGCCCATCGTCAAAATCGGCGCCGAGAACAGCTCGAAGCTTCTTTCGGGTGTCTCGATTGTCGCCAGCCGTTACGGTCGCGGCGAGAACGAGGGGGTAGTCGCCGTCATCGGACCAACCAGAATGGATTACTCACGAGCGCTTAAGGCCGTCCATATGGCCAGCTCAGCCCTCGATGAAGACTAAGGCCGACCGCATATTGCAGGTTCGGATGAGAACTGAAAGGTAACGACTTCAATGGCAAAAGATCTCTATGAAGTGCTCGGTGTTTCCCGCGATGCAACTGAAGACGAGATTAAAAAGGCGTTTCGACGCCAAGCTCGCAAACTCCACCCCGACGTGAACAAGGCGGAAGACGCCGAAGATCAGTTCAAGGAGCTTAACGAAGCCTACGATGTGCTCTCTGACGCCAACAAACGTGCTGCATACGATCGTTTCGGCACGATACCCGGCGCAGCAAGCGGTCAGGGTCCGTTCGGCGGCAGCGGCTACGTTGACTTCGACGACATCTTCGGCGGATTCGGAGGAATGGGCGACATCTTCAGCAGCTTCTTTGGCGGCGGGGCAGCCGGCGGCGCCCGCGTTCGTCAAGATGGTCGCGATATGGGCGTTGGCCTGCGCATTTCTCTTGAAGAAGCCGCGAGCGGCGTTAAGAAGGAGATCATCTACGATCGCCTGGCGCCGTGCCCCGAATGCGGCGGCAATGGCCTAGGCGAAAACGGACATGAAGCCACGTGTCCCGATTGCCACGGCACCGGTCGCGTTGTTACCGTCCAGCGCACTTTCTTGGGCGACATGCAATCAACTTCCACGTGCAAGCACTGCGGAGGCACCGGCAAGATCATCGAGAATGCGTGCCCCGAGTGCGAGGGTCAGGGACGCGTCCCCGATCGTCAGCGTGTTACCGTCGAGGTCCCCGCTGGTATCAGGGATGCCCAGCAACTTCGCGTTACCGGATTCGGTGAAGCAGGCGTTCGCGGTGCCGCCACCGGCGATCTTATCGTCACGTGCCGCATCCAGCCGCATGAGTTCTTCGAGCGCGACGGAGACAACCTTCACGCTCGCGCCAACGTCTCCATGGTGCAAGCTGCTCTTGGATGCGAGGTTGAGATCGATGGCATCTTGCCCGACGAGAAGATCAAAGTCCGCATTCCCGAGGGATGTCAGAACGATCAGGTCGTTCGCGTCAAAAACGCAGGAATGCCGCGTTTCAAGTCTTCCAATCGCGGCGACCTATACGTGCATGTTTCGGTCGAAATCCCTAGAAAGCTGAATAAGAAACAGCGCGAGATCCTCGAATCGCTTGCGCGAGAGCTTGGCGAAGACGTTTCCTCATCTCGCAATCCGCTTCAAAAATTGCGCGACGCGCTTAGTTAGCGTAAGGTATTGAATCGACTCAAAAGCACAGCCAACACGAAAGCCCCAATAGAAAGGCACCTTTAATGGCAACTGAGAACGTAAAGAAGACCACGCTTCGCCTTGTCGTCGGTCCCTGCGATGCAGAGCCGCTGCTTACTTGCGTGAAAGGCGTGACCGAGCTTGGCTTTGATTCCATGACGGTTTACCTTACCGCCCCCGAAACCGAAGTGTACGACGCCCTCAAGCCCTACGCCAGCATCCTCGAGAAGGGCGCCTCCCTTGATGCCAAGGACTGCAACCGCGAGGATATCCCTAAAGTTGCTTTCGTCGACTCTCTTGCCAGCGCTGTCACCCGCGATGGCAAGCCTGATGTATGCCTCATCTTCTCCGAAAAGTCCACCGAGTTCGCACCTATTCAGGATGCGGTAGCAAGCGCCGTTGCCGCTTATAGCGAGGCCGGCAAAACCGCTCCCTTCAATTGCACCATTGTTATTGGTCCCGCAAGCGGTATCACCGACTTCGATATCGACGTTGTGAAATCCGTTTGCTCGAACGTCGGCGTGGGCTCGTTCTCCAACATCGTTGCAAGCGTTGATATCGCAGCAGTTGCCGGCTGCGCAATCGCTAGCTACGAGGTTAATGCCGCGTTTGAAAAAGCAAACGCTTAACTTTGCATCAATGAAGTTCCAAGTAATAAACCTGGGCTGCAAGGTCAACCGAGTCGAATCGGATGACGTTGCAGCCTGCTTTCTTTCACAAGGTCTCGAACCCGCTTCGTCGCATGACGCAGACGTCGTCTTCGTCAACACCTGCACCGTTACGGGAGAAGCCGATAAGAAAGCACGCAAAGCCGTCCGCCATGCCCTCAACAACCATCCGAATGCTCGCGTGGTCGTATCGGGATGCGCCTCGGCCATCGATCCAGGCAAATTCCAAGAGATGGACCCTGCTCGCGTGGATGTCATAGGCCGCGCAGAGCTTGCCGGTTTCGTTCAAGGCATCATGTCTCGATCAACGACGCCGTACTTGGAACCGGCCAATATCAAGAGCGATGACGCAGATCGCCTTCGTATCGGCGAAGGGTTCAACACGCGAGTCAACATCAAAGTGCAAGACGGTTGCGATAACGCCTGCACGTACTGCATCGTTCATGTGGCCCGAGGCAAAGCCACTAGCCGAAACTTCAACGAAGTGGTGTCCGAGTGCGTGCGTTATGCGCAAAACGGTTCACGGGAAATCGTTCTTGCGGGAATCAATCTTGGATCTTATAACCACGAAGGCCGCATGCTCCCTGAGCTCCTGAACGAGCTTCTGTTCAAAACCGCTGGTTTACCCGACGCCGCTTCACCGGTTCGATTCCGTATCTCAAGCATCGAACCGGAATGCATCGATGATAAGCTCCTTCAGGTCATTGCGACTGCCAATGGCAGGGTCTGTCGTCATCTGCACCTTCCGCTTCAGGCAGGAAGCTCCAAAGTGCTTCGGGAAATGGCAAGGCGCTATTCCGCTGATCAATTCAAACAGCTTGTCGACACCATCTACCGCTTCGTTCCAACAATGTCCTTAAGCACCGATATCATCGTCGGATTCCCTGGCGAAACCGATGACGAATTCCAAGAAACGCTTGAACTTGCCGCCGCATGTCGATTCTCGAAGATCCATGTGTTCCCTTACTCCATGAGAGAGGGAACACGCGCAGCAAAAAGACCTGATCAGGTCCCCGCTGAAGTCAAGCAAAAGCGTGCAGCGCAGCTGCGTGAGCTCTCCGATGCACTAGCTCTAGCCGATTTCGAACGGCGCGTGGGGACTTACGAATCAGCTATCATCGAACCGGACTTCGCCTTGACGGAAAGCTATCATGAAATCGAACGACCCGTGATCGGCGCAGTTGGAGATCTGATTTCGGTTAAGCTTGAATCCAACATGCTTCGGTCCCAACAATCAGAGTAGGGGGATGACATGGAAATCACCATCAATGCCGACTACCGAGAAGACGCACTCGAGAACGTGCCCGTTGAAAACCTCGCGATGTTTGTCATCTCGAGCGAGAACAAGCCCGAATCGACCGAGGTCTCTATCAACTTCGTCGACAACGACTCAATCAAAACGCTCAACAACGACTATCGAGGTGTCGACCTGGTCACCGACGTTCTTTCTTTCGAGTGCGACGGCATAGAAGACGAAGGATTCGCATGCCCCGAATTCGAAGTGTATGAACTTGGCGATATCGTTATCGCACCCGATGTTGCTGAAGCGCAGGCACAGGAGTTCGGGACGTCTTTCGAAGATGAAGTTAGCCTCCTCATCGTCCATGGTCTTCTGCATTTGTGCGGATACGACCACATGGAGGAAGACGAAGCCGAGATCATGGAAGGCAAGGAGCGCGCATTGCTAAGCTCCTTTTACGGCAGGCCATTCGCCCGCTAGACTGGTACAGCGATGAAGATAGAAGACCGAAACGAAGACAAGCATTACGTCCGAGAGAGCGGTAGCAACGACCGTTCAGATTATTCGTTAGCAAAGGCATTCAAAAACGCAGGCGCAGGAATCGCCTACGCGATGAAAACCCAACGCAACGTAAGAATCGATCTCGCATTCGCCGCAATCGCACTAACTTTGGGCTTTATCCTAAAGATCAGCGTCACGCAATGGGCTGTCGTTTGCCTTTGCATTGGTTCGGTAATCGGCATGGAATGCATGAACACTGCCATTGAGTCAGTTGTCGACCTTGTTTCGCCCGAGTACCATATCCTTGCCAAACACGCTAAAGATTGTGCTGCAGGGGCCGTTTACCTAGTCGCAATCGCATCGGCGGCCGTCGGTATCATGATTTTCGTTCCCCATATCCTCTTGATGATCGGCCTTGCCTGATCGTCTTCCGCATATAGAAAGGATAACCATGGCATCCACAATGGGTCATGTTGAAGGTAGGGAATTCAGGTCGGGCTTCGTCACGTTCGTCGGCAGGCCGAACGCCGGCAAATCCACCCTCATCAACAACATCATGGGCAAAAAAATCGCCATCACCTCAAACACCGCGCAAACAACGCGCCATCGCTTCCGCGCTGTTCTCACTCGCGATGATTTCCAGATGATTCTCGTTGACACCCCGGGTCTTCATAAGCCGCACGACGCCCTGGGCGAAGAACTGAACACATCCGCGCTGAAATCTCTTGAAGATGTCGATGCCGTATGCATGCTTGTCGACAGTTCTAAGGAAGTCGGAAGGGGCGACGAATGGGTTGCGTCTCAGCTCAATTCTGTTCGTGCCACTAAAATCCTCGTACTGTCAAAATGCGACCTCGTCAACGAAGAGCAACTTGCCGCCCAGATGGAAAAAGCACGCCAACTAGCTGATTGGGGCGCCGTGATGGTCTGTTCCGGCGAAACCGGAGAGGGCGTGGAAAACCTGGTCAACGACATCGCGGCTCTCTTGCCCGAGGGTCCGAAGTGGTTCCCCGACGATATGGAAACCGATCAGCCTATCGAGGTCGTCATTGCCGAGTTCATCCGTGAAAAGATCCTCCGCTCGTTTCACGACGAGGTGCCTCACGCCATCGGCGTGAAGGTCGAGGAAATGCGTTACAGCAAGCGCAACAAAACCAATGGCATCACCGCCATCGTTTACGTCGAACGCGACAGCCAAAAGGGAATCATCATCGGCAAGGGCGGTAGCGCCATCAAGAAAATCGGCACGGAGGCTCGCGCCGATCTCGAACAACTGCTGGGCACCAAGGTGTTCCTTGACCTTTCCGTTAAAGTTAAGAAGAACTGGAGACGCGATGCCTCCCAAATCCGTCGTTTCGGATACGGCGAAGGCGCATAAACGTTTGCAGGAATAGGGGAGATGGAATCGAAACGAATAGGGCGAACATGTTCGCCCTATTTACCTTTACAATGAAGTCAAGTGCGAAAAAGGAGATTAGGCTTCATGATTTGCCCTAACTGCAACAACGAAAACCGCGAAGGCGCCAAGTTCTGCGACGCCTGCGGATTTCCCCTTTCTCAGACCACAAACAAGCTCGATCTTCCTTCAATAGAGGAGAAGGCTTCCAGCAGCGAACCTGTATCCTCAGACGAACAGCATGTTTCTGCTAATGAGCAGGTTGATCTTCCTAGTTCTGATATCGAGACCCCAATCGCCGACGACAATGCTAAGGACGAAGAATCCCTCGACGAAACGAACGTCGAGCAGGGCGAGCAGAAAGACGATTCGGAAGCCAAGAATGAAGAGAACTCCCAAAATTCCGCTGACATGACGCTTAATCTCTCCAGCCTTGGCCTTAATGGGGCAACCAAGCCTCTGGACGACAACGTAAGCGATCGCGTTGTGGCGTCTGCATTCGTCGCACCCAAACCCGACTGGCGCGATGGCGCAACTATGGAAATGCCTGTCATCGAACCCGACCAATCCGCGCCAAAGAGCACCGATTTTCGCATTTCTTCTTCAAAGGAGGCGAATAAGCCTTCCAAGAAGACCATTTTTGTAATTATCGCGACCTTCGTGATCATCATCGCTGTTGCCGCTGGAGTCACCTACGCTCTGGAGATCTGGGGCGGCAAATCCGTCCCCGATGTAACCGGCATGTCTGAAAGCGAAGCTACCGAAACCCTTCAAGCAAAGGGCTTTGCCGTACGCTCCACTCAGGTGAAGTCCGACGATAAAGAGGGCATCGTCCTTGTCGAGGATCCTGAAGGCAATTCACGCCTAAGCGAAGGATCTGAGGTAGTCATCCACATCACCACCCATCGTTTCGTTCCCGACGTAGTTGGCAAGTCCCTTGACGAAGCCAAATCCGCCATTGCCGCAGAAGGGTTCGAAAACGTCACGTACACCTTCGTCAATTCCGACGAAGAAGAAAACAAGATCCTCTCCATCACGCCGGAGCCAAATACCCGTGCGAAGGGATCGACCGCCATTGAGATCGAGGTCGCCCAGCCTTATTGCGTACCCGACGTGTCCGGAATGTCTCTTTCCGAAGCACAGAAAGCAATCAACGATGCCGGTCTGACCTATCAGGTGTATTACACCAACTCCGAGCAATACCCTGACGGAACCATCCTCGGAACCCAGCCTGCCGCCAAAGAGAAGGTCAAAAGCGACACCGTCGTCACCATCAACGTCACCAGGGTTCGTAGTGCCGAGCTTATCTCCGCAACGCGTAGTCTTCTTACCGCTGGTTCCACCATCGACATCTCGGGCGTTAGCTATTCGATTTCGTCGCTCGATTCGGTGCAATACGTTGGAGACGACAAAACCACCTACAGCATGACGGCCACGCCGTTCGTGTCGCTGTTCGGAGAACGCCTCTCTGGCACCACGAGAACCGTTTCGGGCACTATCGTCTGGACCGAAAGCAACACCGTTTCTTCGATCACTTCATCGTAGATAACGCTAAGTCGTCAAAACCATGTCAACCGAACTGTATAACGCGCATGTCCTCGTGCTGCGCAAAACGCCCTTGGGTGAATCTGACCTGATTGTGACGCTTCTTGCCGATAACGGGTCTCAGCTGCGATGCGTCGCAAAGGGAGCAAGAAAGCCTTCGAGCAGTTTGTCGGCACGTTTGGAGGTCTACTCCGAAGCTGATATCCATTGCGCACGAGGCAAATCCCTCGACATCGTCAAAGAAGCACGTTTGCGTTCATCGAACGACCGCGCGAGATCAGACATCGAGCATACCGCATGCGCTGCGCCTATCGCAGAGCTTCTTGACACCGTATCCCAAGAGGGTCTTGAGGATCCGCGTTTGTTCGCACTTGCATGCGCCGCGTTCTCCGCAATGGGCGACTCATCGCCCTCTCAAGCTGTGTCCCTTTGCGCGGCCAGTCTTATAAAGATCATGGGGATGGTTGGATTCAAACCTTCACTCGATCATTGCGTCTTTTGCGGAAGGCCCCTTGAACTTGAGCGTTACGACAATGTTTGCATTTCGGATATCGATGGCGGCGTGGTTTGCGATAATTGCCGCACGCTGACCGAAACCCACCTAATGCCCGCCAACGACATAGCATGGACCCACACGTTCCTCATGTCCACATTCAAGGATCTCATGAGCATCGATCCTGATCCCATCGTTTCTTTTCAGGTGCTGCAGTTCGCTCAACAATGGTCGCGTGTGCATATCGGGAAGAATCTCAAGTCCTTGAATTTCCTATTCACCTGCGGCTTATTTTGACGCGTTAGGAAACCCCTCGGTAGAAACGATCCGTCTTCTGTGTATAATCGCCCGAGTCGATTCTAGAAGGGGAGAGTTGAAACAATGACTATGTACACCTATCAGACGCAAGGCGTTTGCGCAAAATACATCAACATCGAACTTGATGGCGACACGGTTAAGAAGGTTGAATTCGTAGGCGGATGCCCCGGCAACGGCCTTGCTGTGGCCAAGCTCGTCGAAGGTCGCAACGTCGACGAGCTCACCGAACTTCTTGCGGGCACTCGTTGTGGTCAGAAACCAACGTCCTGCTCCGACCAGATGGTCCACGGATTTGCCGCCATCCGCGAATACGAGAAGCAGCAAGCAGCGAACAACGAGGAGTAGCGCTTACTCCCGGCAAGCTTGCCTCAATTATGCGCAAGCTGTGTTCGACCAGCCTCATCATTGCACGTCAAACCCGTTTTCCGTATTATTGGAAACGCTGCTGAACAGCAGTGGTCTTTCCTCTTAGCCTGCATACCCACCACATGCGGCTCAGAAGAAAGCCAAGTACAAGTCGCCCGTAAAGGGCAGTGCACTAGCACAGAAAGGTGGTTTATCGTGGCAGATAAACTGAGCATCACCAAGGAGCGCACCGCTGAGCTCATCGCAGAGTTTGGCAAGGACGCCAACGATTCCGGCTCCGTCGAGGTCCAGGTTGCAATCCTTACCGAGCGCATCCGCAACCTCACCGAGCACCTCAGGACTCACGCAAAGGACAACCATTCTCGTCGTGGCCTGATGAAGCTCATCGGTAAACGTCGCGGTCTTCTGAAGTACATCAAGAACCGCAACATCGATGAGTACCGTGCTCTTATCAAGAAGCTCGGCATCCGCGACAACATCTAAACCTGTCAGAAAACCCGCTTGCCGGCGGGTTTTCGTTTAGATGGTGATGCACACGGCGGGCAGGGCAAGGGTCTTGCCCGTCGTGGCAATGCGAAACGAAAGTAGCATTGCCGAAGAAGACTCCATCAGCAATAGGGCAGATGGAACGAAGAAAGAGAAGAAAACAACATGGAGAAAATCGTCGAGTCCTTCGAGCTCTACGGCAAGCAGTACCGTTTGGAGACGGGTGAACTTGCTAAGCAGGCTTCGGGTGCTGTGCTGTGCACTCAGGGGGACACCACCGTCTTGGTGACCTCCGTCATTTCGAAGGAAGAGAAAGATTACGACTTCTTCCCGCTGACCGTCGACTACATCGAGAAGATGTACGCCGTCGGCCGCATTCCCGGCGGCTACCTCAAGCGCGAGGCTCGTCCTTCCGAGAAGGGCACCCTTACCGCACGCATGATCGACCGCCCGATCCGTCCTGGCTTCGTCGACGGCTTCAAGCATGAGGTTCACGTCGTCGCAACCACCTTGGTCGCAGACCACACCAACCCCATTGACACCATTTGCGTTGCAGGCGCATCCGCATCCCTGATGCTCGCTTCCGCTCCCTTCGACGGCCCCGTTGCTTGTGTGCGCGTTGGTCGCGACAAGGACACCGGCGACTTCATCTGCAACCCCACGTACCAGGAACAGGAAAATTCCGATCTCGACCTGGTCATCGCCGGCACCACCGAGTACATCAGCATGATCGAGGCCGGCGGCGAGGAAATCGCCGAGGAGGACATGCTTGCAGCCATGTCGTTCGGCCAGACCGCCATCGCCGAATTCTGCGCAGCCCAGCAGCGCTTCCTCGACAAGTGCACCATCGAGGAGAAGGAATGGAGCATCCACGTTCCCGACGCCTCCATCGCGGAGCGCATCGATCCCTTCTTCGATGAAATGTCTGCAGCCCTCAAGGACGCCGACAAGCAGGCTCGCATGGGCAAGGTTGACGAACTTAAGGCCCGCATCAAGGCCGAGAAGTTCACCGAGGAAGAGCTCTCCGCTTGGGGTGCCGACATCGCGGCCGCCCTCAAGTCCCTTGAGAAGCATGCCATGCGTCGCATGATCATCGAAACCGGCGAGCGCGCAGACGGCCGTAAGGCCGACGAGATCAGGCCTCTGTACATCAAGCCTGGTTATCTCCCGCGTGTTCATGGCTCGGGTCTTTTCCAGCGCGGCCAGACTCAGGTTCTTTCCGTCTGCACCCTCGGCATGCTCAACGAGGCCCAGCGCCTCGACACGCTCGAGCCTGTCGACTCCAAGCGTTATATGCATCACTACAACTTCCCGCCTTACTGCACCGGCGAAACCGGTCGCATGGGCTCCCCGAAGCGTCGCGAGGTCGGTCATGGCGCTCTCGCTGAGCGCGCTTTGAAGCCGGTCATTCCTTCCGAGGACGATTTCCCGTACGCAATCCGCGTCGTTTCCGAGGTCATGGAGTCCAACGGCTCCTCTTCGATGGCTTCCACTTGTGGCTCCACTCTTGCCCTCATGGACGCAGGCGTTCCGCTGAAGGCACCTGTCTCCGGAATTGCCATGGGCCTCATCAAGGAGGACGACGGCGTCGTCATCCTGTCCGACATCCAGGGTCTTGAGGACTTCTTGGGCGATATGGACTTCAAGGTCACCGGCACCACCGAGGGCATTACCGCCCTTCAGATGGACAACAAGGCAAAGGGCCTCTCCGTTGAGATCCTCGCTCGTGCACTCGAGCAGGCAAAACGCGGCCGCGCCTTCATCCTTGATGCGATGCTGGCCGAGATTCCCGAGCCTCGCGCCGAGCTCTCCGACTATGCTCCGCGTATTGAAACCATCCATATCCCGGTTGACAAGATCCGTGAGGTCATCGGTTCTGGCGGCAAGGTCGTTCGCGGCATCCAGGAAGAAACCGGTGCTACCATCGACATCCAGGAAGACGGCACCATCCACATCGCTGCAGTCGAGGGCAAGGCCGGCGATGCAGCTAAGCAGATGATCTTGGGCATCGTGAAGGAGCCCGAGGTTGGCGAGATCTTCGAAGGCGAAGTTGTCGGCATCAAGGACTTCGGCGCATTCATCAAGCTCACGCCTGCTAAGGACGGCCTGCTTCATATTTCCCGCGTTGCAAACGGCCGCGTTGGCCGCGTGGAGGACGTCCTGTCCATTGGCGACGTCATCAAGGTTGAAGTTCTCGAAGTCGACCCCAAGACCGGTAAGATCTCCCTTGATCGCCTGGACAAGCCTGATGCTCCCGAAGGCTCCGCGTCCCATGATTCTCGCGACGAACATGGTCACCGCGACAACCGTCCGGGCCGCAACAACCGTGAAGGCCGCAAGCCGCGTCGTCATCACGAGGCTTAATCTCCACAAGCGACTTCAATCGTCTCTAGAAAGCGGAAGGGAACAAAGCCCTTCCGCTTTCTAGTATTTTGGGTCCTTTCATCGCAATGAAACACTAGTGAGCGGATTCGCTGATAGCATGAAGACAACGAGAATTGGAGGCATGATCATGATCAATGTTGCTGTAGCCGGTTGTAACGGCCGAATGGGTTCCGCTGTAGTGGAAGCTGTCACATCTGCCGAGGATATGCGTGTCGCCTGCGGTATCGATCCCTTTGGCTCGCACGATGACATCCCTGTGCACACCTCCATCGAACAAGCTATCGCTCAAGGTGGCATTGACGTTTTGGTCGACTTCACCCAACCCGATGTCGTTGCCGGCAACATCAAAGCTGCTCTCGAAGCGGGCATCGACTGCGTGATCGGCACCACCGGCTTGACGAACAACACTCTCGAAGAACTTGCATCGCACGCAGTCAATGACGCATGCTTGTTCTACGCACCGAATTTCACAACCGGCGCTGTCCTCATGATGCAATTCGCTAAAGCAGCAGCACCATATTTCCCAGAAGCAGAAGTCATTGAATTCCACCATGCAAAGAAAAAGGATGCCCCTTCTGGCACCGCAGTTAACACCGCCCATATGATTGCAGAGGCTCGTGATCATAGGCAAAGCGATGCCCCTGGAAAGGAAACCGAGATTCCCGGCGCTGAAGGTGCGCGTGGCGCGCTTATCGACGGGGTCCCCGTCCACTCCGTTCGCTCCATGGGATATGTGGCCACTCAGGAGGTCATCTTCGGCTCCATGGGCCAGACGCTCACCATCAAGCACGATTCTTGGGATCGCACCTCGTACATGCCGGGCGTTCTTCTTGGCATTCGCAGCGTCAAAGACGAATCCGGTCTCATTGTAGGTTTAGAGAACTTCATGACAAAATAATTTCGCACCCCGATCCGATGCGATAATGAAGATTACTAGGCGTTTTTAGGAATGACAGGAGCTCATGATGACTGATCCTCAATTTGGTCGACTCATCACCGCAATGATCACCCCCTTCGACAACGAGCGTAATCTCGATCTCAAGAGGTGTGCTGAATTCGCTGATCGCCTGGTCAAGGGCGGAACCGATGCGCTCGCCGTTTGCGCAACCACCGGAGAGAGCCCGACGATTTTCTATCCTCAAAAAATCGAAGTGATCAAAACCGTTATCGAATCAGTTGACGGTCGCGCAAAAATCATCGCAAATGTTGGCGACAATTGCACCCAGGACACCATCGACTTCGCCCGCGATGTCGAAAAGCTTGGCGTCGACGGACTCATGTGCGTTGTTCCGTACTATAACAAGCCTCCTCAAGAAGGTTTGTACCAGCATTTCAAGGCCATTGCCGAATCCGTCGACCTTCCTGTCATTCTGTACAACATCCCCGGCCGTTGCGTTACCAACATGACCGCCGAGACCACCCTGCGACTGGCGCATGACGTTAAGAACATCGTCGCCATCAAAGAAGCCTCCGGTAATATGGAGCAAATCAAGCAGATCATCGACAATGCCCCCGAAGGTTTTGTCGTGTACTCTGGCGACGATTCTGTCACGTATGACATCATGAAGATGGGCGGTGCGGGCGTCATCTCCACCATCTCCAACATCGCCACCGCACGCATGAAGGAAATCGTCGACCTGTGCGCTGCTGGCAAGTGGGATGAAGCAAAAGCCGCCAACGACAAGCTTCTTCCCATGATGGACGGTCTGTTCGAGACGACGAACCCCATCCTTGTGAAAGAAGCCTTGAAACTCGTTGGCTTCCCGGTTGGTGGCGTCCGTCTTCCCTTGGTTGACGCAACGCCTGAACAAAGCGAGCGTCTTGCCGCCATCATGCGCGAGGTAGGCGTTCTTTAAAACTTGGATGTAAGCGCTGAACTGCGCTTTTGGTCATAAATGACCACCATAATGCCGGCAAACCCGGTATGTAAGAAACCGAGAAGGCAAGACGCTGATTGCGACTTGTCTTCTCATGCGTATTGAAAAGGAATTCTATGGAGCAAAAAACTCAGCAACAGAAGACCGTTGCCCCCAAGAAAAAGGCAACCCCGCGCAAACGCACGAGTAAAAACACCAATAACAGCACCCCTGAAAGCAAAAGCTCGATCAAATTCGTGAAACTCGAGCATGAACGCCCCGTCCTTACCAAGGGTGAGCAGGGAAGTGACGGTGCGAAAAAGCAGAGGCAGGGCATGCCCCGAAAACGCAAGCGCACTTCTTCCAAAAAGTCGAATGGCTCCAAGCTGCGCGTTATCCCTTTGGGCGGTCTTGACGCAATCGGTAAGAACATGACTGTCTTTGAATGCAACGGCGATCTGGTGCTTGACGACGCGGGCTTGATGTTCCCCGACGACGATCATCCTGGTATCGACCTGATCCTGCCGGATTACACCTACGTGTTGGAGCATGCCGACCAACTAAAGGGCATCTTCATCACGCATGGTCACGAAGATCACACCGGTGCATTGCCTTACCTGTACAAAGACCTCGATCGTCCTGTGCCTATTTACGGCACCAAGATGACCCTGGGGCTTATCGAAGGCAAATTCAAAGAACACCGCATCAAGAATGCCAAACTCGTCGAGATCAAGGCCGGCGACGTGGTCAACATCGGCTGTTTCAAGGCAGAGTTCTTCGCCGTCAACCACTCTATCCCTGGTGCTGTCGGCGTGTTTCTGCAAAGCCCGGCGGGTAACATTCTTCATACGGGCGACTTCAAGCTCGACCAAACCCCCATCGATGGCGTGACCACCGACTTCGCTGCGCTCGCTCGTTTCAGTGAGATCGGCGTAGATCTGATGATGTCCGACTCGACCAATGCCATGCGTAAAGAGTTCACTCCCTCTGAAGCAGAAGTAGGGAAGGCCCTTCGCCCGATCATCGCACAAGCTAAGGGTCGCGTCGTCATCGCATCATTCGCCAGCCACATCCACCGTCTTCAGCAAATCTGCGATGCCGCCGTGGACAATGGCCGCAAGGTCGTCGTCACCGGCAGGTCCATGATCCAGAACACCGACATCGCCCGTAAGCTTGGCTACCTGAACGTCGACGACAAGGACCTCGTCGATGCATACGAGCTAAAGGGTATCCCACCCGAGAAGATCGTCGTCATGTGCACCGGCTCTCAAGGCGAGCCGCTGTCGGCACTTTCCCGAATCGCAGGCGGTCTGCACAAAACCATCACCATCGAGGAGGGCGATACCGTCATCATCTCCGCCACGCCCGTTCCCGGCAACGAAAAAGCGGTCACGCGCATTGTGAACCTTCTTTCGAAAATCGGCGCGGATGTTTACGACAAGTCTCGGGCAATGGTTCATGTTTCCGGCCATGCTTCGTCAGAAGAGCTCAAGCTTGTGCTCTCGATCGTGAACCCCAAGGCATTCATGCCCGTCCACGGCGAATCACAGCATCTGCGCGCTCATGCCAACCTCGCAATCGCAACCGGAGTTCCCGAAGAGAACGTCTTCGTTCTTGAGAACGGCGAATCTCTCGAACTCGATGGGAACGGCGTCAGGATCGGCGATACCGTTCAAAGCGGTGTCGTTTACGTCGACGGCCTTTCCGTCGGCGACACTTCTCAAGACGTTCTCGACGACCGCGTCAAGCTTGGCGCTCAGGGCTTCGCTGTTGCCAGTGCCGCCATCTCGTTTACGCGCAACAAGCTTGTCGGCAACGTCGACGTTGAGATGCACGGCATCACAGGCGGTGACGATCCTTATATCGTTGAGGAACTTCGCAACGCTATTGAAAACGCCATGCGAAAAGGTCTCGAGAAAGGCGCTACCGAAAAAGATCTCCGCAAGCTTGGACGCGATGCTATCCTCAATTTGCTTTGGGATCGCATCAAGCAGCGCCCCATGGCCATCATGAGCATCATCACCGTCTAAGATATCCTTTTGAAGCCGTCGGGCAAATGGTGCCACCTGCACTATTTGCCCGAACCCCAAAACGCAGCAATTAAACGCAGCACCAAAGGAGCAGGTTTGGCTCGTTCCACGAACAGCACTCGTGAAGGAAGCAATCAGCGCAAAAGCATTCAACCGAAGAAGCGTCAAACCACGCAAGCTTCAAGGAACTCCCGCGCATCTTCTCCTTCCGACAAAAAAGCACAGCGCGCGACGAAAAACGCAGCTCCTGTTCAAGAGGAGATCGATTTCTCTCGCGAACCCATCATGGATGAATCGACGCGTCGGAATGTCGCAGGTATCGTATTCATCGTAGCCGCGATCGTTTTGATGCTCATCGTCTTAGCGCCTTCCGGCGGCATGTTCACTTCCTTTGCCAGCCAGGGTTTTCGACTTTTGCTTGGTATAGGCGCATATGTCTTGCCTTTGCTTCTTATCATCGTGGGCATTACGTTCATTGCCAAATTCGACGAGGAGCGCATCTCAGCTCGCGCGACCATCGGCCTTGCGCTGATATTCGTGGCTGTACTGGGACTGTTCGCGACATTCACGCCGCTTTCCCTTGGTGACGCTACCGTTCCCAGCACGCTTTTCAGCAATGCGCAACTAACCGCACGAGGCGGTTACGTTGGCGCCGCTCTTGCGTGGATTGGCCTTTCCCTCATGGGCCTTCCCGTGACCGTAGTCATCTTGGGCGGCGTCATTGCGGTTGGTCTTGCCATCATCGGTTTTTCGGTGACCAATCTGATAGGGTCGATTGCCGAAAAAGCTCGCACGCGACATGCCGCAGAAGAAGAGCAACTGGGTGTTTTGGGCGCGAACCCGTACGAGAACGCCGTTCTCACGCCCAACCGCGATAGGGTAGAAGCCTCCACGCGCGAATCGCTTCAAACTCGCCCGCTCTCTCGACCGGGCACCGCTGAAGGGCAGGAGCAATCGCGTGCTCTCACTCGACGACTCGGTGACTTCGCGCGCACGACCGATGAAACCGAAGAAACCTCCAGCCGAAAAAACGAAAGCAGTACCAAGAAAAAGGATGATTCCGTTGCTGCAGCTAAACGCAGCAACAAGTCTGAGGGCTCTGGCGAAGACGGTTTCAAACTCCCCGATTTCGAACTTCTGCATGTCAGCAAGCCAACGAAACGCACAAAAGCGATGGAAGCCGAACTTGCCGAGACCGCTGCGAATCTGCAGCGCACGCTCGAGGACTTCGGAATCCTCGCACGGGTTGTGGACTGGGTTGCCGGCCCAACCGTCACGCTGTTCGAAGTTGATTTGCCCCCAGGTGTCCGCGTCAGCAGGATCACTGCGCTCAACGACGACATCGCTTTGGCGCTTGCAGCGCCCGGCGTTCGTATTTTCGCGCCAATTCCCGGCACTCATTATGTCGGTATCGAAGTACCCAACATCACACGTGAGAACGTGTTGCTCGGCGACGTCCTAAAGTTTGCCGACGGGGGTCCGCTGGACATGGCTATCGGTAAAGACGTCGAGGGCAATCCCGTCGTCTGCGATTTGGCAAAAATGCCGCATTTGCTTATTGGCGGCACCACAGGCTCGGGCAAGTCGGTCGGTATCAACTCAATGATCATGTCGATGATCATGCGTGCGACCCCCGATGAAGTCCGCTTCATCATGATCGACCCGAAACGCGTCGAGTTTTCACCTTACAACGGCATCCCACACCTCTACGTACCAGTCGTAACCGAGGCCAAGGAAGCCGCGAGCGCTCTTTCTTGGGGCGTAGCCGAAATGGAACGTCGTCTGAAGGTCTTCTCTAAAGTCGGCGCTCGCAACATCGGCGAGTACAACGAGATGGTCGACACCGGTGCACTCGAAGACGAATCCGCCGCGAAACTTCCGTTCATCGTCATCGTCATCGACGAGTTGGCCGACCTCATGATGAACGTCGGCAAAGAAGTCGAGTTCTCGATCAGCCGAATTGCCCAGCTTGCCCGTGCCGCTGGCATTCACCTAATCGTTGCAACCCAGCGTCCTTCTGCAAATGTGGTTACGGGCCTTATCAAGGCAAACATCACCAATCGTATGGCGTTCAACGTTGCATCCGGTTTGGACAGTCGCGTTATCCTTGACGTCTCCGGCGCCGAAAGCCTCATCGGCAAGGGCGACCTTCTTCTGTCCAAGCCCGAATACGCGAAACCGCGGCGTATTCAAAGCTGCTGGGTTTCCCCAGAAGAGATCTCAGCGGTCGTCGAAGCCGTCAAGTCACAGGGTGAACCTGAATACCATTCCGAGATTCTCAAGACGAACCTCATTACCCTCGGCGATTCCATGCCCGACGGTTCGGGGGGTAGCGTTACCGACGACGACCCTCTGATTTGGGATGCAGCCGACATCGTCGTTGCAACCGGCATGGGTTCGACATCCAATATCCAACGTAAGCTCAAAGTTGGGTATTCGCGAGCAGGTCGTATAATGGACATGCTCGAAGAAAAGGGCATCGTGGGACCCCCTAATGGTTCCAAACCGCGCGATGTCCTGGTTGATGCCTTGGAACTCGAGGCTCTAAGGGCTTTCGAGGACAACGATGCACAAGAATAGGAGGATGTGATATGGCTCAAACTACGTGCGGATCAGTATTGCGTTTCGCTCGTGAGAAAAAGGGCTACGGTCTTGAAACCGTTGCCCGCAGATTGCGCATTCGCCCTGACATCCTAGAAGCAATCGAAAACAACGACTTCAGCAGCATGCCGCCTCGCGGTTATACGCGTAACATGATCAACGCGTATGCGCGTTTCCTTGGGTTGAATCCCACCGAAATCGTGAACATGTATCTTGACGATGTCTCGGCTCATCAAGTCAAGAACGTACGTGCGGCAAAAGACCCCCATGCAAACTTCGAGATCGGTCACGAAAAACGCCTTTCCAGGAATCGCGACAAGGAAACTGATACGACTTCGTCGCGTGAATCTCGCGAGTCGAGGGATGCCATTCGTTCCAGTGAGCGAGCAGCGTACAATTCCGCTTCCGGCGGTTATCGCACACGCATGGGTCGCGATCTATACGACGACAGAACCGAGTATGCCCGAAGCGGCTATGGCGCTAGAAAGCACACCGAAAGCGAGCCGTTCACTGACGAGCCCGCTTTTTCGCGTGCCAGAAACGAACGAACTCCTTCGACCGACGCCTCCACCCGCGGTGACGCCGCAACGCGCCGCCGCACTTCGCGCCGCGGTGAAACCCCCAACGTCTCTCGGGGACTAACCACTGCATTCGGTGCCGTTGGCGGCGTAGCCAGTGATTTTCTTTCGAGCGCCTCTCCCCGCAAAAAAGGCCCCTCGTCCGTCAACAGCACGTACGGAAACATGTACGGCGGCCGCTCAAACAAAGGACTCGTTGAGCATATGCCTATCATCGTAGTGGCTGGCGTCGTGCTCATCATCTTGATCATCGTACTTTCCATTGTCATCGGATCGCGCGGCAATGCTCAAACTGACGTTTCTACGCTTCCCGTAACCGGTATTTCCGATACCACTACCGAAGAAGATGAAGAAATCACACCGGTTAAGGAAGTCGCGCCGACCAGCGTAACCGTCAAATACGATGTAAAGAGCGGTCAGAGCGCTTATGTCGAGATCTTTATTGACGACGGAGATGCCCAGCCTTTGATGCTCACCGGCCCGACATCTCAAACCGTAGATGTCACTGGCAAGTGGACTATTGCTACTTGGGCAAAAGATGCCATCACCTTGACCGTTGATGGCGAAAAAGTCGACATGCAAACCAGCCAGGATTATGACGGAATGTACGCGTACACCGTCGATTTCAATAAGATCCTTGATGAATGGAACGCCACGCACAACACGAAAACCTCTTCGAGCGCAAGTTCGAGCGAAAGTTCGTCGAACTCGAACTCCGCTTCCAGCTCATCGAGCTCAAGTTCAAGCTCAAGCGCAAGCTCGAGTTCATCAACCGCCACCGGCACCCCAACTTCAACGAGCAGCACCAACTAGCAGAAAGGCCCGAACATGGCTAAAGAATCCAGCTTCGACGTTGTTTCTTCCGTAGATATTCAGGAAGTCGACAATGCATATCAACAAGCTAAAAAGGAACTTGCTCAGCGTTACGATCTGAAAGACTCCGGCTCGAGCATTTCCTTCGACAAGCAGGCCAAGATCCTCACCGTCAAGGCACCCAGCGACTTCGTTGCCGGTCAGGTCACTGACATCATTGGCACGAAACTTGTCAAGCGCGGCGTCGACATGGGCGCCGTCAAGTGGGGCGCTTCTCAACCTGGCGCCGGTCAGACCGTCTCCAAAACAGCAACCCTTGTCGACGGCATCGACAAAGACACCGCCGGCAAGATCAACAAAGACATCAAGGCTCAAAAACTCAAGGTTAAAGTCCAGATCGAAGGCGATAAGCTTCGCGTTTCGTCCGCATCCCGCGACACCCTTCAAGAGGTAATCGCATTCCTGAAGTCGCAGGACTACGGTCAACCTCTTCAATACACGAACTACCGCTAAGAGATCAGGAAAGCGATACTCTCCATGCCTTCAAATTCTATTGCGAACCGACCCGCATCTATCGCATTCATCACTATGGGATGCGCTAAGAACGAGGTCGATACCGCGAACATGATCGAAAAACTCGTCAATGCTGGATTCGCGATTCAAAACGATCCCGAATCCGCCGATGTCGTCGTGGTTAACACATGCTCCTTTATTCAAGCGGCAACCGAGGAAAGCATTGATGCGGTTCTCGAAGTCGCAGGATACGATTCTATTTCTGCAGGAACCTCAAAGCTTATCGTTTCCGGCTGCATGCCCGCACGTTACGGAGAAGAACTCAAAGCCGAGCTGCCCGAAGCGTCTTCTTTCGTACCCTGCTCGAAGGAAGACGACATCGTTGAGGTGGTTTCGAACATCATCGACGCTTCGCTGCATCCCCTCAAGACAGAAGCTCAGTGCAATTCGGCCCATAACTTCGCTCGCGTTGAATCCCCGCATGTTTTCGGCGCTAGCTCTTACGTGAAGATCTCTGATGGCTGCGATAGATTCTGCTCATATTGCGCAATTCCTTATATTCGAGGTCGCTACCATAGCTTCGAATACGAACAGATCCGTCACGATGTCGCAAATCGAATCAACGCAGGTGCCCGCGAGATCATCCTTATCGCACAGGACACCGGAAGGTGGGGGGACGATTTTGCTGAAAAGAAGACCTTGGCATGGCTGATGGGACAGCTCGCCGAGGAATTCACCCAGGCATGGTTCCGCGTTATGTACATCCAGCCCGAAGGCGTGACCGACGAGCTCATCAACGTCGTTGCCCAGCATGAAAACATCTGCAGTTACTTCGATATCCCGTTCCAGCATGCAAATGCCGAACTTCTTCGCCTGATGAATCGTACCGGCTCTGCCGAAGAGCATATTGCGCTCATCAAGGAGATCCGCACGAGCATCCCCGCTGCAACCATTCGCACGACGCTTATCGCGGGATTCCCGGGCGAAACCGAAGACCAATTCCAAGAACTTCTTGATTTCGTTGCCGACTCCGACCTCGACTACATCGGCTCTTTCGCCTACTCCCGCGAAGAAGGAACGCGCGCCTATTCACTTCCTGACCAAATCGACGAAGACGAGAAGACCGATCGAGCTCAGCAGCTTCGCGACCTATGCGACAACGTTTGCATTCCCCGCGTGGCCAATCGGGTGGGACAGAATGCTGAAGTTCTGATCTGCGGATATGAAGAAGATGGCCAGCTGTTCGGCAGGACCCGTTCTCAAGCTCCCGAGGTTGATGGCGTAACCTATCTTCCTGAAGGCGCAGGCAACATCGGAGACGTTGTGGAAGTCGTGATAGACGACACCCTTTTGTACGAAATGGAAGGGTCTCTCGTCTAATGAAAACAAAACCGCAGTCTCAAAGCGCAAGCTCCCATAAAGACGACACCAACTGGACTATATCGAATATCATCACGCTCGCGAGAATCCTGCTTGTCCCGCTGTTCGTCGCAGTCATGGTTTGCCCGTGGCCGGAGTGGATCAACCTTCCGGAAATCGACATGAACATGAAGCGTTATATCGCTGCTGCCATTTTCATCCTGATTTCCGGCACCGACTGGCTTGACGGCTACCTTGCTCGTAGCCGCAACGAGATAACCACCTTCGGAAAGTTCATGGACCCGCTTGCTGACAAGATCCTTGTTGCAGCAGCGCTTCTCGTGCTTATCGAACTGGGATCTTTGCCCAGCTGGGTCGCGCTCATCATCCTTGCCCGCGAATTCATCGTCTCCGGTGTTCGCATGATCGCGGCATCCGAGGGCGTCGTCATCGCCGCAAGCTATATCGGCAAATCGAAGACGGTCTTTCAGATGGTCGCTATCGTCATGTTCACCATCAAGGACACCCACATGGCAGGAACTGCTGCCGAAACATTCAGCGATGCGTTTTGGGTCGTGAGCTGGATCGTCATGATCATCGCCTTGGTGCTGACCATCGTTTCCATGATGGACTACTTGGTCAAAGCGCGAACACTCCTGGGGTTCGGCTCGAAAGAGACAGCTTCGGACATCAGCAAAAGGTCCGTTGGATACGGAGAATTAGGCGCGGCGGCAAAAGACCTCGTCGAGTTCTCGATCGCTCATAACATCAAGCTTGCAACAGCAGAAAGCCTGACAGGCGGCATGATCAGTGCCTCGCTCACATCCATTCCCGGCTCGTCCGAGGTTGTCAAAGGTGGCGTCGCCAGCTACACCAACGAAATCAAACGTGATGTTCTGAACGTCGACGGGTCGCTTCTCGAGGCACAGGGCGCAGTTTGCGAGGATGTCGCACGCGAGATGGCGGATGGGGTCGCACACACCCTGAACGCAGACATCGCTGTTTCCGTTACGGGAATCGCAGGGCCAACTGGCGCAGAGCCTGGTAAACCGGTTGGCACCGTGTTCATCGGATGTCACAGCCCACTGGATACCTCTGTTGCTCGATTCCAGTTCGAAGGCGATAGGGAAGAAGTTCGACGCAAAACCACGCTCGAAGCTCTACTCATAATGAAAAACGCCGCTTTGCAGATCCAATAGAATCGCCGTTAGATTCGCGTTTGAATCTGGTTCGAATAATTCGTTAAATCTGAAAGTGGATGCTTGACCACTGATTGGTGGTTGCAAGAACACTCAATTACATTCGAATCGCAGAGTAGGGATGAATTTTGTTGACAGCAAACATCTGTTCGTATTAATATGCGATCATCGAATTGAAGGAGCACTGTATATGAGTGACGATAAAGATAAGATTCTAAAACTCACTACCGATCAGATCGAATCGAAGTTCGGCAAGGGCGCCATTATGAAGCTTGGCGATGGCGGCGCAGACCTCACCGTTGAGGCAATCCCCACAGGCTCTTTGGCACTCGATGCGGCTTTAGGCATTGGCGGCGTTCCCCGTGGCCGTATCGTTGAGATTTACGGCCCTGAATCAAGCGGTAAAACAACGCTCGCATTGCAAATCCTTGCTGAAGCCCAGGCACTTGGCGGCGTCGTAGCGTTCATCGACGCCGAGCATGCACTCGATCCGGTTTATGCAGCACGCATCGGCGTTGACATCGACGAAGTCCTCATCTCACAGCCCGACACCGGCGAGCAGGCGCTTGAGATCTGCGACATGCTCGTTCGTTCTGGAGCAATTGACTGCATCATCGTCGACTCGGTAGCAGCTCTCACGCCACGCGCTGAAATTGAAGGCGAAATCGGAGATTCAACGGTGGGCCTCCAGGCTCGACTCATGTCGCAGGCATTGCGCAAGCTTGCCGGTTCACTGTCTAAATCATCCACAACCTGCATTTTCATTAATCAGCTGCGTGAAAAAATCGGAATCATGTTCGGCAACCCCGAAACCACCCCGGGTGGTCGCGCTTTGAAGTTTTTCTCAAGCGTTCGAATCGACATCCGTCGAATCGACACCATCAAGAAGAACGGAGAGCCGGTTGGCAATCGCGTGCGAGCCAAAGTCGTTAAGAATAAGGTGGCTCCGCCATTCCGCCAAGCCGAATTCGACCTTATGTACGGCGAAGGTATCTCCAAGGAAGGCTGCATAGTCGACATGGCAGTAGAGTGCGGCGTCGCAAAGAAAAGCGGCGCATGGTACACCTACGGTGAAGAGCGCCTTGGTCAAGGCCGAGAAGCAGCCAAACAAACTCTCTTGGAGAACCCTGAGCTTCGTGACGAGCTCGAAACGAAGGTTCGCGAGGCATACGAAATTCCCATCATCACTCGCACCAAAGAAGAGGCGGATGAGGTAAAGGCCGTCGCAAAGCCTAAGAAGAAATAATGAACTCCGCAGTCGATATCGATACGCTGCGATCACGCATTAAGGAAATCGAATCAGGGACTAATCGATTGGTCCCTGATTCGATCCATGCAAGCGAAACGCACTTCCAACAACAAGCAAGCCACGATCTCTCGCGACACTCCGCTCCGCGTACTTCTAAGAATGCAAACCGGGAAGCTTTCGTGAGCGACGCAGATGCTGCATTCAAGAAATTACTCGTTCTCGTAAACGCACGCGATAGATCCACTCATCAAATCAAAGATCGCCTCTCTCGCGAAGGCTTCCTTAACGAAGATATCGAAGCCGCCATCGATAAAGCAACCGAACTTCGGGTCCTCGATGATAGCCGTTACGCACGACTGCTTATCGAAAGCAGAGTGAGGCAATCGAAGGGATCACGCGGCATAGCTATCGAGCTCCAACAAGAAGAAATCGACGTCAACCTCATAGAAGGCTGGCCCGACGCATTCGAGGTCACTTTCGACGAAGAGTTCGACAGAGCCCTAGCATTTCTCGAATCAAAGCCACCTTCATCAAAGAACAGACGCGAAGGCGCCTATCGAAAACTCGTGTCCAGAGGCTACCCAATCAACATAGCATCGCAAGTCGCAAGGGCATGGTATGAAAAATCGCAGGCTATTTAGGTTTCTTTACGTGATAATTTCACCGAGACTAAGCGCGTCCTGTCATTTTTTTCATGCCGAATTCCTTTTTTCGTTAAATTTCATCTATCATGTCTATGTGAGAATTCTGCCCGGTAACGGGTTTTAGATATTTAGTTTGCGAAAGCATAATTTCATATCCTTTGCACAGGGCATGTTCTCGCCTTGTTTCTAAACACATCGTTGTGTCTAGAAACGCAATCGCAGGTCAAACGTAGAAATGAGGACAATATGCCTAATTTTGTCATCGCAATTGTCGGTGCTTTCGTTGGCGTAGCCCTCGGTTTCGTGATCGCTCGCTATTTGGTAAACGCCTCTGCAAAGCAAAAAGCCGAGGAGGCGCAAAACATCCTCAATGATGCTCAGCTCCAAGCCGAGACCATCAAAAAGGCAGCCGAAGTTGAAGCGAAGGACGAAGCCCTGAAGCTTCGTGCCGAGATCGAATCCGAACGTAAGGAGCGCCAACGCGAAGTCCGTGCTGCTGAAAACCGCATTCAGCAGCGTGAAGAGTCCCTGGACCGCCGCACAGATTCACTTGATGCGCGTGAGCACCAGATTTCCTCTCTTCAAGGCCAGGTTGAGCGTCGTCAGCGCGATCTCGATGCAGCACAACAAGAAGTCGAAAACCGACTCGAGTCCATTGCCGGCATGACTCCGGACGAGGCAAAGCAAGAACTGCTCGACAATCTTCGCGATGAAGTGACTGTTGAAAGCGCCACCATCATCAGGGAATCCGAAGCACGCACCAAGGCCGAAGCCGACAAGCGCGCCCGCGGAATCCTTAGCCTTGCAATTCAGCGCGTTGCCGCCGAGCACGCCGTCGAGAACACCGTCTCCACCATCCATATCCCCTCTGACGATTTGAAGGGTCGCATCATCGGTCGCGAGGGCCGTAACATCCGCTCCTTCGAACAGCTCACCGGAACCAACCTCATCATCGATGACACCCCTGAGTGCGTAACCATTTCTTGTTTCGACCCCGTTCGTCGCGAGATCGGTCGCGTAACTATGGAAAACCTCATCTCTGATGGACGCATTCACCCTGCGCGTATCGAAGAGATGTTCCATAAGGCCGAATCCTACGTGAACCAGCGCGTTCAGGAGGCTGGCGAGCAAGCTGCTTTCGACACCGGCACTCATGATCTTCATCCTGAGCTCGTTAAAACCCTTGGTCGACTTCGCTACCGCACTTCGTACGGTCAAAACGTGCTCAACCACTCGCTCGAAGTTGCATACCTTGCCGGGGTTATGGCTTCAGAGCTTGGAATCGACCCCAGCACAGCTCGCAGGGCCGGTTTGCTGCATGATATCGGCAAAGCAATCGACCATGAGGTTGAAGGCAGTCATGCCGTTATCGGTGCCGATCTCGCACGCCGTTTCGGCGAGCGTCCGCACATCGTTCATGCAATCGAAGCACATCACAGCGATGTGGAGCCCAACAGCGTTCTGGACGTCCTTGTTCAAGCAGCAGATGCCGTTTCTGCAGCACGCCCCGGCGCACGCAAGGAAACCCTCGATGCTTACGTCAAACGTCTTGAAAAGCTTGAGGAAATCGCCAACTCCTACGACGGCGTTGAACGAACCTACGCAATCCAAGCTGGTCGCGAGGTTCGCGTCATGGTGCAGCCCGACAAAATCGATGAAGCTCAAACCGTTGTCCTCGCTCATGACATCGCCAGCCGTATTGAAAACGAGCTTCAGTATCCTGGCCAAGTCAAGGTAATCGTCATTCGCGAAAGCCGCGCAGTCGGTATCGCTAAATAATCGTTG
This sequence comes from uncultured Coriobacteriaceae bacterium, assembly GCA_937937585.1. GTDB lineage: Bacteria > Actinomycetota > Coriobacteriia > Coriobacteriales > Eggerthellaceae > UMGS1502. Next base: position 116,139 of record CALDCB010000011.1, read on the forward strand.
ATGTCGGATTCACTCGACAAGTTCGTTTACGACGTCACAGGTCAAAGCCATCTCCGAGTCGAACAAGATCTTGGAGATGGCTTTGTTCGTCTGCGTATTTCCGAAGCCGAGCGCAGGCAAGCCATTCAGGACATCCGTTCTTCTGAAGACATCGTGCTTGAACTTCTCAGAAACTCGCGCGACGCTCATTCAAGAAATGTCTTTTTGGCTGTTTCCAGAAACGACGACGAACGCGTGCTCACTATCATTGACGACGGAGACGGTGTCCCGTCCTCCATGCACGCAAAGATTTTCGAGCCTCGCGTCACCTCGAAATTGAACACCTCGCATGTGGACAAATGGGGATACCATGGTCGTGGCATGGCTCTTTACTCTATTGCAGCTAATTCCGACTTCGCAGGCATCCTTCTTTCCGAACCGGGAAAAGGCACCGTCCTTCAAGTTCGGACTCATATTTCAGAGCTAGGGGAGCGAAAGGATCAATCAAGTTTTCCGACGTTCATCAAGCAAGACGACGGAAGCATTGCTGTTCGCGGTCCTCGGAACATCACTCGCATCGCCTGTGAATTCGCAATCGAAGCACGAAACGATTGCTCTATTAGAGTTGGTTCCCCGACAGAGATAGCAGCAGCGCTCTACGAGTTTGGAAATGCAACGGTTTCGCCTTCTACCCGCGCTTTCACGACCTATACCAGCTCTTTCTCGATTGCCAAACGACTATGTTTTGCTGACACCCCGGCAACTTTCGCCGCTATCGCGCGTGACCTGGGTCTTGAAATGAGCGACCGATCCGCGCGACGTATCATAGATGGCGAAATCGAGCCCTCGGCTAATGTCCTCGATCGCATCAAAATCGAATCAACCTTGATGGATGAACCAGTCACTCAAAAGAAAGCATCTAAGCCATCTCGAAAATCAACGACCTCCAACACGAGAGTTTCTATATCAAATGAGGACATCACCGATCTTGAACTAGGCTTCCAACAAGCATTCAATGACTTCGCATCAAAGTACTACTTGCTATCCAGCGTCGAACCAACAATCAAAATCGTTAATGGCTCTCTCGTGATTTCCTATCCTCTTGTCACCTCGGAATAACGGCTTAGTAGCCATTTGAACTGGGCGTTATTATTGATACACAAGTTTCAATCGTATAAACTTGGACGGAAGAATCGCATCATCGCAACTAAAACGAATCATTAAAAGGAATTCAATGTACCCAATCGATGACAACCAGGGCAGCTGCCTTAAGGTTTCTTCAAAATCCTCGCCGGCCTCGGTCGCTGGCGCAATTGCAGGAATGATCAAAGACGGAGTTGCCGTCGAAATGCAAGCGGTTGGCGCTGGCGCGGTTAATCAAGCTGTCAAGGCAATCGCTATTTCACGCGGTTTTCTTTCCCCTGTAGGCATCGAAATTGCCTGCGTTCCTTCGTTCGCCGATATCATCATCGACGGCGAATATCGAACCGCCATTCATTTTTCTGTGGAAGCTCGTTACCTCCACGGCGTGGCCATCAAAGAAGACGACATCGCTAACTTATAGGCGGAGTATCATGATGAATTCTCTTATGGGCGTGACTTTCTGCGTCCACACTTTCGGTTGCCAAATGAACAAGCATGATTCCGAACGTGTTGTAGGCATGCTCGAAAACCTTGGCGCCGCTTCTGTTGATGAAATCGAAGATGCGGATATCGTAGTGTTCATGACCTGCTGCGTCAGAGAGGCGGCAGACACCCGCCTCTACGGTCAAGTTGCATCTATGAAGAATATTCCTTTGCGTGAGGGCAGCCCTCTTAACAACAGGGTGATCGCCGTTGGCGGATGCATTGGTCAGCGAGATGGCGATAAACTTGTTGACGCGCTGCCGCATCTTAACATCGTCTTCGGCACGAACAACCTCTCATCACTGCCTGCGCTTGTCATGTCCGCCATCGAAGATGGCAAACATCACGTCGAGATCCTTGAATCCACTGACGAGTTCTCGTGCGATCTTCCAACCGACCGCGAGAACTCTTGGGGTGCGTGGCTTCCGATCACCATTGGGTGCAATAACTTCTGCACTTATTGCATCGTTCCGTACGTTCGCGGACGCGAGAAATCTCGTGCGCTTGAAGACATCAGGCTCGAAGCTCGAGGGTATGTTGACACCGGAGTCAAGGAAATCACCCTTCTTGGCCAAAACGTCAATTCATACGGACGCGACCTCTACGGCGAGCCTAAATTCGCCGAGGTTCTTGATGCCGTTGCAAGCACGGGCATTCAACGACTTCGTTTCGCTACGAGCCATCCTAAAGACCTCACCGACGAGGTCATCGCCAAATTCGGATCGCTTGAATGCCTTATGCCCGCACTTCACCTTCCGGCGCAGTCGGGCTCCAACCGTATCCTTGAAGCGATGAACCGAAATTACACGGTGGAGCACTACCTCGAACTGATTGAAAAGCTTCGCAAGGTGAATCCCGAGATCGCCCTGTCAACTGACATCATCGTCGGATTCCCAGGCGAAACGGAGGAAGATTTCCAGGCCACGTACGACCTTATCGAGAAGGTCGGTTACCATCAGGTCTTCACTTTCATCTACTCCAAGCGCGAAGGGACCCCAGCCGCCTCAATGGTTGACAACACCCCTAAAGAAGTCATTCAAGATCGCTTCGATCGTCTTGTCGATCTTGTTCAGAAACAAGCCTACGAAGCGAATCAAATCGAAAAGGGCAGGGTAGTTCCCGTACTTGTTGAAGGCTTCTCGAAACGAGATCCGTCGCTCCTCGTTGGCAAAAGCCCTAAGAACCAGACGGTTCATGCTCCGATTCCCGCAGGTGCATCCATCGAAGCACTTACCGGATCGATCATTAACGTCACAATCGACGAAGCGAAAACCTGGTACCTGAAGGGTGAAGTCTGCTAAACAATGGATAAGGTCATTGTTGTCGTCGGTCCTACCGCTTCAGGAAAATCTTCACTTGCTATCAAACTCGCTCAGCGTCTGAACGGAGAGATCGTAAGCGCCGACTCAATGCAGGTTTATCGCGGTATGGATATCGGTAGCGCGAAAGCCCCCGAAAACGAACGAATCGTCGAACATTGGGGGCTTGATCTACTTGAACCTGGCGAGCCGTTTTCGGCTGCGTTATTTCAAGAATACGCCCGTTCTGCTTTCAAGGACATCTTTAATCGTGGGAAAACCCCGATACTATGCGGTGGAACGGGTTTTTACGTGCGGGCCGCTATTGATGATTACGATTTCCCTAAAGGTGATCAAATCGGAAACGACGTTCGCGACAAATGGATGGACTTCGCTGACAAACATGGGGCCGAAGCTCTCTGGAACGCTTTAGCAGAAATTGATCCAAACAGCGCTCAGCTTATCGCTGTTAACGACATCAAACGAACTGTAAGAGCATTCGAACTTCTTGAGGACGGGAAGACCTATGCCCAGCAAAAAGAGGCTCTTTCTTCAATTCCCGAACTAATCCCTTCAATATGGATCGGGCTAGAGGTTGATCCGCAGCTTCTCAAGGATCGGATCAACACGCGCGTCGACAAAATGATCGAACTTGGCCTTGTGGCAGAGGTTGAATCCCTGCTAGATTCTGGCTTCCAAGAAGCGATCACCGCCAGCCAGGCAATCGGATACAAAGAAATTGTCGCTGCGCTTGATGGCAAATGTTCCATGGACGATGCGATCGAGCAAATCAAAACATCAACCAGACGATACGCGAAACGTCAACGAACATGGTTCAGAAAAGAGAAACGCATTCATTGGATTGATGCGAATGATCCTGATTCGGATCTCGTAGAAGCTGCACTTAAGGTGATAGCCGAAAATCAATAGGACGGATTGATTGAATTTCGTTCCACTAGCCGAAATCCAATCAACAGCACGTGGTTGTTAAAACAGGGCTTCAAATCGAAGCAAATAGACACATCGATCTTCGACCATACACGCCCGTCCAAATAATGCCGCGGCCCCTCCATTTCACCTAACATGAATGCCCCCAAGCGAAGATCTTGAGGGCATTCATCAATTTAACGAGCAAATTTAGCAAAGAAGAAAATGACGCTCTACAGCCTACGAAACACAGCAACGACTTTACCAGCGATTGCGCAATTCGTGACGATGATGGGTTCCATCGTCGAGTTCTCGGGTTGAAGGCGTATATGATCCGACTCTTTATAGAAGGTTTTCACCGTGGCCCCGTCCTCGATGATCGCAACAACGATATCGCCGTTATTTGCGGTTTGCTGCTGTTTGACTACGACATAATCACCGTCATTAATACCAGCCTCGATCATCGATTCGCCGCGAACGGAAAGCATGAACGATGCCGAATCGCCAACGATGTCAATAGGCAAAGACATGGTCTCGGTGATGTTCTCTTCGGCAAGAATTGGCTCACCAGCGGCAACATTGCCGACAAGAGGCACATCGATGGTTTTACTGAAACTAGGGGAGAGCACGTTGCCCTCACTGCGACCTACCGGCTGCCCCTGATCGTTTTGTTTAAGCATGATAGAGCGGGACTTCAAAGGATCTCGTTCGATATAGCCCTTTTCCTCTAGAGCCTTCAGATGAACATGGACGGTCGAAGGAGAAGACAGACCGATCTCAGCACAGATTTCTCTCACTGTCGGACCGTAACCCTTCTTAGCGATGCAGTCTTCAATGCACTCAAGAACAGCTTTTTGCTTCTTGCTTAGCTTCTCGGACATCGTTGCTCCTTAGAAATACGAACATCTGTATGTTTCTCGTTGACAAGAACTTTTGTTCGCTTTATTATAAACACGAACAAGAGTTCGGTGCAAGGGCAGGAGATAAAATGAGCAACGCTACCAACAGGCAAATCATTCAGGGTTCCAACGCTCTCGATTTGAACTACGTCAAGCAAAACGCTCCCGTTATCGTCGAGTTCCCTCGCGAAAGAGCATCTCGCACCGAAGCACAAACCGCTAGCTCCTCGGCTAAGTCTCAAATCAACTTGTCAAAATTCGTCTTCCTCAACAGTCTGCTTACCGAAAGCTGCGCAGGAATCTCCATGAATAAGGCCACAAAATCCGAGATTGCTATAGCGTTCGCCGGCGGTATCGCAGTTACAGCGATCACGATCATTTTGGGCGCCTGTTAAACAGGTTAGCCTCATTGGTCGGGTTATATGGTGTGCTAAACCACGATTACCCTTATCAAACAAGCAACGCATGATACCCTAAGATCAAACCAACCAAAGGAGTAACATGCGTTGCCCATCGTGTGGATATCTCGAATCAAAAGTTATAGATTCGCGTCCTTCTGAAGATGGATCATCCATTAGAAGGCGTAGGGAATGTTTGCAATGCAACACCAGGTTCACCACGTACGAAAAGCTCATCGACAATCCTTTGATTGTTATTAAGAATGACGGATCCTCCGAGGCTTACAACCGAAATAAATTGATGCGCGGCCTCCTTATCGCATGCGCCAAACGCCCGATCACACCCGATATGATCGATTCCCTTGTTGACGACATCGAGAACGAACTTCGTTCGGCCCCCAAGAACGAAGTAACGTCGAAAGAATTAGGCGACCTGGTACTCGTACGTCTTTCCAGGCTTGATGACGTCGCTTATGTTCGATTCGCAAGCGTCTACAAAGACTTCCAAAACATAGAAGAATTTTACGCAACTCTCGAGGAGCTTCGCAAATGAACGATAACGACACCATTCAGTTACCCATTAAGAATCTAGAGGCGGATATCGTGATTCCATCCTGCGCCTACGAAGGGGATGCCGGCCTTGACCTAAGCGCAACCGAATCATGCACGCTTAAGCCATTTGAACGTAAAGCAATTCCCACGAAGCTCGCTATTGCAATCCCTGACGGGTATGCGGGTCTTGTTATTCCGCGAAGCGGTCTTGCGCTCAAGCATGGAATCTCTATCGTTAATGCGCCTGGTCTCATCGATAGCGGCTATCGAGGCGAATTGAAGGTCATTCTTATAAATCTCGATCCCAATGAGCCCTTCACTATTGAGGTTGGCGACAGGATTGCGCAGCTTATGATCGTTAAGATCCCCACCGTTCAACTACATAAAGTCGATGATCTTCCCGCATCCGAAAGGGGAGAAGGTGGCTTTGGCAGCTCTGGGGTTCGATCCTAAATCAACAATCACATAGCAGTGTTATTTAGACTATTTACGCGTGATAGCCAAAGACCGAAACCACGCTAAGGCAATGCAATGACTGAAGAGAACAAAAACACAGACAACTTTGATACGAACACGCAAAACGACCTGCCCAAACCTCCGGCTGGTTATCAAGAGAATCCCAATAACGAGCAAAGCGCGGGTCACCACTCAAACGAAGCCGATTCGCAGTTCGCAAGTACAACACCGAAAACCCCGCCACAAGCTCAAACATTAAATATTAGCTCTGACGAACTTGTAGTTTTGCAATCGATAAAGCGTTATTCGCTGTTTGCCATCGTTGGTTCTGGTTTCTCGTTCATTATCGGAGGAACTTTGCTGTCGCTCTTGGCGCTTTGGTGCGGTTTTACCGCGTTCCGCAAAACCAAAGCCTTCTGCCAAGCACATGAGACTACCGACGATCAACAGATGACCCTGTTTTGCAAGTTGCTCAAACGTCGTGCAATAGTCGCGCTGATATTTAGCGGATTTGCTGTTGCAATGAACATCATCGCGATCGTTATGATTTACCCTTATCTGCAAGAAGCAATGACAACCGGTGATTATTCGAGCATTCTTGGCGGATCGGCCACGAATATCGGGGGATCCTCTTCTACTTGGGGTTAAGAGCAATCCCAATCCTTATCACTCCCATTGTCCACTCAAATTCATGGTATAAGTGCCCACTATAAAATCAATCTCAGGAATATTGATAATATATGTTATGTAAAGCTGATAAGTCAGGCAACAAGTATTCGCGATTCACGGCACAGATGGCGATAAATCTCGCGGCGCCCCATACGTGGCCCGCGGCCATCATGCCCGTCCTTGTTGCCACAGCTCTTGCCGCAGCAAATACGGGTACGCTTTCGGCTTCTATGTCGTTGGTATGCCTAGTAATCGTCATCTTGATGCAATCTGCAGTGAACACGTTCAACGACTACTATGACTTCGTTAAAGGAACCGATGATAACGAGTCAAACCTTGACGAATCCGATGCGGTATTGGTTTACAACAACGTCAATCCACGATCGGCGTTACGTCTGGCTATTGGAATGCTTTGTGCCGCCTTCACACTTGGAATTTACGTTATTCTCATAGCGGGATTCATCCCTCTTGCCATCGCCTTAGTTGGTGCATTATTTGTCGTGTCTTATTCCGCGGGAAAAACACCAATCTCTTATCTTCCTATCGGCGAATTCGTCAGTGGTTCTGTGATGGGCTGCTTAATTCCCCTTGCAGTTTACTATTCATTAACACTTAAGCTTGATTGGTTCGTGCTGCTCTATTCCGTTCCGACGATGATCTTAATCGGACTGATCATGATGACCAACAACACGTGCGACATAGAAAGAGACATCGAAGCCGGCCGTAAAACCTTGCCGGTCCTACTTGGTCGCCCTAAATCCGTAAAGACCCATCATGCCTTGGCAATTATCTCGATAACGGCAATTGTTCTCGTTATTGGATCTCGATTCACTCAAGGCCTGTTGATCATCCCCTTCATGATCCTTGCGGCTTATCCTTCGACAAAAGCCCTGTTCAGCAATCCCTTAGTTCAGGCTACTCGACAAGCAGCCATGCCACAGATCCTTTCGGCGAACATCACCTATGGGGTCTTTTATGCGGCTGCTATTCTGTTATCTGCCGCAAACACCAGCATTGTCCTCTAAATCAATGCCATTGGATCTGAATGACGCCCTGCCACTGATGCTTCAGCCTTTCTAGGCTAAACTCCGGGATCAAATCTTCAGGGGAACAAGCTTCGTCATGATCGATGATCCCCGTGACATACGCAATATGACCGATAATTCCTTCTGCGCTGCCGTAAATCTTCAGCATAGTCTCTAATGAAGCATCTTTATCTCGCTTTGAAAGACGGCGGTTTTCTTCAGCCACCAATAAAGGCACATGAGCATATTCACAGCGAGGAAGACCCAGCAATTGCTGCAAATACCGTTGCTGAGGCGAGCTATTCATCAGATCCACCCCACGAACGACGCAGTTCACCCCATGCTCGGCATCATCAACCACAACTGCCAGCTGATAAGCAAACGCCCCATCCGAACGCCTGATCAGAAAGTCACCGCACTCAATTGCTAGATCCTGCTCGAAAGAACCTTGAATCAAATCATCTATAGCTATTCGTTTATCTTGAACAATCAAGCGATATGCAGGCCGCCTGCTCTGAAGACGCTCAGCGATTTGCTCTTGAGAAAGCGATCGGCACGTACCTGGATACACGAGTTTCTCGCCATAATGCGGCGCTGAAGATGCATGCAACTCTGCCCTCGTGCAAAAACACGGATATACTAAGCCCTTATCAGACAGCAACTGAAATGAACGCTCGTAGGCAGAATCGCGATCGTGTTGATAATACGGACCGCGATCCCAATATAAGCCAAGCGATTCAAAATCACGCTGAACTGCATCGATGAACTCAGGCTTCGAGCGATCTCGATCAAGGTCTTCGATCCTTAAGACCACTTCCCCATCGTCGGAACGAGCAATAAGCCACGAAACCAATGCCGAGAAAATATTCCCAGCATGCATTCGACCGGTTGGACTTGGGGCGAATCGGCAAACAGTATGCGATGGTGCCACGATATCCACAAAGGGTTTATTCGCTCGCAACGACAGACTCAAAGCCAAGGTCAAATGCCTTGAGATTCGATTCGATGGTCTTAGGCGGAACTCGAGCCTCGATCACCTTGGTCCATACGTCCCTGCCAAAGTGCAGAACGTTTTCCAAAGCACCAAGCAGAACGACGTTTTCGGTCTTGATATTGCCCGCCCGAACCGCAAGTTCCGTAGCAGGGATAACAGTAGCATCATGGCTAACGAGGCTCTCATCGATTCCAGCAGGCATGTCGACCATGCCGCATGCAACTGGCAACGGCTTGATAGAATCGTCAGCAACAAGCAAAAATCCGCCAGGCTTCAAAAAAGCGACGTTACGAAGGGCCTCCATCTTCTCGAAAGAGACAACAGCATCACAGCATCCAGGATCGGCAACCATTGACTGAACCTTATCGCCAAACCTGACAACAGTAGTGACGGCACCGCCACGCTGAGCCATTCCATGAATCTCTGAGACCTTGACATCAAGGCCAGCAGCCGCTGCAGCCCGAGCCAATAGATCGGCTGCGGTAATAGTGCCCTGCCCGCCAACTCCACAAAGAAGAACAGTACGAGTGTTATCGCTAGGAGTATTATCTACAACGCTCATCTTTACGCCTCTTCGCTTTCAGAGTGCTGAACAATTGCGCCGAACGGACAGTACTGCGAGCATTGGCCGCAACCACAGCACTGAACGGAATCGATCTCTGCCCTGTTGGTTTCTTTGTCGAAAGAGATAGCAGGACAACCAAGCCCCGTGCATATCTTGCAACCACGGCAGGAATCAGCAACATGGAATACAGGTTTCTGAATTCGATCGATCAATTGGCACGGAGCCTTGAAAACGATGACGGTAAGCTCATCCGCCTGATCCTTCGTGGCAATAGCCAGTGCATTTCGAACGGTTTTCATATCGTGCGGGTTAACTTGAAGCGCGTTATCAACGCCAATTGCGTTCAAAACGCCCATAAGATCCAGCTCACGAGAAGGACGTTTCTGCAGCGTTTGACCATTAAACGGATTACCCTGACGACCAGTCATCGCCGTAGTACGGTTATCAAGAATGCAGACTGTTCCGCAACCCTTGTTGTACACCGTGGAGATCAAGGAAGACAATCCCGAGTGAGCAAACGTCGAATCGCCGATAACCGCCACAACAGGACGATGCTCGGAATTCGCAAGAGCAAGCTCGAAACCATGGGACATTGAAACCGATGCACCCATGTCGACACAGGTGTCCATTGCGGCAAGAGGAGGAAGCGCACCGAGGGTATAACAGCCAATGTCGCCAGTGACGATTGCCTTGATTCGCGACAACTCCTTGAAAACAAGACGATGCGGGCACCCAGCGCAAAGCGCAGGCGGACGACCGGGAAGATCGACAAGAGCATCGGCGTGTTCGGGTGCAGAGATGCCGAACGCCTGACGGATAAGACCGGGCGTTAATTCGCCATCACGTGGTAGCGGGTTTTTAGGAGCAGAAAGCTCGATGCCCAAAGCGCGCACCTGAGTCGTAAGATATTCAGATGCTTCCTCGATTACGTAAACCCGTTTAACCTTGGAAGCAAAAGAAGCAAGTGCATTTGCGGGAAGAGGCCAGGTCAAACCAAGTTTGAAAACCGAAACATGAGGCAAAGCCTCAATCACATGTTGGTAAACCGCACCAGAACAGATGACACCGATCTCATCGGAACGGATGATCTCCTTATTGATCGGGCATTCTTCAGCCCATGCAGAAAGCTTGTCGATACGATCGAGCTGAACCTTGCGGCGGGGTTTTGCATAAGCGGGCATCATAACCCATTTTGCGGGGTCGGTTTCGTACGGCTTAGGCTCAAAAGAAACTCGCTCACCAGTTTCAACTAGCGTTCGCGTATGGGAAACACGAACGGTAGACCTGACAAAGAACGGCACATCGAACTGCTCGGACCATTCATAAGCCTGCTTGGTGAAATCCAATGCCTCTTGAGCATCGGAAGGATCGACAATTGGGATATGCGCACCCTGCGCATGCCAATGGGAATCCTGCTCATTCTGAGAGGAATACATACCAGGATCGTCTGCAGCAAGAATAACGAAGCCGCCATTCACTCCCGTGTACGCGGCGGTATACAACAAGTCGGCCGCAACATTCACGCCAACCATCTTCATCGTTGCCAGGACACGCGCACCCGCAGCAGAAGCGCCTAAACCGACCTCCACAGCGACCTTCTCATTCGTGCTCCACTCAGCATAGACGTCGTCCATGCGGGCGAATGTTTCGAGGGTCTCGGTTGACGGAGTGCCCGGGTAAGCAACGCCGATCTTAGCACCCGCTTCCCAAGCGCCGCGCGCAATGGCCTCGTTGCCGGACATCAAAATCTTATCCATGTCGTCCCCTCTTCATTGCCGGAAAACCGGCTTCGCTAATCTAACGCTCCTGGTAGAGCAAGCAAAATACTCCGATTTGAACGATATCGCCGTCGGCGAGAACGCGAGACGCGACGCTCTTGTTATTGACCCAAACGCCGTTAAATGAATTCTGATCGGTGATAACCACGCCTTTGCCGCCAACCTCGATGCGAGCATGCAAACGCGATACCGTGGTATCGTTCAAGAACAAATCGCAGCTAGGATCACGGCCGATCGTAAGAATGCCATCCTTCAACTCCAGCTCGACTCCGGTCTGAGGACCACGTACGATTCGGAAGAAATAAGCGTGCGGCTTGGAAACAAGATCAGAGAACTCGTTAAGACCGAACTCAACAGGCTTGAAACCCTGTGTCGCTTCAATCGTCCTGAAGCTGCAAGACGGGCATACAGCCAAACCATCTTCGAATTCCGAGCCACAAATAGGGCACTTTTGAGACATGGGACCACTCCCCTTTCGATTATCGTCAGGCTGCCTGCGTGTTGTCCTTCACAATGGGCATAGTTGCATAGTAAACATCTTCGGCTTCGGTTTGAGCACCCGTCAAACCAGCGGTCAATCGCGTCCACCAGATGGACACCGACTGCATGAAATCGGGAGCCGCAACATCTTCGCAAGCAACGAGATCGCGTGTGGCGATTACAGCATTATGCTGCTTGAACGTAATGGTTCCCACACGTTGTCCCGCTTTCACACTACCAGAAATATCATTGAGCTGAATCGTCTGGCTCACATTTCCAAACAGGTCGAACACCCGCAATTTCTCGTCGGGATCTTCGAGCGTGACCTTGACGGTCTTGTCGGTCCAAGCAGATAAGCTCGCCTCGGCAAGAACAGGAACTTGCTTTTCAGAGCCATTCACCGTCATTTGCGCTGATACGGCACTGTTGGCAAGCTGGATATCAATGATGTGCTGATATCCCCAGGTGAACAGTTCTTTAGCATCATAAAAACGCTGTGTGGCATCAGTGGAGTGAAGAACGATCGCATACAGCTCGATATCACCGTTGTTGGCTGCGCCCATGAACGAAGGTCCTGCCGCAAGGGTTTCACCAGTCTTGATGCCAATGGTATAGGAGTACATCTCAAGCAAGCCATCGGTTGTTTCGAGCTCGATCTGCTCGGCAGCGCTTCCGCGCTGAACGATGATGGTGGTCGAACCCACACCGACAATATTGCGGATCTTCGAGATGGACATGGCATAACGGGCAACCGCCAGCTGATCTTCGGCAGTGCTATGAAGATCGCCCTTGAAGTCGTCGTCGTCAAGGCCATGGGGATTCTCGTAAACAGTATCTTTAAGACCCAAAGATGCTGCCTTCTTGTTCATTGCATCGACGAATACCTGCTGAGGATCGGTCCCTAACGAGCCGTCTTTCTCAATCACCTGAGCGCCAACGGTTTCAGCCAGGGCAACGGCAGCGTCGTTGCCCGATGGAACAAGCAGGGCTTTCAAAGCGGTATCGAAATCCATCTTGTCGCCCTCCTGCAAGCCAGCGGAAGACTCGCCAATGGAAGCAGCCTTAGCACTCACGGTAACGATGGTGTCAGATTCGACGTTTTCGCAAGCCACGATAGCCGTCATAACTTTGGTGATGGAAGCGATTTGGGCGGCAGTCTGCGCATCGCGCTGGAAGTAAACATTCCCATCCGAATCGGCCAAGATTGCATAATCGCATTCCAAATTCGGGCACTCAGAAACAGTAAGCCCCAAAGAATCAACCGTGGAGTCACCGATGATGTCGGCCTTGCGAACCTCGGCAAACGCCGGCGAAGCCAGGACCAACGAAACAGCAAACGACAAAACCGCAGCCATCGCAATATTCAGCACGCGGTTCAACTGAATCGCAATCAGGGATGATTGCGAACATCCCCTCGAAGCCATTGTCATCACGCCTCCTCTGCCATGTCGGATTTAGCTGTTAGCCTTCTTTTGAGAATCGGAATCCTTGCCGTCTTCGTCATCGTCTTCGGTTCCCGGACCTTGAACCACAACCTCGTTCAAAGGATCGTAATTCGAAGCGAATGTGTTTGTCTTGACAACGGCTCCCGTCGAGTCCTTCACGTGGCGAACCACAGTGATAGAGCGTCCATCTTGACCATGCGTTTTGACGTATGACTGGCCTTTAGCTAATGATGCGTCTTCTTGCTTGACGGTTTCGTATTTTTCGCCCTCCGACCACTCACCGACTTCAGACGAAACAGAGTAATCAAGCGGGGCGCTATACAAGGTCACGGTAATGCTCGACTCGGTATAAGTAGTCTTAAGCAGAACGTCGCTATCGGTTTCATCAGCCCAAACAAGCTGGAGATCGGGATAGCTGACAGCAGCATCGCGACCTGCAGGATAGCTTGACAAATAAAGCGAGTGGTTGTGTCGCTCGACGATATCAAGGCCGGATTCGTAAACCGCATTGAAGACCGTGGTGGCAACCTGACAAATGCCACCCCCGATGTTATCGACATACTGTCCATCGATGATGGTACCTGCAGCTTGGAAACCACGCTCCTCGTTGCAGTCACCAGCAACATCGTTGAAGCTCCAGCGACCGCCGTTGGCCTTGACGATAGAGTCGTTGATAAGATCGGCGGCAAGATGGATGTTATGGTTTCGCGACTCGGTGCCGGAATAAGTTGAATATTCAGTTGTATACGTACCGACCACGGTAACTAAGCCGGTAGAAAGAGCATCGTCCAAAGTCATAGTCGGCTCAACGGTAGTATCGGATACCGCAACCTCGATGACAGAACCCGACGTTCCCTTCTCGAGCTTGCCCTTCGAACCGAACAAGGAATCATTCAAGTTCGAAGCAGCATCCGCAACATCGGGGATCTTCGAATCGCTGTCAGCGTGCACGCTGACAGCCCCATCAGTGGATTTGTCGAAAGAGATAGCAACCGGATCGATCTTCGAGCTTTCAAGAATCCCTTTCATGATCTGGGGTTTGGCCACATCAGCCTGAATATAGGGAACGATGCTCCACGAGTTGCCATTCTTTTCGATAGTGGTCGAAATCCACGTACCGAGCGTTACGGAACTTGCGGTCCATTTTGAATTCCCGTACGAGAACGCAGCGCCATCAGCGATGGCGACATTAAGAGCTCGAGCCAGTTGATCGGCCTGCTCGTACGTCGTACGCGCCGGAGCAGGCTCGACTTGCGCGATAAACGTGTCATCGTCGGAATCATCCAAAACAAGCGTCGAAATCTTGTCAGCCAAAGTCGAACGATTGACCATCATGCCATCGTGACCGTAATTGGCGGCGGCCCAACCGTTGGAGATGGAGATGTCAGCATCGATGCGCGGATCACCAAGAGTGTCGTCGATCTGCTGAGCAAGATGCTCCACCTGGGTTTCATCAAAAGCGATTTCCACTTGGACATCATGGCCTTTGAATTGAGAGACAAGACGAGCGAACAACCCACCATCGCCCCTACCAACCGAAATCGCCCGTTCGGCAAGGTTGTCATAATCAATGGAACCACCCAATTCGTTGGGGCTGGTCGTCCAAAGCTGATTATTCAATCGGGCCTGATCAACAGAAAGTTGTTCTGCCTGAGCACGGTCTTCCGCCTGAGCGATGGCATCATTCACATATGAGCGAGCGTCTTCATTTGCGAAAATGGTCACGGTGGTATTTGCCATTTTCTGATCGAGCTCGGTGCTAAGAGCTTCCTTGATCTGTTTGGAGTTCATACCCGAAACGTCGACACCACCAACGGTGACGCCAGCGTATGCTTTGCCCCAATTCACGCAGGTATCAACACCTACGCCCAAAGCAAGCGCCAAGACGACAACGCAAGAAATTAAAGCAACCCGACTGCCCCGTACAAGGTTGAACAAAGCGCCGAACGCCGTTGCCAAAAGCCGTCCAATAGACGACAAAAGAAATAACAAGGCAGATCCAACAGCCCTGCCAACATTCATGAAAATGTTTTCTGATGAGTTAGCAGGTTTCGCATGCTGCTTACCCCGCGCTGAAGTCTTACTAACATCAGAGCCTCCCCAAAGCGAAGGCGTGATAAACGACCCCTGCCTGGAATTCTGATGAGAAGCCGCACGGCTACGAGAACGAGAGTTAGAGGCAGAAGACGAACGCGAGCCGGCACGCGTAGCAGAAGCAGATGAATTCCGCTGACGAGTACGCGAGGTCGAGCTGGCAGAACCGCGTTGACTCGCGCGAGACGAAGATGATGCGGTGCTGGCAGAGGACGATTTTCGTCGAGCGTGTTGGCTTTGAGAACGAGTTGAGGAAGATCCTGGCCTAGAAGTAGAACGAGATCGAGAAACCGAAGACGCCCCCTGACGGGATGAAGCCGCTGCGTTTTGCGAGCGAGAACCACCCAATTGCGAGCTCGCCGGCCGTGAGGCACGCGAAGTTGCACTACGCTGGCCGCGCCCTGAGCCGTCGCTGCGCGAGCGACTTGACGACGATTGGGAAACAGAAGAACGCACTGGCGAACCAGAAACCCGCCCATTACGAACGTTTCGATTAGCCGAACTACGGGAACTGCGATAAGGGTCGCGCCCTGGATGGTCGAAATTAAAAGGATCGGTTGCCATTCACAACCTACCTAGCAGCTCTTTGGGCTTCGCGCATCCCCTGAAAGCCCTTAACGACATAGTACGAGGTAGTGAAAACACCAAGGAACAAGCCTGCGTATACCGGCCAGATGCCCCAGGACCACGTAAGGGAATTAAGACCAGGAAGCCACGCTATGTCGCAAACGCCAAGACCCGCAACCTGAGGGACGTTCAAGAGCAAGCCGGCAAAACCAACGAATAAGAACGTAGTTGCGAACTTGCCGGGATAAATTACCGCAACACGAACGTTGTATCGCTGAAGCAAAAATACTCCACCAATAAGAAGAAGCAGATCACGCAGAAGAACCACGACAACGATCCAGACCGGAAGCCTGCCAACCAACATGAGACCGAAGACCGCCGTGATCATAAGGACGCGATCGACCGCAGGATCAAGAAGCTGACCGAGCTTTGAAACGGTGTGGGTACGGCGAGCAATCTGCCCGTCAACGAAATCAGTGCTTGCCGCGATGCCGAAAAGAATAGCAGCGGCGGCATTCTCGCCACGAGAAAGAAGGACGAGGTAAACAGGGGCCATGCACAAGCGGATGAAAGAAATCAGATTGGGCACAGTAAAAATAGTGTCCAGAACCTTTTCGGAATCCTGCAAGTTGTTCATAGCCTATAAAACCCCTCACGAATGCGCGTACGTGGGCTAGAAAGAAGAACCGGGCTCGATAAAAGCCCGGTTCGCGTTTATCGTTTTGCCATTGTACCAGCTTGGCATGAAGACGATGAAAATATGAACAGCGATTCACGTAATATCACGCGAAGATCGCTTTCTTGGCTACTCCGCCTTGGGAGCAGGAGCCGCCTTAGGAGCAGGCTTAGGCTGCTCGGGGATGACATGGACATCGCTGTCGCGGTTGGTGCCAACAGGCGGGTACTGCGTGGTCATCTCAAGGCACTTCTTAGGGCAACCGCGCACGCACATGTTGCACATGATGCAACGGAAGTGATTGATGGACCACGTGCGAGCTGCGCGGTCAACGACGATTGCGTCAGCTGGGCAAGCACGTTCGCATGCGCCGCAAACGATGCAGTCGCTTTCAGTGATCTTTACTTCACCTTTAAGGCCAGCAGGTGCCTCTTTTTTCTGCACGGGGTACAGGATGGTCTCGGGCTTCTTGAAAATCGACCCGATCGTCATCTTCCCCAAACTCATGAATCCCATGATGACTACCTTTCAGTGCAGCTGATGCAGGGGTCGATTGTCAGGACAATGTTGTTGACGTCGGCAACGTCGCAACCCTTCAGAGCCACAGCCATGCCGGCAAGGTTCTGAGAGGTAGGGGTGCGCATACGCATGCGATCGAGGTACTTGGTGCCATTACCCTTGGCATAGTAGTAGCATTCGCCGCGCGGTTGCTCGAGCACATTGCAAGCCTCGGCGCCATCTGCGGGAGCACCAGTGACCTTAACATCGATATCGCCTGCGGGGATCTTGCTGATCATCTCCTCGATGATGTCGATAGACTGCAGGACCTCCTGCGTACGAACCAGAACGCGAGCATAGCAATCGCCCTCGGTACGGGTAACAGGCTGGAAGTCGTCAAGATAGGCATAGCCACCGTTGCGCAGGTTGCGGACGTCGTAATCGACACCCGAACCGCGCAAGAACGGACCGACCATGCTGAGCTTGGCGGCAT
Organism: uncultured Coriobacteriaceae bacterium; assembly: GCA_937937585.1. Classification (GTDB taxonomy): domain Bacteria; phylum Actinomycetota; class Coriobacteriia; order Coriobacteriales; family Eggerthellaceae; genus UMGS1502. Next base: position 133,558 of record CALDCB010000011.1, read on the forward strand.
CTTCCTTGCTGATATGGCCAACGCCGACAAGGCGGTTCTTGACGGAACTGTCGTTAACGAACGTCTTCACGATCTGAGCATACTCGTCCTTGATGCCCTCGAGGGTATGGACGATGTGATCAAACTGATCGGGCGTGATATCGCGCTGAACGCCACCAGGCTTGACGACGGAGAAGATAACGCGACCACCAGTGGTCTTCTCGAAGATATCAAGCACGCGCTCGCGCAGACGCCAGCAATGCATGAACAGGCTCTCGAAGCCGAATGCATCAGCGGCAAGGCCAAGCCACAGAATGTGAGAGTGAACACGGCTGAGCTCGTGCCAAATGACGCGGAGGTACTCGGCACGAACCGGAATCTCGACACCCATCAGTTTCTCGACGGTCTCGGAATAGCCCAGGGAGTGGCCGAATGCGCAAATGCCGCAAATACGCTCGGCAACGTAAACGAACTGGTTGTAGTCCTTGGTCTGGCACAGACGCTCCAGGCCACGATGAATGAAGCCGATCTGCGGAACGCACTCAAGAACCTTCTCGTCCTCGACAACGAGATCGAGGTGAAGCGGCTCGGGAAGAACAGGGTGCTGAGGACCGAAAGGAATGACAGAGCTTTTACCCATGACTACTCCCCTTCCTTAGCCGGAGCGGCATCAGCGACGTTGCCTGCGGCAGCAGCTGCAGCCTCGGCCTCTTTCTTCGCCTTAAGCTCAGCGGCTTTCTTCTTCTTGGCCTCCATGGCCAGGGCCATCTTCTTAGCCTTTTCCTTTTCGGCATGCACCTGCGGCGAAATGAAGCACATCGGGGTTTCCTCAGCGGGGGCGTACATCTTTCCGCCGAAGTCGATGGCGATGCCCTGCATGTTCACGCCAAAGAGCTCGCGAGCTTCGTTCTCGAAAACGAAAGCTGCAAGGCACATATCAGTGATGCTGGGAACCTCGTCGTTGGGGGTAACACCCTTGACGACCAGATTCTTAGCAAGGTTGCCCTTCATGAAGGAATAGTAAATGTCGACACCGTCGTTCTCGGTATTGACGCAATGGGTTTGGATGAAACGCCAACCGCCGTTGACCAGAGCCGCGCACTCGTTGTGAAGCGACTCGAGCGTAATGACGGTGAACTCGGATTCGAGTGCCATTATGCCCCCTTCTTAGCCGCAGCAAGAGCCTTGGCTTTCTCGTCAAGAATGCCGATAGCCTGAACAACGGCATCGATGATGGCCTCGGGGCGAACAGCGCATCCCGGGGCGTAAACGTCAACAGGGATTGCCTTATCAACGCCGCCGATGACGTTGTAGCAATCGTGGAAGATGCCGCCGGAGCAAGCGCAAACACCGCATGCAACGACAACCTTGGGCTCTACCATCTGTTCGTAGAGCTGCTTGACGACACTGATGTTGCGATCGTTCACGGAACCCGTGATAAGCAGGATATCGGCATGCTTAGGGTTACCGGTGTTGATAACGCCGAAACGTTCGGCGTCGAATCCCGGGCACAGTGCAGCAAGAACCTCGATGTCGCAGCCATTGCAGCTCGACGCGTCGTAATGCATGACCCAAGGGGATTTTGACATGTAGCTCATTAAATCCTCCTTCTACAGCAACATCAGGACGGCGATGTTGATACCACCGCAAACCAAACCGACGATCCAAGCCCACTTCAGCATCGCCTGCCACTTGACGCGGGCGAAGTTGTTGTCGATCCAGATCTCAAGGAACCATGCGACCAAGGCGCCGATGATGGCGAACACGATGCTCACGGGGTTCGCATACACGAAGAACAGGCCGGTCCAACCAAGGAAGAGAACCGTCTCGCACCAATGCATGACCTCAACCTTAGCAAGGGTCTTGCCGCTCATCTCAGTGGTGACGCCCTTGACGAGCTCCTGGTGAGCGTGATGCGAATAAGAAAGGTCGAACGGAGACTTACGCAGCTTGATGGTCAAGATGAACATGAAGCCGAGGTAAGCAAGCCAGATCTTGGTGATGACGGGCTGGGCCAGATCGAAGGCGCCGGCAACATTGAAGGTGCCCGCAGCCACGAAGAACGCGACGGCGAAGAACAAGACCATCGGCTCGTAGGCCATGACCTGAAGGGTTTCGCGAGCCGCGCCGAGCTCGGCGTAGGGACTACGCGAAGAGTAAGCGGCAATGATGAAGAACAGAGCAGCCATGGTGATGATGAAGGCGCTCATCAGCAGGTTACCGCCACTGAAGAAGATACCGCCTGCGAACATGGTGAAAACCAGAGCCGCGGTCATGTACATGCCGTCGACGCCGTTAACGGAAACCTCGTCCTTCTGGAGAAGCTTACGAACGTCGTAGTAAGGCTGCAGGACCGGGGGGCCGACACGACCTTGCATGCGAGCGGTGATCACGCGATCAAGACCGGCAAGGATGCAGCCGACGATAGGAGCAAGCACGCAAAATGCGACAGTTGCGATCAAAACACTGACGAAAGTCATCTACTTCATCCCCTTTCCTACATGATGGCGGCTGCAGCAAGGGCAACCACGATGATTACGGAGCACATAACCTCACCGACGCGGCGGAATTTAGATTCGCCGAAGATGTTGTCAAGGTAGAAGTTACGCACGATTGCTTCGGATTCGCCAGACAGAGAGTTCGTGAACATACGGCGATCGTTCTGGGTGTTGACGCCAGCGAGGTAGACGTCGACCCTCTTCTGCTTTGACTTGCCGTTGAGGCCGCCGAACAGGAAGATCACGACGAACACAGCGAGGATGGAGGAGATCCAGAGGTTATCGGTGGTGATAGCCTGGCCAACCGTATGCGATACGCCATGGATGTAGGGCTCGACGAACAGGTTGGACACTGCGGGCAGGCAAACACAAGCAACGACTGCGATGATGGCCATGATCATGAGGGAGACCCACTCGCTCTTATGAACAGTGATCTCGACGTTCTCAGGCGAACCGGCAATACCGGAGAGCTTGCCGATCCACTTGCCCCAGAACATGAACGTTGCGGCGGAGCCGTAGGCGAGCATGATGATAAGGGCGATCTGACCCTGATCAACGAAGGAAACGAGCGTTGCCCACTTGGCGATGAGCATGCCGAACGGTGCGACGAACATGCACATGATGCCGAGCATCATGAGACGAGCAAGCCTTGGCATACGGTCGAACAGCAGATCCATGGACTCGATGTCGCGAGAGCCGATGTGATGCTCGGCGGTGCCGACGCACAGGAAAAGCAGCGACTTGGCAGCGGCATGGAAGATGGTGAGCAGGATTGCAGCCCAGATAGCCTCGGCGGTGCCGACGCCTGCGCAAGCAACGATCAAACCAAGGTTAGCGATGGTCGAGTAAGCCAGGACGCGCTTTGCATTGGACTGCGAAATAGCCATGAACGAGCAAAGCACGAACGTGATGCCACCGACCAGGATGACCATGATTGCCGGTGCAGGACAAACAAGGAACAGCGGAGCAAGCTTGATGAGCAGGAAGACGCCGGCCTTGACCATGGTCGAAGAGTGGAGCAAGGCGCTGGTAGGCGTAGGTGCGACCATGGCGCCAAGAAGCCACGTATGGAACGGCATCTGTGCGGCCTTGGTAAGACCAGCGAAAGCAAGGAAGCCAACGGGCACGGCCACGAGCGAGGGGTTGACCAAGCCGATCTTGATGAACTCGGCGAAGTCGAGGGTGTGCAGGTTGATGGCGCACCAATAAAGGGCAACCAGGAAGCCGATGCCGCCAAGCATATTGAAGATGATCTGCCTGAAGGCATTGTTGATGGCCTCTTCGGTCTTGGTGTAGCCGATAAGCAGGAACGAGCAGACCGTGGTGATCTCCCAGCCGGTAAAGAGCCAGCTCAGGTTGTTCGCGAAGACGATGACGAACATCGCGGATAGGAACAGGTACATGATCGCGAAGAAGATGTTGCGACGATCCTTGGCACCTTCGGGCTCATGATGCTGGAAATCGATCATGTAACCAAGGGCGTAAACGGTGATGCCGCTGCCGATGATGCCGATGATCAGAGCCATGATCACGCTCAGCGAGTCAATGTAAAGACCCTGCTGGACTTCAATGCCCTTCGAATAAACGAACTCGAAGACCAAGGAGCCAGCAAGCTGGATAACTGCAAGAGCAGTAACCAGAATGTTCTTGTACTTGATCGAGAACGACAGGATGGCCACAGCCAGCAACACGCTGAACACCGTGCAACAGATGTTGACGATTTCAGACGAATAGCTGAAGGCGATCCAGCCCGTTCGTAAATAACTGATCGCCAAAGCGACCGAGAGTACCGCGATTGCCGCCGCCGCAACGCATACGAGCGCATTACGAACGCCGTCTTGCTTCAACAGAAGCAAGAGGATGGCGACAACAAGCGGGAGCAGGATTAAGGTTCCTATTAGGATCATGTCTCTCCTCCGATTTGCCGTCTTACAACTGAACTCTCCCAGGGATGATCGTAAACATTGCTAGGATCTTCCGAAGCTAGTCAGTATACATACCCCCCTTACTGGTAAATGTAATGTAATACCAATAACTTCTTAATCTTTCCTTCAAATCGGATTCATTCGCCACGAAGCGGTTAGCTTCGGTAAATGGGGCATAAGCAAATGCTATGGCACTAGATATTGTGCTTTCACCATTAAATTGAACTTGAGTTCAATTTGAAATTTGTGCTGTGCTAAAGTTCAATTCAGAATTGAACTTCAATAAAGGAGGTGCGATGACCACATCAGCCACCACCGACAACGACTTCGCCCTTCGTTTGAAAGAGGCAATGCAAAAAAAGGCCTTCAAGCAGGTCGATCTACTGAACGCAGCGGCCGAATCAGGCAAGAAGCTTGGCAAGAGCCAGCTCAGTCAATACGTGAGCGGCAAAACCATTCCGCGCCCCGACGTTGCCGACATACTTGCGAATCTTCTTGACGTTGACGCTGATTGGTTGCTGTCGGGAATCGATAGTGAAACCAAGAGCATCAACGTTCCGGCTCAGCCTAACAAAGAATTGAACTCCAACGTCGAAACCATGCTTACCGAACCGAAGATGGACAACCGGGAAGGAACCCCCATGCGCACATTCAAGAAATCCTCCAAACTTGATAACGTTCTCTATGATGTCAGGGGTCCCGTCGTCGACGAAGCGGCCCGCATGGAGGAAGCAGGCACCCACGTACTCAAGCTGAACATCGGCAACCCCGCCCCCTTCGGCTTCCGCACGCCCGATGAAGTCGTCCACGATATGAGGCAGCAGCTCACCGAATGCGAAGGCTACTCCGACTCGAAGGGCCTGTTCAGCGCTCGTAAGGCAATCATGCAATATGCCCAGCTTAAGAAGCTTCCGAATGTAACCATGGATGGCATCTACACCGGCAACGGCGTCTCCGAGCTTATCAACCTGTGTCTTTCCGCTTTACTGGACAGCGGCGACGAGATCCTCATCCCCTCGCCCGACTACCCTCTTTGGACCGCATGCGCAACGCTTGCCGGCGGCACCCCGGTTCATTACATCTGCGACGAGCAATCGGACTGGTACCCCGACATCGACGACATCAAAAGCAAGGTGAATGATCGCACTAAGGCCATCGTCATCATCAACCCTAACAACCCAACCGGCGCCCTGTACCCCACCGAAATCCTTCAGCAAATCGTCGACGTCGCTCGCGAGCATCAGCTGATCATCTTCTCGGATGAAATCTACGACCGCCTGGTTATGGACGGCCTGCAGCACACCTCGATCGCCGCTCTTGCGCCCGATCTGTTCTGCGTGACGTTCTCGGGCCTTTCCAAATCGCATATGATCGCGGGCTACCGCATCGGCTGGATGATCCTTTCCGGCAACAAAAACCTTGCACGCGATTACATCCTGGGCTTGAACATGCTCTCGAACATGCGCCTTTGCTCCAACGTGCCTGCTCAGTCCATCGTGCAAACCGCCCTGGGCGGCCATCAAAGCGTTGAAGGCTACCTTGTCCCCGGCGGTCGCATCTACGAGCAGCGCGAGTATGTGTACAACACACTGAAAGACATCCCCGGCATCAGCGTCGTCAAACCAAAGGCGGGCTTCTACATCTTCCCGCGTCTTGATGTGAAGAAGTTCAACATCACCGACGACGAGAAGTTCGCGCTGGACCTTCTGCGTGACAAGAAGATCCTTCTGACCCAGGGAACCGGCTTCAACTGGCATCAGCCTGATCATTTCCGCGTGGTTTACCTTCCGCGTATCGAGGTGCTGTCCGAGGCAATGACCGAGCTCGCCGACTTCCTTTCGTACTATCGCCAATAAGGACCTCGCAAGCTGAAGCGTATAGTTCAGCAAAAGCACGCCGATTTCCTAGACGAGAACCAGCGCCTTTAAAATTGAACCAAACATCAAGAAGCGGCTTGGACAACACGTCCAAGCCGCTTTCATTTCCCATATTCGACATGACCGCCGCGCCGTGAGTTAGCGGACATCGCGATGATCTTCGGCCTTATTCGCAAAGGTGCGGACCTTCGTTTTTCCTGCCGTAACAATAGAATCCCTGACCTGCAGCAACGCCAGTCCTGCCCTGATCGATGTAATCCTTGAGCATCGCGACGATCTTACCCTGAGTGCTCTCCGGATCTTTTGCGCGCGGATCCATGGCGACGATGTTGTAAGCAGTATTCAAGCCAACGACGTCGAGAATCATAAAGGGGCCGATCGGCGCGCCTGTTGCGAGGGTCCAGGTCCTGTCGATGGTGGGAACGTCCGCAATGCCATTAGCAAGCAGGCCGTTCGCCGCATTCAAGAAAGGCACCAGCAGGCTGTTCAAAATATAACCGGGCTGTTCTTTCTTAAGCTCCAGGGGGATCATGCCAATAGCCTCGGCGAACTCAACGGTATCACGGAAAACCTGCTCATCGGTTCCCGGATGACCCATGACCTCCGCAGTGTTGTTCTTCCAGATCTCGTTGGCGAAATGAAGCGCCAGATACTTTTCGGGGCGACCGGCGTATTCGGCGAACGCGCTGGGAACCATCGTGGAAGAGTTCGTTGCCAAAATGGTCTTCTCGGGCATGTGGTCGCGAAGCGCGGTGTAGAAATCGATTTTATCCTGCGGCGTTTCAGAAATGGCCTCGATGATCAGATCTGCATCCTGAGCAGCCTCTTCGTATGACGTGGTGAACGTGATGCGCGAGAGTGCGCTTTTAGCTGCCCCGAGTAGTTCTTTGATCTGGTAAGAATCGAGATCGCGGGTATGGGAAAGGCCACGGCAGTAAGCAAGGGCTGGGTTCTCGCTCATCTCCTTGATCATATCCTGGTATTGTTCGGCAAGATGCTCGAACTTAGGACGAGCGCGATCGATGGAGCCCTCAGAACGAAGCCAGACCTTTACAGGGAAACCCTTATAAGCGGTCTGAAATGCGATCTGGCTACCCAGAACTCCACCACCGGCGACCGTAACGTTCTTTATCTCCATGATCAACCTCTTTCAATCTGATTCGTGATGCGATTCGGAACCTCGTCCGTCGCTGGATGAAGAATACGATCGAAAGAAACTCAATCATAGTGTCGGTTAATATCAGAAAATTCATGCCAGTTGAAACAATCAGAACAAGCCGATTGCTTATCGGCTTTCATGATGGACGGCGATTTCTTCCGCGAAAACTTCCTCAAGTATGCCCAAACCCGCACGAACGTCAGCACCTGACAACGCCGCGAAATTAACGACGATTGTATGCGCCGATTTCGCATCGTAACGAACGGTGTAATCGGACAGCATCGGCAAACGCATCCCTCTCGACAACGCGGCTTCCTTCACCTGACGGTCGCTTTTCGAGGTGCGGATGTGAAAGAGCAGGTGAGTTCCCATTTCCCCGCCAAACATGCTCGAGATCTTCGCAAGAGGCGATTGAGATGCAACTGCAAGAAGATCCTCGCGTTGTTTTCCGTATGTTCTACGCAAGCGAGCAATATGTCGCTCGAAGTACCCTTCGGATATGAACGCCGCAAGAGCCATCTGCTCGAAGCTTGAAACGCTGCAGGTGTAAAAGGAAAGCTCTTCGCGGTAGATCTCCATAAGAGCCGCGGGGAGGATCATGTAGGCAATGCGAATGGATGGAACGAGCGTCTTGGAAAAGGTGTTCATGTAGATGACCCGTCCAAGCTTGTCGCGGCTAATCAGCGGGGTGAGCGCCCTACCCGCATGACGGATCTCGCTGTCATAATCGTCCTCGATGATATAACGCCCCGGCTTCTCTTCAGCCCAGGCCAGTAAATCGTGACGGCGCTGCTCTGACATAACGACACCAGTGGGAAACTGGTTCGCAGGCGAAACGTAAACGGTATCGGCGCGACCGGCGCGAAGAACATCGAGACGAATCCCCTCTTCATCAAGAGGAACATGTTCCCAAAGCGTCTCGGAGTTACGCGAGGTCTTCTCGAACTTCTGATACCCGGGATCTTCAACGGCGATGATGCTCTGCGAACCAAGAAGCTGGAGCAAGCGATCATACAAATACTCGGTACCTGGTCCGATGACGATACGTGAAGGGGCAACGCTGATGCCTTTCGATTTGAACAGATACGCAGCGATCGCCTTCCTTAGCGGCAGAAAGCCGTTAAAAGGCATGCGCTCAAGCAAGGCGGCATTAGAGTCGGATAACACGCGTCTCATCAAACGAGCCCATGTGTCAAACGGAAACAAATCCAACCCGCATTTGTTCGCACGCAGGTCAAGAAGGGAGTTTGCGTTCGACGATGAAACCTGAGACTCGAACTCATCAAGGGAGATCGAGGCAGCGTCAACCTTGCCCGAGCCAACAACGAAGCCGCTCCCCTGCCGCGCTACAAGATAACCTTCGCTTACCAGTAAACCGTAAGCGCGCTCGACAGTGTTCACACTGACGCCAAGGTCTTCCGCCAACTTGCGCTTTGAGGGCAGCTTGGTTCCAGCTGCAAGATTTCCGCAAGTAATTTCCTCACGAATCCTGCCATGTATGAAGCGATATTTCGGTGCCCCGTTGCGGCGATCGATATCGAAGCCTGCCATATGCCCTCGCTCCTTATGAAACAAAATCCATTATTTCCACGTCAGTTGTTGACCATATATTTCAAGTCAGTTTAACCCCAGATCCGATTTTCTGAATAAAAAAGCGGCTCAGGAGAATTCCTAAGCCGCTCACCTCGTACAGAAAACCGCTTAACTGCAGTGGATCTTACTCGTGATGATGGTGATGATGGTGTTCGCCACCGCAATCGCAATCGTCACCGCAGCCGCAGCCATCATCTTCAGCGAGCTCTTCGCACTTGGAGAAAGCAGCCTCGTCAACGACAACAGTGCAGTCAGGATGGAACTGCAGGATGCTGGCAGGCACCTGAGGCGTAACGGGACCGTAGCAAACCTCGCGAACGATGTCTGCCTTATCCTCACCGGATACAACCATCAGAACCTTCTTTGCCCCCATGATGGTGCCGATGCCCATGGTGTAAGCCTGACGCGGAACCTCATCGATGCTATTGAACAGTCGGCTGTTAGCCTGAATGGTGGATTCCTGCAGGTCTACCACATGAGTAGCAGCAGGGAACGTGTCGGCGGGCTCGTTGAAACCGATGTGACCGTTGTGACCAAGACCCAACAGCTGAAGATCGATGCCGCCAGCCAGGGTAATGGCTGCTTCGTAAGCCTCGCCAACAAGTTCGGCATCGGGGTTGGTGCCATCAGGCACGTGGGTGTTCTCGGGGCGAACGTTGATCTTGCTGAACAGATGCTTGTTCATGAAGTAGCGATAGGACTGCTCGTGATCGCCGGCAAGACCGCGGTACTCGTCCAGGTTGAAGGTTGCAACACGCGAGAAATCGATACCCTCCTCGGCGTAACGGTTAGCGATTTCGGCGTAAAGCCCCTCGGGGGTAGAGCCGGTGGCAAGACCAAGCACGCAGCCCGGCTTCTCCTCAACTTCACCGATAATGAAATCGGCAGCGAACTCACTCAGCTCTTGGTAATCTTTGGTAACGTAAATTTGCATATCGAATCCCATCGAAAGAATGACCAGTCAAAACAAAGCACCACGATACAGCATCGCAGTGCTTTGAAAAAGATCAAGGACTCGAAAAGCGCGGTAAGATCAGAGGTTACTTCAACTCGTCAGCGATAGCGCTGATGAAAGCGTGGGTTCCCAAAGTCTTCGGGTCGGGGATAGTCGTGATACGCGCGAGATCCCCCGTCATGCGGCCCGACTCGATAACAGAAACCGTTGCTGCCTCGAGCCGATTAGCGAAATCAACCAGTTCAGGCAGTTCGTCCAATTCGCCACGCTTTCGCAGCGCTCCGCTCCAAGCGAAAATTGTTGCAACGGAATTCGTCGACGTGGGTTCATGCTTGAGGAAGCGGTAATAATGCCGCTGAACCGTTCCATGTGCGGCTTCATATTCAAACTGTCCATGCGGGGAGACCAAAACGCTCGTCATCATGGCAAGGCTTCCGAAGGCGCTTGAAACCATGTCGCTCATGACATCACCGTCGTAGTTCTTGCAGGCCCAGATAAAACCACCCTCGTCCTTCATCACGCGAGCGACAGCGTCGTCAATGAGCGTATAGAAGTAGTCGATACCCTCTTGCTGGAAACGCTCTTTGTATTTCGACTCGAATATCTCGGCGAAGATGTCCTTGAAACGATGGTCGTATTTCTTGGAGATAGTGTCCTTGGTGGCAAACCAAACGTTCTGATGAGTTTGAAGGGCATACTCGAAACAGCAATTCGCAAAGCTCATTATGGAGTCATCAAGGTTGTGCATGCCTTGAACCACACCCGGACCAGCGAATTCATGAACGAGCTCACGCGTTTCGGTTCCGTCGGCCGCGGTGTATACCAGCTCGACTTTGCCCGGGCCGGGAATACGCATTTCGGCGTTTTTATACACATCACCATACGCATGACGTGCAAGCGTAATGGGTTTTTTCCAATTGCGAACGCACGGCTCGATGCCCTTCACCACAATGGGGGTACGGAATACAGTGCCGTCCAGAATCGCACGAATGGTGCCATTCGGGCTCTTCCACATCTTTTTCAGACCGTACTCTTCAACGCGAGCTGCATTCGGCGTGATGGTGGCGCACTTCACTGCAACCCCAAGACGCTTCGTGGCAAGAGCGGCGTCGACCGTAACCTGATCGTCCGTGCGATCACGATTCTCAAGGCCAAGGTCGTAATACTCGGTCTTCAGGTCTACGAAAGGCTCGATAAGCTCATCTTTCACGATCTTCCAGATGATGCGGGTCATCTCATCGCCGTCCATCTCGACAAGCGGCGTTTTCATTTGAATCTTGTCCATGCAAACCTCCCATGCCGATTTCTTCGAGCACAGAGTAAACCCGTTTAACGAAAACGTCCCAAAATGTTACAAGGATTGTTTCCGAATCATTTCACAGATTTTCTTCTTGCCTTCTTGAGAAATCGTAGCGATAATGCCTTTTGTCATCTTCTACGAAGCTCCTAGGATACGCAACGCGAGGCGGAGACCGGAAGCGGAGAAGACTCTGGAGAATCTCTTAAATGAGTGCCGAAGGTGCAAGGCGAAAGCCGAAACTCTCAGGCAAGCGGACAGAGCGACTGCAACGGGTTATCTGAATGCCCGTCATGCATACGTCATCATTTGCGACCTTCTTCAGTGAATATCGATTTTGCAAGGAGGTCATAATGCAAGAGGCGTTGCTCGCGGTTGTTTCAACCATCAATTCTTATCTTTCCAACTACGTTCTGATCATTCTGCTGATTGGCGCTGGTCTGTACTTCACGGTACGCACCCATGCCGTTCAGTTCCGTTGCTTCGGCGAAGGCGTGAAGAGCGTTTTCGGAAACTTCTCGATGAATGGCAAGAAGCATAAGAGCGGCATGAGCTCGTTCCAGGCACTCGCTACCGCCATTGCAGCTCAGGTCGGAACCGGCAACATCGTTGGCGCTTGCGGAGCAATCCTGATCGGTGGCCCGGGCGCTATCTTCTGGATGTGGCTTATCGCCCTGCTTGGCATGGCCACCAACTACGCTGAGGCTGTTCTTGCGCAGAAGACGCGTCGCATCGACGAGGATGGCACCGTCCACGGCGGCCCCGTCTACTACATCACCACTGCATTCAAAGGCAAGGGTGGCAAGTTCCTGGCAGGCTTCTTCGCTGTCGCCATTATTCTTGCACTTGGCTTCATGGGCTCCATGGTTCAGGCCAACTCCATTGCCTCCACCATGAACACCGCCTTCGGCATCCCCACGTGGGTTATCGGCCTGATCATCGTCATCGTGGGCGCATTCATCTTCATCGGCGGCATTTCCCGCATTGCGTCCGTCACCGAGAAGCTGGTCCCCTTCATGGCCATCGTGTACCTGGTTGGCGGCCTCGTCGTTCTGATCATGAACGCACACGACATCATCCCGTCCTTCCAGCTTATCTTCGCCTGCGCACTTAATCCTCAGGCATCCATGGGCGGTGTTACCTTCGGTATCATCGCTGCTCTCTCTCAGGGCGCAAAGCGCGGTCTGTTCTCGAACGAGGCAGGCATGGGCTCTACTCCGCACGCGCATGCAATGGCCAACGTCAAAGACCCGCATGACCAAGGTGTTGTCGCAATGATCGGCGTCTTCGTGGATACCATGGTCGTTGTCACCATGACCGCGCTGGTCGTCATCAGCGCCCTGTACTGCAACGACGGCGCAATCGCCCAGGCCTTCGCCAGCGCTCCTGCCGGCGCTGATCCGGCTGCTATCGCCGCTTCCATCGGTCTTGACAAAACCAACATGGCACAGGCTGCATTCGCCAAGTTCTTCGGAACCACCTTCGGCAACGCGTTCGTCGCCATCTGCCTTCTGTTCTTCGCTTTCTCGACCATCATCAGCTGGAATCTGTTCGCCAAGTTGAACGTCATCTACCTGTTCGGCAAAAAGGGCGTCCTTCCCTTCATGATCGTCGCCCTGGCCTTCATCTTCATGGGCTCCATCCTTTCGAACGATCTGGTTTGGGAGCTTGCCGACATGTTCAATCAGTTGATGGTTCTTCCCAACGTCATCGCCTTGATCGCTCTGGGTGGCTCGGTTTCGGCCGTTGCCCTCGCCCATGGCAAAAAGAAGAACTAACGCACGCAAGCAGAAAACCAAGCATTAAACAAGCGAGAAGAATCCCGTCGACTTCCCAGCCGGCGGGATTCTTTATTTTGAATGGCAGACAACAATCAGGTCATTCACCCGTAAATGTGCTATACAGGATTTCGAACAAGGAGCCGATACCCTAGCGACCGCAACAATCTTTATAAGCTTTACCGCTGCCGCACGGACAGGGATCGTTCGGTCCGATCCGCAGCTCGCGACCGTCGGCTCCGTAGAAGATGCGACGACCGGTCAGTTTCTCCATTAGCTCGTTAGACGACCATCCATTGCTCTCCCATGAAGGAACGATCTTGAATACGTTCGATATCAAACGAGAAAGAACCCCTCGTCAAACGAGCAGCCTTTCATGCCGATATCTTCAATGTAGCGATCGATTGCGGACATATCGCCGATCTCGATAGCGGCGCGCACGACGTCCTCCGTCACATACTCACCGAAGCTGTAGTCATCCTGCGCGTCGGGGACATGAGCATCGACGAACGACTCAAGATCACGCACGCAGGGATGATGCCAAAGAGCGCCAAGCGGACCCCCCACGGCGATCATCTGCTCGGTGATTGGTTTGGGTTCAAAATCACGATGCTGCATGATCATCGTCTCGCGCAGCTTGGCAAGATCATCAATCTGCCGGTCGACCACCGACTGCATTTCAGCAACCGTGGGCTTCTGTTCGCCGAACGCGGCGTCGCCTTCACGGCTCTCGTCGTTAGGCGCGCTTTGGTAATGAACATTCACAACCTGTTGGGAAACGAACGATTCCGTCAGCGTGTAATGAACAAGGTAAACCGTGCCTTCTTTATGCCACAACGTGAATGTAGACTCTGCGATCTGGGAAAACGAAACAAGGATCTCACTAAAGCGTTCGAATGGAACAGGCTTCGAATCGACCGCACGATATTGTTCATAGACTTGAGAAAGCGGTGCAAGACCGTAAAGAAGCACCGCGCACGAGGCAACCCTGATAGCAAGCTCGTCGTGCAAATTGAATTTGAACCGACCAGCAAGGCCAAGCGTGGTAAGGTCGAGAGCGAATTCTATGGGAAGAGGCTTGCCTAAGCCGCGACTGCGCTCGTAAGCGTCGCGAACCTGAGGATCAGCAAGAAGACCGCGATGAAAACCCTCGGGCAACCTTTCGTCTGCTTCGCCCGCCGAGCCCTCAGCAGATGCGAATGCCTCCCTGCTGATCTCTTCAAGAAGGGCATCCATATCATCATCAAGCTTGCCACGCTGATACTCGCAAACTGCGGAAACGAAATCAGAAGCATCGAAAACGATGCCCCTGCTCGACACCATCGCCTCGAACTTGTCCTGCATGGCGGAAATCTCGCTTTCATTGGCGTCGAACGCCTGCAGGAAACCGTCGCAAATGACAACCCCACGGAAGGCAAGAAGCGTAGTTCGGACAAACGCAGGGGCCGGCCCCATAACATCGTCGAGATCCACTGTAAGACCGGCAACGGCGAATACGCCAGCATCATTCATAAGCAGCGCGTGCCCGTCTTGATAACGCACAAGAGAGAAGGTGTCGCATAACGCATATTCCCATTGACGCACCTCGTCGATAAGATGCACAGGAAGATGATCAGGATTAACTCGACAGTAATCCTCGACAATCGCACTGTTTTCCCAAAGGGTGCGGGAAACCAAGCCCGCCTTCGCCTCGTCAAGCTGTGTGGTGATCTCGAAACGGTAATCCTTAACCACGTCGAAACGCTTGTTCGTGAAGTAAAGCAGCGAATCCATCGCATCGAAGAATTCGTTGCAGCTTATCTCGTCAAGATGCATGACAGCCCATCTTCTAAATCTATTAAAACGGATACATGCTAACCCGAATAGATGAACGCAAAATGCCCGAAGGCGTAAATCCGCAATAAGCGCGGCGCCTTCGGGCATAACTAACCAATCGGTTCAGCCTAGCCAGCCCACCAACGATAGTGGGCGAATGCAATGCATCGCCGAGGCTAACTTGCTTTACAGCTCATCCTGTTTCAGAACCCTGAAACCTGCTGCTTCCAGCGCAAACACAGCCTCGGCTGCTTTCGCGCCGCCCTTGATCTTCAAGACATCAACCGCACGATCGGCCTCTGTTGAGAAGCAGTATCCGTACTCGATGTTCAAATCAAGATCGGCAAGCTTGTCCAGCAAGTCGGCCAAACCGCCCGCCCTATTGGGAACCTCGATAGCCGTGACATCAGTCAACGACGCATGGAACCCGCCATCGGTGAGCACCTTAACGCAGTTCTGAGGGTCGTCCGCAATGATGCGGATCAAACCGTACTCAGAAGTCTCGGCGATAGTCAAAGCCTTCATGCTGACCCCGGCATCACCCAAGCAGCGGCACAGCGCACTCAAACGACCTTCAGAGTTCTCTAGAAAGACGGTGATCTGCTTAACCATTAGTTGCTCCCTTCACGAAGGTCGATAAGACGCTTAGCCTTGCCTTCTGAACGCGGAATGCTGTTCGGCTCGACGATCTTCACGGCGATGCCGACGCTCAGAGCCGCCTTCAGTGCGCCTTGAATGCGCTTCTGAAGAGCCTCGATAGCGGCGATCTCGTCGAAGTCGACGTCGGGGTTGATCTCTGCCTTCAGTGTAACAACATCGAGCGCGTTCTTGCGAGTGAGCTCGATCTGATACCAAGAGGAAACCTCGGGGAACGTCTCCATGACGTTCTCGATTTGGCTGGGGAACACGTTGACGCCGCGAATGATAAGCATGTCATCGGTACGGCCATGCAAACGGTCGATGCGCTTATGCGTGCATCCGCATGCACATTCACCAGGCATGATGCGAGTGATGTCGCGCGTACGATAGCGAACAACCGGGGAAGCCTCTCGATCGATGCTGGTAAGAACCAACTCGCCCCACTCGCCGTCTGGCAGAACCTCGCCCGTGATGGGATCGATGATTTCGGCGTAGAAATGATCTTCGGCGAGGTGAAGGCCGTTCTGCTCGAGGCATTCAATCGCAACGCCAGGCCCCATCGTTTCGGTCAGACCATAAATATCAAGGACTTTGTAGTTCAATTTACGTTCAAGTTCAGCACGCAGGTTATCCGAGAACGCCTCGGCGCCGTGAATGCCGACACGCAAATTGAACTCCTTGGCGGGATCGATGCCCATAGCAAGCGCCGTGTCCGCTATGTGCATAGCGTAAGAGGGAGTGCACATCAGCATGGTAGAGCCCATCTCGCGCATGATGCGAATCTGACGCTCAGTATTGCCTGCCGAAATGGGGATAACCGTAGCTTCCGACCAGAGGCTGCCGTAGTGAGCGCCAAGGCCGCCAGTGAACAAACCGTATCCGTAGGCGATCTGAATGATGTCTTCCTCGGTGCCGCCCGCATAAAGCAACCCACGACCAAAGCACTCTGCCCAAATGTCAAGGTCATGCTTCGTGTAAGCACCCACCGTGGCTACGCCCGTAGTGCCTGAAGACATATGGATCTCGCGAACATCCTTCATGGGAACCGCGAGCATGCCATACGGGTATGCATCGCGAAGGTCCTGCTTGGTGACGAACGGAGCACTTTTAAGATCGTCGAATGTCTCAACCGAATACGGGTCGAATCCAGCCTCATCGAAGCTCTTCTTATAGAAGGGGATGTTCTCGTAACAGTTAACGACCGTTTCCTTGATGCCCTCGATTTGGATCTTCTCGATCTCCTCGTGGGGCGCAGTAAGGATCTCTTGAACTTTGCTCATCCGTCGCCCTTTCAAATCGTCGGTTTTTAACACGAACCGATACTAAAGCACGTTGCTCCCAACACTATGCAGATTGTCGAATTTGGCTACTTTTGAATGTATAATCTACGAAGCGGAGAGACAATTCTACGAATGTTGGAGTGATATGTTCGATCAGCTCAGATTTGCCAAAAAACTGGCCGCTTTAAGAAAGTCGCGGGGTTTTTCTCAAGTCGACATCGCCCAGGCATTAGGCGTATCCGATAAAACCGTCTCAAAATGGGAAACGGGAGGCTCAACCCCGTCCCTCGAAACGCTTAGCGACCTGGCGGACTTCTATCAAGAGAGCCTTCCCTCCCTCGTTCACGAACTCGAAAACCAGACAAGCAGTGTACCCACGATCGTCATCACGGGAGGTCCCCGTTCGGGAAAAACCGCCGTGGTCGATTACCTTTCCTATAAACTTGCGCTCGACGACTTCATGGTTTTCCGTTTGAATGAAATCGCCTCCTCGATGATCCAAAGCGGCCTTACGCCCTCGAGGTTCAAAGATCCATATGAATTTCAGTCCGAATTGTTCATTCGGCAAAAGGAAGAAGAAGAAAAGCTTCTTGAGGCAGCGGAAGCCACGATGAGCGAAACCGATGATCAACGTACCGTGATCATTTGCGACAGAGGCTTGCAAGACGGTCGTGCCTACGTGTCTCACGCCGAATTCAATCGCATTGTCGCTGCTGCGGGCATTTCAAAAGAGGAGCTCCGCGACCGGTACACTGGTGTTGTTCACTTGGAAACCATGGAAAAGCAACCTGTAAGCGAAATCATCAACCCGGCGCGCTTGGAGGAAGAGGACGAGCTTCTTGATCTGGCTGCGGCAACGAAAACCGCATGGTCAGAGGTGCCAACCATGACAATTCACGCCCATGATGATATGGATATCAAGCTTCGTGAAGCGGAAAACGCCGTTCGATCAATACTTGAAATGGAGGCACTGCCAAATCCCCCTCGCCCAAGAAGGATACTGGTACGACGACCAAAGCTTGAAGATTTTCTTGATCGAAGCAACGCATCCCTCGATCAGATAACAGTGACGTTCACTCAAGCGATAAACAGCTCACGGCAAATGCTCATCAAACGCAAAACCCATGCGGAAATGCAATTGACCTCCGTGCGCATCAACGAAAGTCAAACTGGCGAAAATCGCAAGCATGAACTTGAGATACCCATCATCGGACAAGCGTTCTCATCGTATCTGGAATTTGCAGACGGGACACTTCCTTCAGTAACCAAGCAAACAGCCCGCTTTCACCATGCAGGGCAAGCGCTTTCGCTTTCGTTCTACGACTTCCTTCCTTATGTTGCGATTCTGGAAGGCGAGCCGATAGCTTCAGCCGAAAAGCTTGAACTTCCGCCTTACCTTATCGAAATCCGTGACGTGACAGATTCGGACAAGTTCACCGATCTCACCTTCGCTAAAGCCTTGGCGGAAAAGCTTCTATGAAAAAGAACCGGCCGTGCATTTGCACGGCCGGTTCTCTATAGCGACAATGGCGCACCTTTGAGCTGCGCTATCGCAAAGCGAATAGCCTAACCGCGACGCTCCGCGATCTCAGACGTAATGTCGGCGATGAATTCATCAAGCGAACGCTGAACGGTTTCGTTCGAGCGATCGCGAACCGAAATGTTTCCGGCCTCTTCCTCTTGTTCGCCAAGAATGAGCATGTAGGGAGCGCGATCAACGGAACGAGCCTCGCGGATCTTGTAGCCGATCTTCTCGTCACGCTCGTCGAGCACAGCACGCACTCCTGCTGCCTGAAGGGCATCGGTGACCTGCTTAGCGTACTCCATATGCTTAGCGGAAACAGGAAGCACCTTAACCTGGCACGGAGCAAGCCACGTGGGGAACTTGCCCGCGAAGTGCTCGGTGAGGATACCGATGAAGCGCTCGATAGAGCCGAAGCACACGCGGTGAAGCATGACAGGGCGCTTCTTCGAGCCGTCGGCATCGGTGTACTCCAAATTGAAGTTCAACGGCATCTGGAAGTCAAGCTGAACCGTGCCGCACTGCCACGTACGACCCAGGCAATCCTCCAAATGGAAGTCGATCTTAGGACCATAGAAGGCGCCGTCGCCCTCGTTGACCTCGTAAGGCATGCCAAGGCGCTCAAGAGCGTCCTTCAAGCCGCCTTCAGCCGCTGCCCAATCTTCATCGGAACCCATAGAGTCCTCGGGGCGAGTGGAAAGCTCGACGTGGTACTTGAAGCCGAACTTCTGGTACACGGAATCGATGAGGTTGACAACACCGATGATCTCGTCGGTAAGCTGATCGGGGCGAACGAACAGGTGGGCATCGTCCTGAGTGAAGCAACGCACACGGAACAGACCGTGCAGCGCGCCCTTCATCTCGTGACGGTGAACAATGCCAAGTTCACCGGCGCGAATAGGCAGATCGCGATAGCTATGCGGCTTGGAAGCGTAAACCAGAACACCGCCGGGGCAGTTCATCGGCTTGATGCAGAACGGCTCCTCGTCGATGGTGGTGGAGTACATGTTGTCCTTGTAATGATCCCAATGACCCGAAGTCTCCCACAGGTTCTTGGTCATGATGAGTGGCGTGGAAATCTCGACATAGCCAGCCTTGGCGTGGATCTCGCGCCAGTAATCGATGAGCTGGTTCTTCAAGAGCATGCCGTTAGGCAGGAAGAACGGGAAGCCAGGGGCCTCGTCACGCATCATGAACAGGCTCATTTCGCGGCCGATCTTGCGATGGTCGCGCTTCTTCGCCTCTTCGAGCATCTTCAGGTGCTCGTCAAGTTCTTCTTTCGATGCGAAAGCGATGCCGTTGACGCGCGTGAGCATCTTGTTATCTTTGTCGCCGCGCCAGTAAGCGCCGGAAACCGCCGTGAGCTTGAATGCTTTAAGGGCCTTCGTGTAGCAGATATGAGGGCCAACGCACATGTCGATGTACTCGCCCTGCTGATAGAACGTGATGCGGGCATCGTCAGCAAGATCGCCGATATGCTCGACCTTGTACTTCTCGCCGCGCTCCTCCATAAGCTTGACGGCTTCTTCACGGGGAAGCTCGAACACCTGGAACTTAAGGTTCTCTTTGGTGATCTTCTTCATCTCGGCTTCGATAGCGGGGAAGTCTTCCTCGGTAAGCTTGATGTCGCCAAGGTCGACGTCGTAGTAAAAACCATTGTCGGTAGCGGGGCCGTAAGCGAAATCGGCATTGGGGTACAGGCGCTTGATGGCCTGGGCCATGATATGCGCAGCGGAATGTCTAAGAACGTGAAGTTCCTCTTCAGCTGGGCACTCGTTGACGGAACCGTCGTTGTACAGAACCTTCATAGATGGATTCTCCTCGGTGAATTCGAGTTCGAAATCATAATCGCAAACGATTGTACACCCCAACCCCGTCCTTGTTTCCTCGTTGTTCTTCAACCCGAAAAATTCTGGAAACAGACCGATCGTAGGTTTTAAGCATGGCACGGAGGCGATTCACCGATCGTGCATCCAGGCAAACCGCTTAAGGAGGAGAAGATGGGACGAATCGACGAGGAGTACGGAACGCTCGTTTTCAACGATCACATCATGCAGGAACGACTTCCCCGTACTACGTACAAAGCGCTCTCGAAAACGCTTAAAGAGGGCGAACCGCTCGACATCGACGTTGCCAACGTCGTTGCCCACGCGATGAAGGAATGGGCCGTCGAAAACGGAGCGACGCACTACACGCACTGGTTCCAACCGCTAACCGGCATCACGTCCGAAAAGCATGACGCGTTCATCAACCCGCAAGACGACGGCCGCGCGATCATGTCGTTCTCGGGCAAAGAGCTCATTCAGGGCGAGCCTGACGCCTCGTCCTTCCCCTCAGGCGGTCTTCGCGCCACCTTCGAGGCTCGCGGCTACACCGCATGGGATCCCACCAGCTACGCGTTCATCAAAGACGAAGTGCTTTGCATCCCCACTGCATTCTGCAGCTACACGGGCGAAGCGCTGGACAAAAAAACCCCTCTTCTGCGTTCGATGGAGGCCATTTCGAAGGAAGCCGTGCGTACGCTTGCCATGTTCGGCATCGATGTGCCGCGCGTCACCACCACCGTCGGAGCCGAGCAGGAGTACTTCTTGATCAAGGAGTCCGACTACGAGCATCGCCAGGACCTTATCCTGACCGGCCGCACGCTGTTCGGCGCACCGCCCTGCAAGGGCCAGGAACTTGAAGAGCACTATTTCGGCGCCATCCGCCCCACCGTCAACAACTTCATGAAGGAACTTGACGACGCGCTCTGGAAGCTCGGCATCCCCGCCAAAACAAAGCACAACGAGGTTGCTCCGTCTCAGCACGAGCTCGCACCGATCTTCACCGTGTCCAACCGCGCGATCGACAACAACCTGGTCACCATGGAACTGATGAAAACCATTGCAAGCCATTACGGCTTGGTCTGTCTGCTCCATGAAAAGCCCTTCGAAGGGATTAACGGCTCGGGCAAGCATAACAACTGGTCCATTGCGACCGACAAGCTGAACCTGCTCGATCCGGGCAAGACTCCGATGGGCAACCTTCGCTTCCTGGTATTCCTGAGCGCCGTCGTTCAGGCTGTCGACGAGTATCAGGGCCTGCTTCGCTGCTCGGTTGCCTCTGCGGGCAATGATCACCGCCTTGGTGCAAACGAAGCTCCGCCGGCCGTCATCTCCATCTTCCTTGGCGACGATCTTGGTGCCGTGGTCGATTCGATCATCAACGGCAAGGAATACGAGAGTGCCGATAAGGCATACATGGATCTTGGCGTGGATGCTCTGCCGAACTTCCTGAAGGACAACACCGACCGCAACCGCACCAGTCCCTTTGCGTTCACGGGCAACAAGTTCGAGTTCCGCATGCCGGGCAGCCAGATCAACTTGGCCGACGCGAATACCGTCTTAAACGTCGCCGTCGCAAAGGCGCTGCGCGATTTCAACGAGGACGTGGAAGGCGCCGAGAACTTCGAGCAGGCCGCATTCGCCCATGTCCGTAAGACCCTGACCGAGCATCAGCGCATCATCTTCAACGGAGACGGCTACTCCGACGAATGGCTTGACGAAGCCCAGCGCCGTGGTCTTTTGAACCTGAAGGCAACGCCCGATGCAGCCCAGGCTATGACCGACCCTAAGGCCATCGAGCTGTTCGAGGAGTTCGGCGTGATGTCGGCCGTTGAGATGCACAGCCGCTACGAGGTGAAGCTCGAGCAGTACTCCAAGCTGCTGAACATCGAAGGCCGCACCATGAGCCATATGACCAAGCGCAAGATCGCCCCTGCCGTCAGCGCCTACGCAGACCAGATTTCTCAAACGATCATCGGTAAGAAGAAGGCCTGTCCCGAGCTTGAGCCCGCAGGCGAGATCAAGCTCCTGAAAGAGCTTAACGAAGGCACGAATAGGATTTCCGAGTGCCTGGAAGTTCTTGATGCAGCACTTGAAGAAGCTGCCAGCATCGAAGACAGCCTGGAAGAAGCCACTACCTATCACGATAAGGTTCTTGCAGCCATGGATGATCTTCGCGCCGTGTGCGACGAAATGGAGAACATCTGCTCGACCGAGGTCTGGCCGATGCCCACCTACAACAAGATGCTCTTCTACTGCTAGACAATCCGGGCACGGGCGACAAAGCAAGCCATTGAAACGCCCACCCTTCCCCTCCTTCGGGCCCGCAGGGATCGCCTCCCCTGCGGGCCTCCTTCTTTTAGAAGAAGGCTATGTGGACTAGTGAACCCGCATGATGAAAACCTCAAACAAGAACAGAATCACGAGGAATGTGAAGTTATACGCCTCAAATCGGGCGATGAACTTACCATTATCACCCAAACCGGTCTTCTGATACTGACGCAAGGTGATTAACGTAGCCAATGAAGAAATCGGAGTGCCTACTGCACCGATATTGGTTCCCAATGCAATACCAGCCCAGTCAGTTGAAAAATGACCGAGCAAAATCGCTGTGGGAACATTGCTGATGAACTGACAGCTTAATAGCGATGTCGCGAATACACCGCAACTGTTCAACACGGCACAAAAGAACTTGGTCACAACCTCGATCTGGGCGATATTCCCACTGAAAACGAAGAAACAAGCAAACGTGACAACCAATGTATAGTCTGTCTTCGCGAACACGCGTCTATCGGTTATCGCAAGGACAACGACGACGATCATCATTCCAGTCAAATACGGAACAATGCCTAGCGTCATTGTGATGCAAAGAGCGAACAAGACGACGCAAATCGCAGCACGAGGTTTGGAGATTCGAATGGCTTCAGATTTCCGATAATGAAACTTCGCCGCCTTCACGAAGCCACACCGAGCAAAGATCAATGCAATGGAAAGCAAGAACGGCGGAGCCACAACAGCGATGTAATCACTGAAACCTACCCCGAAAGCCGTATACAAATACAAATTATGAGGCTTGCTGAACGGCAGAAGCATTCCACCAAAATTCGCCGTTAAGGTGATCATGATGAAAACTAAAGGGATTTCGGACTCACGCTTCACCGACTTCAGTAGAGCGGTTGCCAAGGGAAGCAAGGTAACGAGCGTCATGTCATTTGACATGACCATCGAGCACCCAAGCGTGGTCAGCACCAATGTGAAAATAAGCCCCTTGGTGCTGCTCACGCGCTCAACCAACGAGTGCGCAACGAACTCCATCAGACCAGAAGAGTCAATACCAGCGATAACAGCCAATACACTGAACAAGCACGCAAGAGTATGCCAGTTGAAATAATCAAAGTATGCAGCAGAAGGCGGGACGAAGAACATAGTCACCAGCGCCGCTGTTGCTGAGATGATCAGCAAAGGATTATGAGCAAAGGAATGCTCTGCAGCTCGCTCAGCGGAGCGCGCACGCATACCCGCAAGATGAACACCGTGATGTTTGGCGTCTAGGTTCTCTATGTATTCGCTAGGAAGCCTCATGGGGCACATTGTACGCCCACGAGGCTTCTCCAACAGAAAAATTTTCCTTCGGCAATTTACTTTATTGACCTGCAACTCAAGGCAGCAACGACTTCTTCGGCGCAGGCAATGCCATCGTGCATGGCGCTGGCCACAAGCGTGGAACCCGTCAAGAAATCGCCTGTTGCGAAAACGGGGGTATCGAAGCTCGACTCCTGAGCGAGAACTGCCCTATGGGTGCCGTTCGAAACCAACGCAACGGGCTTTCCCTCACTCGCACACGCCACATGGAACGCATCCAGAATGCCATCCTCGGGCGCAACGAAACCTTTTGCGATAAGAACCAAATCGGCGGGAACCTCGTAGGGGTCGCTTCCGTCTTTGGCTTGAAGAACGGCGACGGCAACGTCTTCACCGTTTGCGGAAGCTTTGAACGCAAGGGTATCCGTAGACCACACGCGAGGATCTTCACCCATGATCGCAGCAGCCTCCAATTGACCATAACCATTTTTTGCAGGTCCATGCGGGTTAGGCCAGTTCATCCAGTCGGTTTCAGCATCGGGTGCTTTAGGAGCGGAAGCGCGAATCACCTGATGAACCGATGCGCAACCCTGACGAAGGGCCGTCGCGACGCAATCGACGCCGGTATCGCCGCCGCCCACAACGATGACATGCTTACCTTTAGCCGTTTCCTCCGGCTTTTCCGAATCAAGAAGCGACTTCGTTGCCTCGGTCAGGTAGTCGACAGCGAAGCGGACGTTCTCAAGATCTTCGCCTTCGACCCCCATAGCACGGGGCTTGCGGAAACCACATGCCAACACAACAGCATCGAAATCATTCAGGATCTCGTCAGCTCGATCGATTGCATCGCATTCGAAAACGAATTCGACACCGCTGCGCTGCATCAGATCGATGCGACGTTCGATGATCGATTTCGGCAGCTTCATGTTGGGAATGCCGTACATCAGCAACCCACCCGCACGATCCGCCTTCTCGAAAACAGTGACGGCCAACCCCTCGCATGCAAGTTTCCATGCCACTGCAAGGCCAGCGGGGCCAGAACCGACAACCGCAACCTTAGCTGCTCCTTCTTTATGAATCGGCAACGGCTTCACACCCGCAGCCCATGCTGCATCCGAAATGGCCCGCTCGTTGTCGTGGATAGTCACCGCTTGGTCGTGTTCTCCCAAGTTGCATGCCTGCTCACACGGAGCCGGGCAAACCCTACCCGTGAACTCGGGAAACGGGTTAGTCGTCGAAAGACGTGCCGCCGCTTCCGCAAGACGACCTTCATACAGAAGATCGTTTGTCTCGGGAATGGGGTTATGAAGAGGACAACCCGTCGGCTTCTTCGCCTTCCCGATGACAATGCCGCATTGGCAGAACGCAACGCCGCAATCCATGCAGCGGCTCGCTTGGACTTCCTGATCTGACAGCGGCAGAGGGATGGCGAATTCGTTGTAGCCGGCAACCGATTCGCGGGCATCGGCTACGCCGTGGGCAACGCGCTCAACGTGAAGGAATGCTCCCGGTTTTCCCATGCTAGTTCCCCCTAAACATTTCGAACGCGCGCTCTGCAGCTTCCTCATGCGAGAAGCCCTTCGCCTCTTCGTTCGCGATCAGATCGTAAATACGCTTGTAGTCGCGCGGGATAACACGCTTGAAATTCCCTTTAATTCGAGCGAACCGGTAGAGCATCTTGATTCCCAAGGGGCTCCCCGTGCGATCGACATGCTCACGAAGAAGTTCTTCGATTTCAGCGAGCTCGCTTTCATCGGGTTCTTCAATGTCAACCAAATCGCGGTTGCAGCGTTCTGCAAGCGTATGCTGTCCATCGAAGACGTACGCAACGCCACCGCTCATGCCCGCAGCGAAGTTCAAGCCAACTTCACCCAAAATGACCACTTTACCGCCGGTCATGTACTCGCATCCGTTGTTGCCAACGCCTTCAACCACCAACGTGGCGCCAGAATTGCGTACTGCAAAGCGTTGACCAGCCATTCCGTTAACGAACGCCTTGCCACCCGTTGCGCCATAGAATGCAACATTGCCGGCGACGATGTTCTCATTCGGCCTGAAAGCCGCGTTCTCGTTGGGACGAAGCGTCAACGTTCCGCCAGAAAGGCCCTTGCCAAAGTAATCGTTTGCTTCGCCAATGACATTAAGCGTGACACCGCGCGGAACGAAGGCGCCGAAGCTCATGCCCGCAGACCCCGAGCAGTCCACAACGATAGAATCGTCAGGGATCCCTTCGGGGTGATCCTTCGTCACCTGCGAGCCCAGCATCGTGCCGACTGCGCGATTGATGTTGGCGATGTCGACACCGAAACGCTGAGTGCCCAGGTGCTCCCTGGCCTCTTTGGTGTACGGCACCAGCAATGTGGCATCGAGCGTGAAAGGAAGCACATCCTCGGGAGCCAATGCCGGAAGACTATGGAGGCAATCGGCGCCGGGAACATCTGCGCATATCTCGGTTTTCGCCTGATACACCACCGGAGAAAGGTCAAGCAGCTGCGCCTTCCAACTTTCCACCGGAGCGGTCTGCTTCAGAAGCTCGGGGTGACCCACCATATCCTCGACAGTGCGGAAACCAAGTCGCGCCATGATATGACGAAGATGCTCGGCGACCATCAACATGTAATTCACGACATATTCGGGCTTGCCCTTGAAACGCCCACGCAGCTTGCAATTCTGCGTGGCAATGCCAACCGGGCACGTGTCTTGCTGGCAATCACGCTGCATCAGACATCCCATGACGATCAACGGCATGGTTGCGAAACCGAATTCCTCAGCACCCAGCAAGCAAGCCATCGCAACATCACGACCATCAACCAGCTTTCCGTCGGCCTCTACGACGACACGCGAACGCAAGCCGTTCTGAAGGAGCGTCTGCTGCGCTTCCGCCAAACCAAGCTCAAGCGGAAGGCCGGCATGGTAGATGGAATCGCGCGGAGCCGCACCGGTTCCGCCGTTGGAACCAGAGATCAGGATCTTATGCGCGCCGCCTTTGGCGACACCGGTGGCAATGGTTCCGACGCCCGCCTCGGAAACGAGTTTCACCGAAACCCTAGCGCTTGGGTTGGCGTTCTTCATATCGAAGATCAATTCGGCAAGATCCTCGATCGAATAGATATCATGATGCGGCGGCGGGGAGATAAGGCTCAGACCTGGCGTGGAACGGCGAGTCTTCGCGATCCACGGCCAAACCTTGCTTCCAGGAAGATGCCCGCCTTCGCCCGGTTTCGCGCCTTGCGCCATCTTGATCTGGATCTCACGGGCGCTCATCAAATAACGGCTGGTCACACCAAAACGACCAGAAGCGATCTGCTTGATCGCAGACAACTTGCTATCGCCATTGGGAAGACGCGTTTCGCGCGCCGTATCCTCACCGCCCTCGCCGGTGTTCGACTTACCACCAAGTCGATTCATGGCAATGGCAAGGCACTCGTGAGCCTCCTTGGAGATGGACCCGTAGCTCATCGCGCCTGTGGTGAAGCGCTTGACGATCTCGGATGCGGGCTCCACCTGATCAAGTGGAATGGAATCGGCATGCTCGAAATCGAATTCAAGCAGGTCGCGCAACGTGACTGCACGCCCTTGAGGATGCATCGCAGCGCTGAATTCCATGAACGTGTCGAAATCGTTCTCGCGGGCGGCTTGCTGCAAAAGCGTGATGGTCGTGGGGTTAATGAGATGTTCTTCCCCGCCATTCGGACGCCACTTAGTCAAACCCGAACTCGAAAGCACCGACGGAGCAACCGATGCCGCCTGCGCAACCATACGGTCATAACGCATATCGCATTCGTGCTGGATATCGTCGATGCCAAGACCGCCGATCCTGCTGACAGTTCCGGTAAAGTGCTCGTCGATCACCTCGTCGGACAGACCCAGCACTTCGAAAACCTGAGCGCTGTGGTACCCCTGCATGGTCGAGATACCCATCTTCGACATGATGGAAACCACACCCGCAACCACTGCCTTGTTGTAGTTGGCGATTGCCGTCGCGCAGTCCTGCTCGATGATGTGCATAGCACAAAAATGCTCGATGCTTTCGTGAGCCAGATACGGGAAGATGCCCGATGCAGAATAACCCACCAACGTTGCGAAATCGTGCGGCGTGATGGCGTCGCCCGTTTCGACGATGATGTCCGCATTGGTGCGCACGCCGCAACGAAGCAGATGGTTGTGGACGCTTGCGACAGCCAACAGCGACGGGATAGGAACTTCACCCTGGCCTGCGCGATCGGAGATGACAAGGATGTTAACGCCGGATTCTATCGCAGCGGTCGCCTCGCTATGCAAGCGCTCAAGGGCCTCATGCAGCGCGTTCTTTCCGTCGCCAATACGATAGGCGGCATGAAGCGTGGTAGCCTTGAATCCCTGCTCATCGATATGTGCCAGCGCATTGAATTCCCGCTTGGTAAGAAGCGGGGTCTCCAGCTTCACCAGACGGCAGTTCTCGCGAGCATCCTCGAGCATATTGCCGTGATTGCCCAAATATAGAAGCGTCGACGTGATGAACGACTCACGAAGTGCATCGATAGGCGGATTGGTAACCTGAGCAAACAGCTGATTGAAATAATCGAATAGGCGGCGGTCCTTATCGGTCAAGCAAGCAAGCGGAACATCCATTCCCATCGACGCCAACGGGGTCTTCCCCGTACGGGCCATAGGAAGAATCGCCTCTTGCATGTCATCGTAATGGAACCCGTGAACCACCTGACGAAGCGTCAGATCGATGCCGTCATCAACTGCAGCGTCTTCTTCAAACGCAGCGTTTTTCTCCAGCAGATCAGCCATCTCGATCATGCGCGAGTCAATCCACTCACGGTAGGGACGCTCGTTTGCCAGATCGTTCTTCACCTCGTCGTCGAACATCACGCGACCACGCGAAGGATCCACCACGAGCATTTGCCCAGGGCCCAAACTTCCCGAGACCAGGATGTTCGCAGGGTCGACATCAAGGACGCCCACTTCACTCGAAAGAACCAGACGGTTGTCTTTGGTCACGTAATAACGCGCGGGACGCAGACCGTTTCGATCGAGGGTTGCGCCAAGAATCACACCATCGGTGAACGCCAACGCAGCAGGGCCGTCCCATGCTTCCGTCAGCATCGACTGATATTCGTCCCACGCGCGGCGACGTTCGGACAAAGCCGGGTTGTGATCCCACGGCTCGGGGACGAGCATCGACATGGCACGCGGAAGCGAGCGGCCGTTCATGTGCAGGAACTCAACAACGTTGTCGAGCATTGCCGAGTCCGAGCCTTCGCGATTGATAACCGGGAGGGTCTTTGCGAGGTCATCCTGAAGAACCGGCGAATAAAGCTCAGGTTCGCGCGCAGCGACCCAATTCTTGTTGCCCTTCAGCGTGTTGATCTCACCGTTATGAATGATGTAGCGATTAGGGTGAGCGCGCTCCCAAGCAGGCATGGTGTTAGTGCTGTAGCGCGAATGAACAAGCGCGATGGCCGTTTCAGTTGAAGCGTCGGCCAGGTCGGTATAGAAACCGCGCATCTGCGTGGCCAGCAGCATTCCCTTGTAAACGATGGTGCGCGAGCTCATCGAGCAAATATAGAAGATCTTTTCCGCCAGCTCCGAGGAAGCGTCTCCGGCCTTCTCGATCTCCCGGCGGCAAATGTAGAGCGCGCGCTCGAAGTCGTCGCGCGTCTCGCAATTGGCGGGTCGGCCCAAAAAGGCCTGCTTGATAACGGGCATCGACGCAATGGCGGTTTCGCCTAAACCGTGAGCATCGGTGGGGACATCGCGCCAGAACAAAAGCGGGATTCCGTTCGCCGCACAACCGTCAGCGAAAACGCGCATCGCATCGGCGACTCCTTGCTCGTCCTGAGGAAGGAACACCATTGCCACCGCGTAGTCGCCTTCTTCGGGAAGGATATGCCCGTACTTCTGCGCTTCCTTTCGGAAGAAACGATGCGGCACCTGGAACAGAACGCCTGCACCATCGCCGGTGTTCCGCTCAAGGCCAACGCCACCACGATGCTCGAGGTTAATAAGCACCGAGAGGGCATCGTCTAGCATCTGATGCGATTTCAAACCGTCAAGCTGAGCCAGCGCGCCCAATCCACACGCGTCATGTTCGAATTCGCTGCGGTAAAGACCAAGCTGCTCGTTTCGCCTCGAGTTAAGTTGCCTCATCTTCGACACACCCATCCCCCTTCTCGTATAGAAAAGCCGGACGCAAGGAGTGAAACCTTGCCAGTCCGGCTTCGACGAGCCGGGGTGCACCGACCGAAGGAACAAACACCCAGCTCGTTGATACAACAATACGAATGCACTGCTACCGAACGATTGCGGTCTTGTTTCGATCCAGTTAATGAGAACCGAAACCAAGCGCGCTAGAAATCGGATCGCGACTAAATCTCAAGCGAACCCGCAAAGGCTTTCTTGGCGGGACCCGTCATAATGACCGAGCCCAAGTCGCCGCCTTCTTCGGACCACTCAATGCCGATCTCGCCGCCAAGGACTTTAAGGGTGACCTTGCGACCTGCACGCCCGGTCATATGCGCAGCGACCGCCGTCGCGCAGCAGCCGGTACCACATGCAAGGGTTTCACCACAGCCGCGCTCCCAGACGCGCATAGTGATAACGTCGCCATCAACATGGGCGAACTCCACATTGGTCTTTTCGGGGAATACCCCCAGCGTCTCGATCTTTGGTCCGATTTCGGTCACAGGGAACGTCAACGGGTCATCCACGAAAATGACCGCATGGGGATTGCCCATGGAAACGCACGTAGCCTTGTAAGTCTTGCCGTTGACGACGATCTCTTGTTCAAGCGCAACCGACCCCCATTCCGTCGGAACGCCCGATAGCGTAGTGGGCACCTTAGAAGGCTCCAAAATAGGAGCACCCATGTCCACCGTAGCCAGCTGCATGTTCCCCTCGATATCGCGAAGGATCGAGATTTCCTTTTTGCCCGAAAGCGTGTCCACCGCGAACGAATCCGAACCCGACTCGACGACACCGCCGTCAACAAGGAACTTCGCGAAGCAGCGAATGCCGTTGCCGCACATTTCCGCTTTGGTTCCGTCGGAGTTGTAATAATCCATGAACGCAACGGCATCGGGATTGATCGACGGCTTCACAACGATGACTCCATCTGCTCCCACGCCGAAGTGTCGGTCGCAAATCCACTGAACTTGCTCGTTGCTTAGGTGAAGCTGATCGAAGTAGTCCCCGATCATCACGAAGTCGTTGCCTGCACCGTTCATTTTCACGAAATCGATGTGCATGATTCCCTCTTTCATGACGTGTTCTCGTGACGAGGTGCAGCAACGATTCGATTGTCGATCTGCAAGCGAGTAACGCGCATTATCGCCGGTTCCCCGTCTTGGTGCGATACTAAGAAAATCTGAGCAGGCTGTTTGTAACAGAGCGATTAAATCTAAATGAACTGGGCTTTTGCATACATTCTTAATCCAGCCGAAACATCAGCGGGGTATTTTCGACAGATCGGAACACATGAAGGAGCATGTATGGCCAAGCCTAACTTTAACTACGCTAAGTTACCTGGTAGTTACCTTTTTGCGAATATCGCGCACGAAACCGCGGCCTACCAGGAATCCCACCCCGAAGCGAAACTGATAAAGATGGGGATCGGCGACGTCACCCGTCCTTTGGCACCCGCAGTCATCAAGGCGATGCATGAAGCAGTCGACGATCTTGCCACCCCCGAGCGCTTCCATGGGTATGGTCCGGAGCAAGGCTACGACTTCCTGCGCGAAGCGATTCTGGAAAACGATTTCAAGGCTCGTGGTATCGACATTTCGCTTGACGAGATCTTCGTCTCGGACGGTGCGAAAAGCGACTGCGGAAACATCGGCGATCTGTTCGACGTCGACAACGTCATCGCCGTGTGCGATCCCGTTTACCCCGTCTACGTGGATTCGAACGCCATGTCCGGTCGTGCTGGAGAATACGATGCGGCCACCGAAAAGTGGTCGAACATCGTATACATGCCCACTACCGCTGAAAACGGATTCAACCCCGAGCTTCCCAAGGAGCACGTTGACATCGTGTACCTTTGCTCGCCGAACAATCCCACGGGAACGGTTCTTTCTTATGATCAACTGAAAACCTGGGTTGACTACGCCAATGAAACGCAAGCTGTCATCATGTTCGATGCCGCCTACGAAAGGTTCATCACCGAAGAAGGAATCCCGCATTCCATATTCGAGATTCCGGGAGCGCGTACCTGCGCCATCGAGTTCCGCTCATTCTCGAAAACCGCAGGCTTCACGGGTGCGCGCTGCGGCTATACCGTAGTGCCGAAGGATCTGGTACGCGAAGGGCAGAACCTCAACGCCATGTGGAATCGCCGTCAAACCACAAAGTTCAACGGAGCTTCTTACGTCATCCAGCGAGGTGCTGCTGCCATATTCACCCCCGATGGCTCGGCTCAAATCGACGAGACCATCGACTACTATCGCAAGAATGCGCATATGATCAAGGAAGGCCTTGAAGCAGCGGGGTACGAGGTCTAT
The DNA here is from genome assembly GCA_937937585.1 of uncultured Coriobacteriaceae bacterium. Lineage (GTDB taxonomy): Bacteria > Actinomycetota > Coriobacteriia > Coriobacteriales > Eggerthellaceae > UMGS1502. The sequence continues at coordinate 165,766 of CALDCB010000011.1, forward strand.
GGCGCTGTGAACAGCCCGTACATTTGGTGCAAGACCCCCGATGGCATGGGATCCTGGGACTTTTTCCGCAAGTTGCTTACCGAGGCCAATGTCATTACCACCCCAGGTGCCGGCTTCGGCCCATCAGGCGAAGGCTATATCCGACTGACCGCTTTCGGCAGCGCTGAAAGCACGAAAGAAGCCCTTGAACGCATTGCGAACATGGCGTGAATGCAGCGTCACGTTTAATTGCAGGCATAGCGAAAACAAAGGGGAGCGGTTGATGCGATCGCTCCCCTTCTCGTTTATCAATCAGTCGCTAAAGGACGCATCCACCAAAGGTCATATGCGACCCTACAGCAGATCCTTAAGCGTGGCGACAACATAATCGGCTGCTTGAGTCTTAGCTTCGATTTCCTCTTGATCGGCGTCGTTTACCGGCGCAACCGTCTTAAAGCCAAATGTGCGCATAACCTCGCATGCGTAAGGCGCGTCGTCGAATGCCCAGGTGGTATCAAGCACAGAGCCCAGCGAATCCAGAGCGATCTGATAGATCGCGGGGTTGCTTTTCGAAAGGCACACGTCCTCCGTCGAGATCAGACGGATGAAGCAATCGGCGATCCCCGCACGTTCAAGGCCCGCCTCAAGATATCGACGCGGGCTTGAAGAAACCACAACACACGGAATGCCCTTTTGGTTAGCGACTTCTACCAGCTCCACCGCACCGGGAAGCGGTTCGGCTGTATCGCGATAATACGAAAGCAGCGCATCATCCAGATGCGCGAGAACTTCCTCCGAACTGTTCATAACGCCATACGTCTCATGGAAGATTCGCGCGGCCTCTTCGATAGGGGCTGAATGGATCTCGTCCTCCTGCGCACGTGTCAGCTCGAACGGAATCTGAGCGAACAGAGGCGCTTCCGCCAAACGCCAGGCGTCCAGGGTGTCGAGCAGGGTTCCGTCGCAATCGAACACCATTCCCGAAACATCGTTCAGATCTAGTTTGACCGTCATGAAAGCCCCTTTCGAAGACGTAAAACTATCGTTTTCTAAAAACAAGATAGGTGTTCAGATCGCCATGCTTGCCGTCTGCATTGAAGATCTCGATAATTTCCGCGCTATCATTCACCGAGTTAGCAAGAAGTTCTATTTCGCTTTCGTCGAATGAATGGCTGAAACGGAACACGTCTTCGCGCTCCTGCCAGCAAAGAAACCGATCACCTGGCTCAAGCGCAGACTGTTCGATACCAAAGCGTTCACAAGCGTTCTTGGTGGCGGCATCCGCCTTCTCGGCTAGACGCGTGTCTCGCAGGAAGCACCAAAGCGAAATGCAAATCAGCCCATGAGGGGCCGTACGCGCCACAAGATCGTTAAGCAGGTGCACACGCAAATCCAGCGCCGGCACATGATGGAAGAAACCGAAGCACACCGTAAGATCGAAATCAACGCCGACTGCATCTCCTAAACCACCCGAAACCAACGAAGACACAATATCCTGCTCGAAGAAATCAACGTCGTCCGGCAATTCGCCAACAAGGCTTGCGCACGAATCAACACAGGTGAACCGACGTGGCGCATACGGGAGCTCGTCATCCAAGAAACGCTCAAAGCGCAAGTTTCCGCATGCCACGTCAAGAACGCGCGCAGCACGGCCGCTGCCGCCCGCAAGCTCGACAATGCGACGCCAGCCCTCCCATGGACGACTACGCGTTGCCGAAAACGAATCAGCGACCTGCTTATAAAAGTCAGCATTGATCCGATTCAACTTCAAGGCTAAGTCAGACGCAAGCACGGCCTTCGATGACTGATCTAATTGGTTGTTGGCGAGATTTTCCATACGGGTATTCTAGCCAAGAATGGCCTGCGAGCTAATCTCGAATACAATGAGAGCATGGAACAACTTTTACTCGATATCATCGATCGCTTGCGCTTGGGCGACGTCACCCCAAACGAACTCGCCCAGATCGTTCGCGACCACAACGACAACGTCACCGACGTATCGAAGCATTTGGCAAAGAAGAAGCTTCTTCCCTACTACCTGAAAACCAAGTCGGATGATCCCGATCGCTGGGCCTCATGGAATGTCGACGACGTCTTGGAGCGCAAGATCTTCGACACCTTGCGCATGAAGCCCCGTCGCACATCGTCGGGCGTTGCCACCATCACGGTGATCACCAAGCCGCAACCATGCGGCAGCAACTGCGTATACTGCCCGAACGACCTGCGCATGCCGAAAAGCTACCTGTCCAACGAGCCGGCCTGTCAGCGTGCCGAGCGCAATTTCTTCGACCCCTACCTGCAAGTTGCCTCGCGCATGCGCGCACTCACGCAAATGGGACACGCAACCGACAAAGTCGAGCTTATCGTTTTGGGTGGCACCTGGAGCGATTACACCCGCCCCTACCAACTTTGGTTCATGAAAGAGCTGTTCAGAGCATTAAACGAATGGCCTATGGACAAAATCGAGCTCGCTAACATACGCAAACGCTACGAGGATGCTGGCATCTCAAGCGACCCTGATGTCCTTGAAGAGCTGGTCCGCAGCCACCAAGCAGCCATCGACAGGGGCGAAGAAACCTACAACCAGGCGTTCGCCACCTTATACGGTGATTCCGCCGCGCATCTTCGCGAAGCCGAAAACGAAACTGCGACAAAAGACGAGCTGATGGTGCAGCAGTCCGCAAACGAAAAATCAGCGCATCGTGTAGTCGGCCTGGTCATCGAAACACGCCCCGACACGGTCACGCCTCAGAACCTGACGTTTTTCAGGGAGCTTGGCTGCACGAAAATCCAAATCGGCGTGCAAAGCACGCGCGAGGAAATCCTTCGTCAGAACAACCGCTTCACCCCAATCGAGCAGGTCACACAGGCGTTCAACCTGATTAGGCTTTATGGGTTCAAAATCCATTCCCACCTGATGGTCAACCTTGTCGGATCAACCCCTGAAAGCGATATCGAGGATTATCGCGAGTTCGTCACGAACCCCGCGTTCCTTCCCGATGAAGTGAAGCTCTACCCCTGCGCCTTGGTTTCCGGAACCGGGCTGGTCAGCTTATACGAACAGGGTCGTTGGCGTCCCTACACCGAAACGGAACTGATCGACGTCCTTTCGACGAATACGCTCGCGACGCCTCCCTACATTCGCATCAGCCGTATGATCAGGGATATCAGTGCTTGCGACATCATGGTTGGGAATAAGAAGACAAACCTTCGCCAAATGGTCGAGTCGCATATCGAGAAGTTAAACGAGGACACCGCTGTACAGGAAATCCGCTTTCGCGAGATCAACAGACAGGAAGTGCAAGTTTCCAGCCTGCACCTTTCAGACTTCGCATACGAAACCGCACTTGCCCATGAGCATTTCCTGCAATGGGTTACAGACGACAACCGAATCGCCGGATTCCTGCGCCTTTCCCTCCCCAAATGGGATGAAATCAATGCTCGCGACATAAACGACGATCTGGCAGTTTCCGAAGGCGACGCAATGATCCGAGAGGTTCACGTATATGGGCAAGCCGCTCACCTGGGGAAAGACGATGCAGCCGCACAGCATCACGGTCTCGGGCGAAAGCTCATCGAGCAAGCCAAGGAAATCGCCCGTGCTGAAGGCTACTCGAAACTGAACGTGATCTCGTCAGTTGGCACGCGTGAGTACTATCGCAAACAGGGTTTCGTCAAAGACGGGCTGTATCAAAGCATCGTCCTATAACAAAGAGATCTAAAGGTATTTTCGATAACTCGGATATACGATCGGCAATGTCTGAACCCGCTTTAGTCTGATTTCTCTGTATCGGTGTTAGCGATAACCCAGCATTAGTTTTACGTAATAGCGTTTCAAGCCAACTAACGATATCTTAGTGAACGTCAATTAAAGCAAACGCGTTCACTCATTGAAACGCGTTTTAAGAAAGGACATCACCAATGGCATTCAGTTTCAAGAAAAAGACGGCGCTTGTCGCCACGTTCGCCCTGAGCGCGGTACTCGCGTTCGCTCTGGCAGGCTGCGGCGCCAAGAGCTCCACCTCTGACTCCAGCAAGTCCAGCGCTTCCGATGACAAAACCATCACCGTCGCCGCAACCCCCTCCCCCCACGCAGAAATCCTGAACGACGCTGTTAAGCCGCTGCTCGAGAAGGAAGGCTACACTCTTGTAGTGAAGGAGTTCACCGATTACGTTCAGCCTAACACGGTGACCGAAGAGGGCGAGGTCGACGCCAACTACTTCCAGCACATCACTTACCTGAACAACTTCAATGACGAGAAGGGCACGCATCTCGCAAGCGTCGCTGCCGTCCACTACGAGCCGTTCGGCCTGTATCCGGGCAAGACCAAGTCCCTCGACGCTTTGGCTGACGGCGCAACCGTTGCCGTTCCCAACGACGCAACCAACGAAGCTCGCGCACTGCTTCTTCTGCAGGATGCCGGCCTTATCACTTTGAAGGACGACGCGGGCATCAATGCCACCACGAACGACATCGTCTCCAACCCGAAGAACCTCAAGTTGAAGGAAGTCGAGGCTGCAACGATCCCCAACATCGTCGCCGACGTTGACCTTGCCTGCATCAACGGCAACTACGCAATCCCCGCCGGCTTCAAGACCTCCGAGGCCCTTGCAACCGAGTCCGCTACCTCGCTCGCCGCAGAAGCTTATGCAAATGTGCTGGTCGTGAAGGATGGCAACCAGGATTCTGATAAGATTAAGGCTCTTGTGAAAGCAATCACGTCCGACGAGGTTCGCACCTACATCAATGACACCTACGCCGGCGCAGTCGTCCCCGTCTTCTAAGGGACGCCTACAAAGGAGCTAAAAAGCGAAATGATAGAGCTAGACCATCTAGAAAAGGTCTACCTTGCTCGCGAAGGCTCGCATCGTGCACTGCACGATGTGAGCCTTACCATTGGCGAGGGGGAGATCTTTGGCATTATCGGCCAGTCGGGCGCAGGCAAGTCCACGCTCGTACGTTGCATCAATCTTCTTGAGCGTCCCACGTCGGGGCGCATTCTCATCGATGGCGTTGACGTAACCAACTACCACGGTCGCGAGCTGCGAAAGCTTCGCGAGGGAATCGGCATGATCTTCCAGAATTTCAGCCTGTTCCAACAGCGCACCGTGCTCGACAATGTCATATTCCCGCTCACCATCCATGGCGAGAAAAAAGATGCTGCCAAGAAGCGCGCGCTTGAACTGCTTGAAGTCGTTGAACTGGCCGACAAGGCACAGCGCTACCCCAGCGAGCTTTCCGGCGGTCAGCAGCAACGCGTCGCCATCGCACGCGCGCTGGCGAACAACCCGCGCATCATGCTTTGCGACGAGGCCACAAGCGCGCTTGACACGCGCACCACGGTGTCGGTTCTCAACTTGCTCGCGAAAATCAACAAGGAACTGGGCGTCACGCTTGTCGTCATCACCCACTCACTCGCCGTTGCTCGCCACATCTGTGATCGCGTTGCCGTAATCGACGGCGGCGTCATCGTCGAAGAAGGCCCCACGCGTCAGGTCCTTGAAAACCCGCAGAGCGATGCTGCCCGCGAGCTTGTTTCGTTCGATAGCCTGGAGGTGAAGTAGCATGTTCGATTACTCCGCCTTCTTCGCCCAGTATGGCAATCTGTTCCTGCAGGGCACTATCGATACGCTTACCATGACGTGCGTGGCCACCCTTCTTGCGTACGTCATCGGCATCCCGCTGGGCATCCTTCTGGTCGTCACGGGGCCGAACGGCCTGCACCCCAACCGCATTCTCTCAACTGTCGTCGGCTGGATCGTGAACATCGGGCGCTCCGTGCCTTTCATCATCCTGTTGGTAGCGCTCATCCCATTCACTCGTTTCGTAGTGGGAACCTCGCTTGGCGTTCCCGGTGCGGTTGTGCCACTTGTAGTCACCGCAGCGCCCTTCGCCGCGCGCATGGTTGAGCAAAGCCTTGAGGAAACCGACGCCGGCCTTATCGAAGCGGCTCAGAGTTTCGGTGCTTCCACCTGGCAAATCGTCTACAAGGTGTACTTGAAGGAAACGCTTCCTTCGCTTGTTCGCGGTGCTGCGATCACCTTCGTCACCCTGTTCGGCTACTCCGCCATGGCTGGCACGGTTGGCGCCGGCGGCTTGGGCGACATCGCCATCCGCTACGGTTACCAACGCTTCCAAACCGACGTCATGATCTTCGCCGTCCTGCTGTGCATCGTGCTTGTTATCGCCTTTCAGGCAATCGGCGACGTCACTGCCCGCAAGATCGACAAGCGCCGCAGATAAATTCAAGTTCGTCACCGAGCTCGATCTTTTCGGGAGCCGTACTCCACAGCGAGTGCGGTTCCTTTTGTTTGGATGATCACATACCGCATCGCCAACGAAAAACGGGCGCGAATCATCGCGCCCGTTCCTAACTGTTATTTGCCTAACGCCCCAGTCTTACAGTTGAGGGTAAACCGTGTTCGATTCGTCGAGCTTGGTGAGGGTATTGGCAAGGTAGCGATCCGCCCACCACTTAGCGCCAACCAGATCGGCGTCGTGCCAGTTACCGCACTCCTCAGGACGAGCACCGGGAATCTCGCCTTCGAATGAAGCCATGAGCTCGAACATACGACGAACGAGATCGGCGATGTCAGCAGGCTCAAGATCACCGAACAAAAGAAGGTAGAAGCCTGTGCGGCAACCCATCGGACCGAAATAGAGCACGCGGTCCTTCCACTCATCGTCGTTACGAAGGAACGTCGCGCCCAGATGCTCAATCGCATGAAGCGGAGCGGTGTTGATAACAGGCTCGCGATTCGGAGCAGTCATGCGCAGATCAAACGTGGTGACAACACCGCCCTTTACCGGATCGGTGTCTTTACGCGAAACGTAAATTCCGGGAATCAAACGCAAATGGTCGATGGTGAAACTGGCGATCTTCTCCATGGATCCTCCTGTCGTGACGAAATCGAGCGACGATGGACGTCGTGTGATTTATGGACTTAGGTTAAATCAGCATTATTGCCTTATGCCTGATGAAACGTAAAAACAACTGAAATATCACTCTGTCGAGAAATCGATTTCCTCTTTTGATTTGCTACTATGGAGTGATGGATACTTTTACTTTCATAACAGCTTGCCTCACCGCCGTTGCACTGCTGTACCTGCCCGGATTTTTCCTTCTACGCGCTTGTGGTCTCAGCCGCCCCTGGTGCGTCTGCGCGTCTCCCGCGCTGAGCGCCTTCCTGTTCGGCGCGTTCTCATTTGCATGGTGCGCGGCAGGCATTCCCTGCAACGCATTCACTGTCGCCCTTCCGCCCGTGATCGTTGGCGCAGCCGTTTGCTTTGCACTGCGGCATACGGGCAAAAGCCGTACTCTTTTCATGCCTGCGCTTTCAGGGAAGATGCTCTGCTTATACGCCGCTGTAGGGATCTTTGCGGGATGCTTCATCTTCCTTCGCGTTTTGCCCGACTTCTCGGCCTTCGCGCAAGCCTGGGATAACCAGCATCACATCAACGGCATTCGCGCTTTCGCCGATGCGCAAGCATTCGATTCGCTTAAGCAAACTTCTTTCCAGAGCGCTCTCGACCAACAAGTGAACCCCACCCCCGACGCTGGTTTTTACCCGTCAACGTGGATGGCGTTTTGCGCGGTTCTGGTTCAACTGTTCAACGTCGGCGCCGGGTTTGCCGAGAACGCGGTCGATTTCGTTCTTTGCTCGATCGTGTTCCCATTGGCCATGGCGGCATTCTTCTCGACGATTTTCGAAAACGATGTTCGTAAGGTTGCAATCGGCTCGTCGGCCTGCATAGCGTTCCAGCTGTTCCCTTGGGAAATGCTGGTATACGGGCCGCTGTTGCCGAACCTTGCTTCATTCTGCTGCATGCCTATCGCCATGGCGCTTGTCACTTCTGCAATAGCGAATACAAGAACTCCGCGCGACCGCATTGCCCTTGTCATTCTGTTCGCTGTGGCGTGCGTGGGCATCATCTTCCTTCAACCGAATTCGATTTTCACCATGGCGGTTTTGCTTGCCCCGTTGTTCGTGCAGCGCATTGGCGGCTCGGATGGGCTTGAGCTTGGCCGTGTCCGCATCCACGGGGCGATCCTTGCCGTTGCGTTCGCTTTGTTCTGCATCGGCGTATGGGTCTTCGCCTACTACGCCCCATTCATGCAGGGCGTTATCCATTCGGGCGTTTGGCATTGGAAGTTCGCAACCGCCGAAGATGCCGTGGCTAACATCGTCAATCTCGCTTACATCAGAGGCTTCTATCCCTGCTCACCGCAGATCGTCGCCGCGGCCTTGGTCATCGTCGGAATCATCCGCACCTTCAAAGACCGCCAGCACCTGTGGATGCTCTTCGCCTACCTGCTCACCTGCATCATCACCGTGTCCTGCATGTCGGCAGTCGAAGAAAGCACGAAAGCGTTCTTCTCGGGATTCTGGTACTCCGACCCCTTCCGCTGTGGCGCCATGGCCTCGATTGCCGCCATGCCCCTGCTCATCCTTGGACTTGATTGGCTGATGACGGCAGCCGTAGCTCTTTGCGACAAGGCGCTTCGGAATGAAGACCCATCGAAGGCAAGCAAACTTAGCAGCGGTTTGTGCCTGGCACTTGCCGGAATGTTCCTGTTCGCAACGCTTGCTCCCAACGTCAACGAGCATTTCCTTAACAGCGACCCGTACCCCACAAGCGCCAGCGGCACCATTGCCACCTGGCACTCGATCGAACACGGACCCTACACTGCCGACGAGATGCAATTCGCGCGCGAGGCATCCCATTTGACAGGCGATTCCCTTGTAGCAAATCAACCGAACGACGGCAGCTTCTACGTTTACGGCGATACTGGAATGCGCACGTTCTACCGAAAGTTCAACGGCTACGGGAATATCCCTGAAACTAAAGAGAGCTGGCTTGTCCGCGATCACCTTCACGAAGCAGCCTTCAACGACGAAGTTCGCGAAGCCTGTCGCGAACTCAACATGAACTACGTGCTTATCCTGCACCGCCAGAATATGCCTGAAGGCTTTATCGGCGGGCAATACTATCCTCCCGCCTGGCGTGGTCTGGACGACATCAACGACAGCACGCCCGGATTCGAAATCGTGCTTGCGAAGGACGACATGCGCCTGTACCGCATCACCTGTCTGTAAGAAGGTTCGATGATCCCAGAAGAAGAAATCAAACGCGAATGCTCGCAGCAGACCTACCTGCGAGCTCAGCAAATCGCTTCCCGACGCAGCTCATTTCGCTCTGCCGTGGTCAGCTTCAATGATTCACGCGGCGTTCGCACCACGGAGCTTTCGGCCGGTGTGCTCAGCTCCGACAAAAAGAGGTACTACAAAGCCACCATCCTCGCCGACGAAGCCGTAGGCGAGCTGCTTGACTATGCTTGCACCTGCCCCGCTGCATACGAATACAGCGGTATGTGCAAGCACTCGGCGGCGCTGGTCATGCATTACAACCAAAGCCCGCAGTCGTTCATGGGCTATGTTGCCAAGAAACATACGCGCACCTCATCCGAAGAGCTGTTAGCGCTGATGGAACGCGAATCTGCTCAAACGCTTAACGAGCCTACAGGAAAAATCGAGCTGATCCCGACACTTCGCTACTACTTCGGCAACTGGGATCTGAGCTTCAAAGTCGCAGGAAACGGCACCTCGTATGTCCTGAAGAGCATCGACGACTTCATCGATCGCATGCATAATGGCGCCTTCTATTCCTACGGTAAAAAGCTGTCGTTCACGCACAAGCCCGAACGTCTGGACAAGCGCAGCCTGTCCCTCTTCCGTTTCGTGGAGCGCGCCTGCGAGCAGCGCGGGTCTCTGTCGCTTACCGGCTCATCCTTCTACTCACTTGATTACGGGTTCGGAAACCGTCGCGGTAACCGCCAACGCACCGCTCGCGACCTTTCGCTCACTGACATCGAAGTGGTCGAGCTTTTCGAACTACTTGAAGGGCAAACCATTTTCGTCCAAAACGACGAGACCGGTTCGCGCGGCCTCGATTGGGCTGTTGTCAGCAGCAACGCAAACGGCTCTTACGAAGCCTCGGTCGTCCGCGCCGACCCTGATCTTTCCGTTGATATACGCAAAACCGAGAGCGGTTTCGGAATCACGCCTCCGTACGAATCGGTGTTCGTTTCTTCTGGCGACAGCCTTTGCATTTGGCGCGGCCGAACGATCTATCTGTGTTCGCCCGAGATGGCGCGAATCGGCGACCTTCTGCGCACGCTTCACGACAACGAGGGTCTGTTCTTGTCTCAAGAGGATGCGCCACTGTTCTGCTCAACCGTCTTGCCCTTAATGGAGAAGGCGCTTCCTCTTCAGGTTCCAGACGAACTTGCCAAGATGAAGCCCATCCCCTGCCAAATCAAGTTCTATCTAGACGCAAATAAGAAGCAAATCACCTGCGAGGCATACGCGGAATACGGCGAAGAATCCTTCCCGCTTACGCTGATCGGTCCGCAAGGCGGTGATTCCGCTGCAATTCACGCTGCATCCACGAAGGCGGCGAAGACCGAATCGGGCAGAATCGTCCGCGATAACGTGCGTGAAGCAAACGCTGCGCGCATTGCCGGCGAATTCGTCCCCGGCGGCGAGATCGATCTTCATAATCCCGATATGGTTGGCCCGCTTTTGTTCGGCGGCCTTGTCAAAATGCAGGAAGTCGGCCAGGTCTACACGACAGCCGCTTTCGACAGGCTTATCTTCGACAAAAGACCGTCCATCTCGACCGGCCTTTCGATGGCGGGAAACCTCATTCAGCTGAATCTCACTTCCGACGAGCTTGAACCCGAAGACGTTGCCTCGCTTATCGCAAGCTACCGCGAACGAAAGCACTATCACAAGCTGAAAAACGGCGCGTTCTTGGATATCGCCGAGATGGATCAAGCCCAGCTCGAAAAGATCGAACAGGCACTCAGCTCGCTTGACATCCCCGCAAAGGACCTTCGCAAAGCTTCGGTCGATTTGCCCGCCTACGACGTGTTCTTCCTAGATGAGCTATTCGACGACGCAATCAAGGACGAGCAGATCTCGCGCTACATCGACAATTTCAGGAAGGCAAGGGGCAAGGAACAAGAAATCCCGCAATCGCTCAAGGGGACGCTGCGCCCTTATCAGAAGGAAGGCTTCTCGTGGCTCTCCCTTCTGAGTGACTGCGGATTCGGCGGTATCCTTGCCGACGAAATGGGCCTCGGCAAGTCAATCCAGCTCATTTCCTGGATCCTCGCACAAAAAGAAACCGACCCCGGCTTCTCGACGTGCCTGATCGTATGCCCCGCCTCGCTGATCTACAACTGGACAGCCGAGCTTACGAAGTTCGCTCCATCGCTGAACGTGAAACCTATTGATGGCCAAAAGTACCTCCGCTCAAGAACACGCGCAGAAGCACCCAGCACCGATGTCTTCGTTGCTTCGTACGACATCCTGCGCATTGACGCGAAGGAGTTCGCCGAGATGGGCTTCTACGCCTGCGTGCTTGACGAGGCGCAATACATAAAGAACCGCTCCACCAAGTCGGCGCGTGCGGTCGAAAAGCTGAGCACGAAGCACCGTTTCGCTCTTACGGGAACGCCCATCGAGAACAAGCCCAGCGAGCTCTGGAGCATCTTCGATTTCCTGATGCCCGGTCTTCTGGGTTCTCCTATGCGCTTCCGCGAGAACTTCGAGATCCCCATCCTTGGAAACGACGACGAAGCCGTGCATCGCCTGCGCAAGCTGGTGGGCCCGTTCATCCTGAGGCGAACCAAGAAGGAAGTGCTCACCGACCTGCCCGAGAAAACCGAAAGCACCGTTTACGCCGTGCTTGAGGGCGAGCAGAAACGCTTATATTCCGCACGGGAGCAGCATCTTCGCGACCGCTTGAATATGCAAAAGAAGAAGTCAGCAGGTCGAGGAAGTGCAGGATTCGCGCCCGCAAACGAGGAGGTCGCTCGTAAACGGGCAGCCACCCTGAAAAGCAAGCGCCCGGTCATCCGCGAAACAGGTCTTGACGTCGTCGATCCCACCGACATGTCAAAGGTCGAGGTTCTTGCCGAGATCACGCGCCTTCGCCAACTGTGCCTTAATCCCAGCCTGGTCTTCGACAACTACCACGCAGGCGCCGCCAAGCTGCCGGTTATCATGGACCTCGTTCAACAAGGCATCGACGCCGGCTTGAAAATGCTCGTGTTCTCGCAGTTCACTACCTACTTGTCGCAAATCGGCACCGCCCTTGAAAATGCCGGCATCAAGCATTTCACGCTAACCGGGCAAACTTCGGCAAAGAAACGCCTAGAGATGGTCGATGCATTCAACAAGGACGACACCCCGGTCTTCTTGATCTCAATGAAAGCCGGCGGCACCGGCTTGAATCTTACCGGCGCCTCGTTCGTGATCCTCACCGACCCCTGGTGGAACGCTGCCGTCCAGGAGCAAGCAAGCGACCGCGCTCACCGCATCGGTCAAACCCGAAAGGTCAACGTGGTGAAGGTTGTAGCCAAAGACACCATCGAAGAACGCATCGTCGCGTTGCAGGAGTCGAAACGAGAACTTGCTTCATCGCTTATCGAAGGCAACAGCGGACAACTTGCATCGCTGACCGCTGACGACCTCATCGATTTGTTCATGTAAAGGAAAGCAGATCAGCTGATGCGCTTGATCAGCTGCAAACACGTTAAGGAGAACCATGTACGGACTGGAATGCGAATACGCTTTCGACAGCGCCCACTTTCTTACGGATTATTACGGCAAATGCGAGAACCTTCACGGCCATAGATGGCGCGTTGTGGCAAAAATCGAACAACCCGAGCTTCAAACCGAAGGAACCATGAAGGATATGGTTCTCGATTTCGGCGTGTTCAAGAAAACCGTGAAGGAGATCTGCGACAGACTTGATCACACCTTCCTTATTGAGAAAGGATCGCTCAAACAGGATACTCTTGCAGCTTTGCAAAGCGAGGGTTTCAACCTGACCGTCCTTCCCTTCCGAACCACTGCCGAGAATCTCGCGAAACATATCTTCGGCGAACTCGAAAAACGAGGCCTTCCCGTCGCGGAAATCGAAGTTGACGAGACGCCCAACAACCGCGCTTTTTACCGAAAATAACGAAAAGGCTGCCCACCGGTTTGGTGAGGCAGCCTTTCATCATTCACAACATGCAAGCATCAACCCGCAAACCATCGTTCGTTAGTCGCGCTTCTTCTCGGGAACGCGAACGTCGACGTTCTGGTTGCGCAGCGTGACGCGGGAGTTGGGCGGGATCGATTCGGTAACAAACGTGCTGCCCGCGATAACGGAGCCTTTGCCAACCACCGTCTCGCCACCAAGAACGCTGGCATTCGAATAGATGGTGACGTTGTCCTCGACCGTTGGGTGACGTTTCTTGCCCTTAAGCTTCTGACCTGCGCGAAGAGAAAGAGCGCCAAGGGTCACGCCCTGGTAGATCTTCACATGATCGCCAATGACCGTGGTCTCGCCGATAACGACGCCCGTAGCATGATCGATGAAGAAGTACTCGCCAACAGTGGCGCCTGCATGCATGTCCACACCCGTGCATGAATGTGCGTACTCGGTCATGAAGCGCGGGATCAGCGGAACGTCCAACAAGTACAGCTCATGAGCCAAACGAAAGATGAGGATGGCGTAAAATCCCGGATATGAAAAAACGATCTCCTCTTTCGACTGCGCAGCAGGGTCGCCGTCATAAGCAGCCTGCACGTCCTTAAGAAGCAGCTCTTGCACCTTGGGAAGCTCGTTCAGCCAGGCCATGGTAACGCGACGGGCTTTCGCATCGATCTCGTCCTCATTCGTCCCGTCGCCATCGCGGAACAGAAACGCTTCTTTCACCTGGGCATACAACATATCCGAGATCTGAAGGATCGTATTGCCGATGAAATACTTCGGCTCGGACGAAGCGATTGCCCCTTCCTCAAAGAAACGCGGAAACATGATGTTGCGCGTGTCTTTAATGATCTTCTTCACTTGCTCGCGGCTGGGGAAATGGCGTTTATCATCGCGATACGAGATGATGGGATCGTCGTAGTTGCGCTCGATACCCTTGATAATGCCGTTAAGGCAATCTTCAAACATAACTTCCTGCTTGTCTCTCGATAAAACCTACCAGTTTTGTAGGTTATTATACCTATACCGCAAGACAACGCCAGACCCAATTGAGAAACGGTTCTAGAAACGAGCGAATCGACTATGCCTGTCAGCCACCAGCTCCTCGGCAGACAGTTCTGACAAGCGAGCAAGCTGGATCGCGATGAAGCGCTTGACATTTGCTGCGGCTTCATCCGGATTCTCGTGAGCAGGCTTTTCACCCTCGGAAATCACTTCGTCGACGATGCCCATCTGACAAACCTGATCGGCGCCCATCTTCATGACCGACGCAGCCTCTGCTGCACGCGAACGATCTTTCCAAAGAATGCTTGCGAAGCCTTCGGGTGAAAGCACCGAGTACACCGCATGCTCCTGCATGCCGACGACGTTCGACACCGCAAGCGCCAGGGCGCCGCCCGAGCCGCCTTCACCAAGAAGAACGCTGATAACAGGCACTTTCAGCCCCGCCATCGCGATGAGATTGTCGGCGATGGCATTACCTTGTCCGCGTTCCTCGGCATCGGCACCACAGAAAGCACCCTGAGTGTCAACAAAGCAAACAATGGGGAGATCGAACTTATCAGCCAGGCGCATCAACCTAAGGCTCTTGCGATAGCCCTCGGGCTGCGGGCAACCGAAGTTGCGTGCAACCCGATCCTTCAAATCGACGCCCTTTTCCTCGCCGATAACCATAACCGGCTGACCGCCGAACCAAGCAACGCCGCCCACGATAGCTCCGTCGTCACCGAAAGCGCGATCACCATGAAGCTCGATGAAACCGTCGAATACCTGCTCGATGTAATGAACAGAGGTCGGACGATGGGTATTGCGAGCGAGCTGCACGCTGGCCCAAGCATCCCCTTCAGAGGGCGGGCTCTCGCTTTCAGGCGAGTCGCCAAGGTGGTGATGAGCGGACGGCACGAAGCGTGCCGGCATTCCGTCTTCGCGTACGACGCCGAGTGCTTCCTTCAACCGCTCGGTTCGCGGAGCGATCGCCTCACCCACAGTAGCAATGTGATCACGGAGAGAGTCGATGATGGTGCGCTCGGTACCCTCTGGTGCATCAATGATGGGCAAGCGGCCGTACGCAACATGATTGTAGGTATTGCGACCGTTCTTAAGAACGCGTTCAACGGACGAGTAATCCATGAGGATGCACGATTCGCCTCCGTCCTCGCAAACCACGCCCTCAAGAACCTCGCTGGTGAACACGGGCTTATGCATGGCCAGTAAATGCGCCAAAGTGCGGCGAAGCTGGTCACGCGGCACAACGGCGTCGATCAAGCCGTGTTTCAAGGCGAACTCCGCAGTTTGGAAACCCTTCGGCAACTCCTGACGAATGGTGTCCTGAATGACGCGCTTGCCGGCAAAGCCGATAAGCGCGTTCGGTTCGGCCAAGATGATGTCGCCTTGCATAGCGAAAGAAGCCGTAACGCCGCCCGTGGTGGGATCGGTGATCACGCTGATGTACAAAAGACCCGCAGCCGAGTGACGCTCCAACGCGCAACTGACCTTGGCCATTTGCATCAAAGAGATAAGACCCTCCTGCATACGGGCACCGCCCGACGCAGTGAAGATGACAACGGGCAAACCCTCGGCAGTCGCGTGATCGATCATGCGGCTGAGCTTTTCGCCAACTGCCCCGCCCATGGATCCCATGAAGAACGTCGAGTCCATCACCGCGAACGCCGTGCGCATGCCCGCAATAGCGCCCTCGCCGGTGCGAACGCCTTCGTCAAGACCCGTCTTTTGACGTTGGTTGGCAATCTTATCAAGATAACCGGGGAAGCTAAGCGGATCGCCCTCTTCCATGCTTGCATCCCACTCGACGAAACTGTCCATATCCAGCAGATCGCTGATTCTCTGCTCCGACGTTTCGCGAAAATACGAACCGCAACTCGGGCAGGTGTAATAGCTTTTAGCGACAACTTCGCCGTTGAACGTCAGACCGCAATGCTTGCAGGTTAGCCACTCCTCGTCGGCAGAAGCGACGCGATCGGTAGTGCAGGGAGTCCAACCAAGCGTAGGCGTGTCGGTGCTTACGGTCTTGAACACAGGAATGCCTGCAGCCTCGGCTTGCGCGATGAACGAATCGACCTCCGCCAGGGCAACTGCCTCATCAGCCAGAAGGATCACCGACGCTCGGCATTCCTTGGCAGCCTGCAAGACAGTGTACGCGTTAGAAAAGAGCGCATCGGAGTACTTATCGCCAAGGCACACCTTTCCCGCAGCGAAACGCAAGTACGATGCCGCGGCGTGATCACGCGTGTACGGCGCGAAGGGGCGCATTCCAGCCCTTTCAACGCTTTGCAGAACAGAACGCGCATCCTTGCCATGCACCATGACCAGGGCATGCGTCTCGTCAAGATGATGGTCTTCGCCAAAAGGCGACGTGATTCCCCCACGGGCCTCGGGTGCGGGATTGGCGTCCTGGGCAACCTCTGTGTACTCTGCAAGATCGCTGGCAGCTGCCGCATTGGGCGACTCAAGCGAGCCATCGACTTCGCAGGCAATGCGATCCATGCGATAAACCACGTCAGGTTCAGGAAGGATCTCAGGTTTAGGCGCATCTGCTGACGGGGCATTGTCGTAAACGAAATATCCGTCCTTGGTAACCATCGCCTTACTCCTCGTTAGAAAGAACGTACTTCTGCGTAGCGCTTGCGCACAAAGCGCCATCGACCGACGCTTCAACTTCCGCAACGCACATACGGGAAGAGGACTTCACGATGGTGGCCTTCAGCGTGACCTTGTCACCAGGCAAAACCTGACGGCGAAACTTCGCTTTATCGATCCCCGTAAGGAACCCAATGGTTCCGGCCTGGTCACGACCCATAAGAATGCAAATGCACGCAGCCTGGGCCAGCGCCTCCATAAGAATGACGCCAGGCAAAACGGGATGCGTGGGGAAATGCCCGCGAAACAGATCGAGTTCGGGGACAACGTCAAGCTCTGCGACGATAGTGGTGCCGGGCTCGCACGAAACGACACGCGATATCCAGATGAACGGATCGCGATGCGGCAAGATAGATTCGACAACGTCCCTTTCGAAGGGTGCGGTGATTTCAGGCATGATTACCTCCAAGAAGAACCGTTTGCAGTGAAGGACACCGCAAGAAGATACGAAACAACGGCTCGAGACCTGCTATGCCGTATAAGGCGAAAGCGCAAGACAGGCATTGTGCCCGCCGAAACCAAGCGAATTGGTCAGTGCGACCTTCTGCGGCACCTCGATCATCTGGCCTGCGACAACGTTGACGTTGCACTCAGGATCGGCTTCAGCGAAACCGGCGATTGGCGTGACCACGCCGCGAGCAACAGAGAGCGCGCAAACGATGGCCTCAACCGCACCGGCGGCACCAAGCATATGACCCGTGCTTCCCTTGATGGACGTGACGGGAACCTTAGAGCCGATCTCATCGCCGCAAAGCAAATGAACGGCCTTCGATTCAGAAGAGTCGTTAGCGCTGGTACCGGTGCCATGCGCATTCAGATGACCTAAGTCCTCGACGGTGTAACCGCTCTCGTCAAGCGCCTGCTTCATCGCACGGGCCACGCCGTTGGCCTCGGGGTCGGGAGCGGTCATGTGGTATGCATCGCCCGTGGAGCCGAAACCGACAACCTCAGCGATGATATTCGCGCCACGATCAAGCGCATGCTCAAGAGACTCCAGCACAACCGCACCCGCGCCCTCGCCCGCGACGAAGCCATGACGACGCGCGTCGAACGGGAGCGAGGCCTTAGTGGGATCCTCCTCCTTCGAGAGAGCGCCAAGATTGCTGAAGCCCGCAATGCAGATCTCGCTGACGGCTTCTTCCGAACCTCCCGCCAAGGCAACGTCGATGTAGCCATGACGAATGTCACGCAGCGCCTGACCGATGCAGTGAGTGCCGGTTGCGCAAGCGGTGACGACGTTGATGCACTCACCTTTCATGCCATAGCGAATGGCCAAACAACCCGACACGATGTTCGAGATCATCGTGGGGACGAACAGAGGATTCACACGAGACGGACCCTTGTCATGGAGGGTGAAGAAACTCTTCTGCAACTCGTCAATGCCACCGATGCCGCTGCCGTAAACAACACCGACCCGCGTAGGGTCTTCGGCCTCCATGCTAAGACCGGCTTCAGCCAACGCCTCGTCCGATGCCGTGATGGCATACTGCACGAAGCGCTCGAAACGGCGCGCCTCCTTCTTGCTTAGGCCGTGCTCGGTGCCGTCGTAGCCGCGCACCTCACCTGCGTTGTGAACCTCGAAAGCCGAAGTATCAAAACGCTCGATGGGGCCAATGCAGCACTCACCCGCGCTCACCGCGTCCCACAGCGCCTGAACGCCAACGCCAGCTGGCGAAACCGCGCCCGTACCCGTGACGACGACGCGACGCGAACCATCGACGCGCAGCATCGGGTTCGTAGGGGAAACATTCAGAGAACCACTCATAGTGACAAACCTCCATCAACAGCGATCACCTGGCCGGTGACATAAGCCGCAGACTTGCTTGCAAGGAATCCGACAACATGGGCGATGTCGGCCGGATCACCGAATCGGCCCATACCGATACGAGAGAAAATAGCTTCACGCTGCTTATCCGACAGGGCGTCGGTCATGCTGGTGGAAACGAAACCAGGAGCAACCGCGTTCACCGTGACATTGCGCGGGGCAAGCTCCTTCGCGAGCGACTTCGTGATGCCGATGACGCCCGCCTTGGAAGCGGCGTAATTCACCTGACCCGCGTTTCCGTAGATGCCAACAACGCTCGACATGTTCACGATGCGGCCGTAACGCTGCTTCATCATGAGTTTCGACACCGCGCGGCAGCAATAGAACGTGCCTTTCAAGTTGGTGTCGATAACCGCATCGAAATCTTCGTCCTTGATGCGCATGATCAGAGCATCGCGGGTGATTCCGGCGTTATTGACCAGAACATCCACGCGACCGAACGCATCCTT
Source organism: uncultured Coriobacteriaceae bacterium (assembly GCA_937937585.1). Taxonomy (GTDB): domain Bacteria; phylum Actinomycetota; class Coriobacteriia; order Coriobacteriales; family Eggerthellaceae; genus UMGS1502. The sequence continues at coordinate 184,727 of CALDCB010000011.1, forward strand.
TGCGGCTTCGATCAAAGCGTTTGCACCTTCGGCTGCCGAAACGTCGGCAACAACGGCGATGGCCCTCACGCCAAAGCGCGTCTCGACGTCGGCGGCAAACGCTTCAGCGCGTTCGCGTCCATTATCACTCGAGCAGTTAATGCAGACGTTCATGCCGTCGCCCGCAAGCTCCTCGATGATGGCGGCGCCAATGCCGCGGCTCGAGCCGGTAACAACTGCACAAGGGGCGGCAGCATCCACCCCGTTCTGAGCATTTGCCTCGAGGGTCTTCGTCTCGTCAGTCATCATGCCTCCTTCAATTAATTTGCGCATCCATGCGCTTCGAGAAATGCCTTCATGCTTGCCGCATCCTGCACGCATGCACGCGGCAACTCCTTGTCAATACGCTTGATCAACCCGAATAAAACCCCGCCAAAACCCGTTTCAACGAACTCGGGAGCGATGCTGGAGGAAGCGACAAGGTTGCGCACGCTCTCTTCAAAGCGAACCGGATGGGTAAGATGCGCTACCAACTGATCAGCCGCATCCTTTGCTGCAAGCGGCTTGGCATCGACGTTGTTGATAAGAGGTATTTCTGGCTCGCTGAATGCAATACCGGAAAGGAACTGCGCAAACGGCTCTGCGGCGCTCTGCATAAGCGGAGTATGGAATGCACCGGCGGTAGCCAGTCTAGTCGCACGCTTACCTGCTGCAGCCCAAGCAGCCTCGGCACGCTCAACCGCCTCTCTCTCGCCGGCAACAACGATCTGACCGGGACAATTGAGGTTTGCGGGAAGAAGAACCTGACCCTGCGCGCACTCATCGCACACCGCCTGGACGGATTCCAAATCAGCCTTAAGGAAGGCGCTCATGCAGCCTGGATGCTCGCTTGCCGCCTGCGCCATCAACTCGGAACGCTTCGCGATGATCTTGAATGCGGTTTCGTCGGAAACCATGCCGGAAAGCGCCAAAGCACTGGTTTGCCCAAGAGAAAAACCTAGAACGGCGCTCGGCATGATCTCGCGATGCATAAGAGCACGGGCAATGCCGATGGACAAGGCGCTGATGGCAACCTGGGCGTTGCGCGTGTCGTTCAGCACCTCGGCAGGGGCGTTGCGGCAAAGAGCAGCAACATCCATGCCGAACACATCGGAAGCGCATGTAAATACATCTTTGACCTGGGAATTTTCCAATAAATCGGCGCCCATTCCGGGTTTTTGGGAACCTTGTCCCGAGCACATGAACACCAGACCTTGGCCTGCAAGGTTACTTTCAGTCATGACAACCACCTAATATGTCGATGAATTTTGTTCTAGATTTGACGAGTTCGAGCCGCATTCGCAGCAGCCATCGCGGTCAAGTCTAAAGCGCCGAGGGCCTCGGCTTCGGAAATCATCTCGTCGATAACCTCGCGTGCCGTTTTGCGCTCGTGCACCACGCCGGCGATCTGACCGGACATCATGTCGCCGTTATCAACATCGCCCTCGACTGCTCGACGCAGAGCGCCCAAGAACATACGCTCGATCTCTTCACCGTTCTTCTCAAGATCGCGCTCAAGCTGCTTGGCAGTACGAGAGAACTTGTTCTTAAGCGAGCGAACCGGATGGCCCGAATCGCGACCGGTTACGATGGTGTCCGAGACCTTCGCATCAAGAACGCGCTGCTTATATGCGTCGGCAATGCAGCATTCCTCTACCGTCAAGAAGCGCGTGCCGCACTGGACGCCTTCGGCACCAAGCGCGAATGCGGCAACGATACCGCGACCATCCGCGATACCGCCAGCGGCGATGACGGGAATCGATACCGCCTCGCACGTTGCGGGAACTAGGGCCATGGTGGCCAGCTCACCCACATGGCCGCCCGACTCGGTGCCCTCAGCTACCACCGCATCGGCGCCCGTTCGCTCCATGCGCTTTGCCTGAGCAGGCGAAGCAACTACGGGAACGACCTTGATGCCCGCTTCCTTCCACATATCCATATATGCAGAAGGGCTTCCTGCTCCGGTGGTGATAACGTCCACATGCAAACGAGTAAGCAACTCGGCGGTTTCGGGCGCGCGCTTGTCCATAAGCATGACATTGGCACCGATGGGTTTATCGGTGATGGCGCGAGCCTTGGCAACCTGTTCTTCAACCCACTCGGGTCGCTGTCCGCCGCAAGCTATGATGCCCAATCCGCCTGCAGCCGAAACAGCTCCGGCAAGACTTGCGTCTGCGATACGCGCCATAGCGCCTTGGATGATGGGCTTTTCGATTCCCAGGATTTCAGTGATACGCGTCTGCATGTCAGTTGTCTCCTCCTTGCGAAAGTCAAAGGCACCGCGTGACCGCGGCGCCTTTGCTTAGCGGCGACTTTACTTCAAGCCGTCGATGTACTCGACCATCTTGCCGATGGTGTCGATGCCTTCAGGCTCGCCGAACTCGATGTCAAGCTTCTCCTCGATGTCGCAGACAAGCTCGACCATGTCGAGGGAGTCGATGCCCAGGGACTCAAGGGTGGCGTCCTCGGTGACCTTGATCTCGTCGATGTCCAGGTTGTCGTTCAGCGTCTCTTTGATGACGTCAATGGTTGCCATGTCGTTCCTTTCGGTTTGATTCCACCTAGTTTTCTATTAATAGTTTGATGGTCAAACTATTTACCATGATATTCAAGATGCCGTTTCGTCTCAAGATCAAGGAGGTTCCTCCACGATTTCTTTGCGAAGGCTTTAAAACCCCAGTTCAAAAGCTCTTAACGACGATCTTTCCCGGTCGATGAGGCCATTGCCAACTCGTTCTGCTCATCGAAATACGCCTTGACGTGACTCAATGCACTTGCCAAAACGCGCTCTTCTTCCTTGCTCAACCCTTCAAGCGCCGCCGCAAGCATCTTTTCATGAAACAGACGATGCGCACGATAGACCTTGCGTCCATCGCTGGTAAGGGAAATAAGAACTTGACGCTTATCTTTCTCGGACTTCTGACGAGCAACCAGCCCCCTATCGGCAAGACGCTTCACGGATGTGGTAAGCGTGGCAAGCGTGATGCCCAAGCGTGCGGCAATGACGTTCATGGGATTGACTTCGTACATTCCGATGGCGGCAATAGTATGGATCTCGCTGATGGTGAGCCCTTTTGTGATTCGATTCGAAAGAGAGCGCTCCTCGATATCCATAATGGAATTAAACGTTCCCGAAAGAAGATCGTCGAGCGCCAGATCTTTCTGCGCGAAAGCCGAATGGGTAGTTTCAGCTTCCTGGTTCATTGATTCGCCCTCCCTATTTGCCGGCTGCGGTTGCCCCTAAGACGCAATCCGCGAATGTAAGAAACATGTAGTGGCTTGAAACGTCGTATTGCATTTTCTAAATTATTAGATAGTCAAACTAATTTCAATGCATTCAACGATACAAACACGAACCGCAGGTCGCGGGCGTGCGTCAGGAGGAAGCATGGGTTGCACCGTTATCGGGTCCGGTAAAGCCGTCCCACGTAAGATCGTTTCTAACGACGACCTTGCCAAACTTGTCGACACATCGGACGAGTGGATCGTTCAGCGAACGGGCATTCACAATAGGCGCATCGCAATCGAAGAATCCGCCACCGACCTTGCCAGCGCAGCATGCCTCGCCGCCATGGGACGGAAAGCCGACGAAAACAGCTCCGCCGCCCTGCCCGAAGCGTTCGGGTGGAGCGGGCAACAGATCGACCCCGCAAGCATCGATCTGCTGATTTGCATGACCATCACGCCTGACACCACCATCCCCTCTCAGGCATCGCTGCTAAAAATGGCACTTGGCTTGAACAACGCCATCGCTTTCGATTTGAACGCCGCATGCTCTGGCTGCGTCTATGGCATAAACGTGGCCGAATCGATGATGGCGGCATCTCATATCGCCGAGGGCGCCGTCGGCAACAAAATCAACCGCGCGTTGGTTGTCGGCGTCGAGCGACTGAGCCGCATCACCGATTGGACCGATCGTGCCACCTGCGTTTTGTTCGGCGATGGCGCCGGTGCCGTCCTGCTTGAATGGAATGAGAACAAGAAGGGCATCTTAAGCACGTTCATGAAGAACACCGACGATGTCGATATGACTCTGAGGCGCACCAATCTCTTCAACGATGAAACGTTCCCTTTCGGCCCCGCCGACGCAGCCGCTATGCCCTACGAGAACACCGACTTCATCGGCATGAACGGGCAAGCTGTCTTTAAATTCGCGGGAAATGCCCTTGCTGAGGCAATCAACGCCGTGCTCGATCGAGCCAAAGTCGACCTTGACGACGTTTCCTGTATCGTCCCCCATCAAGCAAACGAACGCATCATCAAATACGCCGCCAAGAAGATCAAACGCGACGAGTCGCTCTTCCAGGTTTCTATCGGCGACTCCGCCAACACTTCTGCCGCCAGTGCGCTTATGGCGCTCTGTGACGCATATCGCGCCGATCGCATTAACGAGGGCGATGTCGTGATCATGTCAGGTTTCGGCGGCGGTCTTACCTCAGGCGCCGTACTCTTCATCGCATAGCCCCTGACCACATCGTTAATCTTAACTTGTTCGGCGCACCCGAATATATTATGTTGTTCAAGTGTGCCGAATATGTATCTTGCTATCTCGCGAAATGTGAAGACTCTCTGATTCTTATATGATCTCTTCAGTCATTTACTGTGACTCTGTCGATCTAAAGGAAGGGAGAGATAGATGGCAGAAGCTAATAAGAAGAAAGACATGTACTACGTGCATGTCGCGATCAGCTTCGGTTTGTTGGCACTCATGTGGGTGCTGCCCAACCCGGAGCCCATCACCCCATTGGGAATGAAGCTGCTTGGCGTGTTCCTGATGATGATCTATGCATGATCCACGATTGAAACGTTGTGGCCCTCCATCGTCGGTTTGGTCCTTATGGGCGCAATCGGCCTGAGCGACGCCGGCTCCAACGATGTTTGGCTGCAAGCCGTCGGCAGTAACACGGTACTGCTGGTCCTGTTCGCAATGATCCTGTTCGGCGCCATCGATCAGGTTGGCGACACAAAGTACATCGCGAAGTTCATCCTGACCCGCAAGGTCCTTACCGGTCGCCCCTACGCGTACATGGCACTTTTCTTCCTCGCCTGCGCAGTCATCTCGGGCTTGCTGAATGTTTTCATCGCGCTGATCCTTATGTGGCCTATCGCCACGCGCAACATGGAGATCATGGGCGTCACCAAAGAAGATCGCGTCTGGAAGTTCTTTTTTGTTGGCATGTTCCTTGCTATCACCCTGTTCCAGCCCCTGCTGCCCTTCAAGGGCGCTCCGCTGGTTCCCCTGAGCGCATTCACCAAGACCGTAGGTACGGCCATCCCCTACCTGCCCTACATCGTGGCCGACATTCTGATGTCCACCTTCATCCTGGTATGCTACCTGCTGGCCATGAAGTTCATCCTTCGCATTGACATGTCCAAGATGAAGTCCGTCACCCCTGAGATGGTTGAAGAGCAGATGCCCCTGCCCAAGATGAACCTTGTTCAGAAGATCTATCTTTGGATGATCCCGGTATATCTGGTTTGCGCCCTTGTCCCGAACTTTGTTAAGGGCAACCCAGTTTGCGACATGCTGAACTACATCGGCATCCTTGGCGTCACCGCAGCCTTCGTAGGCGTTTGCCTGATCATTCATGTCGACGGCAAGCCGATCCTGAACTTCAAAGAAGTCGCTTATAAGCATTTCAACTGGGGCATCTTCTTCATGATCGCTGCTGCAGTATACGCCGCAGGCATGCTGTCCAAGCCCACCATCGGCGTTTCCCAATGGCTCATCCAGGTGCTCAACCCGCTCCTGGGCGGCCAGCCTGAATGGGCGTTCGTCTGCATCATGCTTCTTGTCTCGCTTATCATCACCAACTTCGCGAACAACGCAGCCATGGCAGTCGTCCTGCTTCCGATCGTCGTTGGTTTCAGCGAACAGCTGGGCATCGACCCTGCACCTGTGTTCATGGGCGTCGTCCTGATGGTGTTCGTTGCTATGCTCACCCCGTCTGCTTCCCCGCATGCGGCAATGATGCACGGCAACAAGGAGCTGTACACCCAGAAGGACATCATGTCCATCGGCATCCCCGTTTGCGTGTTCACCTGGCTTGCATACAGCTTCATCGGATACCCGCTGATCAAGGTGCTTTTGAACGTCCTTGGCTAAAGCCCGGAATGGACTTCGCCCGATCACGTTCTTCCCTGCAATCTCTTCCGTGATTGCAGAAGCAAATAGACCTCCTTCGGGAGGTCTATTTTTATGCTTGATATTATCTTTTTTCCCAGCTTGTTCCGCTCGGCGGCGCGCAGGGCGTTTCCATTCCCATGCAAAAAAGACCCGAAGCGATCACGCACTCCGGGTCTGCTGGCGTTAGAAAAAACTTGAAGCCGTTGCGGGTTCTTAGAACTTGCTCTGGCCGCGCTTCTCCTGCTCGTCCTCAAGGATGACGGCGCCTGCGTTATCGATGGCGGCAATGCCATTGAGAACGCGGGGGTAGCCGATGTACGGGATCAGGTTGACCATGATGTCGTACAGAAGCTCCTTGCTGTTGCCAAGCTTCAAGTTGCCGATAGCATAGCTAATGGCCTGCGGATGAGCACCGCCCTGAGCAACGATGAAGCAGAAAGCCACCATCTCGCGGTCGGTAACGGTAAGGCCATCGCGCGTGTAGTAATCACCGAAGCAGTTCTCAGCAATAAGCTTGTTGAGGTAACGGCGATCCTGAGGCCCGACCATCCAGCTTTCGCGGATGCCCTCACCGTAGATCTGAGCCTGGATGTTGTTGCCGGCGGTCAGACGCTCGGCACCCGAAACAGTCTGTTGAGACTCAAGCGGCATGTCGATGCCCTTAGCCTCGAACACCTCGTTAGCAGTCTTGATGAAGTGAATAGAACGGCCGAGGCCCAGATAAGGAACGCCCATGTAGATGACTTCCTTGATCTCGACGGGATCAACGCCGAAGTTCAGCGCGCCCTCGACCATCAGCTGGAAGGTATCGCGCGCCTGGGTGCCCATAAGGCCAGCCAAAATGCACAGGAAACGACGACGATCGTCAAGGTCACTGGCATTGGGGATCTGATCGAACGCGAAGTTCTCGATGATCGCCGCGATCTCGGGATCGGTGCGCGAAAGAGAACCGACGGTGTTCGGCTTGATCTGCTCGCGATAAGCTCGTGCCGCATCAGTGATGTTGAACTGCTGCTCGGTCATATAACTGCCTCTCTTCTATTTCGCCGGGTTTCAACCGGCAAGGTTTACCCGCCGAATCTTGCCACATATGAGCGTTTTTCGCAACGCAAGACCCGACAATTATCCTTCCATAGTGCGCAAACGCGCCGCCGCTTCCTCAAGACGAGCACTCGCGGAATTCAACTCGACGAAGTCGGCATCGCCAAGCTTCTCCATCTTCTTCCCCGCGATCTTACTGACGATAGCCAAATCAGACTTGATCTGCTTCTTCTCGTCTTTACCCAGCTGTTTTTGAACCTTGCCGTAAAGGGTGTTCACTTCACCGGCGACCCTTTGCGCATTCGAAATGGCTTCCATCTTTTCGCGGCGGGCTTGGTCCTCGCCAGCGTACATCTCGGCATCGCGGATTGCCGCCTCGATCTCGGCATCGGACATACGACCATCGTCGGTGATGGTGATCGACTGCTCTTTGCCGGTATCTTGGTCGCGTGCAGACACGGTAAGGATGCCGTTCGCATCGATATCGAACGTGACCTCGATCTTTGGCACGCCGGCCATCGCGCGTTTGATACCTTTCAGACGGAACTTGCCAATGGTCTTGTTGTCCTTTGCCATGGGACGCTCGCCCTGAAGAACATGAATCTCGACGCTGGACTGGAACGCCGCAGCTGTGGTGAACACTTGGGAATAATGGGCGGGAAGCGTCGTATTTCGCTCGACGATGCGCGTGGCCACGCCGCCCAAGGTTTCAATCGAAAGAGACAGCGGCGTGACATCAAGAAGAAGGATCTCCTGACCACGAGTCGCAAGCGAGTTGCCCGCAGCCGCATTCGCCAACGTGTCGCCCTGAATCGCAGCGCCCTGAGCAACGCATTCGTCGGGGTTGATGGAATTCGCCGGCTCAAGACGCGTAAGCTTGCGAACATGCTCTTGAACGGCGGGAATGCGCGTGGATCCGCCGACAAGGAGAACCTGGCCCAACTCGCTTGCAGCGATACCGGCATCGTTTAGCGCCTGCTGGACGGGTTCGGTGGTTTGCTCAACAAGATCGGCCGTCATGCGGTCGAACTCGGCACGAGTGACCTCGCATTCGAAATGAAGCGGCCCGTTTTGATTCTGAGCCAAGAACGGCAAGTTGACATGCGTCGACGAAAGCGAGGAAAGTTCCTCCTTCGCAGAGCGAGCAGCCTCTTTCATGCGCTGATGGGCCATGGGATCACGCTCGGCATCGAAGCCGCTGGCTCGTTTGAATTCGGCGATCAAGTGCTTGCACAGACGCTCGTCGAAGTCGTCGCCGCCCAAGTGGTTGTTGCCGGCAGTTGCCAGAACCTCGATAACGCCCTCGCCTATCTCGATGATGGAAACGTCGAACGTGCCCCCGCCTAAGTCGTACACCATGACTTTTTGAGGCGAACCGTGATCAAGCCCGTAAGCCAGCGCCGCGGAAGTCGGCTCGTTGATGATGCGCAGAACATTAAGACCCGCAATGCGACCGGCATCTTTCGTGGCCTGACGCTGAGTGTCGTTGAAATACGCGGGAACGGTGATGACGGCATCGGTGACGTCCTTGCCAAGGAAACGCTCGGCATCGCCCTTCAGCTTGCGTAGAACCATTGCCGAGATCTCTTGAGGAGAATACGCCTTACCGTCGATGTTCGCGCGCCAATCGGAACCCATATGACGTTTAACGGACGAAATGGTCCTATCGGGATTCACCGCCTGCTGACGAATTGCGACGTTGCCAACCAGACGCTCACCGCTTTTGGAGAACGCGACCACGCTTGGCGTCGTACGTTCGCCCTCGGCGTTGACGATGACCTCGGGGCGTCCGCCCTCGACGATAGCCACACAGCTGTTAGTCGTTCCTAAATCGATTCCGATCGTTGCACCCATGAAGCACTCCTTGATTCGAATCCAACGGCAGTCGAGCGAATCAAGCGCGACTGCGGCTGCCGCACATCATCAACAGTAGATACCGGCTCCGTACACGTTGCCGCCATGCATCCCCATGCGAAGACACGAGTTCATGCACATGTTCAGCACCATCAAGCCGCAGCAGCATTCAATACACGAGGTGGTTCCCATAGAGAAGCCCCGTTGCTGCGATTCTTGCTGATAAGTTTGAGCCGGCTGCTGAAAACCCTGCATTGCCCGACGGTACTCGGCGTTGTTCGGGTCGATTTTGCAAGCGCGGCGAATCTGTTCGTAAGCAAGCGTCTCGTTTCCAGCGCCATAGTTCGCAAGCGAAGACAGATAATACCAGCGAGCATTACGACCCGTAGAGGGAATGTCGGCCAAAATGACTGCAGCCTCCTTATGGCGGCCGGCGTTAATAAGGTCGATGGCCGCTTTCACCTCGGAAGAGTCGTACACGTTAGCCTCGGGGTGGATGTTGCGCGGGTTCGTGGCACCACCATAGAAGCCGAAACCGAAAATGTCCTCCCAGGTGTACGTCTCGGACGACCAGCCATAAGATCCGTCGGAGGAATGCTGGTAACCGCCCTGCCCGGACGGGTTCTGTCCGCCCGTGCCGGAGTAGCCGTTGCCGCCGAACGGATCGTATGCCGCGCCACCTGCACCTTGCTGAGATGCCGCACGCCTGCGATCTTCTGCTGCGTACTTCTCGGGGTTCATCAGACGATCGTACGCCTCGTTGACCTGATTCATTCGCTCAGCGGCCTGTGGATCGTTGGGATTAAGGTCGGGGTGGTTCTCGCGAGCTTTTTTGCGATACGCCTTCTTGATGTCGTCCTTGCTTGCATCGGGCGACACTCCAAGAATTTCGTAGGGGCTTTTATCCACTTAAGGTTCCTTTATTCTTACACGTGGGCTTGTCATGAGAAGATCGTTTCTGCGAAGCTTCCTTGTCATGTTGGTCGCGGGCGTTGAGTCGTCCCCAAACACCCGCATACAAAACGCTTCGCAGTATCTGCACGTCTTGAACAAGCGGAAGTCGCTCGAAAATATCAACCACCGCAGCCATTCGATTCATCAAGAGCATGCGCAGTTCATCGATATCGAGGTCAGATTGAATGAACGGATTGTACGACCCCGATTCCAAATCCTTCGGTAAATCGTACACCGCATCCATCTGATAGACGAAACGCCCTAGCTCGAATCCGAATGATCGAAGCAGATCCGACCACTCGTCTTCCTTGAACACAAGCACTTCAGCCATGATAGCTCCGAACTCATTCGCGCACGCGTCGGGGTCCAAGAGCGTTGACTCACTGTCATCCACATCGCGCAAAGCCTGCATCTGGTCTCGCTCGATTCGAGAAATGTTGCCAAGGCCCTGCTCGCATGCGCTGCATTGGCGAGGGTATCGCCCACAAACGCGCTCGTACCCGGCCTTCAACACCTTCGAAAACGCAAGGGACGGATACGAGCGATCGTCGTTCCAGTTGTCAAGCATGCTGTGATACGCCATGACGATGGTCATGTCGGCAGCGTAGTCGACAATCTCGCTTTCGATATAAGGTCGCGGCTTAACAGGGTGAGCAGCACACCTTCCCAAACCAGGGGTCTCTTCGGGTTCGTACAAAGACATAAGCAGAAGAGCCACGAAGGTGAGATCGTTGTTCAAAGCGAAGCGCAGCAGCTGACCGAATCGCCGCTTAAGCGCGCGGCATACGCCGCAGTAAACCAAGCGATAGCGTTCTCGCTCGGAATCGGATAGGTCGTTGTCGCTGATCGTGACGAACCCGAACATGCAGCCGTCAGCCTTTCCTATACCTTATGGACGGAAGCTTCGTGGCAATACGGGCACGTGGCACGAATCTTGCCCTTACCTTTGGGGAGCGCGAACGTCTTGCCGCATGACGGGCACTTCACATAGGCGGTTGTTTTACGGTTGGCCCAGCGAACGTTGGCATTGCACCACCATTCGCGTGGCTTCTCACTCATGCTGAGATACTTCTCGTTCTCGGCCGCGCGAGCGGAATGATTCCGCGAGAACATGCGCACAACGGCTAGCATCAGAAACACGAAGCTCAGCGTGCTGAAGAAAGGGAAGCCGAACATCGACAGCACGATGAAGACGATAGAGGCGCCGATGAGGAAATAATTGAACTGGTCAGCGCCGTAACGCCCCACCATCGAAGTAACGAGCCATGCTCGAAGCCTATCCATCATGTTGCAAACACCTTGCTTTCCTATACATAGCCGCAACGCCTCGGATTGTGAAACGCCCAAATTGACTTGCTACCGATCGCGACGACCGTGCTGGCCGCCTTGGCGGGAGTGGCTCGCATTACGTCTGTGCGCTTCGGCCTGATCGCGAGTTTGATACTGCGCGCTCCCTTGATCGCGGTTGCGCACGTGTCTACCCGAACGATCGCGCGCCGAAGCACCGCGATGAACCTCTTCCGGCTCCATTCGGGGGCTGGAAGAGCGACTGCCCACCGGAGCAAGTGCCTGCGTGACCTGGGCGGCACGGTCGTATATGCCATGGCGCGCGTCCATACCCGAAACAGGCTGCACGCTTCCGTTTTCAGCCGAAAGAGGCTCGAACGACGTGGTGTTGTCGGTTTCAGGGTGACGCTTGAAGCTGACGCGAGCGCTTATGTACTCACGAAGCAGCAAGATCGCCAAAATGGCCATACTGACGGCATAACCGAGCACTGCGCCGTCAAGGCCGCTGATGTTCGTCATGACAAGAAGAACAACCACCGAGAACACGAATGTGATCAGGTACAGCTCGGTGACAACCTTCTGCCTGCGCAGGATAGTGATGACCTGGTAGAAGAACTCGATTACCGCGGTGAAGCCGCCGGCTACAATCATCACGTAGAAGATCGACCGATAATCATCGAATTCCAGGCCGTACAGGAAGTTCATGAGGGGGATGCCGATCCAAGCCACGATCACGATGGTTCCCACCGTGATGCCGACGATAACCGCGCTCATCGCCATGATGAACAGGTCAAACTTCTTCCTTTTCGCCGGGTCAGCCCAAGTCTTCGCCATGCGAACGAGCAAAGGCTTGTACACGAAGCCCGCCGCTAGAAGAACTGCCTGAGACGGGAAGTACATCGCGTTGAAGTACAACTGATTGTCGTAGCTCAGCACGCCTTCCATCACGAACTTCGGCACGTTGTCCACCAAATTGAACATGAACAACGCAACGAACAACGGGAAGCACGACTTGAAAATGGAAGAGACGCTCTTAAGGGAAAACGGAGACGAAGGCGGCGTTTCAAGTAAAGCGAGCGGAAAGGTAACCAAAACGAACGTGACAGCAGCGCCGATAGCCATCGCGATAGACGCAATGCCGACGTCGCGGGTGATCAACAGCGTCAGGGAAAAAGCAACAAGCGCAGCCACCGACCTGATGGTCAACGAGATTCCTGCCAGGTACAGCTTATCTACCTGCTGCAAGCGCCCTTCGTACACCTCTGCCATAGCATCGACGGCGCGATAGAACGTGAGCCCCATGCACATCGTGAGCATGACGCCCGAATACCCACGAAACTGACAGTACAGATGCCCGACCACAAGCATCAAGAAGACCGAAGCGAGGCGCTGGACCTGGTAATCGGCAAATGAATGCGTGCCGTTCAAATCGCTGACCTGGTACGTTCGAACGCCGTAAATGCCCATGAAGTACAACAAGAACGCCATAACGAAGGCAAGCGAGAACATACCGGCCTGCTCGACGCCGGCAAGTTGCGTGACCACAATGGTAAGAATAGGGAAAACAGTTCCCCATGCCATGAATCCGATGGTGTTCCAAATATAGTCGCGCGAGGTACGGTGCGCCTCGAACTCGGCGTCGGCCTGAGACAGACCTCCATCTGCCACAGCACCGGTCAAGCGATCGAACCAATCATAGATGAACTTGCGAACACGACCAGGCTCGCGACGAGCGCGGGCCTGGCGCTTAGCCTCGAACTGGTCGGCTTTGCGCAGCAACCCACCAAAAGCACCACGCGAATGCCCACCGGGCGTGATGGGCTGGGTGTCTCCCATAGGGCGCGTGCGGTCTGTTGCCCCCCTCGCGCCGACACCCCTCCCCCGCTTGCGCGAAAAACGCGGTTCGTTTTGATTCTCGTCAGTCAAGTCAATACCTCTATATAAGTCAATACCTCTATATATATGATGCGCCTTACGTCCCTATGGCCGATCCGGCGCCAAAATCGTCTTTTTCGCCAATGAAAGTATACGGGCGGTCGAGTTCGGCTTCGCGTTCGCCACCAAGCCGAAACCAAATCCACGCATAAACAGAGACAGGAAAGCGGAATTGCGCTCTGAAAACGATCTAGATACGCTTCTGACAAGCCATTTCACGGATTATTACGACCCGTTAACAAAATGGAAATCAAGCACACGTAATGAGCGTGTAATACTTTTGGAGTTTGACTTTAGTAAACAAAAGGAGGTTTGCTGTGACCCAATCAGCAAAAGACTCTGCTGCCGGAAACGGTGCAGAGAAAAAGAAGCTAGGACTCACTACGTGGATCCTGATCTCGCTCGCAGCCGGCATCGTCTGCGGCCTGATCTTGAACCAGGTCGTCCCCGATAAGTCCCCCGTTGACAACTTCCTCATCGAGGGCGTCTTCTATGTCTTCGGTCAGGGCTTCATCCGCTTGATGCAGATGCTCGTCGCACCGTTAGTTTTCTGCTCCATCGTCTGCGGCGCCGCATCCATGAGCGACCCGAAGATGCTCGGCAAGGTTGGCGGCGGTACCATCATCATGTACCTGCTCACCACCGCTTTGGCCATCGTCATCGCACTGGTGCTCGCCAACATCACCAACCCCGGCGTTGGCCTGGACATGAACTCCATCACCCAGGTTCAGCCTAAGGCAGCCGAGAACCAGGACTTCAAGACCACGCTGCTGAACATCATCCCCACCAACATCTTCTCAGCACTGGCCAACGGCACCATGCTCCAGATCATCTTCTTTGCATTGATCCTGGGCTTCCTGCTGGGCACACTGGGTCGCAAGGTTGCCACCGTCAACCGCTTCTTCACCCAATTCAATGCCATCATGATGGCCATGATCTCCATGATCCTGAAGGTTGCCCCCATCGGCATCTTCTGCCTGATCTCGCGTACCTTCGCGAACCTGGGCATCAGCGGCATCCTCCCGATGATCAATTTCATCCTGACCACCTACCTTGGCCTGCTGATCATGCTGTTCGTGGTCTACACCCTTATCCTCTTCGTGTTCACGCGTCTGAACCCGATGCACTTCCTTAAGAAGTTCTGGCCGGTCATGGTCTTCGCCTTCTCCACCAGCTCTTCTAACGCCACCATCCCGCTGAACATGGAGACCCTGAACAAGCGCGTCGGCGTTGACCCCAAGATTTCCTCGTTCACCATTCCGCTGGGCGCAACCATCAACATGAACGGCACCGCCATCATGCAGGGTGTCGCCGTCGTCTTCGCTGCTCAGGCATTCGGCATCGATCTGAACGCTTCTCAGCTGGTCACCGTCGTCGTCACCGCCACCGTCGCTTCCATCGGCACCGCCGGCGTCCCTGGCGTTGGCACCATCATGCTTACCATGGTCTTCGCTTCCGTCGGCCTGCCTGTTGAGGGCGTTGCCATGATCATGGGAATCGACCGTATCCTTGACATGGGCCGTACCGCAATCAACATCACCGGCGACGCCGTTTGCACCACCGCTCTTGCGAACATGGTCGGCATGCTCGACCGCGACGTCTTCCGTGACGACACCATCAAGGAAGTCGACACCTCCACCCTCGAGAACTTGGCTCCCGCCGACTACTCCGATTTCACCACCCCCGAAGAGGGCGACACCGAAATCGGCGAGGACGGCGATTTCGACATGTTCGACGACCTCGAGTATCCCGAGGCACCCGCTCGTAAATAAACATCGGTTTCCAACTGATAAGGATCGAAGATGACTGCAATCAAAATTGCCATCCTTGGCTACGGCAACCTTGGCCGCGGCATTGAAATGGCCGTTACGCAGAACGACGATATGGAACTGGTCGCGGTGTACACCCGCCGCGACCCGTCTACGGTGAAGATCGCAAGCAACGCCGAAGTGAGGCCTGCTTCGCAGCTCGAGGACGGGAACGCTAAGGGAGAGTTCGATGTCCTCATGATCTGCGGCGGCAGCGCAACCGATCTGCCTAAGCAGACCCCGCACTTCGCGCAGTGGTACAACGTCGTCGACAGCTTCGACACGCATCACAACATCCCCGAGCACTTCGCTGCGGTTGACGCAGCAGCGAAGCAGGGCGCTACGTGCGCTCTCATCTCGTGCGGATGGGATCCGGGCCTGTTCAGCCTGAACCGCCTGTACGGCAACACTTTCCTCCCCAATGGAAAGGACTACACGTTCTGGGGTCGCGGTGTAAGTCAGGGTCACTCCGACGCTATCCGTCGCATCGACGGCGTCGCTGACGCTCGCCAGTACACCAACCCCGTCCCTGCAGCCCTTGAAGGTGCTCGTTCGGGCGACAACCCCGAGTTCACCACACGCGAGATGCATACCCGCGAATGCTGGGTCGTGCTCGAAGACGGCGCCGACGCCGCTGCTGTCGAAGAGCAAATCAAGGCCATGCCCAACTACTTCGACGAGTACGACACCACGGTCAACTTCATCTCCCAGGAAGAGCTCGATCGTGATCACAAGGAGCTTCCCCACGGCGGATTCGTGCTTCGCTCCGGCGAAACCGCATCGGGTCGCAAGCACGTGATCGAATACTCGCTGAAGCTTGGTTCGAATCCCGAGTTCACCTCCAGCGTCCTCTTGTGCTTCGCTCGCGCCATCGCGCGCTTGGTTGCCGAAGGTAAAACCGGCTGCAACACGGTGTTCGACATCGCCCCTGCGTATCTTTCCGCACACGACGGCGATTACCTGCGCGCCCATATTCTTTGATACTCGCGCCGACTCGTCCAACCCGCAAAGCAAACAAGGCTGCGATCGTTTGATCGCAGCCTTGTTTTTCATTCCCGCCAAAACAACTAAGCAGGGTTCTTTTTGAAAGAAACCAATTACTCGGCGCTCAGAAGGGTGATCTCGAAATTGAGAGCCTTGCCTGCCAGCTCGTGATTCATATCGAAGGTGATCTCGGTGTCGGTCTTGTCGACAACCAAAGCCTGGAACGGGAAGCCATTGGGGCCTGCAAGCATGACCTTCTCACCAACGGTGAGGTTCTCGGAACCGGGAAGAGACTCGATGCGGATGGTCTGGATGGCAGCAGGGTCAGACTCGCCGTAAGCCTGAGCAGGCTCAAGATGAACAGTCAGAGTCTGGCCGACCTCCATGTTCTTAACAGCCTCGTCGAAGCCGGGGATCATCTGGCCAGCGCCGCACGTGAAGTCGAGCGGAGCGCCATGATCGAGAGATGAATCGAACTTGGTGCCGTCGTCAAGCGTGCCGGTGTAGTGGACAGAAACCTTCTTGCCGTCGTTGCTCATGAGTTTCCTTTCGTGATTTCGCGGTCACCTACTGCAGGTTGCCGCGCCTCATTCGATCAAACCTCTAAAGCATACCCGAAAGCAGCCAGCGATACAGTGACAAACGATAAACAATGCCCAAGCAAATACCCTTCATCCGTTCATGTTGCTATGCGATCTGACGGAGTTTCAATACTCCGATTCGCATTCCGCAGCTCAAAAACTACTATTAATTTACCTGATATCGAAATAAAGGCTTTTGCTTTCCCCAAAACCAAAAGCCTTGATATCATTTGGATCGATACATTGACTAAGCCGTGCTTGAAACTGCAAGCACGGCTTGATTTCAGAGAGGACGAGAATCATGAAACTCGCAATCCCCAGCGAAACCGACCAGATGCTCGAAAGCGTCCGCAGCGGCCACTTCGGCCACAGCCCGTACTTCACCATCGTCGAGTTCGACGACGGCATGAACATCGCCAACGTCGAGGCCGTTAAAAACGTCGACCATGACCAGTATGGATGCGGCGGCGTCATCGATTATGCTATGACCCTTGGCATCGACGGCATTCTCGCCGTTGGCATGGGCACCCCTCCGCTGACGCGCTTCACTCAGGCTGGCATCAGGGTTTTCGCTGAAACCGAAACCCCCATCGTTGGCGATGTCGTCAAGAAATTCATCGCCGGCGAAGTTTACCTGATGGACCCCTCAACCGCCTGCCAGCACTAAACCGCATCTGCACGCGATTTTCAGGAAGCGCTTCCCTGTCACATCGCAAACCGCCCCAATGCAAACGCCCGACTCGCACTCATCGCGAATCGGGCGTTTCTCATACATACCGTGCGCCAAAAGCGACACCGTGTCTATGAAGTTGAACTTACAGCTTCTCAGGCATCTTCGGCTTCTTTGCAGTAACGCATACATGACCGGATTTCACATCGTCGTAGATCTGAATCCTCTTGAAACCGGCGTCACGCAAAAGAGCGTCGAGCTCTCGCGGGGTGTAGATGGTCATGCCCGGAGTGCGCATTGCCATGAAGTAATGATCCGAATCGGAACCATCGGCCTCATTGCAGATAAGCAGCGTGCCACCGGGGAGCATGACCCTTTTGATCTCTTCAAGAGCTGCCGGGACATCTTTCCAGAAGTAGATGGTCTCGAAGGCGGTAACGACATCGAAAGCGCTGTTCGGAAGCGCAGACATGTCGGCCGCCTCGGCCTGCTGGATGGTTGCGCGGCCCTCTTCAACCGCCTTGGCGTTATACTCGATGGACTTCTGAACCGAAAGAGGCGACGGGTCGATGCCGATGACCTCGCCGAAAGGAATGCGGTCAAGAAGACGCGCCACGTTGGCGCCACCGCCGCATCCAATATCAAGCGCATACTCCATATCATCGCTGAACTGAACATACTGGAATGCCCAATTGGCAAGTTGCTCGTGCGTGCCGCCGTTCATGCGGTCGAGCATCGCGCTTCCAACTTCGCCCTCGGGCATGCCGGGATTCTCACGTGGCTCTTCAGCCATGGCCCTCTCCTTCGAACTGCGCCGGGGTGCCGGCGACAAACGTTGTTTTCGCCTTCTTAGGATATCAGCTTGCCGCGCTTGAGGTAAACCCGAAACCAAACAACCACGCAAGCTGATAGAATAGATGGGCTGCATTCATACCGCTTCAACACGGTTATCGAACAATCAGGAGATCACATGGCAGAGTTCATCTACCAAATGCACAAGTCACGCAAGGCCCATGGCGATAAAGTCATCCTTGACGACGTCACGATGGCTTTCTACCCCGGCGCGAAAATCGGCGTCGTAGGCCCCAATGGCATGGGCAAGTCCACCCTGCTCAAAATCATGGCGGGCATCGAAGAAGTTTCCAACGGCGATGCAAAGCTCACGCCGGGCTACTCGGTTGGCATCCTGCTTCAGGAGCCTCCGCTGGACGACACCAAAACCGTTAAGGAAAATGTGGAGGAGGCATTCGCCGACACCATCGCGAAAATCGCCCGCTTCAACGAGGTTTCCAGCGAGATGGGCAATCCCGACGCCGACTTCGATGCGCTGATGGAGGAAATGGGCCGCCTGCAGGACGAAATCGATGCAGCCAACGGCTGGGACCTGGACAGCCAGCTTTCCCAGGCAATGGACGCGCTTCAGTGCCCCGACCCCGACGAGACGGTCGACCACCTTTCCGGCGGCGAGCGCAGGCGCGTCGCTCTGTGCAAGCTTCTTCTTGAAGCCCCCGACCTGCTTCTTCTTGACGAGCCTACCAACCACCTCGACGCCGAGAGCGTTCTGTGGCTCGAGCAGTTCCTGAAGAACTACCAGGGCGCCGTCCTGGCCGTCACCCACGACCGTTACTTCTTGGACAACGTCGCCGAGTGGATCTGCGAGGTCGACCGCGGCACTCTTTACCCCTACAAGGGCAACTACTCCACGTATCTCGAGACCAAGGCCGCACGTCTGGAGTCCCAGGGGCAGCAAGACCAACGTCGCGCAAAGAAGATGAAGTCCGAACTGGAATGGGTCCGCAGCTCCCCGAAAGCCCGTCAGGCAAAGAACAAAGCTCGTCTTGAGGCTTACGAGCGCATGGCATCCGAAGCCGAAGCCCAGAAGCGCAACGTCGACTACACCGAGATCAACATCCCCGTCGGCCCGCGTCTGGGATCGAAGGTCATTACCGCCGAACACCTGCACAAGGCTTTCGGCGACCGTGTTCTCATTGACGACCTGTCCTTTGATTTGCCGCGCAACGGCATCGTCGGTGTCATCGGCCCGAACGGCGTTGGCAAATCCACCCTGTTCAAGATGATCGTCGGCCTTGAGCAGCCCACCTCGGGCGCGCTGGAAATCGGTGAAACCGCGAAGATCTCTTACGTCGACCAGATGCGCGCCGGCCTTGACGGCGACAAGAATGTCTGGGAAGTCGTTTCCGGCGGCCTTGATCACATGATGGTTGGTGAAACCGAGGTTCCCAGCCGCGCCTACGTTGCCGCATTCGGCTTCAAGGGCTCCGATCAGCAGAAGCCCGCCAACGTGCTCTCCGGCGGCGAACGAAACCGCCTGAACCTCGCCCTTACGCTTTCTCAGGGAGGAAACCTGCTGCTTCTTGACGAGCCCACCAACGACCTCGACACCGAGACCATGGAAAGCTTGGAGGAAGCCCTGCTCAAGTTCCCTGGCTGCGCCGTTATCACCAGCCACGACCGCTGGTTCCTCGACCGCATTGCCACCCATATCCTTGCATGGGAAGGCACTGACGAAAACCCTGGCGCATGGTACTGGTACGAAGGGAACTTCGCCGATTACCAGAAGAACCGCATCGAGCGCCTGGGTGCCGAGGCTTCGAAGCCGCACCGCATCCATCGCAAGCTCACGCGCGATTAAATCGCACTCGCTTTCGACCGGCACTTACCCAAGGTGCCGGCTTTTTCTTTCCATAAAACCCTCGGACACGAAAAACCCTGCCCGCTCATTGCGGACAGGGTTTTCAGCAATCAATATGCGATGCTGCTTACTCGCAGGTAGCACCAACGCGCTGCTGGTAATGGATACCGGACTCAGCCTCGTCAACGATGTCGGTTGCGTAGTCGTCGTAAGGCTTAACGTCATAGCCGTCAACCTTGAAGGTGCAGCTGGGGGACATGTAAATCCAGTTGCAGTCCTTACGCAGGCGCAGGCCAGCGAACACATCCTCCATAGAATGAGCGGTCAGAGCGGCATTGCCCGTGAAACCGCCATCGGTAGCGCTTTCAGCAGCCTTAAGGGACTCTGCACCAAACCAGCGAGTAAGGATGGCTTCCTTGCTGTACTCGCTGTGAACATGCTCGACGCCCTCGCCGAAGTAACGAGCTGCGGTAGGATCGCCCTGCCAGTTGCCCTCGCCGCCAACGATAAGGAACTTAGCGTCGGTGCCGGCAACCAGGTCGCACACATGCATGACATACTTGAAATGCTTGGCGATAAGCTGATCTGCCCAAATGCCGTTGGCATCGATAACCACGTCGAAGCCAGCCAGATCTTCCTTGGTAAGATCCATCGGCTCCTTCTTAACGACCTGAGAGGCAACAGTGGTGTTGTCGTTGACAACGAACACAGTCACGTCGTTACCGCGCTTGATGGCCTCTTTGACGATCGGACGGCCATAGTGACCATTTGCGGCGATTACTGCGATCTTCTTTGCCATGCCTTTTCCTTTCCTCTTCCGGACAACCCGGATTTTGCATCGGAAACGCCCCGAATAAGGTATTGCGTTTCGTCCGCCTTTCTCCTACAAGTTGGATTGTACCCCACTTTCGGCTGCTGAATCGAAGGATATCGAAAGGGATCCTACCGTTCGCCGAATGGCGTTATGCCGTTAGTCGCACGTCACGCCGATTCGCTGCTGGTAATGAATACCCGACTCGATCTCGTCAACAACGTCGACAGCATAGTCGTCATAAGCTGCAACCGACTGACCGGCAACAGTGAAGTCGCACGACGGGGACATGTAAATCCAATTGACGTCCTTACGCTTCTTCAAGCCCTCGAACACGGACTCCATGCTTGCGGGGCGATCGCCGAAAGAGTCGGTGAAACCATCGTCCACCAACGGAGCAAGACCACTCATGAAAGAGTCGCTGCCAAACCACTTGGTAAGGATCGCACGATTGGCGTTGTACTCGTCGTGCTCGTGAACGGTGCCCTGGCCAAACCAGCGTGCCAGGGTGGAGTCATCGTAAGACGTGCCCTCGCCACCGACGATGACGAGTTTCGCATCGGTGCCAGAAAGGCAGTCGCAAAAATGGAAGAGCGCTGCGTAGTGATTCGGCAGGAGCTCGTCAGTCCAAGCGCCGCCCGCATCGACCACTGCGTCGAAGCCCGCAAGGTCTTCCTTGGTAAGGTCCATGAACTGCTTCTGGACAACCTTGGAAGCAATGGTGGTGTTCTCATTCTGCACGAACACCGTCACATCATTGCCCCTTTTGATGGCCTCTTTGACGATAGGGCGCCCAGAAGGGCTGTTGGCTGCGATCACTGCGATTTTCTTGCTCATCGATCCTATCCTTTCGTCTCTTCATGCTTGACTGCATGCGGCACCGAGGAACCGTCGCATCGGTTCCTCGGTGCCCTTCAAACTACGTTGAGACAACTTTAACGCTTTTGCATCGGATAGTGCAGGGGTTACCTTAAAGTGATCGGGTCATTAGCTCACGCGACCAGAGTTCATGCTGATCAGACAATCAACAATGCCCATTGTTGACGCCCGATGAGAAACCAGGATCACTGTGCGCTTGCCATGCTCGTTGACAAGGCTCCTCAAAATCGCAGCCTCATTGAGCGAGTCGAGATTGCTGGTAGGCTCATCGAGCAACAGGAACGGCGAATCATGAAGGAACGCGCGCGCCAAACCCAATCGCTGACGCTCGCCTCCCGAAAGCGTGTCGCCCAATTCGCCGACCATGGTGTCGTAGCCCTTTGGGAGCGTCAGGATGAAGTCGTGAATAGAGGCCGCCTTGCACGCCGCCTCAATCTGAAATTGATCAGCATCGGGCTTGGCAATCAGCAGATTGTCGCGAATGGTATCGTGAAACAGGAAGGTATCCTGCTCGACAAGAGCCTCATTATCCCTCAGCGAAGCCGTGTTCACGCCACGAAGATCTTCGCCTGAGATGCGCACCTCACCGGAGTCGGGATCCCAAAATCGCATGAACAGCCTGCACAGCGTGCTTTTTCCGCTGCCGCTTTTACCGGCGATCCCAAGAATCTCACCTGGACGAACCGCAACGGAAACGTTTTCGAGAATCCGCTCATCGTCGTATGAGAAATCGATATTGCACGCTTCCGCACCATCAAAAGAAACATCGACGCCATCCGCCTGCTCGACGACAACTGGCTCCTCGTCGAGAATATCAAGCACGCGCGAACCCGAGGCAAGCGTGCCCTGCAAGGTCGATCCTAACGCAGCAAGAGCCGCCGTCGGGCCGAACGAACTGAATAAAGCCACCGTCGCAACGACAACCGCCTCGCCCGAAACCATGCCCCGTTGAAACAATAGAACGCCCACGATCAGCTGCGCGACGCTAAAAACAATCACGACGGCATTCGATGCGGCAGCGCCCGTAGCCCCTTTGTCGCTCTGGCGCTTCTGCGCGGCAACAAGCCGATCAGAAAGACGATTGAGCTCGCTCACGCGCACCTCGCCCGAATTGAACTGCAGCACTTCGCGCAAACCGCGAAGGCTGTCCAGCACGTATCCGGAAAGCGCGCCCGCCATCTGTCGGCCTTCAATCCCCACGGTCCCCATTGTCCTATTAATGAGCAGCGGCATGAGCAAGCCCACCGCGAGATAAGCCGCAAGGGCCACCAACCCGAAAACGGGATGCAACGAACCTAGGAAGAAGATCATGCAGACGCTAGTTATAAGCGCGATGCAAACCGGCGAGATCGTGTGAGCGTAAAACACCTCAAGAAGCTCGATATCGGCTGTCAGGCGCGAAATCAAGTCGCCCTTATCGGCACCGGCGAGCTTCGCCGGAGCAAGCTTGCGAAGGGCTCCGAAAACCCTGCTGCGAATATTTGCGAGCAGCGTGAACGCGATGTAGTGATTACAGGTCTGCTCGACATAATGAAGAACGCCACGAAGGATCGCGATAACCACCAAAGCGACTGCAGCACCCGACAGCGTGAACGCGAAATCCCCCGTCGCAATATCGCAAGCTACCCATACAGCGATAACGGGAAGGAACGTCGCGCACAAATGCCCTACAGCCCCCGTCGTGACGGCAAGAGCCATGTATCCGGCCAAGGGTTTCACCAGGCCGATCATCCGTTTCATAACGGAGAACCCGCTGCGCTTCATGCGCGCTCACCTCCTTTCGTGGTCTGCCCATCGATCGAAGCGACCCTGAACGCCTCCAGTTCAGATTGCTGCTCCCATAGATTGCGGTAGGTCTCGCAGCGCTCAAGAAGCTGCTCGTGCGTACCGCGCCCCGCAACCGATCCGCGATCGATCGCGTAAACAACGTCCGCGCCAACCACGTTGGCAAGTCGATGGGAGATGCAGATCACCGCATGGTTCTGAGACAAGCGCCCAACAACCGCCATGATGGCTTCCTCGCTTTCGACGTCGATGTTGCTTGTGGCCTCGTCGAAAATGAAGATCGGCGTATCGTGAAGGAGCGCCCGCGCCAATGAAAGTCGCTGACGCTGGCCTCCTGACAAGTTCGCAGCTTCGCCTTCCAGTTGCGTGTCCAAACCCTCCTGCGCGCGAAGAAACGCGCCGAGTGCGCATTCGTCGAGCACCCGCCACATCTCGTCGTCGCTGGCATCGGGTTTCACTAAAAGCAGGTTGTCGCGCACGCTGCCGCGGAACAAATACGCGTTCAAACCAACATAAGTCACCAAATCGCTCAAGCTGTCAGCAGCGATTTCGCGAAGCTCGTCATTGCCGCAGCAAATCGATCCTTTATACGAATCATCCGCACCGGTAAGCAACATGGCGATCGTCGATTTCCCGCTTCCGCTGGCTCCGACGATTCCAACCAACCCCTTATCGGGAACCACCAGATCAACATCGTGAAGCACATCGTTTTGATCGTCGTACGAATATGAAACGCCCCGCATGACGGGCCGGCAATCGCAAGATACGCGAGCCACCTTCCCCGAAGGTTCGGGGAGTTCAAGCATGTTGAAGATGCGCCGAGAAGAAGCCATGCCATTCATTGCAACATGAAAGAACGAGCCGAGCTGACGCATGGGGACGAAGAAGCTCGACGAGACGAGGGCAACGAACAGGAACTGGAGCATCGTCACTTTGCCGGAAGACAACGCGAACAAGCACACGATCATTCCCGCAGCCGCGCCGCCAAGCGCCACGACGTCCATCACGATGATGGAATTGAGCTGCATGCGCAGCACCTTCATGGTCACCACGCGAAAGCGCTCCGATTCCTCATCCATGGCCCTATGACGCAACGCGTCGCTTCGGTAAATCTTAAGCGTCGAGAGACCCTGCAGGTTTTCAAGGAATCCGTCGCCAAGTGTCACGTACTCATCGAGATAACTGCCTAAAAGCTTGCGGGCAAAACCTTGGATAGCGCCTATGATCAAAGGGATCATCGGAACGAACACCAGCAACACCAAAGCCGTTGCAAGATCAATCGGTGCGATGACCAGGAACAACGTAAGAGGCGCCACCACCGAGTAAATCAGCTGCGGCAGATATTGACCGAAATACGACTCCAGCTGCTCGGTGCCATCAACGGCCATTTGAACGACATCCGCCGTGCTGACATGCCTGGTGTAACTGGGCCCCATTCGGAGCAACTTTCGATACAGCGTCTCGCGAAGGGATCGCTTCACATCGCATGCAGCCTTAAACTTGAACGAAGAAGACACCTTCGTGGACAACGCCTTTAAAACGAGCGAAGCGACGCAGGCAAGAAGGGCAATCTGCGGCGAAATGAAAGCCGAACCAAGAACCAAAGATAGAAACCCAACCACACCCAGCACCAGCAAGATGTCGCCAATTAGGCCTACCCACATGAACAAAACCGCAATGACCACATTGCGCAGCGCTCCAGGCGCCAAAGCAAGTAACTTCTTATCGAACACGAAAACCCCTCTTCATAGCCCGATAGCCGAACATCGAGCACAAACTCAACTAAGTGCGTCTAGACGAACACAGTTAGATGTGACATATGATGTTTACCTTAGCATACATTTTAAATGCCGCCCCAAGAAAGTTGCAGTAGGCTAAAAGAAAAGCACCCCATCATATGATGGGGTGCCTCAAGAAGGATTTCATGCCCAAGCGCAACGCTGGCAAAAGGCAACGACCTATGTACACGAACAGCTAAACCTATTTGTTGCCCTCGGCGCGTGCGGCCTGATACGCCTCGACCATCTTCTTCTGAACGTCAGCCGGAGCCTGCTCGTAACCCTCAACCTCGATCTCATACGAGCCGTTGCCTCGGGTCATGGAGCGAAGGTCGCGGGTATACGTGATGACCTCGGCATACGGCACGCGCACGATGATGACGGTCTGACCATGATCGGCAGAATCGGTGCCGATGATGCGTCCGCGCCTAGTGGAGATATCGCCCATTACAGCGCCGGCGAATTCCTCGGGAACCGTAACACGAAGATTGGCCATAGGCTCAAGCAAAACAGGCTGGGCTTTCTCGCACGCAGCGCGGAAGCCGATGCGAGCCGCCGTCTTGAAAGCCATTTCATTCGAGTCCACGGCATGGTAACTGCCCTCGTAAACGGCTGCCTTGAGGTCAACCATAGGATAGCCGGCAAGGAAGCCTTCGGCCATTGCCTCTTGGACGCCCTTGTCAACCGCGGGGATGTACGCACGCGGGATGTGACCGCCGACGATCTCGTCGATGAACTCGTAGCCACCACCGGGATTCGGCTCAAGACGCAGCCAGCAATCGCCGAACTGGCCGGAACCGCCGGTCTGCTTCTTATGACGACCCTGAGCCTCGGCGACCGTGCGAATGGTCTCGCGATACGGAACACGCACAGGCACGATCTTAACCTCGATGCCAACTTGGCTCTTCAAGCGATTCAGCATGGTGTTGATCTGCTCGTCGCCCATAGCGGTAACGACGGTTTGATGGGTTTCCTCGTCGCGACGAACCAAGATCGTGGGATCATTCTCGGCAACGCGGGCAAGGAAGGCACCGAGCTTGTCCTCTTCCTTCTTGTTCGCAGCCTCGATGGCGATAGGATACTGCGGCGTCGGAATGGGCATGGGGGCAAGCTTCACCTTGCCGGAAAGCGAGAGCGTATCGCCCGGACGCGTGTCGGTGAGCTTCGGGATGATGATGATGTCGCCGGCCTTCGCGCTTTTAACGTCGTTGGACTCCTGGCCCATCATGATGTACAGATGGCCGACCCTGTCTTTCTTGCCCGTACGGGCATTGATGAGGTCTTGGCCAGGCTCAAGCACGCCAGAGAGGACCTTGACGTAGCTCAAGCGGCCAACGAACTGGTCGGCAACTGTCTTGAACACGAAACCCGCAGGCTCGCCCGTCTCGTCGATGGAAATCTTGCCCGCATCGTCGGCAAGAGCGTACGCGCAATGCTGGCGCGGGTGCGGGAAGAAGGTGCAGATGTCTTCCATCAGTCCTTGAATGCCCTGCTTGATGATGGTGGAACCAACGTAAACGGGAACGATGAGCTCTTGATTGATGGCCTTGCCCAGCAAGTCCTCGATCTCTTCCTGAGACAGAGGCTCGCCATCAAGGTACTTCATCATCAGCTCTTCATCGGCCTCGGCAACGTTGTCGACAAGACGCTCGCGAGCGTTCTGCGCAGCATCGGCGTACTCAGCAGGGATGTCCTCAACACGCTCGACGATGCCGCCCTTGTCGAAATAGCGGGCCTTCATGCGAACGATGTCGACAACGCCCCGGAAATCTTCCTGGACGCCGATCGGGATGGTAAGGGGGACCAGACGAGAACCGAAACGCGCATGAAGCGTAGCCATGGAAATGTCGAAGTTGGCGTGCTCGCGGTCGATGTGATTGATGAACACGGCGCGGGAGATTTTCATGTCGGCTGCGGTCTGCCACAACTTGGTGGTCATGACCTGCGGACCCTCAACGGCGTCTACCACGAAGAGCGCCGTTTCGGCGGCATACATGGTGGCGATGGTGTCGCCGATGAAATCGGGATGGCCCGACGTATCAAGAAGGTTGATCTTGTAATTGCCGTACGGGATGGGGGCAATGGAGGTGCTGATGGTGAACTTGCGCCGGATCTCTTCCTCGTCGTAATCGAGGTACGATTTCCCGTCATGAGTCGTTCCCATTCGAGGAGTGCGACCCGAGACGTGCAGCATCGCCTCAGCAAGCGATGTCTTGCCGGCGCCGTCTTGGCCGACAAGGACCACGTTTCTCACATGTTCGGGAGCAGGAGCTGCCATGATGACCACCAACCTTCTGATTCGCGACCTAAAAACATGCTCATGCGGGATGAGATGGACGCCGAGGTGGCATCAACCGACCCGCTCGTATGGTGAACAAGTTTAGCGCATTTGAAGGAATTGTGAAGTCAGAAGAAAAAGCGAGCTTACACCTGCCACTCGCGCAAGGCGACATGCTTGCGTCGAAGGATCACCGCTAGAACAACGCCAACCACACCGAGCGCGGTTAAAAGCAGCATCACGGTAACAAGACCATACGCATCGCCCGTCATGCCCAAAACAGGCTCGAATGCGCCACCAACCGCGAACGCGACACCGTACGTCATGCCCGAAGCCGTGCCAAGGTGACGCGGGACGTAACTCATGCCTTGAGCCACTATCGAGGGATAGAACAGATCGACACCGATGGACAAAACGATTGCGATGACGAACGCAAGCAGCAGATTGCTATTGAACGAGAACACCAATGCGCCGACAACGCAAGCAGACAAGCACAGAATGGAAAGCCTGCCGGAACCCAGGTACTCGCCAACCCTGCCCGAAAGAAGCGTGGCGACGGCTCCGGTCACGGCAAACAACGAGATCACCAGCGAGCACACACCCTCGCTCTGGCCGAACACGCCCATCAGGAACAGCGGGATAAACGACACAAAGCCATAGCTCAAGATCGAACGGATAGACAAAACGCCCATGGTCAGCCAGAACATGCCCCAGTGCTCGCGAACCTCAGAGTCCTCGGACTGAACCGCAGCAGCCTGCGCAGTACCAAGAGCAACGAAACGCTTATTGAAGAACAACAGAGTTAGAGAGCAGGCAGCCGCCGGCACGATGAACGCGATCGTGCCACGCATTCCGAACAGCGAAAGGAATAAGGCAACCAGCAGCGGCCCGAGGAAGAAACCGACGTTGCCACCAACGGCAAAGATGCTCATGCCGTTTCCCTTCCTAGAACCAGCCGCAAGGTTAGCGATGCGTCCACCTTCAGGATGGAATACCGCGGCTCCCGTGCCGGTGATAATGGAGAATAGCAAAACACTGGCGTAAGAATCCGCGTAGCCGATATTAGCGATACCGAAACCGGCCATGAACACGCCAAGCGCCATGAACCACGGACAGGCCTTTCTGTCACCAATCCACCCAAACAGAGGCTGGATGACGGCCGAAGAAATATTAGCCACGAAAAGCATGATCGCAACATCGGTGTAGGAATAGCCGCTTCCTGCAACAAGGAACGGAAGAAGGGCCGTGAGCGCACCTTGGTTCACATCGGAGCACAAATGGCCGATCATGGTCAGGTAGTTGGCAAGCTTGTCGCCGTCCTTCTTTTGCATAGAAGAATCGTCGCGTTTCAAGGCATTGCCATTGGCGTTCGAGCGCAGCTCCACGTTAACGCTCTCGGCGCTTTCGGATTTAGTCATGGATGTAGGTCCCGTTCGGTCGATGCAGGTCGTATCATGTATCACTACTGAGCATAAACCATTCAGCTTGCCAGAAAGATGAAACACCCGAATCGAAAGGTCCCGCACCATGGAATTCACCGAGAACGCACCAATCGGCATCATCGGAGCAATGGATATCGAAGTCGCCCTGCTCAAGCAAATGATGTTGGAATCGGGAGAAGTCGAAACGGTAGTTGCAGCAGGCATGGAATTCATGAAAGGCACCATCGAGGGATCGAGCGCCATCGTTGTAAAGTGCGGCGTTGGCATGGTCAACGCGGCGATCTGCGCTGAGATCCTCATCGACCGCTTCAAAGTTGCCGCTATCGTGAACACGGGAGTCGCCGGATCGTTGGACAACGGCATCGAGATCGGCGACATCGTCATTGCCACCGACGCGGTAAATCACCTGATGGATGTCGAGAACCTTGGCTACAAGCCCGGTCAAACCCCCGGCATCGACCCCGTCTTCTTCCCTGCTAGCCAAACACTGCAGAACGCTCTTGCGAAAGCCGCAAAGGAAATCGGCGCCACCGCCCACAGCGGCCGCGTGGCTTCAGGCGACCGATTCGTTCGCGACTCCGCCGAGAAAGACCGCATCACCAC
The DNA here is from genome assembly GCA_937937585.1 of uncultured Coriobacteriaceae bacterium. Taxonomy (GTDB): domain Bacteria; phylum Actinomycetota; class Coriobacteriia; order Coriobacteriales; family Eggerthellaceae; genus UMGS1502. The sequence goes on from CALDCB010000011.1 coordinate 214,215, forward strand.
ATACTTCGATGCGCATTGTTGCGAGATGGAAGGCGCTGCCATCGCTCAAGCGTGCTACCTTTCCAACGTGCCATTCGCCATTGTGCGCGCTATCTCGGACAAGGCTGATGGCTCTTCCACGGTTGACTACCGCACCTTCGAGGATGAATCAGCTCATCGCTGCGCTCGCTTGACGGCGAAACTACTTGAAGCTTAAACCAAAAATCACTCCGCAAATCAAAAGAACCTCGCGATTGATATCGCGAGGTTCTTTTGATTTGCAAGCGCGCTTATGAATGCTGAGGCCTACTCCAGAGCCTGACCCTTCTTGTCGGGCACGAAGAACATCGCGATGAACGCGACGGCGTAAATGCAGGCAACGCAGCCAATGGCGAAAGCGAAACCGCTGCCCGTGGCGATTGCTGCGATGACAACCGGACCAGCGCCGCCGCCAATGAAGCGGCCGGTATTGTACAGAGCGGTCTGAGCGGTCGCGCGAAGCTCGGTCGGATAAAGCTCGGCAATAAGGGTGCCGTAGCCACCGATCATACCATTAGCGAACATGCCCATGAAGAAGCCGCCGAACAGAAGCGCGGTCGGATCCTTCAGCTGGCTGTAGATGATGACCATAGCTGCAGCGCCGATCTGGAAGGTCCAGAATGCGGGACGACGACCAGCGCGGTCGGCAAGCCAACCGAACACGGTGATGCCGATCATCATGCCGACAACGGTGACGGCAGTCCAAAGACCGGTAGAGGTAAGACTCAGGCCCAGCTCGGAGTTCAGGTACTTCGGAAGCCACGTCATGATGCCGAAGTAGCCGGCGTTCTGAACGGTGCACAGAACGATGATGACAATGGAGAACTTGATACGCTCAGGCGAGTTGAACAGGTCGGAGATCTTACCATGCTGTTTGCCGGAAGCCTTGTGCTCCTCGAAGATCGGAGGCTCGGGAACGAACGCACGGATGATGATGGCGATAATCGCGGGGATGAAGCCAACCACGAACAGGCCCTGCCAACCGAAGTTCAGAAGAACCGGGGCGCTCATGAGCGAAGCGGTAAGAACGCCAACCTGGAAGCCCAAGCCAACACCAGAAGTTGCCTTTGCGCGGTTCTGGGGGCTAGAGGCCTCGGCTGCGATTGCCATGCCGATGCCGAACTCAGCGCCGATGCCGATACCGGAAAGGAAGCGGCAAAGAGCCAGAATCTCGAAAGTCGGCGCGAACGCGCAGCCCAGGGTGAACACGCCGAAGAAGATAACCGAGTACGTGAGCACCTTGATGCGGCCGAACTTGTCCGCGAAATGACCGAAGACCAAGCCGCCCAGGAACGCGCCTGCAAGCGTGATGGTGGTCAGCGTGGACGCCGTAGTCTGATCGACCGCGAACGTCGTCATGATGCCCGACATCGCGAAGCCGAGGATCATCAGGTCAAGGCCGTCAAGCGCATGACCAACGGCAGCCGAGAAAACGGCCAAACCCGAATAGTGCTTCATGTCGGAAGCTTTTGCTTTTTCCTTTGCCATTCTTTCCCAATCCATTCTCATTAATAGACAAACGATCTCAAGATAACGGAATTCTTCAAGATTGCAAGAGCAAAGTGAAAAGATTTTCTCGAGAAATAACAACGTGCGCGCTCCCCTTACCGGGAACGCGCACGAAAGCAACAGCATTTTCAAACCCGCACAGGAAGCCGCGCCTAGACTGCATGCGCGTTAAGCACCCAAATCCTCGATGCCGTTGACACGAGCGTTGGGATCGGCATACATCTGGCGATCCAGGCCTCCGGTGAAGTTCGACGAAGTGATGCCTGCAACCATGGAGTCGCTGACGTTAAGAGCGGTACGGCCCATGTCGATAAGCGGCTCAACCGAAGCCATGAGGCCGACGATCTCGATGGGAAGGCCCATAGTGCCCAGCACGATAAGGCTGGCGAACGTTGCGCCACCGCCCACGCCGGCAACGCCGAAGGAGCTGATGACGATAACGGCGATAAGGCCGACGACCCACGTGGGATCGAAGACGTCGATGCCGATGGTCGGCGCAATGAGAGTGGCCATCATGGCCGGATAAATACCCGCGCAGCCATTCTGTCCGATGGACATGCCGAAACTTGCGGCGAAGTTGGCTGTCGGGGCGTCAACGCCCAAAGCCTTGGACTGGGTCTCGATGTTCAGAGGCATTGCGCCTGCGCTGGTACGCGAGACGAACGCGAAACTGAGCACCGGGAAGACCTTTCTCACGTAGGTCAGCGGGCTCAGACGGTTACCTGCAACGATAAGCAAGTGAACCAAGAACATGGCGGTGATGGCGACATACGAGAAAATGATGAACTTGCCAAGGTCAAGGATAGCTGCGAAGTCGCTGGTAGCCAAAACGTTGGTGATAAGAGCGAGAACACCGTACGGGGTAAGACCGACAACCATGTTGACGATGCACATGATGATGCCGTACAGGCTGTCGATGAGGTCCTTGAAGAAAGAAGCCTGCTTGTCATCGCGGTCGCGCAGCTTCAAATACGCGACACCGACAATGGCAGCGAAGACAACGACGGCAATGGTCGACGTAGAGCGGCCGCCCGCAAGGTCGGCGAAGATGTTGGTGGGGATGAACGAAAGAAGGGTCTGCGGGATAGTTTGAGCAGCCGCTTTGGCCTGACGCGTTTCAAGAGCATCGAGTTTCGTTGCATCAACCGTTCCCTGCGTGAAGTCGGCACCTGCCAAACCGGAGAACGCGATGGCTGCCCAACCGAACACGGCGGCGATGGCAACCGTACCCAGAAGCACGGCCAGAACGCTGCCGCCGATCTTGCCCAGGTTCTCGGTTGCGTTCGTGCGAGTGAACGCGCCGACGATGGCAACGAAGATCAGGGGCATGACGAGCATCTTCAACAGCGAGATGTAGCCGCTGCCGACAAGCGAGATCCAATCGAGTGCGACCTTCGCGGCTTCGGTGCCACGACCAAGTGTCATCTGGATGACGACACCGAAAACGACGCCCAAACCAAGAGCCGTGAACACGCGGAACGTAAAGCTCTTACCCTTGTTCTTCAAAACCTTGAGCACCGCAAGAAGCGCGGCCATAACCGCGAGAACTGCGATGACCGGCCCGAGAACCGCTACATCTACCGACATGAGTACCTCCTACTTGCATGAAGAGCGCAAAAAAGGCGCATACGCCAAAGCGGATGCGCCTTAGTTCGCCTATCGAGCGAACCAGCGTTCTTCATCTTTGCGATTTACTCGGTGTAGTATGACCATTCCCGCGTACGTTGTCTACCGTTTCGGTGGGATTTAATCGATCTTCGACGCAAACGGTGCCGCAAGCAACAAAAAGCCGCGAGTCGAATAGGCTCGCGGCTTGCAAAAACGCCATTGATACCTGGCCCTTATCGCTCGAGATCGTGCAGGATGCGCGACTTGAGCTTGGTCAAATCGGGCAAATCGGGAAGGCGCGATTCGATGCGCTCGCTCAAAGCTGCCGCAAGACGCAGCGCAATGGACTCGTCAACGCCATGGGTGATCTTGCCTGGAATGGGCTTTTCGCACTCATAGGCAATGCCAACGGCAGGACCAACGTGAAGGCCAATGACGGGGCTTACCGGAACCACGCCGACGGTGCGACCGACCATGGGGGAAATGACTTCCTTTGCCCATTTAATCGCAGGCTCCTTGTTGCCAATGTAATGAACGACGACGTCTCGTAAACCATAAGCATCGATATCGGCTTTGAACGACGCGGTCATCTTGTCAAGCGCCTTCTTACGAGAGCGCACCTTGGCGAACGTGGTAGCTTCGCCATCGCGCACGGTAAGAATAGGAGCAAGCTGAATCATGTTGCCCAGCAGCGCAGCCGCGCCGCCGATGCGACCACCTTTATGAAGGAAGGTGAGCGTTTCCGGGGTGAACAGGAAACGTGTGCGCGGAATGGCACGCAAAGCGGCCTTCTCGCAGCTGTCCAGGTCTTCTCCAACGTCGCGCGCAGCAACCGCCTCCATGATGGGCCATGCTTCATCGAAGCTGTTGCTCATACCATCAACCAGGCGATACTCGAAATCGGGGTAACGGGATGCGACGATGCGAGCTGCCCTGACAGCGGCGTCATACGTTCCCGACATGCGCGAGGAAAGGAAAATGCCCAACGCGGAATCGCCGGCTTTGGCAGCCTCCTCGAAAGCTTCTTCCATCTCAAGCTGAGAGGGCTGGCTTGAGATCGGGATGTTGTTGACCATATCGTAGATGTCGCGATAGAACTCGTCATGATCCATATCGGCATCGCGATACTCAACGCCATCGCGATTGACATACAGCGACACGACCTTGATGTTGAGTTCCTCGGCAAGCGCCTTGGGGATAGACGCCACCGAATCGGTGATGATGCGTATCACGTTGACCTCCGTTACGCAGCTTCATAAACCAATAGATTTAGTCTAACGCATCCTGTTGCTGACGTGCGCTTCTCTTTTCACGCTTAGTTAAATACAGGTGATGGATGGCCGCTATGGGATGGTGCAGCAACATGTGCGGGCCCGAGTAACGCATGACCACGCGAATGCGCTCGCGCATGTCGGGTCGATAGCAGTGAGTAGGGCAGTTGGAACAGAACGTCTTCTGCGCTCCATAGCGGCACTTCTCGATTCGCATATGAGCGAACTCGTTAAGTTCGGAGCACTCCTGGCACAGCGAACCCTTCGGCGTTCTATGCTTATCGTGACAATAAATGCCGATCATCTGTGAGACGACCTTGCGTTCGTACGATTTACGATCCTTCACCCTTGAAACCAACTCCCCGCGATCAATCAACAGTGGCCCGCATGCGGGCCACGAAAGAACGAACAAGATTAGAACACGCCCCCGCCAAGATGACCGCGCTTCTTACGCGATTCAGTTTGAACGTCGACGACCTCGTCTGATGAAGAGGTGAGCTCCAACGCGAAGCCCGGCTTGTTCGGTGTGGGCGGCTTCGGTTTATTGACCATCGCGATCTGGTTGTAATAGCTGAAAGTAAGCGTGCCCGCAACGAAGGACGGCAAAACCAGGTACATGATGATCTTCGCCGGCAAGCCAACGATGTGCCACGACGTGGCATCCGAATAGGTAACCAGAACGAATGTGAGAACGAAAAGGGCAACCAAGGAAGTGATAACGCTTGAAAGCGCCACGGGGAGCTCAGCGGCAACCTTGCCGCTTTCGCCGTTCATCGTGAACTGATAATTCTTACCCTTCCAATCGGTATCGAGCATCCAAACGGGAACGTACACTTTCCTGGCCGAAGTGACCTTCGAGGTGATGGACGTTTCCTTCTCGGACGACTCGTTAAAGCCCTTCACCGTACCGGCAACATGAGCTGCCGCAAGTTCGGTCATCTTCTCTTCCGCTTCTGCGCGAGCAACCTCAAGCGCCCTATCGGCGGGAAGCGCCTTATCGTTGCTGGGCGCCTCGGAAACGGCCGACTCCAAATCGAAGGGCATCATGCGCACGAAATTGACCTCGGGCACCGTACTGGTAGCCGGAATCAGAACGCCGTCGATGGTGACGGTTCCTTCACGCTTGACGTCGAAGATTTCAGTTTCTGTGATTTCCTGCTCGCCTTCGCCTGCCTGCTCGGTATACTTACGCACCTTGCGGCCTTCGTACCGCGTCGAGAAAGAAGCCTCTCCCTCGAACAGCCAAAGGGGAAGATATACCTTGGTCATCTGCTCATAATGCTGCTTGTTGCGGAAAATACGAGGCGCGAAGATCTTCCCGTGCTTGAAGTCTTTATACGCCAGAATAGCGTCTTCCTTGCCAAGCTCAAACGGAAGGTACACGTCGTCTAATTCAACAAGACCGTTAACGTCGGCCATAAGTCCTCCAATCGCTCCGCGTAAGAACGCGGGATGATTTCATAAGACGCTATGGTAGCGCAAAACGATCCGCCGCCCGCTCTCGTTTGGCAAACCGTCAACTTGGCTAATACCCCACGACCGCCCGTTATGCGATTTGAGCAATGACCTCGACTTCGACAAGAGCGCCTTTAGGGAGCTTGTCAACGGCAACGCAGGAACGAGCGGGTTTCGAGTCCGTGAAAGACTTTGCGTATTCGGCATTGAACGCGGCGAAGTCGTCGATGTCGTCGAGGAAACAGGTGGTTTTCACCACGTGATCGAAATCGGTTCCGGCAGCCTTCAAAAGAGCAGCAATGTTCTTCATGACCTGCGCGGTTTGCGAAACGATGTCGCTTCCCACCAACTCGCCCGTTGCCGGGTCGAGCGCGATCTGGCCCGAAGCGAACAGCACGTTCCCCACGATATTGCCCTGAACGTAAGGACCGATTGCGGCAGGAGCTTCGGTTGTGGCGATGGTATCCATGATGAGCCTTCCTCTAAGACGTCGCCGACATGCGACGATTACATGACGATTAATTGTTTCCAATGGTTAACGTTTGACTGGGTATACTATGCCACTGCAAGCTGCTGAATAGGGCGCACGATCGCTTCCTTTCAAGGAAATCGTCAGAAAGGCGCGCCCTCGCAATAACAAAGTAAGGGGATTGAGCATGACCGAGATGCTGACTCTCGAGGCGTTCGAAGAAGCCTCGACCAAAGTTAAAGAAGCAACCGAGAAAACCAAGCTCATCTACAGCCCTCACTTCAGCGACGCTACCGGCAACAAAGTCTACTTCAAGCCCGAGAATATGCAGCGCACGGGCGCCTATAAGGTTCGCGGCGCCTACTACAAGATCTCAACGCTCACCGACGAAGAACGAAGCCGCGGCCTGATCACCGCTAGCGCAGGCAACCATGCGCAAGGAGTCGCCTTCGCCGCAACGCGCTACGGCGTGAAAGCGAAGATCGTCATGCCGGTTACCACCCCGCTTATCAAGATCGAACGCACTAAGCACTACGGCGGGGAAGTCATTTTGCATGGCAACGTTTACGACGAAGCTGCCGAATACGCAGCGAAGCTTGCCGAAGAAGAAGGTTACACGTTCGTGCACCCCTTCAACGATCCCGCCGTTGCCACCGGTCAAGGTTCGATCATGATGGAGATCGTTCAGGAACTTCCCCTGGTCGATATCGTGCTTGTTCCCATCGGAGGCGGTGGTTTGGCTACCGGTGTCAGCACGCTTGCAAAGCTGCTGAACCCGCATATCAAGGTTATCGGCGTTGAGCCTGCGGGCGCCGCGTGCATGAAGGCGTCGCTCGAAGCGGGCCACGTCGTGAAGCTCCCCCACGTCTCTACCATTGCGGACGGCACCGCCGTTCAGGAACCGGGCGACAAGATCTTCCCCTACATCCAGCAAAACATCGACGACATCATCACCATCGAAGACGACGAGCTTATCGAATGTTTCTTGGACATGGTCGAAAACCACAAGATGGTGGTTGAGAACTCCGGCTTGCTTACCGTTGCTGCATTGAAGCACCTTCCCGCCGAAGGCAAGAAGGTTGTCAGCATCCTGTCGGGCGGAAACATGGACGTCATCACCATGAGCTCGGTGATCCAGCACGGCCTTATCGCACGTGGCCGTATTTTCACAGTATCCACGATGCTCCCCGATACGCCCGGCCAGCTGGTTGCCGTCTCAAGCACCATCGCCCAGCACAAGGGCAACGTGATTCGCATCGAGCACAACCAGTTCGTGAACATCAACCGCAACGATGGCGTTGAACTGCGCCTGACCATCGAATCGTTCGGCACCGAACATAAACAGGAAATCATCGACGCTCTTGATGCGGCGGGATTCCGCCCGCAGGTCATCCAGACAGTGCTTTAACGCATCGCAGCCCGAATCGCGATTTTCGAACCAAACAAGGCGCCTTATCAGGCGCCTTGTTTGGTTTCAGACGAAGGTATGATCGCCGGCTCGCACTCAATTGCTTGAACCGTCAAGAGAGATTAGTTCTCGAACAGCGTGTTCAAAGACGCCTCGCTCAGGTTCATGAAAACCAACCTGAAGTCGAGCATCAGCTTTTCGCGGAAGTACCTGCGCTCAAGACTGAAGTCGTAGCGCTTCTCCATTTGCTTCAAGTGGTACAGAACCGAGTTGCGATGCATGAACATACGGCGCCCCACCGACGAGGCGTTGCATTCGTAGGCCAAGTAGAACCACAAGATCTGGAAGTTCTTGGTGTTATTTCGAATGTCGTCGGCCAGAATGGTCGTCAAAAAAGCCTGGGAAAGGCAGAAGTCGACGAAAGCGGTGTCGACACAACTTTCCTCGACAAGATAATACGGAACGACCTGCTCGAACGCAGCGCCCGCAGCAATCTCCTCGTAATGCTCCTCACGCATGATGCGCATTTCACGTCGATAGAAATCGCGATATTCAAGCGCATAAAGGGCCTGCTTGAATGCGCTCCCCGCCTCATGCAGGTCCTCAAACATCTGCGAAATACCGCACAGAACATCGAACGGACGATGGATGGTCTCGTCGAGCGAAGACATGATGCGATCGTGGGAGATGGTGGTGAAGTCGCGGGCAACCTTCGTGTACAAGAAAATCACCATGAAGTCGCCAACGAAGCGCACGTATGCGCGCCCCTCGTTAAGCGTTTCCGCTGCCTCCTTGATAGCGTCACGATCGACGTCCTTGCCCGTAAGGTCGAAGACGACGGTCTTGATGTGAACGCCAGGAATGTAGCCCTGTTTGATAAGGGACTCATAGATATCGTCAAACGGGATGTCATAAGAATTGAACACCGCTTGCGAGAAGCGGCCGTTCCTTGTGACTTTCATGCCGGCGTCGAACTCATGCGGCATCTGTTTAACCATAAACCCCTCCCAAAGTCCCTCATCGAAATACCGGAAGCATACCTCAGCCATTTTGGCATACTCATCAGCCACGAACAACAAACGAGCAGAACAAAAATCAGCCGCCCGCCTTACACGAGGCGAACGGCTGACAAAACGCAACGAGAGACGATGATTTGACGAATATCCCAGGTTGGAAAAACGACCATCCCCAACTTCAAACCCGAAGGGCTTACTGCTGCTGCTTGGCTTTCTGGGCAAGCTCGCCCTTCTCACCAAGCTCCGGGATGATCAAACCGCCGACGATGGCAATCAGGATGAAGAACGCGCCAATGGTAGCGAACACGGCGAAGTAATTCGCGCCGAAAATGGAGGCAACCAACGTAGGCAAAACGAAGCTGAGCAAGCCCATAGCAGTATTGACCATACCGCCCGCAGCGCCAATACTCTCAGGGCCGAAATCGCCGGTCAAGGGAAGCAGACTCACGCGGCCGAAATTGACAGCTAGGCCACCCGCGGCACAGAAGCCGCCAGTACACAGGAAGAAGATGGTCAGAGCATCATTGGGAGCAGGGTAAACCGCGAAAAGCAGAACGCCGGCCAAACCGCATGCGATCAAATATTCTTTGTTCATCTTGCCAAGTTTCGCAACGATTGAACCCTGAACAATAGAACCGACGATCATGAACGCGCTAAGGACCATACCCAGAAGCGCTGCGACTTCAGCTGTCATGCCCTTCGCCAAAAGCACATTCACTAAATAACTGTTTAAAAGGGTTGGCATAGAACACGCGATGCCGTTGCACAGCATGACCATCCAAAGATTCTTGCTCTTAAGAAGCGCCTTAAAACCACCTTCGCCCGCTTCTGGCTGCGCGGAGGCCTGAGGAGCGCCCTCGGGAAGCTTGCCGAAGAAAACCCACAGAACAGCGACCAGAACAAATGCCAAGAAGCAGATCATCAACGACATGAACGTATCAGGAACCACTGCTGCCAAACCGAACGCAAGAAGAACACCAGTACCTGCCGCTGCGGAATAAATGCCCATGGCAAGGCTTCCCTCTTTGGCATCGAACCATGCGCCGATCAATTTCGCAGGAAGAACCTGCGTAGGCAAGAACAACGATCCAGAAAGGAACGTGAGCACGACAAGCACGCCATAGCTGTCGACGTACACACGAGTCAACTGGCACAAAGCAGCAGCAGCGATCATAGCCGCGCCTACGAAACGCACGGCCTTTGGACCCTTCTTATCGAAGAAATTGCCCAAAACGATGCTGAAAAAGGCGCCTGGCAAAAGTGAGATGGTGGTCAGCGCCGTAAGCTGCGCTTGATCCATGTTGTACTTCGCCATCATAGGACCTGGGTTCGTCGAAAACACGAAGTTTCCGATGTTCATGACGATCATGCCCACCACCAACGTGAATAGCACAACCCATCGAGTCGGCGATTTAGTGCCGTCCTGCATGTAACTCTCTCCTTGTTAACTAGGGATGCCTGCCATCAAATGTCTCGGGGTGATGGCATGCTACGCGATTGCGCGATGAGAATAATAGGCTGACGTGGTGTTTCAAGGTGCATGAATGGCCATTTAACCCTTCCCTTCACAGTATTTTAACGAATTATGTTTGTTTGCATCGGATTAACCGAAGTTGACTACAGCGCACTAAAGAGATCACTCGCTACCCCAGAGCCAGATTGTCTACCATGCAGTTAGTTAGCTTGCTACCGCGGAGCCCGGTTATCTGTTATGCAACTATCCAGATATTGAAAAGGCGTAAGCGCAGTTCCTTCGCAGAAACTTTTAGCGCCGCCTCGTTCTGCTAGTATTCCAGCCATGAATGGAGGCCCGTTAAAGCATTGAGCATTCGCCAAAGGGCCGGCATCAATCCACAATGAAAAGAGGCTTCAAATGACCAGGATCGGCACCACGTGCGTACAGGGCGGCTACTCGCCGAACAGCGGAGAACCTCGTCAGATCCCCATCGTGCAATCAACCACGTTCAAATACGACACGTCCGCCCAAATGGGAAAGCTCTTCGATCTTGAAGAGTCAGGCTATTTCTACTCTCGCCTGCAAAACCCCACGAATGACACCGTTGCCGCGCGCATCGCTCAACTTGAAGGCGGCACCAGCGCCATGCTCACCTCGTCGGGCCAGGCGGCGAATTTCTTCGCCTTGTTCAACCTTGCGGCAAACGGCGATCACGTTGTGGCAAGTTCGGCCATTTACGGCGGCTCCTACAACCTGCTGGCCGTCACCATGAAACGCATGGGGCTTGAAACCACGTTCGTATCACCCGACTGCACCGAAGAAGAACTTGAGGCTGCATTCCGTCCGAACACTAAGGCCGTATACGGAGAAACGATCGCAAATCCCGCTCTTGCCGTTTTGGATATTGAGAAGTTCGCAAAAGCGGCTCATGCGCACGACGTGCCGCTGATTGTTGACAACACGTTCGCAACGCCCATTAACTGCAGGCCTATCGAATGGGGCGCCGATATCGTGACGCACTCCACCACTAAGTACATGGATGGCCATGCTGCCGCATTGGGCGGCGCCATCGTCGACGGCGGCAATTTCGACTGGCTTGCACACGCAGACAAGTTCCCGGATTTCTGCACGCCTGACGAAAGCTACCACGGCGTAGTCTTTGCCGAGAAATTCGGCAAAGAAGGCGCATTCATCACCAAGGCGACTACGCAGCTGATGCGCGACTTCGGATCTATCCAGTCGCCCCAAAACGCCTTCTACCTTGCGCTTGGTCTTGAAAGCCTTCACGTGCGCATGGCGCAGCATTGCAAAAACGGCTTGGCGGTGGCGCAGTTCCTGCAAGCCAACCCACTTGTCGAATGGGTGCGCTATCCTGATTTGCCGGGCGACCGCTATCACGCCCTTCAGCAGAAGTACTTGCCCAACGGCTCGTGCGGCGTAGTGAGCTTTGGCGTGGCAGGCGGCCGCGACCAAGCCGAGGCCCTGATGTCGCGCTTGAAAATCGCGCAGGTCGAAACCCACGTTGCCGATTCGCATACATGCTGCTTGCATCCCGCATCAACCACGCATCGCCAGATGACCGACGAAGAGCTTCAAGCGGCAGGAGTCGAGCCCAACCTCGTGCGCTTCAGCTGCGGACTTGAAGACACCGACGACATTCTGGAAGACCTCGATCAGGCGCTTAAGAGCCTGTAAGCGACGAAGCCGCAACGAGCGAGAGTCCCATTCGCACAGAGCGAAAATACAAAAAGCGGCTGCGAAAAAGGGCCGCCACGACGATCCGATCATCGGATTCCCGTGGCGGGCCTAACTGTAGCCCAGGCGACAAGAAGACTAGCGAACGCCAAAGGACGCAACCACACCTTTGAACGAATACCGTCTGCTACTAAGCCTTCTTACGAACGAAAACGCTTTGATCTTCGAGGGTATGGATCTCGTCGTCCACTTCCTCATCGATGTTGCCATCGTACACGTAGTGCTGCGTTTCTTTGCCGACGATACCCGCCATAAGGAAGACCATCAGGATATTCGGCAAAGCCATAAGCGCATTGGCGATGTCGGTCGCCGTCCATGCGACATCGCCCACGCCAATGCCTCCCAAAAAGCCCGCGCAAATGCAAAGCGCAAGGTAAAGCGACACATGGCGACGGCCGAACAGGTACGTGACCACACGATCGCCGTAATAGCTCCAACCAAGGATGGTTGAGTACGCGAACGTAAGAATTCCCAGCATCAAAATAGGCGTGCCCACATAAGGAATGGTGCTGAACACCGCGTTGGCCAAAGACGCGCCGTTAGTCACATGCATATCGGTAACCAAAGTGGGATGCGCAATCATGGTGCTGACGATAACGAACGCCGTAAGCAGGCAGATGACAACGGTGCACCAGAACACACTGGTCATGGCAACCAACGCCTGACGCGCCGGGTTCTTGGAAGACGCTGCGGCGGCGATGATAGGCTGCGTGCCAAGACCGGCCTCGTTCGAGAAAAGACCGCGCGCGCATCCGAACTGCAGCGCCATCATAATACCGCTGCCCACCGCGCCGCCGAATGCGGCCTTAGGCGTCAGGGCGCATTCGAAAATCAGAACCACGGTGTCCCACAAAAGCGGAGCGTTGCAGATAAGAATGTAGATGCAGCCCAAAATATAGGCAGCACCCATGATCGGCACCAGTTTTTCGCAAATAGACGAGATACGCTGAAGACCACCGTAAATGATGATCAAAGCGCTACCGCACACGATAGAGGCGACAACCCAGGGCTCGACGCCCAGGTTCACCTGGAAAACGCTAGTGATGGAGCTGGTTTGCACGGCGTAGCCGATGCCGAAGATAGAGAACAGCGCGAACACCGAAAACCAGATGGCCATGAACTTCGCCCACCACGGCACCGTTCCGTCCTCGCGCTTGAAGCGCTGCTCCCAGACATGCATGGCGCCGCCCATCATCTCGCCGCGCACGTCCTTAACGCGGTATTTCATGGACGCAAACACCTCGACGTACTTGGTGGCCATACCCAAAATGCCCGTCAGCCACATCCACAACACGGCACCCGGGCCGCCCGACAAAATTGCGGTGGCCACACCAACGATAGAGCCCGTACCAAGCGTCGAGGCCAAAGAAGTGACCATGGCGCCAAAGTTGCTCAGGTCGCCTTCGGCTTTATCGTCGCTGGTCAGGGACAATTTCAAAGCAAGAGGGAGCTTACGCTGGATGAACTTCGTCTTGTACGTGGTGTACAGGTGGCACCCCAAGAGCAAGATGATCAACGGCGGACCCCAAATTGCCGCGTCAATGCTATTCAAAACCGAAACGAAATCCATTCGCGCCTTCTTTCAAAGCGCGTCGAGGTTCAGTTGACGGCCGCACAGCAACGACTCTCCCGTCAACCCGAAACGACGGCGCATTTTCAGAAAGATAAAATATAGCAGATGATCGGCGGCCAAAGATGAAATGCGTGTTAACGCTTCTTCGTAAGCCGTATACTCATCGGTAAGGAAACGTCTGAAAGGAATCCGCAATGGACGAGAACCTGTTTGCCGAGCTTGTCAAAATCGAACCAAACATGAAGGAATGGTTTGCCTGGCTACATGAAAACGCAGAGCTTTCTGGTCATGAGGTCAATACCGCAGCCTACGTTGCCGATCTTCTTGAATCGTGGGGTTACGACGTCACCCGAAACGTCGGCGAGAACGGCGTTGTCGCCACATTGAAACGCGGCTCGGGCGCTCATTCCATCGGCCTGCGAGCCGATATGGATGCACTGCCCGTCCAAGAAGACGGAACCTGTAGAATAACCAGCAAAACCCCCGGCGTTTCGCATATGTGCGGTCACGACGGCCATATGGCCATGCTGCTAGGAGCCGCACACTATCTCGCCGAATCAGGAAATTTCAACGGAACTTTAACCCTAGTTTTCCAGCCCGCCGAAGAAAACTTCTCAGGCGCACAAAAGATGATCGACGACGGCCTGTTCGAGCGCTTCCCCGTTGAAGCCATGTTCGGCCTTCACAACTCGCCCTCATATCCAACCGGCAAGGTTTATTTAGGCGCCGGCCCCATTCTTACTGCTTCTGACCACGTTCGCATCATCGTTCACGGTAAAGGTGCGCATGGCGCATTCCCCCACGCCGGATGCGACCCCATCGTTGCCGCATCTTCCATTGTCATGGCTCTTCAAAGCGTGATCTCGCGTAATCTCGATCCGCGCGACACCGGCGTCATCACTGTCGGGAAGTTCCAAGCTGGCACCGCCGAGAACATCATCCCCAACGAGGCGACGCTCGACTTGTCCATTCGATCGGCAACGCACGAAGGCCGCGAGGTCATCCTCAACCATGTGAAAACCATTGCCGAAATGCAAGCAGCTTCCTATGGGGCGAGTGCTGAATTCCAACATATCCGCCATGGAGCTGTGGTGGTTAACGACGCGGCGCTGCACGATCGCCTGGTTGGCATCCTCACGCCGCGCCTGGGCAGCGACAACGTCGACCCTGTCGGATTCAAAGAAATGGCCAGCGAAGATTTCGCCTTCTACGGCGACCACGTCCCCAGTTTCTACGGTTTCCTGGGAATCGGCGATTCAAAGGTGAACCATAACCCCGGCTACGCCTTCAATGAAAAGGCTTTGGTGCCAGGAGCAGCCTATTGGGTGGCCATCGCCGAAGGGCTCCTTCGCTAATAGCTACTCTCTAGACAGGAGAAACGCCCCACCCCACGCTCGGACCGCGCACGTCCGACACTATGGGATGGGGCGTTCTTGTTTTGAGCTGGAGCAGCCAGATGACGCTGAACCGAACCTTACTTCTCGGTCCATTCATAGGCGCCGATCTTCGAGCAAGCGAACAGTCCGAGCGCGCCGCAAAGAAGCGAAAAAGCAATCGCCGCGATGAACATGAGATCGTAGCCATTGGGCATATCGACGATGACGCCCCAGAACTCGGTCGCAAACGCAAAGGACAACGTCACGAACACGATTCGACGCGAATTGAGCTCGCCAAAGCAACGCGATCCGAAAACCGAGCGAAGCAGGAGCGGAGCATGAACGGCATTGCAGGAATACAAGCCACCGAACAGGAACGACCCGATAACCACCGCAACCAAACCGAATGGAGCAAGCCACATGATCAAAAGGCCGGCGATTCCGCAAGCGACGCCAACGCCAATGCCAAGCTTGGGGTGACGGTCGGACAGCGACCCCAAGAACACCTTTCCTAACGCCTGACCGATCATGCACGCAGCAGCAACCGCTCCCGCCGACGCGACAACCTCGGAGATAGTCGACGCCTGGCAGTACGACGCGAAATACTGGTACACCGTCTGGCAAATCGACAGCACGAACGAGAACATCGCGATAGCCAAGAACGCCATGGTCTTAGTTGCTGCATTGGCGGAGACACCCAGCACAGGCGCTGCGACAACTTCCCCAGACGCCTGCTTTTCAGGCTGCTCCTCGGCGCCAAAAGGCAGCATACCCAGATCGGAGGGCCGGCTGCGCATGAAGAAGAATGCAAACGGAAGCGCAACGACAAGAATCAGGCAGCCGAAAACGAAGTAGCCCGTGCGCCAACCTTCAACCGAAAGAGAGCACAGCGACGCGCCAACGATGTTGAAAATCGCACCGCCGATGCCGGAAGCCGCCGCGCCGATGCCAATAAAGAGACCGACGTTCTTCACGCACCAGCGATCCATGAGCAAAGGCGTGCCCAAGAACATGATCGGCGTTAGAGCGATGCCCAAAACAACCCCGGCAGCGTAGAACATCCAAATTGCCGTGAAAGAAGACATGAGGATGTACGTGACGCCCGCAAGAAGAACAGCGACGGACATGAAGTATCGCAGGTTCACGCGATCCATGATCTTGCCGCACAGTGGAAGATACACCATCGCCGTGATATTGATGATGCTGAAATAAAGCGTGAACTCGGCTTTGGGCACACCGAAGTAATTTGACACGGGCGTGAAGAACACTCCGGGGCAATTCATGATCATGGCGCCGGGCAGACCGGTCACGATAACGCACGCTAGTAGAACGAGGTATGCGTAATGAAACCTCGACTTCCTTTTTTCGTTATTCAACTGTCGTTCGCTTTCTTACCGATATCTAATCATTCATGTCACCTAGAATAACGAGCTAGCAGAAAAAAGCTAGGCAACGAGTGAGTTCTGGGCAAATGATAAATGAGCTTGCATCAATCAAACACGCGCAACCCGAATCGCAGCTTGCGGTGTCTTTGGAGCAAACCCCAAATGGACTTACCCTTGTAGGCGAGGGCATGGAGCTTCGGGGCGATTTCTCGAAGATGCTCAAGCGCGTGAAACCCGGAAAACTGCAGACGGAGCTCCTGATCAAGGCAGCGAAAATCAAACGCTCGAGCGAGGATGCCGCTGGCGAAAACGTCCGCCTCCCCCTTGCAATCGACGCCACCGCGGGACTCGGCGAAGACTCGTTCCTTCTTGCTGCCGCAGGATTCGATGTGGTCATGTTCGAGCGCGACGAAACGATCGCCGCCCTCCTTGCCGACGCGCTTACCCGCGCGCAAAACGACCCGGCAACCGCCGAAATCGCCTCCCGCATGTTACTTGCAACCGAAGACAGCATCACAGCGCTTGGCGAATGGGCGAACGCCCGTCCCAACCAAAAATTCGACGTGATCCTGCTTGACCCCATGTTCCCCAAGCGAACAAAAAGCGCGTCGGTGAAGAAGAAGTTCCAGCTTCTGCATGAACTGGAGTCGCCTTGCTCGGAAGAAGAGCCCCTGCTGAAAGCTGCATTTTCTGCCAATCCCAGCAAGATCGTGATCAAGCGCCCCGCGAAAGGCCCTCATCTTGCAGGAGTCAAACCAAGTTATTCCGTTTCGGGGAAAGCCGTGCGCTATGACGTTATCGTGACGGCGCAGACACGCGACCCCTTTTCCCACTAGACTCGAAGATATGAATCGACTGAAATCAAAACTCGAAAGCAATGCCCTGCTGTTCTCTTGGCTTGCCGTAGCCTTCATGGCCATGTTCGTCTTCGTGATGAGCGCTCGTAGCGGCTTTGAGATCGACAACAACACCGGCATCTTCACCGTTATCAAGAACGCGCTAAGTCAAGCTGCGTTTGCGATCGCGGGACACGATGTCGACGTAAGCCCCGTCGGTCACTTCTGCGAGTTCTTCGTCTTCGGCCTAGCGCTGCAAAACGCGCTTACGAAAACGCTTGGCAAGCGCAAGGCATCGGCTATCGCCATCATCGTCCTGGCCATCGCCCTCGCAAGCGCATATGGCGCCACCGATGAGTTCCACCAGCTCTTCGTGCCAGGACGCAGCTGCGATCCCGCCGACTGGCTGGTTGACACCGTTGCCGCGACAATCGGCATCCTCTCCTTCAACGCAATGATAAAGCGCCGCCGATCAGCTTGATCAACGGCGCTTCGCATAGATAGGGGGATTCGCGGTTGGCCACACGACCCGATCTTAGTGATGGAACAAGCGCATGCCCGTGAATGCGATGGCGATGCCGTACTTGTCGGCCGTCTCGATGACGTCGTCGTCGCGCATGGAGCCACCAGGCTCGACAATGTACTTGACGCCGGACTTATGAGCGCGCTCGACGTTATCGCCAAACGGGAAGAATGCGTCGGAGCCAAGGGTGACATCGGACTGCTGCGCGATCCACTCTTTCTTCTCGGCCAAGGTCAAAGGCTCAGGGCGCTCGGTGAACCACTTCTGCCACTCGCCATCAGCCAAAACGTCCTCGTACTCGTCAGACGTGTAAACATCGATGGCGTTGTCGCGATTCGGACGACGAATGTCCTCGACGAACTTCAGGCCCAAAACCTTCGGGTGCTGGCGCAGATACCAGTTGTCAGCCTTGTTGCCGGCAAGACGCGTGCAATGGATGCGGCTTTGCTGGCCGGCGCCGACGCCGATTGCCAAGCCGTCCTTCACGTAGCACACGGAGTTCGACTGGGTGTACTTCAGCGTGATCTGAGCCACCACCATGTCGATCCTCGCCTGATCAGTGAGCTCTTTGTTCTGAGTGACGATGTTGTCGAGCTGGTCAGGGGTGATTGCGAAGTCGTTATGGCCTTGCTCGAACGTCACGCCGAACACGTCTTTGCACTCAATGGGAGCGCACACGTAGTCCGGGTCGATCTGGATGACGTTGTACTTGCCGCCCTTCTTGGTTTTCAAGATCTCAAGCGCCTCGTCGGTGAAGCCCGGAGCGATGATGCCGTCGGAGACTTCCCACTTCAGGTAGTTGGCAACATCGGCGTCGCACACATCGGAAAGAGCAGCCCAGTCGCCGTAGCTGCAAAGCCTGTCGGCGCCGCGAGCGCGGATGTAAGCCGTGGCAATGGGAGAAAGCTCGTAGTCGGCAGGAACGTTGTCGACGAAGTACATCTGCCTGTCGATGTCAGTCAGCGGATGAGCAACGGCGGCACCAGCAGGAGAAACATGCTTGAAGGAGGCCGCCGAAGGAAGGCCGGTTGCAGCCTTCAGCTCGCGAACCAGCTGCCAAGAATTGAAGGCATCCAGGAAGTTGATGTAGCCAGGACGGCCATTCAGCACCGTGACGGGCAGGTCGGATCCGTCCTTCATGAAGATACGTGCAGGCTTCTGATTAGGGTTGCAGCCGTACTTAAGCTCGAGCTCGTTCATCGTTTAGTCCCCCAGATTCTTGTTGAAGATGGTGATGTCGCCAGCGACGTTCGCGTAAAGCGAGACCTTGTTGTCGGGATTCAAAGCCGCCCAGATCTCTTCGGGGGTGCCCAAGGCAACCTCAATGGGCTCGCCGGCGAAGGTAGGCAGCGGGTTGCCGTCGCCCTGATAGGTGGAAATGAAGTAGCCGCAACTTTCGTCAACACCCTCATAAGCGAAGAACTCACGCAGGCAACGACCGTTCTGCTGATGCTTCAGGATGGAGATCTCGAACGAGCCGTCCTCGTTGATGACGGCGGAGATACGCGGGGTGAAGTTCGGGGCATCGGGCTCGAATTCGCGCTTCATGCAGCCCGCGCGGAAATCGCCTGCGTCGACGATAGTGTCGGTCTGATCGCCATTGGTGACCACCAGCTTCTCGCCCATCGTGCGCACGGGATGATAGATGATCAAGCTAGGGTCAACCAGCTTCGCAGGATCGTGGGCCTCGGTGCGGATACCGTCCTCAGTTTTCACGAACACGCGGTTGCGGCTGTTCTCGCTGCGCCCCATGATGAAGTAGTACACGCGGTCCTTACCCACCACAATGCCTCGGCCGGGATAAGGATTGCCCTTAAGGATATCGACCAGATTCTGCATGCGCTTCCTTTCTGTCTAACTGTTCGCCCCAACGAAAAAAGGCAAGCCCCTGCTTATGCAGTGACTTGCCCAGACGGTCGGCTTGTATGTTGCGCTGCTCCCCCGTGGTAGCCACGTTATTCCGTCAGTCACAGCACGTCCACAGGATACCATAACGAAGCGCGACACGCGATTGGCGTGGTACAATCTCGCTCGTCACTGAAAGAAATCCACGGCGCGAAAAGCGCCTATTAGAGAGGGATATCATGATCAAAGAGCTTGTACGCGACGAGGAGATCTTGAGCACTCCTTGCACCCCCGCGACCGCCGAAGACGCTGAGCTTGCGCAGGATCTGCTTGACACGCTTGCCGCACACGAAGATGCCGCATGCCTGGCCGCAAACCAGATCGGCGTGACGAAGTGCGCATGCGCCTACCTTGACGCGAACGAGAACCCGCACGTCATGTTCAACCCCATGATGAAGCGCGCACTGGGCGCCTTCAAGGTTGAGGAAGGCTGCATCACCCGCGACGAACCTTCGAAGGTCACCCGCTTCGCTCGCTGCACCATCGAGTTCGACGAGATCAAGGATGGCAAGCTGGTGCACCGCAAGAAGGAAATGAGCGACTGGGACGCCCAGATCATCCAGCACATGATCGACCACTGCAAAGGTAAGCTGGTCTAGGCAGCCGTGGCGTTTATTTGGCATCGCCAAATAAACGATCAGCGGCGTTGCTCAGGATTTAGTCAGCCGCGGCGCGTATAGGCGAAGCCATATACGCGATCGGCGGCGTTGCCAAAGGGCGTAGGCAGCCTTAAATGGCAGCTGTCGCTGCGCTTCCGAGGAAGCGCGCTCGGCTGCTGCAAAACAAGAGCCAGTTGCAAATTTGCAACTGGCTCTTTCGTTTAGCTACTTGTTCTCGATGCTTCCGATGTTCTTAAGCTCGATGCGGATAAGGCCGTTGGCCGCGCTCGTGAACTCGATGAACTCGGGGTTCTGCGCATATTCGGCCGGGAACGTGATCTCGATTCCCGTGTCGGTGCGAATCTTATGATTGCGCGTCACACGCTTGGCAACCGCGCGCTCAACAGGAGCATGATCGGGGAGATTCTCCCGCTGAGCAGCCTCGACGAAACTTCGGCGCGGACCCTCGTCTTCGAAAACCTCTTCGACGAACTCGTCAAACGGAACCTCATCGGAGTCGTCGGCATTCTCTGCGACATACGCTTTCGCTTTCGCAGTGGCGATTGCCGCATTGGCGCCGTATTCGGTGGCAACTTCCTCAACCAAACGCATCGTGGTATCGATGAGCTCCTTACTGGAAGCCTCCATCGTGCACTGAAGCAGGCCTTGAGGGATAAGCCAGCGCTCCTCACCTGCGATTTCGCGGGCTTTGTCAACGAACTGAACCGACATGTTGCGAACATCCACCAGCGCAAACGAAGAAATCTTTTGGGAGGGGCTCGGCAAAATGGCATGATGGCGCTCGATGCGATTCACCGAAGAGCCGTCGTCGCCCCTACCAACTTCATGCATGAAAGCTGGCTTGCTCTCAAGCAACAACAATCCGAAGTAGCGGGCGCTACGTCCCGCATACGCGGCATCAAGCTCGGCCTGAGCAGCCGCAGCCTCCTCCTCGGACATTTCTTCCAAATCCTCAGCGGAAACCTTAGGGGCCTTTGGCGTGTCCTCGAAATCGACAACGAGCAAGTCACTGGAAACCGGATGCTCCATGCGGCCGAGCTCGCTTCCGATGAATTCAGCAATCATCAGCGACAAGTCGATGAAGTCGTTATGCCCGTTCAGGTAATCGGAAAGTTCGTTTTTAAAACCGCTCTCGGGCTCGAACTCGCCCCTTTTGTTGTCGATATTGCCCAGCGCATGCTTAGCGACACGCTGCACATACGACTTCACGTTCTTATCCGAAAGGTCAAGCTCCTCCTGAGAGTACACGTTCACACACGAAATGAAATCGAATACGTGGAGGATGGCATGATTGATCTTGAACATGAAACTGGCTCTCTTTCGTGACGAACAACGGGAACAAACATTACCCCATGAAACGCGCGCGAGCAAACCAAAGCCGAGCATTCACAATGAACGAAGAATGGGACAGAAGGCGCATTTGCCCCACTTCGCATGGACGCGAAGACCTCGCGGCTGGACGCCCGCTTTCCTACAATCAAAGGACGGACGAGAATGATAGGAGCAGCCATGAAACAATCAACTGCATTGAAGTCGCGCGAGCGCACGGCGCAAAAACCCCTCATGGTTTTGGCCATCGCCGCTTTGACGGCAGTCCTCGCATTTGGACTTACCGCTTGCGGCGGAGGAAAATCAAGCAGCGCATCCGCAGGGTCGAGTGCATCCGCTAGCTCGGCTAGCGCCCCCGCGAAGAAACTCGAGCCTGCGGCAAACACCAATCCGATCTATCTGGAAGCTGGATCGAGCACTGATCACGGCAAGCCAAGCGGCGAGTCCGACATGTGGTACGTCGACGGCGACAAATCAAAGGGCGGATTGTATTTCGAGAACTTCCTTCCCTTGGCCCCGGTGTTCGTTGATGCCGATGGAAAGCAGCTTAACGAATACGGATACCCCAGCGCCGTCGAAGACAACCATCTGATTCCCGCCGAGGAAGGCGAAGGCAACTTCGACCTGATCTTCAACGATCCCATGACGTGCTACGACCTTGTCAGCGGCACGTGGTACATCCGCGGCGACTACAACAAGGAACTCGCTAAGATCGTCGACACCAACTGGACCAATGAAGACAATCCCAAAGATTCCTTCACCCTTAAAGCCAATGGCACCATCGTTTGGGACAACAAGGAAGAGTCCACTCTGAAGACATGGGATGTCACTGCCGTCGACCGCGTCACCCTGCTGTTCGAGGATGAGGAGTCGGGTTTCGCTTACGATTGCTTCTACGACGACAATGGCAAGATGGTCAGGCTTGAGGGTTTCACCGGCATCTACAACCGCGACGATAAGTAACGAAAGCGTTTAGCAAGACACGAAACCGAAAGTGCCGGAAACCGCAAGGGCTCGGATGGTTTCATCCGAGCCCTTTTCGTTTAGCAGATCCTTCGACCACGCGCCGTACAGAAAGTCTCAGTGGCCAGCTTAACCCACTGGAAGTGCAGCGATTATCAGTAACCCTCGTACGACAGCCAGTGAACCTTCTTTGCGTCAATGCGTGCGGAACCCGATTCGAAGAAGAACTCAACAAGACCGGGACGCGATTCGACAACGTGATCGATCATGGTGTCGGTCATGTCGTCAATCTCGATGTTGAAGTCGACGATTTCCTCGAACGACATCTCGCCTACTGGCTTGGTGATATCAGTTCCGGGAATGCCATAGTGATTGTCGATACTGAAGGTGAGCGAATCCTTCTTGCAATACAGGTAACCAATCCAGTAGCCGTTGAACTGGTTGTTCTCGTCAATCGCTTTCGAAATCGACTCGATCGTTTCGGACATCGGAATCCCCCTCTAACGTGCAGCGTTGCGATGCAACCGCATCGACTTAGCAATCGAACAAACCGTCGGCCGCGACATATCGCAGCGGAACAAATCAGCACCCTAGCGCAAACGAGCATCAAATGAAGGGATGGTGCCCGAAACCCTCTTTTGGCAACCGCCAACGCGCAATGTGCTAGAACCAAAGCGTAACATCTAACGCCGCCGCGCGCGGCGTGTCTTTTGGAAAGCGCATTGAAATGGAAACGGTCCTTATAAAGGTGGCGGCATTCGTCACCATCATCATCGTTGGATACTTCGCGGGAAGAAGCGGAATTCTTGGCCAACGACCCGAGCAGATTGTCTCGAAAATCGTCTTCACGTTCACGCTTCCCTGCTCTGTCGTTCACGCATTCGGATCCGCCGAATTCACGCCCTCGCTTCTTCTGTTGGTACCCGTGGGCCTTGCTTGCGCTGTCATACCCTACGCAGTCGCGTTCCTTGCAACGCGGAATTCGAACCGCCGCGACCGCGTGTTTTACCTGCTGAACATCTGCGGTTTCAACATCGGTTGCTTCGCACTGCCTTACGTGCAATCGCTGTTTTCGCCAGAAATGGCCGTTGCCGTCTGCATGTTCGACGCGGGAAACGCCCTGATGATGACAGGCGGCGCATACGCGCTCACCGGAATCTTTGCGGGAAAAGACCCTGTCCCGAACCCAGGGAAGTTCGTCGCGAAGCGACTTTTCAGCTCGCTCCCCTTCGACGCATATCTGCTGCTAATCGTACTGGCGATTTTGGATATCCAGATCCCGACGCAAGTCGTCGCCTTCACCGAGCCCATGGCGAACGCGAACGCCTTCTGCGCGATGTTGATGCTTGGCCTGATGATCGGATTCGACACGGTTGGCCCCAACATCCGCAAGATCGGGGTGATCCTGGTGTCGCGCGCGCTTTTCTCAGCCGTATTCAGCCTTCTGGCTCTTGCGTTTTTGCCGTTTGACGCCACTACGAAAATCGTCATCTGCATCCTTCTTTGGGCGCCTGCCAGTGCTATGGGCCCGACGTTCACCCTTTGGTGCGGCGGCGATCAAAAGCTTGCAGGACTCTCGAACGGCCTGACGATCATCGAGGGTATCGTGGTGGCAACCGCGATCGTCTTGCTTTCCGGAGCCCTGGCTTAGCTCGATTAGTAATGGCGAGGTGAAAGAAGCGTACGAACGCGCTGCTGGCCATCGATGGCTTCGCGCAGGCGCTTAATGTAGTACGCCTGACCGTCAGCGATATCGATGCGCAGGCCGATTTCCGCTTGCTGATACAAAGCCAGCGCGCGAAGGAAATCGCGCTCGACGCCGTACGATTCGCAATCGTCCTCCATAATGATGTTCGCAATGCGAATGGCGGGTTGCGCGACCTCTACCTCGGAATTCGCCAACGAAAGGCTGCGCTCGTACAGGTAGTACGCTTTGGCCTTGTCGACGGGAACACCGCGGCCGCGGCTGAACATATCGCCCAGCTTGTAAACAGCCTCGCAGGAAGGGCTTAGCGCGGCAGCGAGCGAGTAAAAGCGATACGCCGCAGCGTAGTCAGGCTCGCCCGTGCGTCCATATTCGTAAATGTAGCCAAGGTTGATGATGGACTGATAACAGCCATGATCCATGGCCTCCTCGTAAAGCTCGGCTGCCATATGATAATCCTGCTCAACGATGTCGCCCATGTAGTACAGGGCGCCAAGATCGTTCATGCACGCGGCGCTGCCGGTTCCAATGCCGATCTTATAGCAGGTCACCAGCGCATCGGCAACTTCGGGATGGTTTGCCGCCGCATGGCCGATGCGATCTTTGTTTTGAGCGGCAAACATGGCGAATTCATCCCCGCCGCCGTTCATAACGACTTGAGTCATTTGGTTGATCAAGAGAGTGACTGGATCGGGGCCCAAGGGAATATTCGTCTCGACGGCCTGATCGTTCGCTTCGGGCGAATCGTCTTGGAAAACAAGTTCGACACCGGCAAGATCGGCCAGTTGTTGGAGCTCTTCTTTAGAAACGTCATTGGATTGCATGCTCGCACTCCTTTGGTCACGATCACGACTGAAAATCAACTAACGGTAGCATGCCGCATGGTCTGCTGGGTTGAGCTTGTAATTATGAGCGCGAGGGGCGTGTGAATGGTCGCCGTTCTCCTTCTCGAGCGCGGCGATTCGCTCCTCGATCGTGGGGTCGGGCTCGTCCTTGGAGCCTTTAAGGTCGTTGAGCTGCGCGAGGTTCTCCTTGCTGCGCTTCTCCCACTTGCGGGACTCCCTCACGGCCTCCTCGTAGAGCGCCTTGTAGTCCTTCTCCTGGGTCTCGGCGGTCTCGCCAACCTGCGCCTGCTGCTCTGCCTGCTGCTGGGCTTCGTTCTCCATGCATGCCTCCTTCTCGCGCCGTGCGGCGCTTCGTTTCTTGCGCCCCGTGCGGGGCATGTCCTTATACGAAGAAAGCCACCCGTGCGGATGGCTTTGATCAACTGCTTGTGGTCGGGGCGGCGGGATTCGAACCCGCACGGGCGATCAGCCCGCCAGCTTCTGAAACTGGCGCGTCTGCCTGTTCCGCCACGCCCCGATGTGATAAAATTACCTTGCACCCAGAGGGAGCCCAGGTGACCTGAGCCAGAGTAGCCCAATGGGTGCTTACTTTTTCAACTCCTCTATTCGCTTACCATTCGTAAGATAGATTCTCTCGATATAGGGGTCGTCGAGCAATTGGGACAATGCTGCTTCGGCGGTATTGAACGTCATCGGGGATTCGCTGATATCAACCATGAATACAGGTCCCTGTCTTGGTATCTTTTCGGTAATCCTTCGCTTCATCTTCTTAACGTTCGCGCTTTTAATCTGCTTCATATCGCACGTAACACCTCCGACCCTGATATCGGAAGTGTTCCCGTCGGTTTCGATATGCTTGAAGTCACAGCGAAATTCAATAGGCATCCCGAGTTGAGACAGCCAATAGACCTCCATGACCTCTTTTGGCATTGGGAGAACATAATCCTCGGTCTTTATCACATTCGTCGGATTCAACGATGCGAGGTAGCTGCCAATCGTAGCCCTATACATATCAACGCTGTCGTGGTCGATCCAAGCTCGAACTGCGGCAGCAGTCTCATTTTCAAAATCGCCAGAATACTGTGCTAGCTCTTTCGATTCACGTCGTGCGTTTTCAATACGCGTCCATCTTCGCAGTTCGTCCTTTGGATCGTGTCCATCGACAAGAGTCGCCATCGGGTCACTTTCGAAGCTCGGGACAACCTTGCAGGCGCAGTTCCTGTGGAAGTGCCTGAACTCGCCAGCCGTCTTGCGCGAGTGGTAGACCGCCCCTCGGCTAGCCAGCATCAGGCAGAACGCGCAGGTCTCGAAGCCAGTCGGCACGCGGGCGAACCTCGCGCCCTTGTCCCTGTCTCGCCCCACGTTGGCAATGATCGTCTCGTTGAGGCTTCGGAACAGGTCGTTTCGGGCGTACTCGCCGCAGGCTTTCGCGAACGCAGCGTCTCCCTCCTTGACGAGTTTCTTCGCCTGGTAGCGCGCCACCTCGTCGACGGACTCGGGGCTGTAGGTCGTCATGGTCAGCGCCTGGTCGAGCCTCGCGCCGCCCAGCCGCCAAAGCCGTTGAGCTTCTTCCTTGGCGGTCTCGACAATCCTGCATCACAGACACAGCATGAACAGCCAGGGCGCGTCCGACTGAGCGAAACTTCAAACCGCGTTTTTCTCGTCCCATTTGGCGAACTTGAACGGGTCCAGCTCGATGCCTGGGGGGGCTTGGTCTGGGGCATAAGGCCACCTCAAATCAGCAATGAAAAAGCCGCTCGAGGGACGGCTGTCAACGCAAGGAAATGCACGGTTTAAAAGAGGCATCTTTCGATGACGTCTTTGCCCCTCAGAGAATTGAGCCATTTTGCTGGGATTCCCTCAACACCGTAAACGATTCCAGCGAGGGCTCCAGCAACTGCGCCCGTCGTGTCCGTGTCGCTGCCGAGATTGACGGCAAGAAGCACGCAATCGCGGTAATTCGACGTATTTGCAAGGCACCATAGCGCGGCCTCGAACGTATCAAGCACGTAACCGCCAGAGCGCACCTCGTCCCTATGCTTGTCAAAGTCAACGCCACAAGCCAAAGCCGCTTCGCGGCCGTTTGCGCCAGCAATAAGAGAGCGAGCGGCGCCGACCATGGCAACGCAAGCCTCAGTAGACGTCGGGTGTGCATGCGTGATCGCCGACACCGCACGAACCTCGTCGTCCGTCGCATCAGTGAATGCGAGCGGGATGGTGCGCATAAGGGAGCCGTTGCCGTTATCCCATTCGCCCGCAAGCCCATGCCCAATGCGGAACGCTTCAGCAGTGGCGTTGCCGATATCGAAGAGACCGTCGCATGTGTACGCGCCATCGCGATACCACGATACGAACTTATCTCGGATATCGCTCACGTTGATGCGTCCAAGCTCTCGGTAGCTGTCGCAAATAGCAAGAGACATCGACGTGTCGTCGCTCCAAGTGCCAATAGGCTGGTTATGGGTTCCGTATCCATTCATGTCGGAGCATTCGAACGAGTCACGGGGCTTGAACTCGTAAGGCACGCCAAGAGCATCGCCAACGGCTTGACCGTAGACGCAATCACGAAGCGTCATTTTTGCGTGAATAGCTTTCAAGAAATTATTTTCCCTTCTTGGCTCTCTTCTGATTTTTGAGGTAATTCTCGTGGATCGCCTTCGCCTCCGAACCGGAAATGATATTGAAGCTCTCTTTAGATCGAGCATCACAGCGACAAACGAACTCAGCGCTAGTGAAGTAATCTTCGTTGCCCGTTTTCTTTGCCATTGATCCCACCTTCTCTTTTTTACGCTAATGAGTTGTACGCGAAACGTATTGAGGCTCCTGCTCACGTCCATATACGTACATGATTCCATTTCCCTTGGAGTCTTCGTAATGCACATACTAGACGCAGAAGCGGCGAACTCAAGAAACAAGTTATTCTACGATCGGAACCGGGATGGTCGAGCATAAAGCCCGCCCGAGTTTACGTCCACAACAACTTTGAGAAAATGAGGGTTATAGGCAAAAAAGTGTGTCCCGTTTCGCATCCAAACCCCAGCTCACCTCTCCAGTTTTAGCTGTTTAAAAATCCCAGCCCTTTTAAGAGGACGGCAGAGAAGTGTGTCTGATTTAGGCTTGACACCGCAGTTCAGGCTACGGATTCGAGCCGTTCAAAAAGCGGTGGATGGGACTGGGATGAAGACGATGAGTTGCCCGTCGTGCGGCGAGAGAATGAAGAGGAACGGCACGACGAGCCCGACACGGCAGCGCTGGCGCTGCACGGCTTGCGGGGCGTCGACGGTCAACCGCTACAAGCGCGACGCCGATGCCGAGCAGCTGTCATTGTTCCTCGGCTGGCTTTTGTCGAAGAGGACCCAGGGGGAGATGGGGCTGCCCGCCCGCACGTTCAGGGCCGCCACCTCGAGATTCTGGAAGATATGGCCGGTCAGCCCCGCATGCGACGAGGTCCATCACGTCGTCCACGTCGACGGCATCTGGATCAAACGCAGGTGCGTCGTGCTGATCGCGCTGTCCGGCGACGGAAACGTCATAGGGTGGCACCTCGCGCGCAGCGAGAGCTCCGCGGCGTGGGCGGCGCTCATGTCCCGCATCGCGCCGCCCGACGTCGTCGTCACCGACGGCGGGGGCGGCATCGAGGGGGCCCGGCGCGCGCAGTGGCCCTCGACGCGCGTGCAGAGATGCACCTTCCACGCGTTCGAGCAGGTCAAGCGCTGCACGACGACGCGCCCGAGGACGCAGGCCGGCGTCGACCCCTACGGCATCGCCAAGAGGCTGCTGAAGGTCGGGGACGCCGACGGCGCCGCCGCCTGGCTCGCCTCCTTCGCCGGCTGGTGCTCGGATTACGACGCGTTTCTGAAGGAGAGGGCCGTGGTCGACGGCGCCGTGAGGTTCAGGCACGAGCGGCTCAGGAAGGCGCGAAGGGGGCTGGAGAGGCTCTGCAGGGAGGGGACCCTGTTCACCTACCTGGACGCCGACCTCGTCAAGGGCGGCGAGGTTCCCGCCACCAACAACGCCATAGAGGGCAGGGTGAACAGGCAGATAAGGATCGTGCTGGACGAGCACAGGGGCATGAGGCTGGACCATATGGTCAAAGCCGTGTTCTGGTACTGCGTGAGCAGGCTCGAGTGCCCGCCTCCGCCCGAGAGCATCCTGAGGGACATGCCGACCGACGACGACATAGACGGCCTTTACGAGAAGGCCGCCGAGCTCGGCTCAAGGGACGAGTCCGTGACGAGATGGGGCGACGCGGTGGTATGGAGCGAGCTTCACTCGAGCGATCCGTGGTCCCATGCCAATGAATAGCCCGAGACACACTTTTTTGCCTATATCCCGAAAATGAGCAGCGCCGTGCACGAGGCGTGATTGAAAGTGCCAGAAAAGTGCCAAAATAGAAACAGGTCAGAAGCTTAAGCCTCTGACCTGCGATTTCGCTGGTCGGGTTGACAGGATTTGAACCTGCGACCCCTTGACCCCCAGTCAAGTGCGCTACCAAACTGCGCCACAACCCGATAAATGTTTTCGCGCTTTCGCGCTGCAACGGTTAGTTATCTTACTTGTAAGTCCAAAACAATTCAAGACATTTTTTCAGTTGATGGAGTTTTCCACACATCATCAATTCAAAAACCCTCCCAGCGATCACCCCAAGAGCAAAGCCCTCGAACCAAACTCAATGAGCATACTTCCCCGCCGACAACCCAAAATCACGAGAACTCGCGCTTAAACAGCCACGCAAAGCAACAGCCATGTTACCAACACGGTAACAAACAGGACAAACAATAAAACCCCGACCACGCAAGCGATTCGCATTGGTATGATCATGATGTTGGGTTTTCGGCAACACAAGTAATGCCGGATCATGTCCATATGGATCACCTACAAAAGCTCGCTCTTGCTTATTAGTAGCGTTTCCTGTTAAGATGGATGTATACCGAGACCATAAGAGAGGATGGTTGCAATGGCAGATCCTAAGTTTTATCAGTGCGAAGTTTGCGGCAATGTCGTTTACCAGGCATGCGAAGGCGGCGGCACAATGGTTTGCTGCGGCAAGCCGATGACCGAGCTTGTCCCCAACCCTGCAGAGTTCTCTGCTGAAAAGCACAAGCCCGTTACCACCATCGAGGGCGACACTCTTACCGTTCGCTGCGGCGAGGCAGACCACCCCATGACCCCCGAGCATTCCATTCGCTGGATTGCAGTCACCGCTCCGGGCATCTGCGCCTTCAAGGTTCCCACCGACGAGCCCGAAGTGTTCTTCGGCATCAGCGAAGCTGCTCCTTTGAAGGCCTTCGCTTACTGCAACAAGCACGGCCTGTGGGAAACCGACATCGTCGATCCGCGCTAATCCCGCGAACAACGCAACGGGGTGCGAACCATTCGCATCGCACTCAAAAGCGAAGAAAGGGGCCACGAGGCCCCTTTCTGATTTATATGAACCGGACGATTACTCGGTACCCTTAACCTTGCGAGCGATTCGGTTGGCAACCGACATTTCCTCGCGTTTATCGGGACCCCAGAAGCTAATAGCCACCATCCCGGGACCAACATGACTGCCGATAACCGGACCCACCGTGTGCTCAACGAAGATGGGCTCTTCCTTCTTCGACTCCTTCAGCACAAGCTCCTCGAGCTTCTTGACATCCTTCGGAGCCTCGGCCGAACCAATGATCACATAAGGATTGTCCTCGGTAAGCTCGGCCTTCTGCGCGAAGAATTCAGCCAGATGCTTCAAACCCTTCTTCCTGCCACGAGCAATGCCCTTGATCTGCAGGGTTCCGTCAACTGCAATGAACAACAGCGGCTTCACATCTAGCTTGGAACCCGCGAAAGCCACGGAGCTGGGAATACGACCGCCACGGCGAAGACTTTCAAGGTCGTCAACCATGAAGTACACGTGCACGAAGTACTGCGCCTCGGTTGCCCAGTCGGCAAGCTCCTTGGCGCTCATGCCACGCTCATGCTGACGCAACGCTTCGAAGATAAGCAAAGCCTCGCCCGTCGATGCCAAGTGAGTATCGACAACGTACAGCTCGGCTTCGGGATGCTCCTCGAGCACCATATCGCGCACGCGAAGCACCTGGTCGAAGTGGCCCGACAAACCAGACGAGAACGACAGGTACACCGTGGGCCTGCCCGACTCGATGCATTTCTCGAACATGTCCTTCATCAGCTGGAACGGAGCTCCGGCGGTAGTGGGCTGCTCACCCTTGCTCATGCGCTCATAGAACTCCTTCGAAGTGGACGTCTGCCAAAGATCATCAAGAGTTTCTTGGGTACCGAAGTAGTACGGAAAGCTGATAAGACCGACGTTCTCGCAATTTACCATGTCAAAAGGCAGATCACAGCAAGAATCAATGAGGAGGTTGCACGTTGAACCGATCATTGGTTCTCCTTTCAGTTGGATTCGGAAAGAGAAACGGCTTTGGATAGGATCTCGTCGGCCAAAGCACGCTTGGTCATAACGGGGAGCGACTCAACAGAATCAGCGCCATCGACCTTGAAAACGAACGAGGCACGGTTGTCGTCGGCTCCGAAACCCTTGCCTTCGCTTACATCATTGGCGACGATCATATCGGCGCCCTTCTCGTTGAGCTTCTTGGTTGCATTGGCGATGACATCGTCGGTTTCAGCAGCAAACCCGATAACCACCTGATCGCCTTTCTGATGAGCGAGGGTTTTCAGGATATCCGGGTTCTGCGTCAGCTCGATGTTGGCCAATTGGGCATCGTCGCGGCCCTTCTTGAGCTTGCGATCGCTTACATGAACGGGGCGCATGTCGGAAACCGCAGCAGTGAAGATGGCGATATCGCACTGCGGAAAGAACGCCGCGCTTGCCTGCATCATCTCAAGTGCAGTCTGAACGCGATGAACTTCGACGCCTTCGGGGTTTGCCAGCTCCACCGGACCGGAAACAAGAACAACGTCCGCGCCGCGTTCCTGCGCAGCAGCGGCAAGGGCGAACCCCATCTTGCCTGTAGAGGGATTGGAGATGTAGCGCACAGGGTCGATAGGTTCGCGCGTGGGCCCGGCAGTGATCAAAACGCGTTTTCCTTGCAGGTCGCGCACACCAGAAGAAACCTCATCTTCATTGCCGTCGTTAAGAACCGTCATGATAGCCGACACGATGTCCTCGACCGGGGCAAGCTTGCCCTTGCCGGTATCGCCGCAGGCAAGATAGCCGTCAGCCGCTTCAACGATCTTGACGCCGCGGGCAGCGAGCGTGGCAAGATTAGCCTGATTGGCAGCGCTTTCGTACATGTTCACGTTCATCGCCGGAGCCACGATCAAAGGCGATGTGCAGGCCATGACCGTCGTCGTCAGCAAATCATCGGCAATGCCATTTGCGATTTTGCCAATGACGTTCGCGGTGCAAGGAGCGATGCAGAACACATCGGCCTCTTTGGCAAGCGAGATGTGATGAATGGGATCGCTGGGATTATCGAACAAACCCAAACCTACCGGCTCGCGCGTAAGGGAGCGGAACAAAGAGGGGTCGATGAAATGCGTGGCATGCTCGGTCATAACGACCTTCACGCGAATGCCCTGCTTCTGGAGGCCGCGAATGACCTCGCAAGACTTGTAAATGGAAACCCCGCCTGTCACACCCAAAAGAACGGTTTTAACAGCAGCGTTTTCGTCTGCGCCGATACGGTGATCGGCCGTTTGCTGAATGTTGCCCATAACGTGCGACCTTTCAACGATAAGACGGATATAACGACATTATTGGGCCAATGATACCCCAGATCGCCTACAGCGTGGCAGCGAACGGCACACCGTCAATGCTGGGAAACGGAGCCTGCGAAAGCATCGCCGCAACTTCGTCACCGGCATTCGTGCGACCCATGCTTCGATCGGAAATCTTATCCAAAACCTCGCGCAGATCAGTCGGAAGATTGTCAGCGAATTCAAGTTGCTCCCCCGTTTCCGGATGCGGGAAACGCAGACGGAACGAATGAAGGAACTGACGCTGACAGCCAAGATCGGCGGACTCATATCGCGGTTTGCTGCTCGTGTACATAAACTCACCAACCAACGGATGGCGTGTGTATTCCATATGCACACGAATCTGATGAGTGCGGCCAGTGAACAACTTGCAATCGATAAGCGTGTAGCCGTCATCTTTGGAATGCGCCTCGAACCGCTCGAGAACGCGAAACGTGGTGATGGCATCACGTGCCGAAGGAGTGTCGCGAACAGCCATACGCGTGCGATCTTTGGCAGATCGGGCAATAGGCGCATCGATCATGCCGGTGTCGCGCGCGATGATGCCATGAACGAGCGCAAGATAGTGACGATCGACTGTACGGTCTTGGATGGACTCCATAAGGGCATAACCGGTTGGGTCATCCTTCGCAGCGAGCATAAGGCCAGACGTATCCATGTCAAGGCGATGGACGATACCGAGACGATCATCCTCGCCCTGAACGTTTGCCAGGTTATCGACGCCGCAATGGTAAATAAGAGCATTCACCAAAGTGCCGTCGAGATGATCAACTGACGGATGGCAAACCAACCCAACCTGCTTCGAAAGAACCAACAGATGCTCGTCCTCAAAACGAATATCAAGATCGATGGGTTCGCCACGCAAAGCCGTAGGAACCGGCGTCTCTTCAAGCTCGTAAACGATGACGTCGCCGGACTTCACGGTTTGCTTCTTCGACGCGGGATCGCCCGCAACAAGCACATGCCCGTTCTCGATGGCCTTGGCTGCGGCGCTGCGACTGGCATAACAGCCGCGTTCGCCAAGAACAGCGTCAAGGCGCTTGCCGGCATCGAGCGCGTCGGCAATATGAACACGAGAAACGGCCATCTACTTATTACCTTCCTGATCGCGCCCCGCTTTATCGGCTTTCGTCGTTTCTTTATCGGAGTCGTCGCCCTTCGAGAAATCAACGATAAGCCCAATGATCAATATGACGAACCCGCAAGTAACGCCAATATCGGCCACGTTGAACACCGGGAACTCGAAGAATGCGAACTCGATGAAATCGACGACATAGCCCAAAACGAAGCGATCGATTGCATTGCCAATGCCTCCCGCGACGACAAGAGCGAAACCAACGGTTTCGAACAAATTCATATGCTTAGAGGCAATGAAGAAATAGATGCTTGCGATAAGGCACACCGCAAGCGAGAAAACACCAAGGGCAAAGGTGGAATTGGAGAAGATTCCCCACGCGCCGCCGGTGTTGTGAATCAAACGAAAATCGAACAAGCCAAACACCGGGCCGAAGACGATACGACCAACGACACCGCCATGGAACTGGGCTTTGGTGAATGCATCGAAAGCAACCCAAGCCGCCGCCAAAACAACGAACAGCACGCGCTTGTTGCGCGTGCTGCGTGAAAGATCCGCCTGCGCATCAGATGCGCAGGCATTCTTCTCGATGGTCTCAAGCTGTTCGTTTGCGGGCGCCTGTTCGGGTTTCACGTTCACGTTCCTTGCCTAATCGGTTGATAATAAGCCGGCAGCGCTTATTCAGCGGGCTCTTCGAAACCGATCTCGTCAAGAGCGTCGCCGCAACGCTTGCACACATGAGGATGGCGCTCGTTGCCGCCAAGCTCGCGGTAATTCCAGCAACGCGGGCACTTCTCGCCTTCGGCCTGCTTGATAGCAACGGAGATCTCAGCGGCAACCTGATACTGGACGCCGGAGATAACGCAAAGCTCCTCGAACTGCTCGTCGGTCATGCCGGCAAGCACGTCAAGCACCTCCTGCGGGGCAGAAACGACCGCAGCTGCCTCTTGGCTCTTGTTGATTGCCTTGGCAGCACGAGCGTCCTCAAGAGCCTTAAGAACAGCATCGCGAACCTCAAGGACAACAGCGAAGGACTCGCTGATTGCCTCGGGGGCACCCTCGGGAATCGCAGGCACGAAATCGGCATCGGTGGGCCAACCGGCAAGCTGGACGCTTTCGGGACGACCCTCGCGCTGCAGGGCAGCCTTCGGGAAGTTCTCCCAAACCTCGTCGGTGGTGAACGAAAGGATGGGCGAAAGAATGCGCACCATAACCTCAAGAACGTTCATCATGACGGTCTGAGCGGCACGACGTGCCACGGAATTCGGAGCGTCGGAATACAGACGGTCCTTGCTTGCCTCCATGTAAACAGCCGAAAGGTCGTTGACGACGAAATCGTAAACAGCGCGGTACACGTTATGGAAGCGATAATCCTCATAAGCCTTCTGAACGTTGTGCAGAAGCTCCTGAGTCTTCACCATCATCCATTGATCGACAGGAGCAAGGGCGTTCCAGTCGGTTACGGCATCCTTGGCGTCGTCGAAGTCGTAGACGTTGGCAAGCAGGAAACGGAACGTGTTGCGGAAACGGCGATACGTGCCAGCGACCTGGTTGAGGATGTCGTCGGAGATGCGAACGTCCTGGGAGTAATCGACGCTGGAAACCCACAGACGCAGAACGTCGGCGCCGTACTTGCCCGTGACATCGGCAGGATCGACGCCGTTGCCCTTTGACTTGGACATCTTCTCGCCGTTTTCATCCACAGTGAAGCCGCAGTGCATAACGGCCTTGTACGGAGGCTCGCCATACGCGCCCACGGAAGTGAGCAGCGAAGACTGGAACCAACCACGATGCTGGTCAGAGCCCTCAAGGTACATGTCGGCAGGCCACACAAGGCCCTCGTTGGCGCGATGGCGCAGAACGCTGTTATGGGTAACGCCGCTCTCCCACCAAACGTCAAGGATGTCCTTTTCGGGCTTCAGCTCGGTGCAACCGCACTTCTCGCAGTGGGTGCCTTCGGGAAGGTACTCGCTCGGCTGCTTGGTGAACCAAGCATCGGCGCCTTCGTTGTAGAACAGGTCGATGACGGCATCGAAGGTTTCCTCGGTGGCCACGATCTCGCCGCATTCGGCGCAGCGGAACACCGGGATAGGCACGCCCCACGAGCGCTGACGAGAAATGCACCAATCAGGACGGTCGGCAACCATGGAGCCGATACGGTTGGAAGCCCACTCGGGGATCCAACGAACCTTGTTGTTGATGGCGTCAAGGGCCTTGTCGCGCAGTCCGGTTTTATCCATGCTGACGAACCACTGGTCGGTAGCACGGAAAATGACGGGCTCGTGGCAACGCCAGCAGTGCGGATAGCTGTGGTTGATCTTCAGCTCGCCTGCAAGGGTGCCCTTCTCGCGAAGCCACTCGATGATGACGGGGTTGGCGTCGTCGGTGTCAAGGCCGACGAACGGGCCGCCGTCCTTGGTGAGCTTGCCGTCGTCGTCGACGGGCATGAGGATCTCGACGCCGTCGAATTTAGATGCGACCAGGTAGTCGTCCTGACCATGGCCAGGAGCGGTATGAACGCAGCCGGTGCCGTCCTCAAGCGTGACATGATCGCCGTAGATGATGACGCCCTTCTTCTCGGGGAAGATCGGACGCTCGTAGGTCATGTAAGCGAAATCGACACCCTTCATGGTGACAGGATCGCCGTCGGCGCCCTTCATGATGTCATAGGAATCCCACTCGCACTTGCCGGCAACCTGCTCGACCAGGTCGAGAGCCATGACCATCTGAGCGCCCTGAGCGGTGACCAGGCAGTAATCGGCGTCGGGGGCAAGGCTGACCGCGGTGTTCGCAGGAAGCGTCCATGGCGTGGTGGTCCAAATCAGGACGAAGACGTCGCCCGTAGCGCCAGCCTCAGCGAATGCCTTGGGCATTTCGTGCATCTTGAAACGCACGAAGATAGAGGGCGACACCTCGTCACCATACTCGATCTCTGCCTCGGCCAGTGCGGTGTGGCAATGCTTGCACCAGTGAATGGGTTTGCTGCCGCGATAGATCTGGCCGTCAAGGTACATCTGCTTGAAGATCTCGACGTTGCCGGCCTCGAAGTTAGGCTGGAACGTGAGATACGGATGATCCCAATCGGCATTGACACCCAGGCGCTTGAAACCGTCGCGCTGGATGTTCACGTACTTCTCGGCCCACTCGTGGCAAAGACGGCGAAGCGTGGGCTGATCGATTTTGGCCATTTTCTCGGGCCCGAGCTTCTCCTCGACCATGTGCTCGATAGGCTGACCATGGCAGTCCCAACCGGGAACATACGGGGTATAGAAACCGCGCTGAGCGTGGCTTTTGATAACGAAGTCCTTCAGGATCTTGTTGAAGGCGTGGCCAATATGGATGGGGCCGTTGGCATACGGAGGACCGTCATGCAAAACGAATGGCTTGCCGTCCTTGTTCTTCTCGAGAACCTTCCAATACAGGTGCTCCTCTTCCCACTTGGCCAAACGCTCGGGCTCCCTGGAAGGGAGGTTAGCCTTCATCGCGAAATCGGTCTGGGGAAGGTTCATGGTGCTTTTATACGAGTTAGCCACTGAACGCCTTTCCTTCGATACCTTTAAGCGGCGCGAAACGCACGCATACTCCATGTTTGCAACTGAACCAGTATATGCGAAATGCCCTGCAACCTCGGATAGTTAAGGTCACATTCCAAAATTGTGACACAGGGACGCAAGTGGTTATAATCGGGGCATATTCCACAAGGAAAAACAGAAGACAAGGAAGGCCCAGCCATGAATTTCGAGATCGTCACCGACTCCAGCAGCAACCTCCTTGACGAGACAATCAGTCGATTCGGTTTGCACATCCTGCCGCTCACCTTCATGATCGACGGCAAGCAACGCCAAAGCTTCGTGGAAGGCGAGAAATCCGATCTGAAGCAGTTCTACACGATGATGCGCGAAGGCAAGGCCATCACTACCTCGCTTCCGAACATGGCCGACTCCGAAATCCTTTTAAGGTCGCTTCTGGAAGCGGGCCGCGATATTCTCTACCTCGGGTTTTCCTCGGGTCTTTCGGGCACCTACCAGGCCATTGCGCTTCTTCTTGACAGCCTTGCCGCCGAATTCCCCGAACGACGCGTCATGCATGTCGATACCCTTGCTGCGTCGGGTGGCGAAGGCCTTCTGGTATACAAAGCCGCGCAAATGGCGCAAGCTGGGGCAAGCATCGAAGAGACACGCCAATGGGTTGAAGACAACAAGTTGAAGCTTGCGCATTGGTTCACCGTCGACGACCTGATGTTCCTGTTCCGTGGCGGGCGCGTGACGCGCACCTCTGCCTGGGCGGGAACCATGCTCAACATCAAGCCGGTCATGCACGTCGATGACGACGGCCACCTGATTCCGCTAGAAAAGGTGATGGGCCGCAAGAAGTCCATCCTGGGAATGCTCAAGCATATGAAAGAAACCGCCGACGCGCCGATCAGCGAACAGACGGTTTTCATCACGCACGGAGATTGCCTGAAAGACGCGGAGTTCCTACGCGACAAGATCGCCGAGAAATTCGGCGTGACCGACATCCAT
Source organism: uncultured Coriobacteriaceae bacterium (assembly GCA_937937585.1). GTDB lineage: Bacteria > Actinomycetota > Coriobacteriia > Coriobacteriales > Eggerthellaceae > UMGS1502. The sequence continues at coordinate 252,560 of CALDCB010000011.1, forward strand.
ATCAACTACGTCGACCCCGTGATCGGCGCACACTCGGGCCCTGGCACGCTTGCACTGTTCTTCATGGCAAGCCACCGCTAGCGGTTGCGAAGAAACGCGTCACGACGCCCGACGGCAAGGCTTCGCCGAATGCTACTTGTAATCGGCTGGGTTCTTCGCAGCGCTACCCGTAGTGTTCTTAGCCGTTCTGAGCTCGCGACCGTAGTGAAGCGCGCCCTCGCCAAAGCGATCGCGAACGAAGTCGGTTGCCTCTAGCAGCTTCTTTCGCTTCTCTTCGCCCATTAAGTCGCGATTCGCCTGCGCCAACGCCGAATTGTCGCGCGCATCGCCCTGATCGACGGAATCGTCGTCGAACAGCGAGAACTGCTCGGGTCGACCGCCGTCAAAACCGGTGATCGCAACGCCGATCAAGCGCACCTCAACCCCACGCGTCCACAGTTCATCGAGCATGGCGCCCAACAAGGGCATGATCGAGATCTCGTCGTTCGTCGGCCGAGACAGCTGACGCTGAACGCTTCTGACCTGACGGTTCGCATAACGGATCTTCAACGTGACCGTGCGTCCTTCAAGCCCTTTTCCGCGCAGACGTCGCCCAACTTTCGCGGCAACCGACCCGATAGCTGCCATGATGTCGTCGCGGTCGCTCAAGCACTCCGCGAAGGAAATCTCGTTTGAAACCGACTTCGCCGCAGTTGCGTCATATTCGACAGCCTCGTCTTCACCGCGCGCCCGCGATTGCATGACCGTGCCGTTCTTCCCCAACATATGCGCGATAAGCGCTTCATCGGCATCGGCAAGTTGACCCAAAGTCTCGATGCCGTACGTTTTCAGGGTTTTCTCCGACGCCGCACCAATGCCGCTTAGAAGCCTTACCGGCAAAGGCCTTAAGAAACTTTGCTCGCTGCCAGGGTAGACGACGGTCAACCCGCGAGGTTTATCCATGTCAGAGGCCATTTTCGCGATGGCTTTCGTGGTGCCGACGCCGATAGAGCACGTGACGCCCAGCTCCTCGACGCGGCTTTGAATGCGCTGTGCGATGCGAACGGGATGCTCGACGTTCACCGAATTCGGCGTGACGTCAGCAAACGCCTCGTCGATGCTGACCTGCTGAACAAAAGGTGTTTCGTCACCGATGATGGACATGATTTTGTCGGACATCTCCCGATAACGCGAGAAATGCCCTTCGGTCCAAATGGCATCGGGACAAAGTCGCGCCGCCATAGAAGAAGCCATGGCGCTTCGCACGCCGAACTTACGCGCCTCATACGAGCACGTGGACACAACACCGTGCTTGGTCGGATCGCCACCAACTACAACGGGTTTGCCGCGCCACGCAGGATGATCGAGCTGCTCAACGGAAGCGAAGAACGCATCGAGGTCGACAAGCAGAATGGCGCGCCCACGCCACGGCGCCAAAACATCCAAGCCTACAAGCTCGGAAGCGGAATCGTTGCGATTACCCGGCGAGACAACGCCCACAGCTCCCCCGTTCAAGAATGCCAGCCGCGGTTTGTTTGCGCATCATTGCAGCACATTCACGGCAGATCGAAAACGGCGCCCGATGAACGGGCGCCTCACGTTAGTTGAACTTGAAAATCTTTTGAGCCAAACGATAACCGGCAAGACCCAAACGCCTGCCCGCCTCGCTTGGCAGGTTCGTGCCCAGGTTCAGCACGTTGCTGCGAACCTTCGGGTAAAGACGGGGACGACGCTCTTTCAAGTAGCCCCAAATCTCGTCGCGTTTCTGTTCGGCCTCGGGCGTATCGATCATGCGTAAGAAGATAGAGGTGATGCACATCATCATAGAGAGATAATTCTCCATGTACTTCTGGAGCTTCTTCTCGTATACATCGGTCAGGGGGTCGACGGCATCGATCATGGTCTTGGTGACGCGGATCTGCTGATCGATGCGACCCTTCATGACCTCTTCGTTGACGCTTTGCCCCTCGCGGCCAATGAAGTAGCGATACATATCGACGTTGAAGTAATAGATGCTCTTAACGTAAGGCAGCGGCTCGTAAACGAAGATGTTGTCCACGTAGAAGCAGTGCTCCGGCAATTTCAGGTTCATATCGCGCAGAAGTTTGGTGCGGTAGATGACCGAATGCATAAGCAGGTACTGGCTATTGCGGAAATGGCCGATATCGCCCCAGGTGAACAGCTCCTCTACAGGGAAAACGTTCTTGTAGTCGATGACCGTGCACTTGCCTTCGTACACCTTTTCATACACATAGTTGGCGATGACCAGGTCGACGGCGTCCTTGAGTTCGCTCTGCTTGCGAAGAAAGCCCATGATCTTGATCATGGAGTCTTCATCGAGCCAGTCGTCGGAATCGACGACCTTGAAATAACGGCCGCGAGCAGCCGCAAGACCGGCGTTAACTGCAGAACCATGGCCGCCGTTCTCTTTATGAATGGCGAAAACGGTGTCGGGATAGCGATCGTGCCAAGAATCGGCTTTCTGGGCGGTGTTGTCCTTAGTGGATCCGTCGTCGACGATAAGGATCTCGATGTCGCCACGGCCGTCGTCGAATGCAAGAATGGATTCGATGCACTTGTCCATGTACGCTTCCGAGTTGTAGCACGGTATAGCGAACGTGATGGTTTTCACGCTATTCCTCCCCCAAACGTTGAGAGCCGCGCAACCTTGCTTTGCGGCCGCGAATCATTTTAACGGTCGACATGGACCCGCTATCGATTACCATAGAATTCAGGACATAAGCCCTTAGAATCTCCAATCCCGAAAGCAGTCCGCCCCTGGAAGCAGTCGCCGACTTGCTCCGTAACGCTATCGAAAGGAAAACGATGAGCGCATTTCTGGATGACATGGTTGCACGTGCCCGCACCGAGAAGAAGACGATCGTCCTCCCCGAGGGAAACGATCCGCGCACGCTGGAGGCTGCAAGCAAGATCTTGGCCGACAACGTGGCAAACCTCATCATTCTAGGTGACGAGAAGCAGATCCTTAAAAGCCCGTACGACTTAGAAGGCGCCGAGATCGTCGACGTCGCAACCTACGCCGAGCGTGAACTCCTCGCGCAGGAGTTGTTCGAGGCTCGCAAGCACAAGGGCATGACCATCGAAGAGGCGCGCGCCAAGCTTGACGACGTGCTGTATTTCGGCGTGATGATGGTGAAAACCGGCAAAGCCGATGGCATGGTCGCCGGCGCTTGCCACTCTACCGGCGATGTCCTTCGCCCCAGCCTTCAGATCCTGAAAACGAAGCCGGGAACGAAATTGGTCAGCTCGTTCTTCATTATGGTTGTCCCCAACTGCGAGTTCGGTCAGGACGGCACGTTCCTGTTCTCGGACTGCGGCCTTGAGGTTCAGCCCGACGCTGAGCGCTTGGCCAATATCGCCGTAAGCTCCGCATACTCTTGGAAGGCCCTTATCGGCACCGAGCCGAAGGTCGCACTCCTCTCGCATTCCAGCTATGGCTCGGCCAAGAACGACGATGCGGCAAAGGTCGTTGAAGCCACGCGCATCGCCAAGGAACTTGCCCCCGAACTCGCCCTTGACGGTGAGCTGCAAACCGACGCCGCCATCGTGCCCTCGGTTGCGCAAAAGAAAGCACCCGATTCGCCTGTTGCAGGCAGCGCCAACGTTTTGATCTTCCCCGACATCGACGCTGGCAACATCGGTTACAAACTTGTTCAACGCCTGGCGAAAGCTGAGGCATACGGTCCCATCACCCAGGGCATCGCCGCTCCGGTGAACGATCTTTCCCGTGGTTGCGTCGCCGCCGACATCTACGGCGTCATCGCCATCACCTGCGTGCAATGCCAGATGAAATAACGATTCGGTCGAATCGGTTCGCTTAAGAACATCCCACTTTGCTGCATCAGCGCCCAACTGAAATGATCAGTTGGGCGCTTGCCTTTTGCAGGGGACAGGCACGTAAACTAGGGCAATCCGACAAGCAGCAAAAGGCCATCCGCTCAAGAGCGGATGGCCTCCTTATATCGCTAGCTTTACCAAACCTGGGTAAAACGCAAATTAAAATATGACTAAGCGCTGATGATCGAGAACTCGTCGCGAACGCCGCCCTCGCCGATCTTGTCGTGAACGATCTCGTACGTGTCGCGGGCGATCATGTATTCCTCGTCGGTCGGGATGATGACGATGCGCACGTCGGAACGGAAAGACGAGATCTCACGCTCGCCGCGCTCCTTCGCGGAGTTCGCCTTCAGGTCGAGGATGATGCCCATGGTCTGCAAGCCGGCGAAGATCATGCGACGCATCTTCGGGTCGTTTTCGCCAACGCCACCAGCTAAAACGATGGCATCGACGCCACCCATGACGGCGATGTACTGCCCGATGTACTTCTTCACGGAATTAGAGTACATCTCGTATGCGAGCATAGCTCGCTCATTGCCCTTTTCGGCTTCCTCGCGCACCGAGCGAAGATCGTTGCTGACGCCCGTGATGCCCAGAAGCCCGGATTTCTTGTTCATGAGGTTCTCGACCTCGGAGGGGGTCATTCCCTCATGCTCCATAAGGAATGGCACGATGGCCGGGTCGATCGAGCCGCAGCGCGTGCCCATCATAAGACCGTCAAGCGGCGTCATGCCCATGGAGGTGTCGACGGCAACGCCGTGGTCGATTGCCGAAACCGAGCAGCCGTTACCCAAATGGCAGGTGATCATCTTGAGATCGTACAAAGACTCGCCCAATGCAACAGCAGCGCGTTCGGAAATATAGCGATGCGATGTTCCATGCGCACCATATTTGCGAATGCCGTACTTTTCATACAGCTCGTACGGAAGTGCGTACATATAGGCCTTCGGCGGCAGCGTCTGAAAAAACGATGTGTCGAAAACCGCAACCATCGGAACGCCGGGCATCTTATCGCGACAGGCCTGAATCCCCATAAGAGCTGCTTTGTTGTGCAAGGGAGCAAGCTCGGCCAGCTCGTCGATCTTATCGACGACGTCGTCGTCGATAAGGGTTGACTTGCTAAAATACTTGCCACCCTGAACGATGCGATGTCCCACCGCATCGATGTCGTCGAGCGACTTGATGGGTGCATTCTCGCCCTGAATGAGGGTTTTCAAAACGATATCGATCGCTTGACTATGGTCAGCCATGGGCGTGCTGATCTCAACTTCGTTATCGTCGACCCCGTGCTTATGAGTGGAAACATCGGAACCGACACGGTCGCAAAGGCCTTTTGCAAGGACTTTCTGTTGCTCAACGTTAATGAGCTGGTATTTTAAAGACGACGACCCCGCATTGATTACGAGTACGTTCACGGACTCCCCCTAAATAGAGTACAGATCAAAGCAATATTTTACCCGCGCGGTAAAACATGCCTCCTGCGAGCATGAGCGTGTTCGGCAAACGGGTTTCCTTACCTTGCGGAAGGATTGCCATCGTTCATCGGAGCGCCTCCAAGCACGTGAACATGCACGTGATGCACCACTTGACCGGCGTCATCGCCCGTATTGACCAAAACGCGGTAACCGCCCTGGGCAATGCCCTTGATATCGGCAACCTTTTTAACAGTTGCAAATATATGGCCAAGAATGTCTTCGGGGATGTTGTCTCCGATGTTATCGAAATGCTGCTTAGGGACGATCAGCACATGAACGGGCATTTGAGGGTTGGCGTCCTCGAACGCCATCACCACGTCGTCCTCATAAACAACGCCCGTTGGGATCTTGCCGTTGGCAATTGAGCAGAAAATGCAATCGTCTTTGATCATGATTCCTCCTTGTTAACCCAAAAGTAGAGATTCAGGCAACAAACCGCACTGGCAAATTCTTACGCCTTAGAGAGCGTGGTGTCGCGAACCGCGTCGTCCTCTTCACCGGACAGCTCACCCATCAGCACGTTCACCTTCTGCTGTGCGTCGTTCAGGCGCTCTTTGAGCGTACGCATCAAAACGATTCCGCGCTCATAGCTTTTCAGGCTGTCCTCAAGCTCAAGCGTATTGCTTTCAAGCACGTTGACGATGCCGTCAAGCTCATCCATCATCTCGCGAAACGTCATTTCCTCGATCTGCTTCTGATCTTCCATCGTATGCCTTCCTTTCAGCAGGTTTCGCTTCAGCGACCTGCGTATTAACCGGTTACTGCAGGAGTAGTTCCAACCACCTGGCATGCAATGACGCCGTCGGAAACCATCACGTCAAGCGACTGCGACGCATTGACGTCTTTCACCGACTTGACAACTGCGCCTTCCGAATCGCGAGCGATGGCGTAACCACGTGCGAGCGTGCGAAGCGGCGACAAGTCGTCAAGACGCGCCGCCTTAAGCGATAGGTCGTTTTCGAACTGATTCGTAATCGATGCGCCGTCCCGCCTCAAGCGCAATGCCAGCTTGTCAACCGAAGACGACTTAGACGCCATCATTAGCGGCAACACACCCGCAAGCCTAGCTTGAGCATGAGATAGCGCCGATGCGTCACGGCTGATGCCAACGGGAATAGCCCGCGCAAGCCTGTCGGCCTTGAAATCGAGCGTTTGCGCCAAAGCGCCCGTAAGATACATATCGTCCGTGAACAAGGGTCGCGATAAGACGGAATCAACCAACGCGGCTTCGCGAGACAAACGACGAGAAAGTGCTGAGCACATCGACTGAGCGCCAGAAGACAAAATCGACTCCAGCTCTTCGCGAGATGGACTTGCCGCTTCGGCGGCAGCCGTAGGAGTTGAAGCGCGGAAATCGGACACCATATCGGCAATGGACGTGTCGGGCTCATGGCCGATACCCGTGACGATAGGTGTAGGGCATGCGGCGATGGTGCGAGCCAAGCGCTCGTCATTGAAGGGCATAAGGTCTTCGAACGAGCCGCCGCCACGAACGACCAGAATGACCTCGACACCAGCATCGTAGACGCACTTGATGCCATCGACGATGCTACGCGCGGCATTAGGTCCCTCGACCGGAACGCCCGCCACGAACACCTCAGCCAACGGATAGCGCCTACGCAGTGTGCGGAGCACGTCATGAATGGCCGCACCGCGCGGCGAGGTGACCACGCCGATTTTAGATGGAAACTGCGGAAGAGGACGCTTACGCGCTCGGTCGGTTAAACCTTCCGCCTGCAGCTTCTTAGCTAGATTAGCCACCTGTAAGCGCAGGTTGCCTTCACCGGCCAGCGAAACGCTGAAGACGTCGAAATTCATGCGGCCCTTCGCCGTGTACATGGTGAAGCGACCGGTTAACTGCACCAATTGCCCCACTTGAAGGGCAACGCCCGATGCCTTGTAGCGGTTGTTCCACATCATACACGGCAAGCTGGACGACCTGTCCTTGACCGTGAAATACGCAGCCTTGTACCCGGGCTTGACCGAAACCTCGGAGACCTCGCCGACAAGCGTGACCGTGACGGACTCGAGGGCGCCCTTTGCAAGGTTCATTGCCGCCGTGACCGACATCGCCCCCGAAGACTGCTGCGTCAACGAAGCGATGGGGTCTTCCAGCAAGGGATCGACGCCAAGAAACGCCATCGCGATTCCTTAGTCTTCGCGCTGGCCAAGAAGCCAGACAAGCTGAAGGATGGACGTAAGAGCCGCGGCAACGTACGTAAGAGCACATGCGGTAAGAACCGAGCGCGAACCCGCGATTTCGCCCGCAGGCAGGCCGATGGTTTGCATGTAGCCAAGGCCTCTATGGGAAGCATCGAATTCGACAGGAAGAGTGACCAAAGAGAATAAGACCACCACGGCGTAAACGATGATAGCAAGGTCGACCAAGCCGGCAAGATTGAGCATGATGCCAATCATCAGGATAAAAACCCAAGCGTTGGAAGCAAGGTTAACCGCTGGGACGATTGCCGTGCGAATGCGCATAGGGGTGTAGTTCTGCGCATACTGGTATGCATGACCGCACTCGTGGCAGGCGGTTGCCAGCGCGGTGACCGAACGGCCATCGAAAACACTGGGCGACAACGTGATGGAATTGTTGCGCGGGTCGAAGAAGTCCTGGCCTTCCGCGCCACGACCAACGTGAACACCATGAATGCCGTAGTACTCGAGCATCTGACGAGCTGCCTCGGCCCCGGTCATCATATTGGACACGGAAACACGTTGGTACTTCTTCAAGCGGCTGTTAACCAGCCACTGCGCACCCACGCCGATGACCAAAGTAAGAATAACAAGCGTCAAGTAGCTCACGTCGATAACTCCTCGTTCAATAAAAAACCCGAACAGATATTCGCATTATATCCGAAAGGACCTCGCTGCGATGCGCCGCGCGCAAGCGAAAGCTATTCGTAAACAAATCCTCAGAACCGCAAATGAAAGCCCGATTCGAAGCCGAAACGAGCCTAATTGGACTATTTATCTTCCTTTTTCAGAAGATTGGTCACGCGCACACGGCCATTTTTAATCGAAAGGGAAAGCTCGCCACGCATAAGGGCCAACAGTTCCTCGCCCACGATCTCACGACGCCAGCCGCGAAGAAGCTCAACGTCTTCATAATGGCCTCGAGCGATATCCTGAAGCTCGGAATGGCTTGCAAGCGTCTGAAACGCGATATCGTTCTGCTTTGAGCGTTTGCGCACGATTGCCGTCATCAAATCAACCTGTACATCGACATTCGGCTCGTTCTTGCTGCATTTGTCAACTTCAGGCCACGTGTCGGGCGACGCGTCGAGCGCCGAGCGAACAAGCTGAATGACAACGCGCGCGTCTGCCGTGGGAAGCTTCTCTCGCATACCGCGCACCATGAACAAGTCATCGATCGAGCGGGGCTCTCGCTTGCAGGCCTCGACGATCTGCTCGTCGGAAAGAACCCACTTGCGAGGAATGTTGCGCGATTGCGCCTGAAGCTCGCGCCAAGCAGCCATCTCGCGCGCGGCAGCCATCTGGCGACGCGTGAGCTGCGAAACGTGCTTGAGCTTGCGATAACGCTCGCGCTCGTCGACCACGTAATGCTCGATGCTGGAAAGCTCCGCGAAATCGTTGGCAAGCCAGTCCAAGCGACCTTTCTTCTTAAGGAGGGCGCACATACGGTCGTACATCTCGGGAAGGTAGATGACGTCTTCCGCTGCGTATTGGATCTGCGATTCGGTCAAGGGGCGCTGCGACCAATCGGTGAACGAATCGGCCTTGGCGATTTTGACCCCGCACAGGGAATGAACGAGCGGACCGTATCCGACCTGCTGGGTTTGACCCGTCAAAGCGGCGGCAACCTGCGTATCGAAAATCGGAGTAGGAACGCAACCGATCTCATGCAGAATAATCTCGATATCCTGACGCCCCGCATGGAAGAGCTTCATGGTGGATTCATCCAGAAGAATGGGCTTCAAAATGGAGATATCGACCTTGAACGGATCGACGACCGCAACTTTGCCATCGGCGTTCAGCTGCAAAAGGCACAGCGTCGCGTAGTACGTTTTCTCGCGAAGAAACTCGGTATCGATCGCCAAAACGCGAGCACCCGCAATGGAGTCGACATACGCGTCAAAAGCCTTCTGGCTGTCTATATACATTGAGTGCATTTCCTAACGTTGCTTGAGGGCTGCTGAGCCCGGCCATTGTGTGACCGAGGCGTTACCAAGCCCCCATCTTCACTGGTGTACCATGATAACAGCGGAAGGGAGAACTGTGAAACTGCTCATCGTGAACAACGTATCTTCCGGCCTGCGCGACGGGTCGATTTACGATTTCGCTCGACTCGCGGCTCAGGACGGCGACGAGATTTGCATTCGAACCACCGACGGATCAACAGATGCCGCCACGCTTGTGTACGACGCTGAAGCATTCGACGCCGTCGTGGTGTCCGGAGGCGACGGAACCATCGCCTCGGTCGCCTACGCTCTTGCCAACACCGGCGTGCCGATACTTCCCTTCCCCGCCGGAACCGGCAATCTGCTGGCAGGCAACCTTGCTTCCCCAAACGAACCCAATGCGTTGGTGAAATTGCTGAACGAGGGAAAGCACCTCGATTTCGACTTGGGCGAGATCGAGTTCCACGGCGAAAAGCACGGCTTCCTGATCATGGCTGGCGCAGGATTCGATGCCGCCATCATGGAAACCGCCATCCCTGCAAAGAAAATTCTTGGCCCCATGGCGTATTTCCAGGCCGCAGTGGCAAACGCAACACCGCAAGTGTCGAAGATAGCACTTGATATCGACGGCACGCGCTACGAACGAGAAGGCGTGGGCGTCGTCCTGGCAAACTTCTCGAAGATGAAGTTCGACATCAGCATCACCCATGAAAATCATCCACGCGACGGAAAGTTCGACGTCGTCGTGCTGAAAACCCAAAACGCGTTCGAGCTTATCCCCGCGGTGCTTGCCAGCTGGCGCGACCGCGAGGGAACGTACCCTAGTCGAACCGATTCCCTCGAGATCATCAGCGGATCTTCGGTACACATCGAATGCGACCCGCCCATGAACATCCAGTACGACGGAGAAGTTCCGGGGCTTAAGACCCCCTTCAGCGCGCGCGTCATGCCGGGTGCAGCCTGCCTGCTGGTTTCCGACGAAGGGTTCGCCAGTTTCAGCGACACGGCCCAGTCCTAAATCCCATCAAACCGATCTGTCATTCCCAACGCAAAACGCCCGCCATCGGCAAGCACGAGCCGCCTTCCCTTTACCGATCACGATAAACGGAAGGCGGTTTCGTCAAAAAGCCAAAGCGGGCGCTTCGTTTCTATTCGGCGTCTTCCTTAGAGCCCTCCTGCAGGCTCTTCTGCCACTTCTCGAAGTTAGCCTTGCGACGCATCTGGATAAGCTCAAGAACGACCGAGAACACCATGGCGAAGTAAACCATGAGCTTCTCCATGTGCATATCCAGAACCTCGATGCCCGAGTTGATGCCCAGCGAATCAACGAACAGCAGGCAACCGATAACGCAGATGAACACCAGCGCCAAAACCTTCATCTCGACATGCTTGTTGATGAAGTCGGAAATAGTGTCGATGAAGAGCATCATCAAGATGATGGCCAGCATAACCGCAAGGACCATGATGATCAGATGATCGGAAAGGCCGACGGCGGTAATGACCGAGTCGATCGAGAACACGATGTCCATGACCATGATGGTGGCCACGGCACCGAAAAGCGAAATCGAACGCGCGGGCTTGGAAGTGGTTTTGGCGTCGTGTTCTTCCTTTTCCTCAGTAAGGGCCAAAACGCCGCGCAACTCATCAATGCCCTTGTAGATGAGGTAAGCGCCACCTAGAAGCAGAATGATGTCACGCACCGAGAAGCCATGAACGAAGAACCCAAGATCGATGGTGAACAGCGGCTTCGTCATATGCGTAAGCCACGAGGCAACCGACAGGAAGGCGACACGGGAAAGAAAGGCGCCCGCCAAGCCAAGAATGCGACCGATGTGTTGCTGATTCTTGGGAAGCCTGTTGGAAGTGATGCTGATGAACACGATGTTGTCGATGCCCAACACGATCTCCAGGAAAAGAAGCGTCACCAGCGAGATCCACGCATCGGCGGTGGTGAACACCGAAAAATCGAACATATGAAGTTCTCCTTCGTTTTTCGTCTACGTCCGGACCGAAACAAACCCATAGAAAAGAAAAAGACTCATGGCGCAACGACAGAATCGCTACGCCATGAGTCTTGCCATTTAAGCCATGCCAGACGGTGATCATCAATGCCACCGCCACGATGTTGAACATGGGCACGCGACGTTAATCGCGCCAACTACTCCCCCACGGGTTGCGATGATCCTAACACGCAAAGTCAAAAAAGGGCAATGCTATAATGCCCAAAGCACACAACCCTCAAGGAGTTCTCCATGTCTAAATTCAACGATCTGGAACACTGGGTGGACAACCTGCTGCACCCGCAACCGGTCGAGTACACGCGCAAAGACGGCAACATCATGAGACTGGACGACGCCGGCCTTAAACGCCCCCTTGGCATGACCCGCCAGGCGAAGTTGATCATGGCCACCCTCGTCGTTGCCGGTATCGTCATCGGCGCGATGATCTTGAACAACACCGTCTACGAAACGGCGCGCCAGGCAAAGCTCGCCCAAGACAGCGTCGAAACCAACATTCAACGAGAAGCGTCAGCCGACACCCTGCCCAATCTTGCGTCTTACGTCACCATGAGCGACGACGAAATCAAAGCCGCCATCGAGCAGCAGGGCTTCAGCATCTACGATGCCACCTCCGAAAGCGACTCGGGCATCACCGTCTATAAGCTTCCGTCCGACGTTTCCGTCGTCGATGCAGGCTTGCTGTATTCGCGCGGAATCAGCAAGCTCACCGCATCGCAGGCAACGCTGCTGTTGAACGGCTCATGGCAGCTTGGCACCAACCACGACAGCGGCACCACGATCGTGGTCCGTTACGCCGATTTCAAATCCACTTCGGCTGAAAGCGCGATTTCACTCGCGATGAGCAAAGAGGGGATCGAAGCTGGATCGGTCTCCGACAGCGGAACCGACGACTCGGGCAACACCTACCGAAGCGGAACGCTTGAAGCCAACGGCGCAACATACACCTGGCGCGTTTCCGCGATTGACTTAAGCAAGATCTACGACATCAGCGGTATACCCAGCCCGGCCTACTACGTGGGAATCCGCTTGACACAAAACGCATAGCGACCAACACACAAGCACGCAGAACCCGATATGCCCCTGCAACTCGCCTTGAGACAGCAGGGGCATATTCATTGCTGTTTGCATCGACTCGTGACTCGCCCACCGAACCGCACGGGGATTCTTACCAGGCGCGCCCGAGAGGACGATTGGCAACGCCTAGGATTCGTCGAAATCGCTCAGGAAGTAGTCGTACAGATCGGCGCGTACCGGCGTCTCAAGATCGTACTCGATCTCAACCGCGCTCGTTTTCCCATCGGCCATGACGATCTGCTCGAAACACCCCGTCGGATGCATCTCGCCAAGGAAGTAGAACTCGGTTCCGTTGTCCTTGTCGTTCTTATTCTTGCGCAGGAACAGGTAACAGCGCATCCCGTTCTCGCGCGCATGGCGCAGCTTGACGATCTCAGGCGACTCCAGCGTGCGTTTGCTCTTGGAGATGGCAATGATCCTTCGGCTGGATACGAAACGATCCTGATACTGCGTGGTGATGCTGATGTCGGGATCCTTCTCGTAATTGACGAAGACGGGAAACGTGTTGGTTTCCGTGTCGTGGAAATAGCCGCCGACGTTTTGATAGTTCGGCTCACGCGACCAGCGCAGAAGTCGGCATACGTCTTCGCGCGTGTACTTCTTGTTCAAGACGAAGTCGGTGTCCTTGTAGGTGTCAGCGTAATCGCGCTCGGCTCGAGCGATACCGAAACGGATGACGTCAAGAACGCATGCGCGAAACGCCGCATCCCCTAACGCGGCCTCGAACCGACCCGACAACGCAAGGCCGTCTTCGGTTCGAACGATCAGTTCCTGACCTGCGCTTGAATACTCGCCGGACAACGTGCGCACAACCGAACGCATCTTCTCGGCGGCACAGCGCGAAGACGGCGCCTCAAGCCGTTCGGGGCCGTCTTCGATAAGGGAAAGAAGCGTGTCCAGGTCTCCCCTTCGCTTGCCAGCCGCCATCTTCGTCGAGATGAACTTGAGCATCGCAAGTTTGCCCGCATCGAAAGAAAAGGGCACATCGGGCGCGTACTGTTGAAGGAATGCCTGATAAGAGCCGTATTTGTTGATGATAAGCAGAGGGTCGACCGAATCGTTCTCGTCGAAGTCCAAAAGCGATGGAATACGACCGAGCAAACGGCGAAGATCGTCGTATTCGCTGCGAATAAGCTTCGCAGAACCGAATTTCCCCTGTTCAAGCGCTTTGAAGATACGCTGCTCCGACACACGGTCGAACGAGATCGTCGAACAACCGGGAATAAGCGAGCTTCCCTCCTTCACCACCTTGCGCAGGTTGTCCTTGTTGTAGGTATGATCTCCCGCCAACGCGATCGGAATCAGATAGTTTTGCTGGTAATTCCCGATGAAGTCAAGAACAAGCGCGTAATCCTTCGAGGGGTCCTTGCGCAAACCGCGACCAAGCTGTTGAACGAACACGATCGCCGATTCGGTTTTACGAAGCATGATGATCTGATTGAGCGACGGGATATCAATTCCCTCGTTCAAGATGTCGACCGAGAAAATGTACTGGATCTGCCCGCGCTCAAGAGAAGCTATGGCGCTATCGCGGTCGGCATCGGACGATTGACCGCTAATCGCAACACTTGAATACCCTCGTTCGTTGAAAAGGCGCGACAACTCACGAGCCTCGTCGTTTCGGCTGCAAAACACCAACCCACGACGATCATGCTTGCGGCGAACGGAATACGTCTCGATGGCACCCACGATGTGGTCGACACGCGCGCATGACGTGAGCTGCGAGAACAGCTCGAAATCATCGACGCTTTCCTCGTCGATCGCCAAATCGGCGATCCCGAAATAATGAAACGGCACGAGCATATCGTTCTCAAGCGCGTCCTGAAGCGTGATGCGATATGCGATAACGTGATTGAAAAGCGAGTACACATCGTATCCGTCGGTTCGCGAAGGGGTTGCCGTCATGCCCAAAACGAATTTCGGCTTGAAATGATCGAGCACCTTGCGATAACTCTCAGCACCGCAACGATGAGCCTCGTCGATGATGATGTAGTCGAATTCCTTGGGGTCAACCTGGTCAAGCTTTCCTGAAAGCTGAACAACCATCGCGAAAAGACACGTCGCGTCTTGCGCCGTCTTGTCAGAGAACATGCCATAGGTGTAGCTGTCGCCAAGAACCTTGCGATAGCTCGCCATCGAGGCGTCGAGGATCCTTTGACGATGCGCGATGAACAAAACACGCGAGGGCTTCGTGGAAGCCACGTCCAAGGCCGAGAGATAGGTTTTACCTGTACCGGTCGCTGAAACCAGCAGAGCGCGGCTTTCCTGGCGTCTGTGAAGCACGTCTAGGGCTTCCAGGGCGCTTTCCTGCATCTTATTGGGACGGATTCCACTGGAAAGGCCAATGCCAAAAGACGATTCTGTTGGCTGGCCGCCGGTCAAAGGAGCCGTTGCTCCCGAACCCAACGCGAACGCCGTCCCATCGCTGCGAAACGACCGCTTGGATCGAACCGCCTCGGGCTTTTTCGTGGGATGCTCGTCAAGAAAACGCTCGTACGAAGCGATCCACGCCTCGCTTATCGGCACCGTGTTTTGGTCGTCCCACAGCTTCTCGAATTCCGACTTGGTTTGATGCAGCATCTCACCCTGCGGGAACGTACGAAAGAGCACGTTCCATGACGGCACGATCGACGCATGCGAAAGGCGGCGCGCCGCCCCAAACAAAACTCAATCAACAGGCCTTAGAAGCACCTGTGGCAGCAATGTCACGAGAACCATACCATCTTATCGTGCAGAAGCCCCTGTTAGGCACAAAGAGGCTTTGAGGGCTATACTTCCGGTAAGCACACCGATCGATGGGGGTAATGAAGCTTAATGAAAACTGTGAACGTAGTTGCTGCGATCATCACACATGAGAACAAAGTGTTCGCCACGCAGCGTGGATATGGAGAGTTCCAAGGAGGATGGGAATTCCCTGGCGGAAAAGTCGAAGATGGCGAAACCCCCGAAGAAGCCCTGATCCGCGAGATCCATGAAGAACTCGGTGCCGGAATCTTGGTTGGGGATTTCGTTCATCAGGTTGAGTACGACTACCCCACCTTCCATCTCTCGATGAAATGCTTTCAATGCTCCGTCGTGGAAGGACATTTGCAGCTTCTTGAGCATTCTGCGGCGAAGTGGCTTGACGCAAGCAATCTTCGCTCGGTTGATTGGCTGCCAGCCGATATCGAAGTGGTTAACGCAATCGAAGAGCAGGGTCTTCTGAATTAAGACCCTGCTTGAAAATGCACGGGAAATAAAAAAGCCGCTGTAAGCGGCTTTACTATTTTTTGGAGGCGACGCCCGGATTCGAACCGGGGGTGAAGGCTTTGCAGGCCTCTGCCTTACCACTTGGCCACGTCGCCATCTGTAAAAAAGGCCGGCCATAAAAGCCGGCCTTTACAGACAATGGAGCGGACAACGGGGTTCGAACCCGCGACCCCCACCTTGGCAAGGTGGTGCTCTACCAACTGAGCCATGTCCGCATGGTGGGCGATACAAGATTTGAACTTGTGACCTCTTCCGTGTCAGGGAAGCGCTCTCCCCCTGAGCTAATCGCCCGCTTCAGGGAATTTCGCAACGCTCGTTGCGACAAGAAGATATATTACCAGAAACCCTATTCTTGTCAAAGACTTTTTTAAAATAGTTTGAATTAGATGCTTGAACTGGGATTTTCCGATAATTCTTGATTCAACGTCACTACTTGGCCTGAGCAGGCTCAGCAAATTCGCCAGCGCAATGTGGGCAACGAGTGGCACCTTCCTTAACCTCTTCCAGGCAGAAGGGGCAGGTTGCCACAGGCTTGGGCTCTTCCACTTGACTATCCTTGCCCGCAAGCTTGTTGCCAACCTCCTGAGCCTTGTTGACCGCCTTAACCAAGCAAAAGACGACAAGAGCAACGATAAGGAAGTTGATGCAGGCGCTAATGAAGGCACCGAAGTCAATGTCCGTGCCAGGGACAACCAAACTTTTCATGCTTGCCCTTTCCGTCGTCTATGGACAAAAAAAGCGACCCCTTATCGGGGTCGCTTAAATCTCCGTGGTGTCGGAGGCGGGACTTGAACCCGCAAGCCCGAAAATGGGCACTAGCACCTCAAGCTAGCGCGTCTGCCAATTCCGCCACTCCGACATTCATTGCTTGCGCAACGATTGATTACTATATCTTAAGCCGTTGCGCTTGTAAAGAGGAAATTTCTAATTTGTTGAAATAGTTCCCTGCGGGTACAGAAGCATGAGCGCGACCAGGGACACTGCGAATACGATGACGCAGATAATGGTGATGCGGTCGAGATTCTTCTCGACAATGCTGGTACCGGTTTGAGACGAATAAACAGCGCTGGCGATCATGTCGGAAATGCCGGTTCCCTTACCGGAATGCAGCATGATGAACACGATCAGGCCAATGCCCGAAGCGAACAAAAGGATAAGAAACAAAATTGCCAAGGGACTCACTATTCACACCCCATGTGATCGGAAACTTTCAACCAACGAACAAAAGATTATAAACGACCTGATGGTCCTGCGCAATCTCTACACCAAAAGGTCGCGACCGGTCATTTCTGCCGGAACATCAAGACCTATCATCGACAAAAGCGTAGGGGCAAGATCGCACAATGCACCCTTCGAGCCATCCAGTTTCATATCGCGCCCCGAGTAGTCGATAAGAGCCAAGGGCACCGGCGCCGTGGTGTGTGCCGTGAATGGAGCACCGTCATCCGCGATCATCTTGTCGGCATTGCCGTGATCGGCGGTGAGCAGCGCAACGCCGCCTTTGCGTTCAAGTGCGGCGACAACCTTACCAACACCCGCGTCAACCGCCTCGACCGCCGCTACAGCAGCCGGAATGACGCCCGTATGCCCCACCATGTCGCAGTTGGCGAAGTTCACGATGTAAACGTCGGCCTCACCGGCATCGATGGCCTTTGCAAGGGCATCAGCCACAGCCGGCTCGGACATCTCAGGCTGAAGATCATATG
The DNA here is from genome assembly GCA_937937585.1 of uncultured Coriobacteriaceae bacterium. Taxonomy (GTDB): domain Bacteria; phylum Actinomycetota; class Coriobacteriia; order Coriobacteriales; family Eggerthellaceae; genus UMGS1502. Next base: position 270,067 of record CALDCB010000011.1, read on the forward strand.
TGGCAACCTTCGGCGAGGCGATAAGCTCGCGCTCCTCCCCCGCCTTAGCCTGCTCGATGCCGCCATTCAAGAAGAAGGTGACATGGGCGTACTTCTCGGTTTCGGCGATGTGGTACTGGCGAAGGCCTGCGGACGACAAGACGTCGGCCAGAACGTTCTGCGGGAATTCCTTCTTGAATGCCACAGGCGCATCGAACTCGGCATCGTATTCAGTGAAGCAAACGAACGAGACATGCGGATGCTCGCCGCGATCGAAGCCGTCGAAATCGTCCTGGATGAAAGCGCGGGTGATCTGACGTGCACGATCGGGACGGAAGTTGAAGAAAATAACCGAGTCGTCCTCTTTCACGCCACGACCGTCAAGCGAAACGGGAACGACGAACTCGTCAGTAACGTCATTCGCGTACGAAGCCTCCATAGCCTGCTCTGCGGTTCCTTGGAACATCGGCGCCGCATGGACAATCGCGTTGTACGCAAGCCCCACGCGCTCCCAACGATTATCGCGGTCCATCGCATAGTATCGGCCGCTTACGGAAGCGATGCGCGCCTCGAACGCCTCGTCGCTCAAATCATCCAAGACGTTCTGCAGCTGAGCGATATACCCCTCACCGCTTTTCGGCGGAACGTCGCGCCCGTCCATGAAGCAATGGACGAACACCTGAGGAACGCCATGTTCTTTAGCTGCGCGGACAAGCGCGTACAGGTGCTCGTTCGAAGAGTGAACGCCGCCGTCCGAAACCAAACCCATGAAATGAAGGGCGCGGCCTTCCTCTTTGGCGTTGTCGAATGCCGCGTTGATGACCTCGTTTTTGGCGATGGAGCCGTCTTCGCATGCATGGTTGATGCGCGTGAGCTCCTGATAGACCACGCGGCCGGCGCCGATGTTCAGATGACCCACCTCGGAGTTGCCCATCTGCCCTCGGGGAAGGCCAACCGCCTCGCCCGAAGCCTCAAGCCAGGTGGTGCTGAAGCGATCGAAGATCGCATCGAGGTTGGGGGTGTTCGCAAGCGAGATCGCGTTTCCCGGACCCGCCTCGGCAATGCCGAAGCCGTCCATGATGATCAAACATGCGGGAAGGGTGAGTTGGGCGTCATGCTTGCACTGTGCGTCGTTTATGCTCATTTCAGGCACGCCTCGATCATGGTAACGAAGGACTTCGCTTCGAGGCTGGCGCCGCCAACCAAACCGCCGTCGACGTCCGGCTGCGCGATAAGGTCGTTCACGTTGGCGGGTTTCATCGAGCCGCCGTACAGGATGCGCATCTCGTCGGCCGTTGCCTGGCCGAAAAGCTCGGCAAGCGTGGCGCGGATGGCAGCACAAACCTCCTGAGCCTGCTCGGGCAAAGCCGTGCGGCCAGTACCGATGGCCCAAATAGGCTCGTATGCAACCACACACTGAGCGCCCTCGACAGCGTCCATGCCGGCAAAGGCGGCCTTAACCTGCGCGCAAACGAATTCGTTCGTCTCATGCGCGTCATGCACGGCAAGAGACTCGCCCACGCAGACGATAGGATGCATGCCCTGGGCAACCAATGCCTTAGCTTTGCGGTTGACATCCTCGTTCGTCTCGCCGAACAGACCGCGGCGCTCGGAGTGACCGACGATGCAGTACTCCGCGCGTGCCTCCTTCAGCATGCCGATGGAGATCTCGCCGGTGTATGCGCCGGACTCTTCCCAGTAGCAGTTCTGCGCACCCAAGGCGATGTGCGACTTATCGAAATCGAACACCGTCCAAACGGGCTTGATGTCAAGGAACGGCGGGCACACGACGATGTCGACGCGTTCTTTCCAGTCCTTTTCGTACTCGTTGGAAATCTCTTGGGCAAGCACCACCGATTCGGAAATGGTGTTGTTCATCTTCCAATTGCCGGCCATCATGGGTATACGGGCCATATTATCTCCTTACCTGCGAAAACGCGGTTTACAAGGGTAACTAGGCCATAAGAGCGGCCACGCCGGGCAGCTCTTTGCCTTCGACAAGCTCCATCGAGGCGCCGCCGCCGGTGGAGATGAATGTCATCTGATCGGCCAGATCGAACTTGTTCACAGCAGCAACGCTGTCGCCGCCGCCGATGATGGTATCGGCATCCTTGTTAGCGGCAACCGCCAAAGCAACATCCTTGGTGCCAACGGCGAATGCGTCCATTTCGAACACGCCCATGGGGCCGTTCCAGAACACAGTCTTGCCTTCGGCGATGGCCTGAGCGTAGATCTTGGCAGTTTCGGGGCCGATGTCCAGACCCATCATGTCGTCGGGGATCTCGTCGACGGTGACGGTCTTGGTATTGGCGTCTTCAGCGAACTTGTCGGCAACAACGACGTCAACGGGCAGAAGCAGCTTGACGTCCTTTTCGGCTGCGCGCTTGATCATCTCGCCAGCGCGCTCGACCCAATCCCCTTCCTTAAGAGAAGTGCCGACCTTCTTGCCCTGAGCAAGAAGGAAGGTGAAGCACATGCCGCCACCGATGATGAGTGTGTCGGCCTTATCCATAAGCGCATCGATGACCTGGATCTTGTCGGAAACCTTGCTGCCGCCGAGAATGGCCACGAAGGGGCGCTTGGGCTGATCGAGCATGCCGGTAAGGGTTGAAACCTCGTTGGCCATGAGGTAGCCGGCGTATGCAGGTAAAAGGTTCGCAAGGCCAGCCGTGGAAGCGTGCGCGCGATGAGCGGTGCCGAACGCGTCATTCACGTAAACCTCGCCAAGCTTGGCAAGCTCTTCGCAGAATGCAGGGTCGTTCTTCTTCTCTCGCTTGTCGAAGCGAAGGTTCTCGATAAGGAGAACCTGACCGTCCTTAAGGGAAGCGGCCTTGGCCTGAGCGTCAGGACCGACCACGTCGGTGGCGAAGACGACAGGCGAGCCCAAAAGCTCGGACAAGCGCAGCGCCGCGGGGCGAAGGGAGAACTCCTCTTCGAAGCCCTCGCCGGACGGACGACCGCGATGGCTCATGAGAACCAAGCGCGCACCCTGCTCGAGAAGGTGCTTGATAGTGGGAAGGGCGGCCTTGATACGCGTGTCGTCGGTGACGACGCCGTCCTTCACGGGAACGTTGAAATCGACGCGCATGACAACGCGCTTGCCCGAGGCATCCAGCTGATCGATCGTCTTCAGATCGGCCATCGTTTCCTCCTGTTCATCGACCCGCTGCAGATAAAACGGGTCATGGTTTCATCTTCCATTGGGAATGCAAGAAGGGGCGACCGATTGGCCGCCCCTTCGCAGTGCCCGGTTTTAGAGCATGATCTTAGCGAGATCCTTGACGCGGTTCGAGTAACCCCACTCGTTGTCGTACCAAGAAACGCACTTGATGGTGTCGCACTTGCCGCCCGGAACCATGGTGAGCTGGGCGTCGAAGATGGACGAATGAGCATTGCCGATGACGTCGCTGGAAACGATGGGCTCCTCGGTGTACTCGAGGATGCCGGCAAGCTCGCCCTCTGCGGCGGCCTTCATAGCGGCGTTGACCTCTTCCTTGGTGACCTCGCGCTCGAGCTGAACGGTAAGGTCGACAAGCGATCCGTCAGGGGTGGGAACGCGCACTGCGAAGCCGTCGAACTTGCCCTGAAGCTCGGGGAGAACCAAAGCAACGGCCTTGGCGGCACCGGTGGTGGTGGGGATGACGTTCTGGGCAGCTGCGCGAGCGCGGCGCAGGTCCTTGTGGGGAACATCCAGGATGCGCTGGTCGTTGGTATAGGAGTGGATGGTGTTCATCAGGCCGCGCTTGATGCCGAAGTTCTCAAGCAGGACCTTGGCGAACGGAGCAAGGCAGTTGGTGGTGCAGGACGCGTTGGAGACGATGTTGTCCTTTTCCTTGTCGTAGTCCTTGTCGTTGACGCCCATGACGATGGTCTTGTCAACGTTGGTGCCGGGAGCGGTGATGATGACCTTCTTAGCACCTGCGGTGATGTGGTCCTTGGCGGTGTTGCCATCGCGGAAGAAGCCGGTGGCCTCGACGACAACGTCGACGCCGAGCTCAGCCCAGGGGAGATTCTTCGGCTCGCGCTCGCAGCACACCTTGAAGGAGTGGCCGTCGGCGGTGATGACGTCGCCATCAACCGTAACGGAGTCGTACACGCGGCCATGGACGGAATCGTACTTCAACAGATGGGCCATGGTGTTGATGTCGCCCAGATCGTTGATTGCCACGACCTCGAGTTCCGGATCGTTCACGGCTGCACGGAAGACAAGGCGGCCAATGCGCCCGAAACCGTTGATAGCAACCTTCGTAGCCATTCGTATCCCCTTTCATCAAGATACTGTTCATGAAGCTAAGGTTAGCGTCGTCCCTCTCGGACAACGTACTATTTCATTTTACCCCTTAACCTCGCGCGCCATTTGCTCGATTCGGCGAACGCGATGGTATACGGCTGATTTCGAAAGCGGAGGGGACGCGTACTCCCCTAATTCCTTGAGCGTGGCATCAGGATGTTTGGCCCGTAGGCGGATGATTTCCTGCAGCGCAGGCGGCAGGTTGTCCAGACCGTACGTCTCAAGGACGATGCGCATGGCGTAAATCTGGTCGAACGAGGCGTTCGCGGTTTTGATCTGGTTGGCGACCTCGGCGTTGATCAGGCGGTTCGTATCGTTGCGCACGCTTTTCACCACGCGAGCGTCCTCCATGACGATGGCAGCGTGGTGCGCGCCGACGAAAGCCAAGAACTCAAGGATGGCCTCGCCGCTTTTCAGGTACACCATGTACGAATTGCGACGCTGCTGGACGCGAGCCGCTATCCCCTTCTCGGCCATCAGCTCGACTAGACCGTTTGCAAGCGGTTCGCTTTCGACGGTGATCTCGAAATGGAAGTCGCCGCGCGGATTGGAAACGAAACCGCTGCCCAAAAACGCGCCGCGCAGATACGCCGCGGCACAGCACTGCTTGTTCACCAGCGACGGTTTGATGCCAAGCTCGAGGCCGTCTTCGCCAAGCACGCCAAGATCGACGAGCGCCTCGGCGAGCTTAGGCTGAACAGGGATATTGATCAGGTAGTTCGGCGTTTGATGCAAGACGCTTCTGCGAACAGTGAGCTCGGTTTTCAGCCCGTAAATCTCGTGCACCAGGCGAATGACCAAGCGCGCGACGGAAGGCGTGTCGGTTGCCACCTCGACGCGATAGCGGTTCTTGCCGCTGAAGAACAGCGTGCCCTCTATGCGGATTATAGCCGCAAGCTGCGCGCGGTCGCAATGCGAGCACACGGGCTCGACACGCGAGAGTTCTTCTTTCACATCCGAGGTGAACGACACAGTTCCAGCACCTCCACGAACGCGGCCTGCATTTTACGGGGGTCGTGCCAGGTGGGACGCATGCCGTCAACCAAATCGCGCTGGATGACGCGCGTGCCATGCGACTCGATGGCGGCAACGACCTCGTCGGAAGCAATGACCGGCCTTGCGCGCATGGTATCGTTGTCGACGCCGTACGTCATGCTCTCGCGCACGTTCGGCCCACCTGTCGCGGGCTTATGGACCAGCATGAAGTCAAGAAGCCCCGAAAGGCCGTGCTTCTCAAGCGCCTCGAAATGCTCATAGGCGTTCAAACCCCACGTTTCGCCTTGCATGTCGGCAAGCGAGCACACGAACAACGTCTTGCCCTTCGATTCACAAATGGCATCGACGATGCCCGGAACAAGCAAGTTCGGGATGATGGACGTGTACAGCGAGCCTGGACCCAAAACGATAAGATCGGCCTGGCGGATTGCCTGGAGAGCCGGCTCATAAGCAATGATCGGCTCGGTCGAACGCAAGTTGACGGTTTCAAGAGCGCTGCGTGAGTGACAGGCAACGGCCTGACCCTCGAGCACGTGACCATCGCGCGTCTTCGCCACGAGGTTCACGCGATTGAGCGTAGATGGGTACACATGCCCGCGGGCGTTAAGGATGCGCTCGCAGATCCTGATCGCCTCGGGAAAACTGCGGCTGGTGACTTCCAAACTTGAAAGCATCAGATTGCCCAGCGTATGGTTCTCGGCAAACGAAAAACGCAGTTTGAACGCGGCGGTAAGCGGGTCATGCGGATCGGCTGCCATAGCGGTGATGCATTTGCGAACGTCGCCCGGAGCCGTAACACCCGCCTCGTCGCGCAGGATGCCGGTTGACCCGCCATCGTCGGCCATAGCCACCACGGCTGAGGTTTCGGCTCCCATAGAAAGCAGAGTGCGAATGGACATAGGGGCACCCGTTCCGCCGCCGATGACGACGGCCTTGGGAGCACGTCCGTCAACCGAAGGGGCCTCGATCTCGGAAAGCGAATCGAAGGCACCGGTAGCGGAGGGATCATGGGTGAACGGCGGCGTCTGCGCGGGCTTGCCCTTTCGGGGCGCGCCGATGCCAGCGCGCACGGCCGCAACGCGGCCCGTGACGTCGATAGGGAGTTTTTGAAGCATCACGCACCGGCCTTATGGGCGCAATCGCCTTCTACCGCAGGGTCGCAACCGGCGGGATCGGCGTTCACCAGCGTGCCGTCGGCGCGCTCGGCCAGCGCAAGGTCGCGATGGGCGACGCTGACGCGATATCCCTTTTGACGCAGGTAATTGCCCGTCTCTTCGGCCAAAACCACGCTGCGATGCTGACCACCCGTGCAGCCAACGGCAATGGCGAGCTGCTGCTTGCCCTCGTCGACATAGCCGGGCATGACCGTGTCAAGAAGCGCCTCCCATGCCTTCAGGAAGTTCTCGGTTTCCTTGCGATACATGACGAAGTCGCGCACCGGCGCGTCGAAACCGGTTAGATAGCGAAGCTTAGGATCGTAGAACGGGTTGGGCAGGTAGCGCACGTCCATGACCAGGTCGGCATCTTCGGGCAACCCGTGCTTGAAGCCGAACGAGTACACAACGACGGCCAAACCCTCGCGACGCTCGCCTGTGGAGAACTCGGCGTACAGACGCGAACGCAGCTCACCCGGCGTGAGGTCGGTGGTGTTGATAATCAAATCGGCATGCTCGCGCAGGTCATACAAAAGGTCGCGTTCGCGAGAGATACCGCGGGAAATGCTCGCACCGTCGGCGCACAACGGATGACGGCGGCGCGACGATTTGTAGCGGGCGATGAGCTTCTCGTCATCGGCATCCAAAAAGACAATGGTGAACGGGATTTTCTTAGCGTCCAGATCGGCAAGGGCGTCACGCATGCTTGCGAAGAACGAGCGCGTACGCGCATCGCAGACAATGCAAAGCTTGCGGGAGCCGTCAGGCTGACTGGGTACGTCGTTCATGCTGACAAGCTCGCCGATTAACGCAGGCGGCAAGTTATCAACGCAGAAGTAGCCCAAATCCTCGAAAATATGCAGGGCTTCGGTTCGGCCTGCGCCCGACATGCCGCTGATGATCACCAACTCGGGCAACGACGACTCGTCGATGTTCTGCTCGGTCATGAGCTGCTCCTTAACTCGCTGAATCATCTTGATGCGCCGGGAAATCCCGCTGCGCCTGGACGTTCATCCACGCCGATCATTCGTCTAGAGGTTCTTCGACCTGTTGTTCTTTTGCCTCGGCGGAAACCTTTTCCGTCTTGTCATTATACTGCCGCAGCACGCGATAGCACTCCTCGGCTACCTCGACTGGCAGAACACCCGCATCCTTGATCTCTTGAAGCGAAGCCTCACGCAAGTTCTTGAACGACTTGAAGTGACGCAGGAGCGCCTTCTTGCGCACCGGGCCCATGCCGGCAACCTCGTCGAGGATGCTTGAGGTCATTCCCTTACCGCGCAGCTCGCGGTGAAACGTGATAGCAAAACGATGCGCCTCGTCGCGCACCTGCTTCACCAGGTAAAGCGACGCCGAACCACCTGGCAGCACGACGGGGCCGGTATCTTGCCAAGGAACGAACAGTTCCTCGTCTCGCTTTGCAAGGCCCGCAAGGGCAATGTCGTCGATGCCCATCTTGTCGAACATCTCCATGACCGCCGAAAGCTGCGGTTTGCCGCCGTCAAGGATGATGAGGTCGGGCTTTTTACCGAAACGCTCGTCGGCCATACGCTCGGGGGCGTAACGGCGCGACATGACCTCCTGCATCGAGAGGAAGTCGTTCGCTTCATCGAGCTGGGCTTTTATCTTAAAGCGACGATATTGGTTCTTGTCTGGCTTGCCGTTGGTGAACACCACCATCGAGGCAACCGTGTAGCTGCCGTGGTTGGTGGAGATGTCGAAACACTCGATGCGCAGCGGCGGCTTGTCCATGCCAAGCGCGCTTTCCAGCTGCAGCAGAGCGTCATTGATGCGCTTGTCGTCGTAGTTGGTGCGAACCTTATAGCGCAGCAGCGTATGCTGGGCGTTCTTCTCGGCCATTGTCACAAGCTCGGCCTTCTCGCCCTTCTGCGGGGCGACGAAGCGCACCTTGGCTCCGTGAACGCTCGCAAGCTTCTGAGTGAGCCAGCCTTCCATTGCCGCCACGTCTTCGGGAATCTCGCGAAGGATGACCTCGCGCGGAATCGACGTCGAAGCCTCGTAATAGCGCAGCAAGAACATATGGAGCAAATCCTCGTCGGGAACGTCGCGCCCACGATCGAGAACGAACTCGTTCGAGTTGATGATGCGCCCCTCGCGGACCATGAACACGTGCGCCGCCGAAACGGTTTCCTCGCGGAACAAGCCGATGACGTCGGCGTTCATGTTATGCGAGGTAACGGCATGCTGCTTGTCGTTAAGCGATTTCACGGCATCGATGCGGCTTTTGATGCGCGCCGCGCGCTCGAAGTCGAGCTCTGCAGCCGCAGCCTGCATCTCTTCGGTCATGTCGCGGATGAACTCGCCGTGGTTGCCTTCAAGAAAGCGAGCTACGCGCTTGACGTTCTCGGCATATTCCTCGGGACGGATCTGCCCACAACATGCCCCGGGGCCAAGCCCCACATGGTAATCGAAGCAGGGGCGCGTGTTCGAAAGGGCAAGCTCGCCCTTTTCCTGACGACGCTGCAAAGCACGCCAGTCGGCACACGAGGTGGAGCAAATCGGAACGATCCTGCGCACCGCGTCGATCATCGTGCGGGCAGCGCGGCTGTCAGTGAAGGGACCGAAGTAACGCGTGTCGGGACGGCGCTTCTCACGTGTGAACTTGATGGCAGGAAAAGCATCACCCGTGGTAAGAGCAATGAAAGGATATGACTTGTCGTCCTTGAAGTCGGCGTTGAAGTACGGCGTGTACTGGTTGATGAGCTCGCGCTCCAAAACCAACGACTCGTGTTCGTTGCCAACGACGATGTACTCGAATGAGTCGATCTGCTCGACAAGCAAAGGGATCTTCGCGCGATCGTCCTGGAAGTTCACGTACTGGCGCATGCGCGCGCGAAGCTGCTTGGCCTTACCTACGTAAATAACCTCGCCGCGAGCGTTCTTCCACAAGTAGCACCCCGGAAGCGTGGGGACGCTGTCAAGCTGACGCTTGATGCGCGCGATCTTCTCTTCTTGGCTGGCGCGTGCTCGTGCAGCCTCTTCTTCAGGGTCGAAATCGGCATCTTCCGCGGACGCATAGTGAGAGCCCGACCACAAGTCGTGCTCGTCTATGGGTTCGTTTTCGAAATCGGGATGCGAGGGTTGCATATTCTCACGCTTACCGTGCTTATCGTGCGGGTTCAACGCGTTGAAGTATAGCAAAGGCAACCGCAATCAAAGCCCCTGCAAGAGCAACGCACGATATCCCCGCCCCCAGCGTTTATAATCCGATGAACGACACAGCAAAGCGAATCGGATTCAATCCAGAAACGACCATGCCATGAGATTCCTTCATTTAGCCGACTTGCATCTTGGGAAAAGCGTCGACGGCTTCTCGCTGATCGACGACCAGAAGTTTGCCCTTCGACAAATTCTCTCACGCATCAAGCGCGAAGCCGCAGCCACGCCGAAACTCGATGCGGTCCTGATCGCGGGCGACTTCTACGACAAGCCGCAGCCTTCGGCAGAGGCCGTCGGTCTTGCCGACTGGTTTCTCACAGAACTGGCCAAAACCCAAGTGAAGTGCTTTATCATCCCTGGAAACCACGACTCCGCCGAGCGTTTGTCGTATGCGAACGGAATACTGTCCGATGCCGACATTCACATCTCCGGCTCCTTCATGGGCTCGATCGACCATTTCAACCTTGCCGACGAGCACGGCACGGTGACGTTTTGGCTGCTGCCGTTCGTGAAGCCCGTGAACGTGCGCGCGTTCTTCCCCGACGACGAGATCGGAACCGACTACACCGCCGCCATCAAGACGATGCTGCAACACGAAGACATCAATTACGCCAAAAGGAACGTTGCCTTGGTGCATCAGTTCGTCTCGTTCGGATCGCAAAAGCCCGAAACATCCGATTCGGAGCTTGCCTCGGTAGGCGGTTTGGACGAAGTCGACTCCTCGATATTCGACCAGTTCGACTATGTGGCCCTGGGTCACATCCACAAATCGCAACCGCTCGGCAAGAAGAACATGCGCTATGCGGGATCGCTCTTGAAGTACTCTTTCTCGGAAGCAGGCCAAGAGAAACGCTTCCCTTTGGTCACACTTGGCGAAAAAGGCCAGATAGATATCGAATTCGTCGAAATTCAGGCGCTACATAACATGCGCGAGATCAAAGGACCCCTGGCAGATCTGATCAGCGAGGACGTGGTGGACGCAGCACCAGCCGACGACTACCTGCACGTCACGCTAACCGACGAGAACCCCATCATCGATGCGCTTGCGCGGGTGCGCGCCGTCTACCCCAACATGATGGAGCTCGACTATCAAGCAACCCTCGATCGCATGAACGCCCAAAAGGACGTCGCGATGCAGCCAGAAAAACTCAATCTCTCTCCCAGTCAGCTCTTCGAGGAGTTCTTCGAAGAACGTCTGGGAAGACCCCTTTCCCCTTTGCAGCGCTCGACGTTTCAGCGCGTGCTTGAATCATGCATGGAAGACGGTGATGCCAAATGAGGCCCATCAAGCTTATCATCAGCGCATTCGGCCCTTATGCACAAGAAACAACCGTCGACTTCGAAAAGATCGGCTCATCGGGCTTGTACCTTATCTGCGGCGACACGGGGTCGGGAAAGACCACCATCTTCGACGCGATTTCCTTCGCATTGTTCGGCATGCCCGCGGGCGAAACCAGAAGCGCAGCGAATCTTCGAAGCGACTTCGCCGACCCGGCAACTAAAACCTTCGTCGACCTGACGTTCGCCTACCGCGACAAGGAATACCGCATCGTCAGGAACCCGCGCTACGAAAGGCCCGCCAAACGCGGAAGCGGCATGGCGACCGAGCAAGCCGCGGCCGAACTGCACCTTCCCGACGGCAGTATCGAAACCGGCCCCGTTGCCGTCGATGCGAAAATCAGGGAAACGCTTGGGGTGACGAAAAGCCAATACGAGCAGATCGCGATGATCGCGCAGGGCGAATTCAAGAAGCTGTTGAACGCCAACACGAAAGACCGCGCCGACATCTTCCGCCATATTTTCAGCACAGCCCCCTACGAGGCGCTTCAAAACGAGCTCAAGTCGAAGGCGAATGCGCTGAAAAACGCGAACGAGCGTGCAAACGAGCGCATTGCCTCCCTTGCGCGTCAAGTTAACCTGAACCCAGAAAGCGAAGGTTTTGCCGAGGTTGATCGTATGATCGCTCTTGGCGCGATCGACGCCGACAAATTGAAGGGCATCGTGGGAGACGCCGTTTCAGCGGACAAGGAAAAGGCGCAGACGCTTGCCGCCGCGAATAAGGAAAAGCGTAGCCAGCTGCAAAACACCGAAAGCGAACTTGCCAAAGCGAAGCAACGTGCCTCGATGGAGGAACGGCGCCGACGTTTGGAGCAAGAACTAGCTCTTGCTCAAACTGTCATGGACGAAGCGAAGACCCGCCTTGAAGCCACTCAGGCTAACGAGCCCGAACTTGCTTCCTTGCCCTCGAAAATCGAAGAAGCGCAGCGTTTGATGCAGCTTGTCGATGAAACAGAACGAGTCAGAATCGATCTCGATGCCGCAGTGAATGCGCGCGATAGCGCAGTTAAAGCCGCAAGCGAATCAAGGACGCAAGCGGAGGCGGCAGAATCCCTGCTCAAGGAACTTCTTGCCACGCAGGCAAGCCTTATCGATCTCACCCAAAAGCAACGCGACCTTACACAAAAAATCGAGGCGCTGAAACAAGAACGGAAACGGCTCGACGAAACGCGTCGCGAGTTCGATGAAGCCCTCAGTGAATCCGCACAGGCGAATGCAAGTCTTTTGCAAGAGCAGGCACACTATCGTGATGCCCAGCAGGCAAGCGATCGCGCTCTCGAGGAATCGCGCGCCGCAAGAAAAGCCTACCTTGACAACCAGGCGGGCATCCTTGCGCAGGAACTTGAGGAAGGATCTCCCTGCCCCGTTTGCGGTTCGCAAAACCACCCCCGCAAAGCTTCTCTTGTCGAATCTGCGCCTTCTAAAGAAGAAATCGAACGGCTCGAACAGCTATCAACCAAAATGCAAGCAACCGCAACTGAAGCTTCAGCCGCATGCGCACGCGCGAAGGCGCGATACGAGGAAAGGCAAACCCGCCTGGTCTCTTTGGAAGAGCGTTTCGGTAAACGCGATGATCTTGACGCCGCTGCAGCAAAACTGAAAGAGGAAACTGCGAAGCTCGCAACCGAATGCGCCTCTTTGGGCGATCCCGAAACGCAAGCGAAAAGGACAGCGACGGAAATCGAGCGCACCCAAAGCAGGATCGAGAAGCTCAAACTGCAGCAAGCATCCCTCGATCAAGAAGCCACCCACGCCCAAACTCTTTCAGCCGTTGCGGAAAGCAAGCTCGCAGAAAAAACCGCTGAGCTGGAAAACCACGGCCACACAGACAAGCAACAACTTCGCGCGAACATCGACGCCCTGATCAAACGCAAAAACCAGCTTGAAGAAGCATCGCAAGGCGCCAGGCTTGCGTTTGAGGCAGCGCGCAGCAAAGTGGTAGAGGAAACAGGCAAAGAACAGGCGCTTCGTTCAGAAATCGCACGCATCGACGCACTTGACATAGAAGAACTGGCAGCCCGCAAAGAGACCCTTCAGAGACAACTTGAAACGATCGCCAACGAACTGGAGCCGTATGAAAAAAGAATAGCCGTTAACGAGCGGGCGCTTTCGAGCATCGAAGAGGAATTCAAAGAGACCGATCGAACCCGCAAGGAGTACGGAGAGCTTTCCCTTCTTGCCGACGTGGCGTGCGGCACGCTGAAAGGATCGCAGCGGATATCATTCGAAACCTACGTGCAAACGATTTACTTCGACATGGTGATCGCGGCATCAAACGCTCGCTTGGCATTGATGGCGGGCGGGCGCTTCGAGCTCAGAAGGAAAGCAAGTGCCACGCTTTCGGGAAAAACGGGACTCGACCTGGATGTATTCGATAGATTCACCGGCAAGTCGCGCGATGCGTCGACATTGTCGGGCGGCGAGTCGTTTGAAGCGTCACTTTGCTTGGCTTTGGGACTCTCCGACGTCGTTCAAAGCCTTGCGGGCGGAATCCAGCTTGACTCGATGTTCATTGACGAGGGCTTTGGGACGCTTGACGATGAATCGCTCGCGAACGCCATCAACATGCTCGCCGAGCTTTCGACTGGCAATAGGCTTGTCGGAATCATCAGTCACGTGGACGAGCTGAAAACCGCAATCGATCGGAAGATCGTGGTGAAATCGGGTCCGCAAGGGTCATCGCTCGAAGTGATCGCGTAGTGACGAAACGCGTAAGCACCGCGCAGAACGCTTGAACAGCAAACGGAAAATATGCGACTGCCCAGTTGATCGGTCGCTTGAATAGCAAGCATCAAACAAACGACCGCCCGAACCATTAGGCGGTCGTTTGTTTGATGCTTTGATTAGAATGACTTATTCCGAAATGGTCTTCGTTGAGATGATGTTGTTCGGCGAGATGAGCACCGCAGCAATGGTTCCGCGATCGCGACGATCCACCACATAGGCGTTGCTCTTCTTCAACTTATGCGTCGAGGCAGCAGAGGCCGAGCTCGAAGCCGAAGAAGCGGCAGAAGACGCTGATTCAGCCGAAGCGGCCTTCTCTGCATCAAGCGCAGATTTTGCCGCCGTTTCCGCACGTGCAGCTTCGGCTTTCTTCTCGATCTCGGCTTGCTCGGCGGCAGTCAATGATTCGACGTTGTCTGCATTCTGGCCGTCTTCGGTTGCCGTCCCGCGAGGTTCATCGTCAGCCGATTCTCCCTCGGCAGATTCTTGATTCTCGGACGACGAGTCACCACGCCCATCAGACTCGATAGGTTCATCTTTCGGGGATTCGCCAAGCTGCAAGATGACGTCGACGCCATCGACCGACTCGAGATATTCGTTCTCGGAGTACTCCAATGCCACGACGATATCGACATGGCGCTGGGCGAAAAGGGCGATCTGCCTATCAATGGAAAGATACGGCGTGTCTTTGTCTACCGGCATGAAACCGATGCGGTACCCGTCATGTAAAAGCACGAAGGACTCGGCGTACCTGAAATCGTTGGTACGCAGCGAAAACACGTTGGCGCCCTTGTCGCCGTACGACTTCTTGGTGTCCGCCAGCAACACCGTAGACGAAACACGGACATCAGCCATCGGCTTGACAGGGGCTGCCTGCGGCGTGTCAGTGCCCTCATAGAGCACAACCACGTAGCCGTCCATGTTTCCCACGGTATCGTCGATGGTGGTTGCCGCCAGGTTCCACTTGTGACCGTTAGTCAGGTAGAACCCGAAGAACCCAGCGCCGCCTAAAAGCAGCGCCATCAAAAGCACCAAGGCGATTATTTCTCGTTTTCGCTTATCCATAGCCGTTGATGATACTACTTGGCGAGGATCTTCTTAAGGAACGCACCGGTATAACTACCAGGAACCTCGGCGACGTGCTCGGGGGTTCCGTACGCCACGACCGTGCCGCCGCCGTCGCCGCCCTCGGGACCCATATCGATGATGCGGTCGGCCGACTTGATGACGTCAAGGTTGTGCTCGATGACAAGCACGGTGTTGCCGGCGTCGACAAGACGCTGAAGAACCTCAAGCAACTGGCGGACATCCTCGAAATGAAGGCCCGTAGTGGGCTCGTCCAGAATATAGAACGTTTTGCCCGTTTGACGTTTCTGCAGCTCGCTGGAGAGCTTGACGCGCTGCGCCTCGCCGCCGGAAAGCGTCGTTGCAGGCTGGCCAAGCCTGATATAGCCCAACCCGACATCGTGAAGCGTATCGAGCTTTCGCTTGATGCCCGGGATGTTCGTGAAGAACTCGCGCGCCTCGTCAACGGTCATGTCAAGCACCTGCGAAATGTTCTTGCCGCGGTACGTAACCTGAAGCGTCTCGCGGTTGTAACGATCGCCGCCGCAAACCTCGCAGGGGACGTAAATATCGGGAAGGAAGTGCATCTCGATCTTGATCTGGCCATCGCCCTTGCATGCCTCGCAACGACCGCCCTTCACGTTGAACGAGAAACGGCCCGGCGAGTAACCGCGCGCCTTCGACTCGCTTGTCGAAGCGAACAACGCGCGAATGTCATCCCAGAGGCCGATATACGTTGCGGGGTTCGAGCGTGGTGTACGGCCAATGGGGCTCTGATCGATGTTGATCGCTTTGTCGATTGCTTCAAGACCGGAGATCTTGCGATATGCGCCCGTGCGCTTGCGCGCATGGTTGATCTGGTTGGAGAGGATCGGCGCCAAGGTATCGGTTACCAGGGAGCTTTTGCCCGAACCTGAAACACCCGTGACAACCGTCAGCGTGCCGAGCTCAATTTCGATCGAAACGTTCTTCAAATTGTTCTCGGAAGCGCCGACCAACTTGATCTTGCCCTTCTTCGGGTTGCGTCGTTCTTTCGGAACAGCGATTTCCTTCGCGCCCGAAAGGTATTGCCCGGTGATCGATTCGGGATTGGCCATGATGTCTTCAGGCTTGCCTGCGGCAACGACGTAACCGCCTAGCTCGCCGGCACCCGGGCCCATATCGACCACGTAGTCGGCAGTACGGATGGTGTCTTCGTCGTGCTCGACAACGATGACGGTGTTGCCCAAATCTCGCAGACGCTGCAACGTGGCAATGAGCCTTTCGTTGTCGCGCTGATGCAAGCCGATAGAAGGCTCGTCGAGAATGTAAAGCACACCCATAAGGCCGGCGCCGATCTGCGTGGCCAAGCGGATACGCTGCGCCTCGCCACCGGAAAGCGTGGCAGTAGCGCGCTCAAGCGTCAGGTAGTCAAGACCGACATCCACCAAGAACTGCAAACGCGCGATGATTTCCTTGACGATGGGGCCGGCAATACGCTCATCGGCTCCAGAGAACGACAAGCCCTTGAAGAACACGAGCGAATCGCGAGCGCTGAGGTTGCAGACGTCGAAGATGGACTTGCCATTGATGGTAACGGCAAGGATTTCGGGTTTCAGACGCTTTCCGCCGCACGTAGGGCACGGAATGGTTGAGAAATACTGCTGGTACTTCTCGCGTTGCATGTCGCTTGAGGCGTCGTGGAGCTTTTCCTCGATGGCCTTGATAGCGCCATGCCACTCGATGTACCAATAGGTTTCGCGGCCGTCAACGGTGTGGTAATCGACGCGAACGCGACCTTTCACGCCATGCAGAATGCCTTTGCGTACCTTTGCGGGAAGGTCCTCCCACGGCGTTTGGTCATCAGCGCCCAAATGGTTCGCCACAGCGTTGATAACCTGAGGGAAATAATTGCCCGACTTGAACGGCGCAATGGCACCTTCGGAAAGAGACAGGGTCTTATCAGGGACAAGAAGGTCGGGGTCGACCTCCTCGCGACTGCCGATGCCCGTGCAATCGGGGCAAGCGCCGTACGGCGCATTGAATGAGAAATCGCGCGGCTGAAGCTCGTCCATGGAATGGCCGTGCTCGGGACATGCAAGCGCAAGCGAAAACACATGCTCACCCGGGCCCAAGCCGCCCTTAGCGCCCGACGAGACCTTGCTTTCGCCAAGCGGGTCACCGTTCTTGTCAAGCAGCTGCACCAGCACGCGTCCCTCGGCGATGGTGGTGGCAAGCTCAACCGCTTCGGCCACGCGACCAAGTGACTGGGGTTTCAGAACCACACGATCGACAACGACGTCGATGAAGTGCTTGATCTGCTTGTTAAGCGTGATTTCTTCATCTGTCAAACGACGAACCTCGCCATCGATGCGAACACGAGCGAAGCCCTCTTTGGCAAGATCTTTGAACAGCTTCGTAAACTCGCCTTTACGGCCAGCAACAACCGGCGCCATGATCATCGCGCGCGTGCCTTCGGGGGCAAGACGCATGATCTCGTCGGTTACCTGGTCGGTTGTCTGCTTTTTGATTTCGCGACCGCATTCGGGGCAATGGGGAACGCCAACACGCGCGTAAAGAAGACGCAGGTAATCATAAATTTCAGTAGTGGTGCCCACAGTGGAGCGCGGGTTGCGCGAGGTGGTTTTCTGATCGATTGAAACTGCCGGCGAAAGGCCGTCGATGCTATCGAGGTCGGGCTTGCTCATTTGCCCCAAGAACATGCGCGCGTAGCTGGACAAGCTTTCAACGTAGCGGCGCTGACCCTCGGCGTACATGGTGTCGAACGCCAAGCTTGACTTGCCCGAACCCGACAAACCCGTGATAACGACAAGCTCGTCACGCGGGATTTCAAGATCGATGTTCTTCAGATTGTGCTCGCGAGCACCCTTTATGACGATGGACTTCTGCCCCATTGGTCTTTCGCCCTTCATGATTCGCGACGGCCAAAGCCGTCCTTCTCCTCTTTCGGTCTCATTTTAGAACGCTTGTTCCCAAGAGGAAATGGCGAGAAACCGCACCACAAGAATACAAAAGTTTGTTCGATAAAGAACAGCAGAAGAACCCCACGCGAAGCGCGGAACACGCGCCGAGCGTAGGGGCGATCATAAAAAGCCCTCCGATATTCCCATCGCATTAAACGATCAAGCAGGAAGAAAGGAGGGATTAAATGAAGTGTGTCACGATGACCACCACGAACGCAAGGACACCCCTCCCCCGACTCGCTCAAGCTTTCCAACACGCAAAAAGAAAAAACGAAGCCAGGGATTGTTCGATCAACATCTGCGCCATAGATTGCAAAGGCGGTGTAGGGGCCGTCGCCAAGCTCGCGACGCAGTTCCCCAAGCAGTTCGGCGCCGCGATCGACTTCTCCAAGAAGTACGGTTTCTACTTCTTCATGGCTATCATGTTCGTCTTGGTTTCGACGGGTCTGCTGTTCTTCATCGTCATTCTCTGACCCGTGCGCATCCGTCCGGCGACCCCTCCGCGCTTGACCTCGAACGCCTTACGCCCACACTTGGCGCCCTCGCCGGCGATCAGACCATCAACCGCGAGGATGAGCCTGACGATGCACCTGTCTCAAACGAGCGGGGGTCAGATGCGTGTAGATCTGCGTGGTTGACAAACTGGAGTGACCAAGCATTTCCTGAACGCTTCGCAGATCCGCCCCGCCAGCCAACAAATCGGTTGCAAACGTATGACGCATGTCATGGGGCGAGAGGGAATCGTCAAGCCCGGCCTCGCGAACCGTCTCCTTGAACATCTTGCGCATGGCATCGGTACCCATTTGGTTCCCGCGCGTCGACACGAAAAAATATGGCGACGACTTGTCGCGCAAAAGCGCAGGCCGGTAATCGTAGAAATATCGCTTCATGGTCTCGATGCAAAGGTCGTGAAGCGGGATGATGCGCTCTTTCCCGCCCTTGCCGAAAACCTTCACCTGACACTGATCGAAGTCGACGCAATCGCTGCGCAAACCCGAAGCTTCCGAAATACGGGCACCGCAGGCATACAGAAATTCCAACAAAGCCTGGTCACGCATTGCAGCAGCCCTTGCAAGCTCATCGGTTGCCTGATCTGCGTGCGAGAAACGGACACTCAACAGTTTGACCATGTCATTCGGAGCGATGACGGTCGGCAAGCTTCGACTGCTTCTGGGGCCTTGAAGAGCACTAGCAGGGTCGCCTTCGATAATGCCCTTAACATGCAGCCACTGGAAGAAACCGCGCAACGACGAAAGATGCCGATTCACCGTCGCCCGCTCATAGCGAGCACGATCAAGGTCTCCCAAATAAGCACGTAAATCGCGATGCGAAACGGAGAGCGGGTCGATCTCGTGCGTTGCGCACCAGCAGATATACGCGTCAAGATCACGCGTGTATGCACGAACCGTATGAGGTGACGCACCGCGTTCCGCTTCAAGCTCGAAGCAGTAATCCTCCGTCAAAGACCGAGCACGCTCGATGGAAGCCTCATCGAAAGAAGGGGCTTTACCAGCCCCTTTCTTCCCTTTTCTTGCAGACGCGCGCGTTTTTGGACGCAACAGCGCGTTGTCGTCGGTTGGTTCGCTCATGCTAAAGCAACCCGCAAGCCACAAGGGCTTCCTTGTACTGCGCAAGAGCCTTGGAACCGCGCTCGGCATAAGCGGCATAACGTTGCTGCTTGTTGCGAATATGCTGATCGAGCGGCGCCATGATACCGAAATTGACGTGCATGGGTTGGTAATCGGTGGTGTTCGGGTCGACGGAGTGGTCGATAAGCGCGCCGAACACCGTGTCATGCGGAAGGACCGGAGCTTCGATGCCGGCAAAAAGAGCCGCAACGGAAAGAGCCACGTGCAATCCCGATCTGATAGCCTCGCAATAGCCTTCGGTGCCGCACAGCTGACCTGCGGTGAACACAGGTATGCCAAGCGCATCCGAAGCGCACTGAAGCTGAAGGGTCGAATCCAGAAGACGCGGTGCATCGATGAAGGTATTTCGATGCATGACGCCGTATCGCGCGAACTCAGCGTTCTCGAGACCGGGGATCATTTGGAACACGCGCTTCTGTTCGCCAAACTTAAGGTTCGTCTGAAAGCCAACAAGGTTGAAGCTGTTCTCGCCGGAATCCTCTGCGCGCAACTGAACAGCTGCCCAAGGGCGCCTGCCGGTTCGCGGATCGGTCAAACCAACGGGTTTGAGGGCGCCGAAGCGCGGTGCATCGGCGCCTTTTCGGGCGATCTCCTCGATAGGCTGGCAAGCCTGGAACAGTTCCTTGGTTTCAAAATCGCGCATGATAACGCGATCCGCCTGAAGAAGCTCAGCGATGAAGGCCTCGTACTCTTCTTTTGTGAACGGGGCGTTCAGATAGTCGCCCTGAGCCGCGCCATCGGCACCAACCGAATCCTCGTAGCGGCTCTGCCTGAAGATCTTCGTCATATCAAGCGAATCGGCCATGACAATAGGTGCCGCAGCGTCGTAGAAAGCCAGATAGTCGCCGCCAATGACGGAAGACAGCGCCGATGCCAAAGAATCGCTTGTCAAAGGGCCTGTAGCAATCACAAGGGCGTCAGCGCCCTTTGCCGCCTGCTCCAGCGAATCAACCTCGCCACGAACGAACGTGATCTTTTCGTTCTCGCGTACGGCTTTCGTTACCGCCTCCGCGAACAGCTCGCGGTTCACGGCAAGAGCGCCGCCCGCAGAAACCTCGGTGTCAAGCGCGAATCCATACAAGAACGAGCCGAGCTCGGATAACTCGGTCTTCAACATTCCTGCAGCGCTTTCGGGCTTCTTGCTTTTCAGCGAATTCGAGCAGACCAACTCGGCGCACGAATCTGTTTTGTGGACGTCGGTTTGGACGTCGGGGCGCATCTCATGAAGGACAACGTTGAAGCCGCGCTGAGCCAACTGCAAAGCGGCTTCACTGCCTGCCAATCCGGCGCCGATTATAGATACTGTCTTTTCCATGCGCTTCAGTCTAAACGAAGGCGAACCATAAACCGCTCAAAGCAATGCCAATTCCCGCAATCTCGCCTTAATAATCGGGGACGACCGCACTCCACCGCCCGTCAAGCTGCCTGGCAACCAAACCCGCACCCTCGAAATCAGCAAGCGCCTCCATAAGCCACACGGGAACCTCGCCAGAACCAGTGATTTCGGAAGCAAGGTCGTAAAGCGAGTCGATATCCATCGGAGCAGCCCGCAGAGCCTCAAGGACGCGGCCTTGAGGGGAATCGGCGTCGGGTCCACCCGTGGACTTAGCGCCGCCTTCTTGAACAAGCAGCCCAAAGCAGCGGAACAACGCGTCGTCGAACGACTCGTCGTCGACCACAGGGGTTGCACCTTGGCAAAGGAGCCGATTCGACCCCAAAGACGCCTCGGAGGTTATCGCCCCAGGAACAACTAAAACCTCACGTCCAAGGTCAAGTGCCTCATCTGCTGTGGTGAACGTGCCAGAAGGCAAACCTGCCTCGACAATCAAAACAGCCTGAGACATCGCCGCGATAAGGCGGTTCCTTCGCCGAAACGCCCAAGGACGCGGCTGAAAGTCCCAGGGATGCTCAGACACGATTGCCCCTCCTGTATCGACGACACGCTGGAACAAAGGCGCGTTCGCTGCGGGGTAAATCCAGTTGCACCCACCACCAAGAAACACCACGGTCTTCCCCATCGCATCCAAAGCCGCTGCATGCGCGGCGCTGTCGCAGCCTTTTGCGCCACCGGAAACAACCAAGACGCCGCGCTCTGCTGCACGATGCGCAAAGCGCTTCGCGCAGCTTCGGCCATAAGGCGTCGCTCGACGCGAGCCGATAACAGCCAAACCGCTGCTCTCCATTGATGCAGGATCGCCTATCAAGTACAGGGATTCAGGAGGATCGCTGAGGTCCTCGAGTTCCACTGGGTACCCAACCCCGCCGCGACGAACGACATGCCTTTCACCTTTTAACTTCTCCGGCACCTCAATCACCTGCCTCTCGAATTCTGAAACCGAGCGCTTCGCACAAATCGCGCTTCTCGACGCGTTCGGACTCTCTCATATCGGCGATCGTCCTTGCCACCGACAGCGTCCTGATCATCCCGCGCCCACTCATATGACCAAGGCGGCAGGACTTTTCATAAAACGCCTGATCGGCATCGGATAAGGCGCATGATCTAACAAGATCTTCCGAAGCACCGACACTATGCCTGGCATCACGGCCCTGCCGCCACTTCCGAAATTCACGACATGCCATCACGCCATCGCGCAACTGAGAAGACGAGGTTCCCCCTCCTGCATTCAAAACCTCGTCTGCGGGAACGCGCCTGACGTCTATGTGCATGTCGATCCGATCCATAAGCGGGCCGCCGATGCGGTTTCGATATGCCCTGATTTGAGCCTCCGAACACGTGCACTTGCGCTCGGGGTCGCCAAGGTATCCGCATGGGCACGGATTCGTCGCACCCACCAGCATGAACTTCGATGGAAAAGACACCGTGCCGTCGGCGCGCGTTATGAGAACCCGGCCGTCCTCTATGGGTTGCCGCATCAACTGAAGAACCGCAGGTCTGAATTCAGCCAGCTCGTCAAGCATGAGCACACCGTTATGGGCAAGCGAAACCTCGCCAGGACGCACAGGAGTGCCTCCTCCCACCAAGCCCGCGCCTGTCGAGGAGTGGTGGGGCGACCGGAAGGGCCTTCGACCCAACAGCAGCCCTCCGATCCCCAAACCGGCAACCGAATGAACAAGCGCGCTCTCAAGGGCCTCGTCTTTCGTCAATGGCGGAAGTATCGTGGGCAACCGCTGCGCAAGCATAGTTTTCCCCGACCCCGGCGGACCCATCATAAGAATGCCATGAGAACCGGCAGCTGCGATCTGAAGAGCACGCTTGGCAGGCTCGTTTCCCCCTATATCGGAATAATCAACTTGAAAACCCTTATCCGAGAAATCTATTTGGGGAATATGGACGAAACTGCCCGTTAGCACGTCGCGCAGCATGCCCACACCCACTTGCCGAACGCCGTCTATTTCGACGATCTCGGATCCATACGCGGCGCAGACCAAGTCTAACCCTAGGTCACGTGCCGCAAGCGAATACGCCAGCAAACCATCGACGGGCCGCACCGCGCCTTCCAACGAAAGCTCCCCGACGAGCATTTTTCCTTTGGCAACGTCTGGTGGAACCTGACCGGTAACGATCAAAATGCCAACAGCTATGGCAAGATCGAATCCTGTGCCGCTTTTGCGCAGGGCGCTTGGAGCAAGATTCACCACCACCAACCCGTTGGGCATGGAAAAACCCGACGACCTGATAGCAGCTTTAACGCGAACGCGCGATTCCTGAATGGCCACGTCCGTCATGCCAACGATATGAAACCCCGGAAGTCCGCTGCTCACAGCAACCTCAACCTCAACATGCTCAGCTCGAACACCGCGAATGGTAGCGCAATTAACCGTGCATCGCCCACCCACGTCAGTCACCGCACCCAAAGGCGTTGACGTGATATCTGTAGGTTGTTTTGTTCATGACGTTCACCTTATCTTTCTGA
>CALDCB010000012.1 GCA_937937585.1 uncultured Coriobacteriaceae bacterium
CCCGTACCGATCCGATTGGGATTAAGTTGCAGACACACTTTTCTGCCTATAACCCTCCGCGGATGGGGGTCAACGCCCGTCGAGCTCGGGGGTTCCGGGAAAGACCCAGCTATGTCGGCGGCGCGCCCGCTAGGCGCCTTCCGCCATACGGCCAACGGCCCAGCACCAGCACGCCAGCTCGCGCGCTATCGCGACGTTGGCCACGCTCGACTGCTTGCCGGCGGCGTCCATCGCGCGCCGCCTGTCGACCAGCCGCCTCACGCCCGCGTTGGCGTGGCGGCGCGCATCGGGCGGGACGGATTGGCCTTTGGCCAGCCCCTTCGGCGCGCGCGACGCGCTTTTGTAGTGCCACGCGGCCTCGACCAGCAGTTTCCTCAGGTGCTTGTTGCCGGCCTTGGTGATGCCGCCGCGGCATTGGGACTCGCCGCTCGAGTGCTCGGAGGGCACCAGCCCTATCCACGCGGCGAAGCCCGACGCCTTGGCGAAACGCGAGAACCCGTCGGCCTCGCACGCGATGGACGCGGCCGTCACGGCGTCGATGCCCTTCAGGCACCTCAGCGCGTCGCACGTCGGCTTCCACCTGGGCGCTTGCGCGAGCGACTTCACCTTGGCCTCCAGCGAGGTCTTCTCCTCGTCGGCCCTGCGGACGCGCTCGCAGTAGTGGTCGAGCGCGGCCATGGCCGATGGGTCGCCCAGGTCGATCCGCCCGACCCATGCCCAGAAATCCCTGGTCCAGCGGCTCTTCCGCTGACCGGCAGCGTTCCTCTCGTCGTAGACGTATCCGTGTCTGAGCAGGAACTTCGACAGGCGCTGCTTGGCGCGCACGGCGTCGTCGCGGGCATCCGCCAGCGCCCTCGTCAAGTCGCGCGCCCCCTCGCACTCGGGGTCTGGCACGTGCACCTCGGTGACCACCCCGAGCGCCAGCTGCACGGCCAGGAAATGCGCGTCGCGGCGGTCCGTCTTGCGGCCGCGGTCGGCGGCCGGCTTGTGCATCTTCGACACCGCGCCGATGACGCAGTCGACGCCCATGGCGCGCAGCTCGCGGCACAGGTGGAAGCCGGTCACGCCCGACTCGTAGACGCATTTCGCGGGCTGGGGCAGGGACTTCATCCACGATGCGAGCTCGCCGGGCTCGTACCCGAGCGATTTCCCCTCGATCTCGCCCGTGGCCGGCACGAAAGCGCAGGCCTTTATCGAGCGGGCGTGGACGTCGAGCCCTACGAAAGTGGTAGCATTGTTCATCGGAAGCCCCTTCCATGAATGCGGCGTGGCCGCTGGCGGTTTGGACACCACTATTGTCGGCCTAATCCGCGGATATGCATGCAGGAGGGGCTTCCAACTTTTTTATGTCCTGCTCATATCGTCTTTTCTCTTCAACATTTACCAGATCCCCTTCTTTAATAAAAAAGAGCCATGAGGGTTCGAATTGGCAACAAGAATGAGCCGTTGCGTGGTTTCGTTTCGGAAGGATTCGAAATACGTTAACAGCTAGCGAAACCATCAGCTTTCGCTGATCGATGAGAAAAGGAGTGGAGCGCATGAAATCTATTACTAAGACCATCATGATCGCGGCCTCGGCATTTGCTCTTTGCTTCGGACTTACCGCATGTGGTGGCGGTGGTCAGGCTGCATCGAGCGGAAGCGCCGCAGCAAGCGGTAGTGCGGCAGCCAGCGCCGCAGCAAGCGGAAGCGCTTCTTCCGCTGCTTCTTCTGCAGCTTCGACCGCGAGCAAGGCCACGGATTTCTACATGTTCAAGGCCGAGATGCCTGAGGGTTACGCAATGTGGGGTCCCAACGGCAAGGAGTCACCGCTGAACATCTTTGAGTTCCGTAACATTGAGAACTCCAACAAGCTTGTTGACGTCGAGATCGACGAGGGTACTGCTCAGGAACAGTTCGACAAGAAGGCCGCCAAGGACAAGTACACGGCCGGTCAGGACGTGAAGCTTGGCAAGTACACTTGGAAGACGCTTGATTTCACGTGGAACAAGCAGCCTAGTGTGGTTATGTACACTGACATCGCCGACGGTCTGTACGCTGAAGTGACCCTGTATGAGACGACGCTTGATGACGCGGCAGTTAAGGCCTTCCTTGAGGGTGCGGAGTTCACGACTGACTACGAGAGTGCTCACAAGGCCGGTATGGACACGACCGTCGAGAAGTTTGCCAGCGGCAATAACCTGAAACTTTGGGAAGATAAGAAATAATTCTCAGTTAGATATTCAGTAAAAACTTGGGGCCCTTTGCCTGTTTGACAAAGGGCCCCGTTTCGTTGGTTTTAAGGTGCGTTCTAAGCGCAAAAGTTAATCCAACTGGATGCGAGCACCGTCTTCAAACGCTAGCTCGCGTTCTGGGCCGTCAAGCGCCTTGCGAGCTTGGTCGCGCAAGTTGTTCATACCGCTGAGGAATTGACGGTACATAACCAACGTCAAGTAGCGGCCTTTTTCCGAGGGGATCAAGCAATCCGCATCGTCGACGGCGAAGGCGTGGTTCGCGCGCATGAACGCCATCTCGATGGGAAGTGCGCTCTCGATGCTTTTGCCGAACAGGTCCTTGAACTTCTGCTTGTCGAAGCGAAGAGTGTACAACCCCAAAAGGAAGCAGTAACGCATGTGGTCGCGAGGCGAAAGCGCCATTTTGCCCATGATGGACATGCGCCCGCTCTCGATGGTCTTGTTGTACTCTTCAAGGCTGAACGTGTTCACATACACGCCGCCGTTAAGATGCGAGATGGATCCGCTGCCGATGCTGGGATACTCGTCATACGAGGTCTGCACTTCTTCGGCAGGAAGCTCGATGTCTTGAACGCCGTTTTCGTTCAGTCGGTTGAAGGTCCAAACGGTTTCGCGCTTAAACGCCGGGTTCTGACCGCCTGTCAGCCCTTCGTCGAGCATCTTGTACATGCCGAACTCGCGGTTGTAGTCCATCTTGCCAAGCTTCTCGGCCATCTTCTTCGTTGTGCATGAAGAGACGTAAAGCGGCGAGAACGTGGTTTGGCGGCAGCCGCATTTTTTGATCATCTCGATGTCGTGCGCGAGGATCTCCTCAGTTTGAGAGGGGAAATTGAAAATCATGTCGACGTTCAAAGAGTCGAAATAAGGAAGCGCTTCACCGATGCGCTCCATGATCTGGGCGCCGCTGCCGTACTTGTTGTATCGATCCATCTGCTTAAGCAGATTGTCGTCGAAGCTTTGAACGCCAACGGACATGCGCTGCACGCGGCCCTTCAGCTCGGAAAGCCACGGCTGGGTGAGGTGATTTGGGTTGGTTTCAACCGCCACCTCGTTGACTGACGGGAACTTATCGCGCGCAAGGTCGATGGTCTTGCGCAGCTCGTCAAGCAGGATGGTTGGCGTGCCGCCGCCGAAATACAGCGTTTCGAAGTCGTAGCCAAGGTCGACCAACATGAGCATTTCCTTGCGCATGTTCTCGAAATAGCGGCGGGCCACGTCCTCGCGCATCTTGTATCGGTTGAAGCTGCAGTAAGGACAAAGAACCTCACAGAACGGAACGTGCAAGTACAGCATGTACTTCTCGCCGTCTTTAGGTTCTGGCAAATGCGTTTCGCTGGTGGGATTGATTACCAAATGCCCATTCGCGATGTTCTTAACGATAGTGGTGAGCATGCGTTCACTGATCACGAGTTCTCTCCCCTTGTGATGAGTTTTGATACCAATGCAGAATGGTACCGCGCTGAAAATCCGCTTGCCAATTTATCTGCACTTTCCAACGGAAAGCATAGGATTACCACTTGACACCGAATGGGTTTGAATTTTGGAGGTTCTGTCGGGAGCACAACAGTGATTTGTTCCCGTTTCAACATGAATCCAACAGATGATTTCGCGTATCCAACGAGGATTGATCATCGCGTCTGCCCCGCCGTGATAGGATTTCAGGAATCATCGAGGTGAAACGAGGAATCATGAAGCGATCGGAAGCGCTGCGCATGCTGGGCCTAGGGGAAGATGCGACTCCGGACGAAATCAAAGCTGCCTATCGTGAAACCGCCCAAATATTGCATCCCGACAGATTCGCGTCCAATAAAAAGTTGCAAGAACGTGCGACCGAGCAGTTCAAGAACTTGCAGGAGGCTTACGACTGCCTGACAGGAAGGTCGGCACCGTCTGACACGGCTTCATCAAAATCCGCCCGTTCATCGAACGCCTACGATTCCATTCGCGAGGCCCAGCTTGCCGGTTTGGCCGCTGCCCGCACGCAGCTTATCAAGCAGCGAGATTACGCAAGCGACGAGCGCAGGAACGGCGCGATCATGTTCCTTGCAGGTGCTGCGTTGTGCCTTGCTTTGCGGAGAATTCCAGCTATCGCAGCCATCGCATCGGCTGCGGCGGTGTGGGGCGTGGTTCAGGTGATATCCTCGCAAAAGACCATCAACACCATTAACGAGAATCTCGATTCGATCAAAAAAGAGAAGGCCGCCATCGAGAACGAGATGGCTTAAGGCGCGCGGCTAAGTCAAAACATCGAAGGGAAGAAGCAAGAGTGAAGCAAGAGAATTTGCGCAACGTTGCAATCATCGCCCACGTTGACCACGGCAAAACCACCCTGGTTGACCGTCTTCTGTGGGCTTCTCACGCATTCCGTGAGAATCAGGAAGTCCAGGAACGTGTTCTGGACTCGAACGATCAGGAACGTGAGCGCGGCATCACCATCCTTTCCAAGAACATCGCCATTTCTTACAAGGGCGTGAAGATCAACGTCATCGATACCCCCGGCCATGCCGACTTCGGCGGCGAGGTCGAGCGCGTTCTGAACATGGCCGATGGCGCACTGCTCATCGTCGACGCCTACGAGGGTCCCAAGCCTCAGACGCGTTTCGTTCTGTCCCATGCTTTGGAATGCGGCTTGCGCATCGTCGTCGTCGTGAACAAGATCGACCGTCCCAACGCCGATCCTGAAGGCGCTGTCGACAAAGTGTTCGACCTGATGGTCGAGCTTGGCGCTTCCGACGAGCAGCTTGACTTCCCCGTCATCTATGCCTCTGCTGTTAACGGCTATGCCCGTTACGAGGCCAACGACGGCAACATGGACATGGTTCCGCTGCTTGATACCATCCTCAAGGAAATCCCTGCTCCCGATGTCGATCCCGAGGGCCCGATCGCTCTTCAGGTTTGCACCGTCGACCACAGCAGCTACGAGGGTCGTATCGGCGTCGGTCGCCTTCACAGCGGCACGATTCGCGAAAAGCAGCAGGTTTTGGTTGTAAGGCCCGACGACGAGCCGTACACCGCTCAGATCCGCAAGGTTTACACCTTCGACAAGCTTGGCAAGGTTGAGGTTCCCGAGGCTTCCGCCGGCGACATCGTTGCTGTTATCGGTATCGAAGACGCCGACATTGGAGACGTCATCACCGATCCCGAGAATCCCGTCGAGATGAAGCCCATCGCCGTTGAAGAGCCCACCATGGCTGTCGTTTTCGAGGCATCCACCAGCCCGCTTGTCGGTCGCGAGGGTGACATCGTCGGTGCTCGTCAGCTGAAAGAGCGCCTCATGCGTGAGAAGGAGAGCAACATCTCCATGCGCATCGATGAAACCGAGGACAAGTCCGGCGTTCGCGTGGCGGGTCGCGGCGTTCTTCATCTGTCCGTTCTCATGGAAACCATGCGCCGTGAGGGCTTCGAATTCCAGGTTGGTCGTCCGCAGGTCGTTTACAAGATCGACGAGAACGGCCAGAAGCTCGAGCCTATCGAGGAAGCCACCGTTGACGTTCCCAACGATTACTCGGGAAAGGCCATCGAGGTTATGGGTACCGCTGGCGGCATCATGGAGGACATGGCGTCCGACGAGAACACCACCCACCTTGTGTTCAGCATTCCGTCCCGTGGCACGATGGGCCTGAAGACCCGCATCCTGAATGCCACGCACGGCGAGGCTATCCTGTTCCACCATTTCCGCGAGTACGGTCCGTACTCCGGCGAGATGACCGGCCGCAAGAACGGCGGCATGATCGCGATGTCCACCGGCAAGGCCGTTGCTTACGCTCTTGATACGCTTCAGGAACGCGGCCGCCTGTTCGTCGGTCCTGGCGACGAGTGCTACGAAGGCATGATCGTTGGCGAGTCTGCCAAGGAAGGCGATATGGTCGTTAACGTCGAGAAGACCAAGAACCTGGGTAACCAGCGCTCCTCGACCGCCGACAAGGCCATTCAGCTTACCCCGCCGCGTACTTTCACGCTGGAAGAGGCTCTCGAGTACATCGAGGACGACGAGTTGGTCGAGGTCACTCCCCAGTCGATCCGCATGCGCAAGCGCTTGCTGTCGGCAACCGATCGTCGTAAGGCTAACAAGAAATAATCGACGTTGTTGGGTTCCATCAGAATCCATCACCGATTGGATGAAAATCGGCCGCGTGCCCAACGGGTGCGCGGTTTTTTCATGCACGGATTAGACATGTGGTTGTTCGATTACCCGGACGTTTATGCACGGTGGAAGCATCGATCCAACGGCGACTTGTGCATCAAGAATGCGTCGATATGCACGTTGTCTCAGACATAGAATCCATCGTGCGTCACTTACCGATTCGTTTGTTATGAATCGAGTGTAGCCATATTGTGCAAAGGGAAACCAGCATCAACCAGTGTGCGAAAATCCACAGCGAAACAGTCGCGGCATTGCGTTTAAGTCCGCGTAACTTGGTTCGGAAACGTACTTCAAACATTCAAACGAAGGAACATGCCTGTATGAAATCCTCCAAGATCGCTTCTGCTGTTGTTGCCGGCGCATTCGCGTTTGCTTGTTGCCTTGGCCTTACGGCATGTTCGGGTTCCGCTTCGGGCGATAAAGTTGCGGCAACCGTTAACGATACCAAGATCCTCGAGTCTGACGTGACCGCTTCAGTTGAAGCAGTTCGCGCAAACTACGGTCTTGAGGACGAGGATTCCTGGGGCAAGTTCCTCGCTCAGAGCGGCATGACCCCCGAATCGGTTCGCACCCAGATGATCGATTCCTATATTGACCAGGCTTTGGCTGAGCAGGGCGCCGCTGACAAGGGCGTTACTGTCGAGGACAGCGAGGTTGATCAGTACGTCAATCAGATGAAGGCAAACTACTCCAGCGACGATGCCTGGCAGAGCGCCTTGAAAGATGCCGGTTTCTCCGAGAAAACTTATCGCGAGCGCATCAAGGAGTCGCTGATCACCCAGAAGCTCACTCAGACGTTCGCCGACGCTGTCACCGACGATTCCCTGAGCGCTGACACCTTGAACTCTTACGCGACCATGTATTCGTCTTACTTCAAGGGCGCGAAGAAGTCTTCGCACATCCTTTTCGCCTCCACCGACACCGAGACTGCTCAAAAGGTTCTTGATCAGATCAACAGCGGTGAGACTTCCTTCGAGGATGCTGCAAAGCAGTACTCCACCGACACCGGCAGCGCAAGCGATGGCGGTAACGTTGGCTGGGATAAGCTCAGCTCGTTCGTCTCCGAGTACACCACCGCGCTTTCCGCTCTTTCGAAGGATCAGGTCAGCGGTTTGGTCACCAGCCAGTACGGCATCCATATCATCAAATGCACCGATGTGTTCCAGCCTGCAGACGGGGAAACCGTCACCTATGACTCCCTGCCTGCGGAATTCCAAAGCACCATCAAGCAGATGTTGAAGTCCAGCCAGGGTCAGACCGATTTCCAGAATTGGGTTGCCGAGCAGCGTGAAAACGCGAATATCGTAATCAACGACATGCCCAAGGATCTGTCGTACAACGTTGACATGAGCAAGTATGCAACCGATTCGACTGATTCCTCTGATGCAGAAACCTCTTCTGACGAGTCCGCCGCTGAGGACGGCGGGTCTACCGAGGATAGCTCTGCTTCTGAATAAACTCGATAAAGAAAGATGGGTGCCGCCATGGAGTCATTCGCAGTGCAAGGTTCAACCGATCGCGACAAGATCGATGCTTGCGGCGAAACGACCGCCATCGTGGCACCTCCGTTTATTAAGATCACCGAAGCCGTGGTGAAACGTCAGGGCAAGACGCTTCTGAGCGTCGACTCTTTCCAGCTTGATGAAGGCGAGAACATTGCCATTCTTGGCCCGAACGGTGCCGGAAAATCAACCTTCGTCAAACTGATGACACGCGAGATGATGCCGATCTACCGCGATATCCCGCCTGTGCTGTTCAGGGGAAATCCTCGTGCTACCCTCATCGATCTTCGTCGTGCGCTGGGAATCGTGTCGTCCAGCATGCAAAGCGAGATCAGCGTTCATCTGCCGGCGATCGATATCGTTGCCGGCGGTTATACGGGAACGGTCGGTTTGCCCGTGACTGTTTCTTCGGAGGCGGCCGATGATGCCCGTGAGCGCGCGATCGCCCCTATGAAGATGCTTGGCATCTACGATTTGGCTTCACGTGACGTTATGACGCTTTCTACGGGCCAGGCTCGCCGCGTGCTTATTGCCCGCGCCCTCATGCATGATCCCGACGCTTTGATTTTCGACGAACCTTGCACGGGGCTCGACCCCGAGGGTATGTTCTACGTACGTCGAAGCATGCGGATTTTGGCCCAGCAAGGCAAGTCTGTGGTCCTTGTCACACATTATCCCGAAGACATCATCCCTGAAATCGATCGCTTGCTTTTGATTCGCGATGGTAGCGTTTTCGCAGATGGGAGCAAGAAACAAATTCTTACAGGGGAAATGATGTCCAAGCTTTTCGACATACCTGTGCAGATAAATTGTACGGATGAATATTATTCGCTTGTTGCATCGTATTAGCTGTTATATACTTCATACTCGCTGCGAATCGAAAAACGCGGCATTACGTAGAAGCGGAGAGATGTCCGAGCTGGCCGAAGGAGCACGATTGGAAATCGTGTATGCGCCAAAAGCGTATCTGGGGTTCGAATCCCCATCTCTCCGCCAGAAATTTCACTCGCTCAGCCGAAAGGTTGAGCGTTGTTAATTGAAGAACAGGTAACATCGCAAAGCGCCAGGCTTTAGCGATAAGTCGTCAGAATGACGGCTCACCCCACGCGGAGGGGTGGCAGAGTGGTTGAATGCGGCGGTCTCGAAAACCGTTTCACCGGTATCCCCGGTGACGAGGGTTCGAATCCCTCCTCCTCCGCCAGTTACAAGACTAACGCCCGCTATGCGGGCGTTTTTCGTTTATAGACGAAAGGAGATCCTCATGTCCGATAGGATCGTCGAAGCAACCCCTACCGCAGCACCTGAAATGCCCGAGGTTCTTAGCAGCGTCCTGCTGTTCCTGATCAACGAGTCGCGTGAGATGCTGGAATCCGGCGAGGGCATTGTTCCCCGTACTGGTCTGGTCATGGCCGACACGCTTGTCGAGGAAGAGGCCGACTCCGATACCGTCGAAGGTTGCTATGCAAAGGCGGCTCATACGGTTCGCGATGCTGCTGGCGCCCGCGCTTACGGCTTCGTCTACGACGGCGAGATCGAGGTTGATACCGGCACCATCGATGCGATCATCGCCGAGGGCGGCGTTCCTGGCGGTGAGGTCGGCTACGCAGTCGGTTTGGTTTACACCATCGGCGAGGACGGTACGTTCACTTTCGAGGATGATCCCATCTATATCGGACATGCCCCGAACTTCATGGCAAACCTTCGCCAGCACGCCATCGAAACGACTGAAGATGCTCTTGAACAGGTCGAAGCTTCAGATGAGGGGGAAGTCTCCAACGTCATCGTCATTGATGAGTCGGTGTTCGTGGAAAAAGAAGAGGCTGCTTCCGAGGGCGACGAAGAGTAATTCCCGTCAGATTCGATGGAGAAACGCGTTAGATTACTTCGGCAAATCTGCAATAAAAGAAGTGATTATGGGCGATACGGCTGCAAGGTCGGTCGCCCATAATTCGTTTCAAGGAAATCGCGGTTGGGCTGTGAGCCAGCTAGGGGTTGGATCGCGCATGATGAAACGGTGAACGCGGTGTGTTCGCGCAGGTTGCAGGCTTGTCGGTGAAATTTGCTTTTGTTACCATAGACAAGCTGTTTTCCTGCCCCGGCTATGCCTTCACCAGCCCGGGGCCGTTTACGACCAAAGGAGGTGAGCTGATGAAGGCTTACGAATTGCTGTATTTCGTCGACCCTGCTGCCGACGAGGAATCCCGCGCCGCTGCTGCTAAGCGTATCGAAACCACCATCACCGAAGGTAAGGGTGGTTTCGACAACGTTGATGCTTGGGGCAAGCGCAAACTCGCTTATGAGATCAACGGTTTGACGGAGGGTGACTACACCCTGGTCGACTTCCACGCTGATCCTGCCAACATTGCCGAGCTGGACCGCATCCTGCGCATTAACGACACCGTGGTTCGCCACATGATCGTGAAGCGCACCGACCGCGAGTAAAGTTCAAGCAGCGCGTTTAACGCGCAAAGGTAGAGAGAAGGAAGAGACATGAGCATCAATCGAGTGATTATCAGCGGTAATCTTACGCGCGATCCTGACCTGCGTTCCACCGCAAGCGGCATGGCCGTTCTGAGCCTGGGCGTTGCAGTCAACGATCGTCGTCGTAATCAGCAGACCGGTGAGTGGGAGGATTATCCCAATTTCGTCGATTGCACCATGTTCGGCACACGTGCTGAAAGCCTCGCTCGTTTTCTTTCGAAGGGCACCAAGGTGACCATCGAGGGTAAGCTCCGCTGGAGCCAGTGGGAGCGCGACGGCCAGAAGCGCAGCAAGCTGGAGGTGGTCGTGGATGACCTCGAGTTCATGTCGTCTCGCAATGGCGGCCAGCAAGGCGGTTACAACAACGGCGGCTACGGCAACCAGTCCTACGCCCCCGCCGCTCCCGCACCTGCGGCCCCCGTCATTGAAACGTCTTCGTCTGTATACGACGAGGATATCCCGTTTTAAGCGAATTGAAAGAGGTACTCATGGCTGAATACTCGAAGCAGCCTCGCCGTAAGTACTGCCAGTTCTGCAAGGATAAGGCAGAATACGTCGACTACAAAGACACTCAGATGCTGCGCAAGTACGTCACCGATCGTGGCAAAATCAAGCCCCGTCGCGTGACCGGCGCTTGCACTCAGCATCAGCGCGACATCGCCAACGCTGTGAAGCGCGCCCGCGAGATGGCTCTCATGCCCTACGCGGTGCCCGCAATCAGCGGCCGTGGCGATCGCCGCAACCGCTAGGCTAAGGAGGAGACATGAAGGTTATTCTTCTTACCGAGGTTCAGGGCAAGGGCGGCGAAGGTGACGTCATCGACGTTGCTCGTGGCTTTGCCAACAACTACCTGCTCTCGCAGGGCAAGGCCATTTTGGCCACCCCCGGCAACCTGAAGCAGCTCGAGCAGAAGCGTAAGAACATCGCCAAGCGCGAAGAGGTTCGCATCGCTAACGCTACCGAGCTCAAGGGCCAGCTCGAGGGCACCGAGGTCGTCATCAAGGCTAAGGTCGGCGAGAACGGCGCTCTGTTCGGCTCCGTTACCGCTCAGATGATTGCTGACGCCATCAAAGAGGCTAAGGACGTCGAGGTTGATCGTCGTCGCATCAAGATCTCCGGCTCCATCAAGACCGTTGGTGAGCACGAGGTTGAGATCGACCTTTACCGCGACATCAAGGCTACCGTCACGATCTCTGTCGTTGACATCGAGGCTAAGCCCGTCGTCGAGGAAGTTGCTGAGGAAGAGGCTGAGGTCGTCGAGGCCGCTGCCGAATCTGAAGAAACTGCGGACGCAGAATAAATAGTTTTCCCCCGCTAGGTCGGTGGAAAACGTGGAAAACCCTCCTTTCCCCAAGTACGGGGCAAGGAGGGTTTCTTTTTTGGCGGTGGAAATGGCGATTATGCTCCTATGTAGGGATAAAATCCTCGCTCTATCAGGTCTTTCTATGGTTTACCATGGCAATCCGAACTGATCAGAAGGAAAAATCACATGCCATACGACAATCAGCAGTTTGCTCGTCGAAATGACGACTACCAGCAGAATTCCCCAAATGAGCGCAAGATTCCCCAGAATATCGAGGCGGAGAAATCGGTGCTTGCTGCTCTTATGCTGAACTCTGAGGCTGCCGAGGATATTCTGGTCAAGCTGAAGCCCAGCAACTTCTATCGCCCTGCTCATCGAGTCATCTTCGAGGCTGCGTACGGGTTGAACGAGCGCAACATCCCTATCGATCAGATCTCTCTTGCCGACACGCTTGCTGCTTCAGGCCAGCTTGAAGCTGTGGGTGGTCGCGAATACATTCTTTCCCTGGCTGATAACACGTTCGCTCTTACCAATTGGCAGAACCACGCCGACATCGTGAAGCGCACGTCGGTGCTGCGCGACTTGATCTACGCCGCAGCCGAGATCAACGCGCTTGCGTATGAAGCGCCTGACAATCTTTCCGAGGTTGTTGAGACTGCCGAGAAAACCTTGTTCAACGTAACCGAGCAGCGCATCTCCTCTACGTTCGTGAAGATGGATTCTCTTATCACCTCTGCGTTCGAAGAGATCACGCGCATGTCCGAGAATCAAAGCGACATGCAGGGCGTTCCCACGGGTTTCGCTGACGTCGACAGTCTGTTTCATGGCCTGCGCGGCGGAGACCTTGTCATCTTGGCAGCTCGACCTGGTGTTGGTAAGACCTCATTTGCTTTGAATCTAGCAACCAACGCTGCGAAGCGCGGTACTTCGGTTGCCTTCTTCTCGCTGGAAATGAGTGCCATTCAGCTGGTTCAGCGTATTCTTTCGTCGGAATCAGGCGTTGCGCTTTCCTCTGTGCGCGGTTCGGGCAAGCTATCCGATGCCGATTGGGGCGCTCTCGCCGATGCGTGCAACAGGCTTTCAAAGCTTGATATGTACATCGACGATACGCCCGGCCTTTCTATTCTCGAGGCGCGCGCCAAGGCTCGTCGCGAGTTGCGACATGTTCAGGGCAACGGGCTTATTGTTGTCGACTACCTTCAGCTAATGTCTTCGCCGAAGTTGCGCGGCGATGGCAACCGTGCTGTTGAGATCGGCGAGATCTCCCGAGGCCTTAAGATTCTCGCGAAGGAAATGGACATGCCTGTTATCGCGCTGTCGCAGCTTTCTCGTCAGGTTGAGATGCGCGCCGATAAGCGCCCGATGCTCTCCGACCTTCGTGAATCGGGCAGTATCGAGCAGGACGCCGATATCGTCATGTTCATCGACCGAAGCATGGATGAAACCGAGGCCGAGCGAGACAGCCGTCCCGATTTGAACACGGCTACGCTTATCGTCGCCAAGCATCGTAACGGTGCCACGCGTGACATCACGCTTACCTTCATTCCCGAAAGAACCCGCTTTATGGACTACGCGGACGACTCACGCGTTCCGTACTAGGGTTTTTCTGCTGTCAGGTAACCATTCAAGAAGATCGATTTATCAGGGCGCGCGTTTTTGATACGCGCCCCCGATGTCTTTTCGCGCGAGGATGCGTTCCCAACACCATCCTTGTCTCCCCGCGATTGCCTCATACGCGCTAAACTGAAGCCATGGCTAAACAAGTGACATTCATTCATGCGGCGGACCTTCACATAGGTGCGCCCTTCCGCGGCTTAAGATCGCTTTCACCGGCATGGTCGAAACGTCTTGAGCGTGCGATTATGGAGGCGTACGGTCGCGTCATCGACGCAGCGATAGACAACGAGGTTGATTTCGTTATCATCGCCGGCGATGTCTTCGACACGGCGCGGGCTTCGTACGGCGACTACATGGGCTTCTTCAAGGGTCTTCAGCGTTTGAACGAGGCCGGTATCCCCGTGTATCTGGTAACGGGCAATCACGACCCGTATACCTCGTGGAGCAGGGATTTCGCCGAGTTCCCGTCGAATACGGTGATGTTCGGTGCCGAGTCGCCGACGTTTGCGGTGTACTCGCGCAACGGCAAACCGTTGTGCTTGCTGGGCGGTCGCAGCTTCTTCAACCAGACATGGCCCGAAGACCGCGACATCTCGGAAGGGATCTCGCGCACGGAAGCGGTGTCTGCACTTAAGCGCCAATTCACTGCTGCCGCCGACGCGTCGCGCGGCGCGCATGCGCAATCCGATCCAAAGCTCGAAGCCAATCTGAAGGCAATCGATAAAGCTCCGTTCATGGTGGGCGTCATTCATACGGGACTTGATAAGGATTTCAAGGCTCCGGTGAAGCCAGCCTCGCTGCTTGACCGTGGCGTCGATTACTGGGCATGCGGGCACATCCATAGGCGTCAGGCGTACCCATCGCTGAAAAACCCACGCGTGGTGTTCTCGGGCGACGTACAGGGTCGCGATATCAACGAGGATGGTTCTCGTGGGTGCTACCTGGTTACTTTGGAAGAGAAGAAGGATCCCCTGCTGCGGTTCATCCCCACAGCAAGCGTGGTGTGGGAGAAGCTGAAAGTGGACATTTCGGCTTGCTTGACAGTCGCCGATGTCACCTCGGCCATTTTGAAAGAGATGTTCAGCGCGAACGGCAAGGCTCAGTGCGAAGAGATGTGCGTTCGCGTCACGCTTACCGGCAAGACTGACTTGCATGAAACGCTTTCGCGCAGCCGCGTGATCGAGGATATTCGCGAGAACGTGAACGCGAGCTACCCTGTTTTCTTTTGCGACGCGATCATCGACAAAACCTCAGCGCCGTTCGATAAGAAGGCCCTAGCGAAGGAAGGCTTGTTCCCCGCTTCGCTTATGGCGATTGCCGATCAGGCAAGGAAGTCCCCTGCCGAGCTGAACCGCTATCTTACCGAGGAGTTCTTGGCGCGTGGGTTGGATCTTCCCGCTGACGTGATCGAGCACCCCAAGCGATGTGTGAACGCAGCTGAGGACCTTGCACTTGATTTGCTTATGGAGGCGTCCAAATGAAACGCTTCTTGAAATACGCTCGCATTGATAGCTTCGGTGCGTTCTCCAACAAAACCGTCGGGCCGTTCGCGCCTGGCATGAACGTTGTTTTCGGCAAGAACGAGGCGGGTAAGACCACCCTCTCGCAGTTCGTTGGCGGCTTGCTCTTCGGTTGGGAAGACGCACGTACGAATCGAAACACCTACAAGCCCGATTACGCCGAACGTGCAGGCGCGCTGGTGTTCGCCGAGCGCCCGGAAGGGGCACTCGAAGCAGGAGATTCTTCCCTTGCCGAAGATGCTTCACGTGAAACACTCGATGAATCACCTGTTCAGGGAACTGTTCTTGAAAATGAAACGGTGATTTCCCGCACGCGCAATGCCGATGGCCTGATCGGCGATCAGAGCGTGGTGGCCGACATCGACCGCGAGACGTTCCGCACGATGTTCTTGCTGACGTCTGACGAGTTGAGGTCGCTTCGCAACACCACCGACATCACCTCTCATTTGCTTACTGCGGGTTCGGGAACCGAAGCAAGTCCGACATATGCCCTTGCGGATGTGAACGATCGAATCCAGGCGTATTCGTCCAAGGCGGCATCGGCGACGAATTCTCTCGTGCGAATCGCCGACGACATGAAGGCGACCCGTGCGCGTATCCAGCGTGCGGTTGACGAGACCGAGCGCCTGAAGTCGGAGACGCGCGAGTACCGCGCGCTTGAGGGTAAGCGCGAGGAACTTTCGCGCCGAATCTCTAGCGCCAACGAGCAGATTGACTCTTTGATTGACAAGCGCGCACAGTTGAAAAGGATGGACGAGCAGCGAGAGATCCTGCTTGACGAGCTTGCCGACTTGAAAGAGCAGGCTCGCGATTGGCAGCGCGACGCCACCCCAGAAAACGAGGCGAACGCTTTCGAGTCTGAGCTGCTTGAACTTGCTCCTGTTGAAGAGCGTGCTTTGCGCGAGAAGATGGACGACTTGTCGGAACGTCAGGTGCGCGCCGACCACGCGCTGCAAACCGCGGAGAGCGACTACGCTGCATCTGTGGCTGCGTATGATGCCCTGACTGAGTTGCAAGGCAACGAGGCGAAAGCCACTGACAGAAACAACCAGCGCACCTTGAAGATAGTTCTTTCAACCGCGCTCCCCATCGTTTTCGCTGTTCTGGGCGTTCCCGTTTTCATGCAGGGGCGTGAGATCGGCAGCCTTTCCTTCTCGGTTTTGGGCGCGGTGCTCATTCTATTCGCCTTGGTGCTGGCGGCTGCAGCCGTGTTTTTGGTTGCCCGTCCCGAGCGTGACGAGAAGACCTTCGACTCGCGTTTGCAAGACACCCAATGGGTGATGCTTCAAGATCAGAAGAAACTCGATCAGGCGAAAGCGGCCAAGGATGCCGTTGACGAGCAGGTTGCCCGTTGGCTTTCCGGCAACGGGTTCGGTCAGGCCGGTGGATCCATTCGCGTCGCTCGCTCCATTCTTGACGAAGTCCGCGATTTCCGCGCCAAAAACGAACTGCGCAATCAGCAGGCCGCGTCGTATGAGATCAGTTTGGCGAACGCGAAGAATTCTCTGTCCGATTTGGACATGCAGCGTAATAGGTTGATCCGCTCGGTTGGCGAAATTGCCGATGAAGAGTGGGCGAACCTTGTTTCGTCTGCCACGCGTACAACTCCGCTCGACGAATCCTCTATCGGCAAGGTGGTTGCCCGTAAGTCGGCGCAACGCGACGAGATGGTTTCCTCGCTTGAGAAGATCGGCTTGCGCTATGGCGAATTGGGCGAGCAGTTGGCCCGCGCCCGCGATATGCGCGAACTCGACGAGGCGAAACAGCATTACCAGGAGATTCGCACGCGTATGGCTGACGGCAAGGCTGAGCTTGCCAATCTGCTGACGACGCGCTTCCTTCTTGAGAAAGCGGTTGAGGAGTGGGAGTCGCGCAGTCAGCCCGAGGTGTACCGCCGCGCGGGCGAGCTTCTGTCGCTCATGACTGACGGCGCGTGGATTCGCGTTGCTCTTTCGTCGGAAGGCACGATCATCGCCACCGATGCGGCCCGCAACGAGCGCGATCCCAAGCATCTGTCGCTTGGAACGTGCCAGCAGCTTTACCTGGCGTTGCGCATTGCTTTGCTGATGTGCGCGGACAACGTCGGCGAGTCGGTGCCTATCTTGGCGGACGACATCCTGGTCAACTTCGACTCGCAGCGTCGTGCAGGTGCGGCTCGCGCATTGGCCCAGCTTGCGCGCACGCGCCAAGTCATCGTCTTCACCTGTCATGAAGAAGTGGTAGAAGCGATGGGCATGGCCGACCCAGCCTGCACGGTGATCGATCTGTAATATAATCAAAAGCTGTTCGTTAAATCCATTTTGCCGCTTTTAAGCGAAAGGACGCATGTCATGAACACTGTACTCGTTGGCGCTCAGTGGGGCGACGAGGGCAAAGGCAAGGTAACCGACCTGATCTCCCGCGACTACGATTTCGTCGTACGTTACCAGGGAGGCAACAATGCGGGTCATACCGTCATCCATGGCGACACGAAGCTGGCCCTTCATCTTATGCCGTCCGGCGTCATGTATGAGAACTGCACGCCCGTCATCGGCAACGGCGTGGTCATCGACCCCGGCGTCCTGATCAAAGAGATGGCAATGCTTGAAGCCGAGGGTATTTCTTGCAAGGCATTGAAGATCTCGTGCGACGCGCATGTCATCATGCCGTATCACAAGGATCTCGACGGTGCCGACGAGAAGAGCCTTGGCGAAAACAAGATCGGAACCACCAAGCGCGGTATTGGTCCGTGCTACCAGGACAAGATCGCTCGCAAGGGCATCCGCATGCAGGATCTTCTTGATGAGAAGATCTTCCGCCTGAAGGTTCAGACGGCTCTTTCCCAGAAGAACCCCATCCTCGAGAAGATCTACGGCATCCACACCTACACGGTCGAGGAGATCTGCGAGGAGTATCTTCCTTACGCCCGTATCTTGAAGTCTTACATCGTCGAGACCACCGAGCTTTTGAACGGTGCTGTCCGCGAGGGCAAGAGCATCCTGTTCGAAGGCGCTCAGGGCACGCTTCTTGACGTTGACCACGGCACTTATCCGTACGTCACCTCTTCTTCCTGCTGCGCCGGTGGCGCTGTGACGGGTACGGGCATCGGCCCGCGTCACATCGACCGTGTGCTTGGCATCGAGAAGGCTTACATCACCCGCGTCGGTGGCGGCCCTTTCCCCACCGAGCAGAAGTTCGCCGAAGACGGCGGCGTGGGCGAGGAAGCCGAGACCGGTGAGACGCTTTGCCAAGTTGGCCACGAGTATGGCGTGACCACCGGCCGCAAGCGTCGTTGCGGTTGGTTCGACGCCGTTATCGGCCGTTACGCGGTTGAGGTGAACGGCCTTACCGACATCGCGTTAACCAAGCTCGACGTTCTTTCCGCGTTCGACACCATCAAGGTGTGCGTTGCGTACGAATGCGACGGCAAGCGTTACGACTACTTCCCCATGCAGCAGAGCGTTCTGTTCCATGCGAAGCCCATCTACGAGGAACTGCCTGGTTGGAAGGGCGTTGACATCACGGGTTGCCGCAACTTCGACGAGCTTCCCGAAAACGCCCGCAAGTACGTTGAGCATCTTGAAGAACTTACCGGTGCGCGCATCAGCATCGTGGCCGTCGGCCCCGATCGTGATCAGACCATCATGCGCAGCTGGTATCGCGAGGAGGACTAATTAAATGAACATCCTGGTCTTG
Source organism: uncultured Coriobacteriaceae bacterium (assembly GCA_937937585.1). Classification (GTDB taxonomy): domain Bacteria; phylum Actinomycetota; class Coriobacteriia; order Coriobacteriales; family Eggerthellaceae; genus UMGS1502. The sequence goes on from CALDCB010000012.1 coordinate 18,477, forward strand.
GGCGGCGGCGGCCGCGAGCACGTCATCACTTGGGCGCTTGCGCAGTCCCCGAAAACCCAGAACCTGTACGTTGCTCCCGGTAACGGCGGCACGTCGGATATCGCTCAGAACGTCCCCGTTCTTGATGCCAATGACGGTCAGGCTGTTTTGGAGTTCGCTCAGCAGAACGCCATCGACCTGGTAGTCATCGGCCCCGAGGCTCCGCTTGTTGCGGGCGTTGCAGATGTTTTGCGCGCAGCCGGCGTCGCGGTGTTCGGCCCCGATGCTCAGGGCGCTCAGCTTGAGGGCAGCAAGGCCTTCAGCAAGGCATTCATGGAGCGCTACGATCTTCCCACTGCCAAGTACGGTGTATTCACCGACGAGGGATCTGCCCTCGCGTACGTTCGCGAAGTCGGCGCGCCTATCGTCATCAAGGCCGACGGTCTTGCTGCCGGCAAGGGCGTCGTCGTCGCCGACAGCGAAGAGGCTGCGGAAGATGCCGTCCGCGAGTGCTTCGCCGGCGCTTTCGGCGAGGCCGGTTCCACCGTTGTCATCGAGGAGTGCCTGACCGGCCCCGAGTGCTCGCTGTTCGCGTTCGTCTCGGCCGGCAAGGCCCATTGCATGTCCACCGCTCAGGACCACAAGCGCGCGTTCGACGGCGACTTGGGTCCCAACACCGGCGGCATGGGCGCTTACTCGCCTGTTCCCATCGTCACCCCCGATCAGCTCAATGCCATGCGCGACATCATGGAGCGCGCGGCTGCAGCTACCGCTCAGGAGTTCGATAACGACTATCGTGGCGTTCTGTACGGCGGTTTCATGCTTACCCCGCAGGGTCCGAAGCTGCTTGAGTTCAATGCCCGCTTTGGCGATCCCGAAACCCAGGTGGTCCTTCCCCGTTTGAAGAGCGACCTGGTGGACGTCATGATGGCTGTTGCAGAAGGTCGTCCTGAGGACGTCGAGCTTGAGTGGTCTGATCAGTGGGCTTGCGGCGTCGTTCTTGCAAGCGAGGGTTACCCCCGCGCTTACGAGAAGGGCAAGGTTGTTCTTGGTGTCGAGGATGCCAACGACCTTGACGGCGTCACCGTGTTCCACGCGGGCACCAAGGTGAACGCCGACGGCGAGCTTATTACTTCCGGAGGCCGTGTCCTGAACGTCGTCGCCATGGGCGACACGTTCGAGGAGGCGCGTGACCTTGCATATCGCGCTTGCGACCTCATTAATTTCGAGGGTAAGCAGTATCGTCAGGATATCGGCCTTAAGGCAATGAAGGCAATGGAAGGCAATTCGACGGAGGATTAGCCAACGATGATTTCGGAGCGTTTGATCAGCACGGCCGTTCGTGAGGCCTCGAAGAACTACTTGAAAATCAATCCCACGACCGAGACGGCTCTTCCCGGACCCACCCCCGGCAAGGACTACATGCTGTACATGCACGTGCCCTTCTGTGAGCGTCTTTGCCCGTATTGCTCGTTCAATCGCTTCCCGTTCAGCGAGGATCGTGCCATTCCTTACTTCAAGAACATGAAGAAGGAAATGCTGATGCTGAAGGACTTGGGGTACGACTTCAAGAGCCTGTACATCGGCGGCGGCACGCCCACTATCATGATCGATGAGCTGTGCGACATCATCGACATGGCTCGTGAGAATTTCTCGATCGAAGAGGTTTCCAGCGAGACCAACCCCAACCACCTTACGCCCGAGTACTTGGACAAGCTGAAGGGCCGCGTCCAGCGTTTGAGCGTTGGTGTTCAGAGTTTTGACAACGGTTTGCTTAAGCAAATGGACCGTTTCGACAAGTACGGCAGCGCTGAAGAGATCCTCGAGCGCATCAAAACTGCCGTGCCCTACTTCACCTCGATGAATGTCGATATGATCTTCAACTTCCCGGCTCAGACCGAGGAAATGCTGATCAACGACATCGAGAAGATCGTTGAATCGGGTGCGACGCAGACCACGTTCTATCCGCTGATGGCTTCGCCTTCCGTCGAGCGCTCGCTTGCTCGCACGGTTGGCAAGGTAGATTACAACCGCGAACAGCGCCTGTACGAGGTTATCGACGAGCTGCTGACCGGCGGCATTCATCCGCTGTTCACGCACAGCAGCGCCTGGACGTACAATCGTTTCGACTACGACAACGGTGCCCTGACCCCTGCGGCAGCCGCTACGGCTTCCAAGGATCAGATGATCGACGAGTACGTGGTTGAGTACGAGGAATACCCTGCAATCGGCTCCGGCGGCATCACGTATCTGGGCTCCAGCCTGTACGTGAACACGTTCTCGGTAAAGGAGTACAACAAGGCAATCGAAAGCGGCCGCATGTCTCTGATGGGCAAGACCGATTTCAACCTGCATGATCGCATGCGTTATCGTTTCCTGATGCAGCTGTTCGGCCTGCGCCTGGACAAGAAGCAGTGGGAGCGCGATTTCGGTTGCACGGTCGAGAACGGCCTGCCGATGGAAATGATGTTCATGAAGTCCGTCGGCGCCATCGACAAGGACAACGAGCTCGAGATCACGCTTACCAAGAAAGGCCGCTACCTGGTGGTTGCCATGATGAGGCAGTTCTTCATCGGCGTGAACAACCTGCGCGATCAGGCTCGCGCGGCTTTGCCGAACGAGGAGCGCGAGCTTCTGTTCGGTGCCGGCAAGCCCTGCGCCTAACAGCTGTTTCTGCGTTTCGCGGCGCAGTTTCAACAAGCAAAACCAACAAAGCCCAGCTCCGAGATCTCGGGAGTTGGGCTTTGTCGTTGGTGGTGAGGGTTTCCTGCGTGGGCAGGATGATAGGCATGTGGTTTTCGCATGGGGCACTCGTCGCGCGCGTGAGTTCTTTTACGTCTGCGTCAAGGTTACCTGTGATCTTCAAGCGCGCGATGCTGTTTGAGATGCGGTGCGGGTATTAGTTGCGCAGTGTGGGGTCGTATGTCTTCATCAAGTCGACGAAGCGCTGCTCGACCTCGTTGAGCTCGCGTCCCTTTTGGATGATGTAGCCGATTTTCATCCACTTCTCTTCCTTAAGCGGGATGATGACCGTGCGATCGTAGGGAGCATGGTTTGGGAAGAGGTTTACCCAAAGTGCAAAGCCGTCGATTTCGGCGATTTGCGAGATCAGGTCGGGATGCGCCAGATCGTCGGGGGCGATGGTGTTGCGCCCGCGCAAGTTAGACGGGGTGGTGAGCTGCGAACGACCGGTCATTTTCATATGACGGAAGTTTTCGAATGAGAATTCGGGATATGCGGAAAGTTCTTTCAGCGAGACGGTTTCACGATCGCCCAGCGGGTGATTGCGATCCAGATAGGCCCAGAAGTTGGCCTTGAACAGAGGATGGAATTCAAGCCCTTTTTCTTCAAGACGGTCGTAAAGAAGCTGCTCGTTTTCTTTCATGACGAACATGACCCCGATATCGCTGATGCCCACATACACATCGTCTGCAGGCTTGAAGAACTGCCTGAGGTTCACGGCGAACTCGTAGCGGCATGGGTCAAGTGTGTTTGTGACCTGGTTGTACGCGGCAATGACGAACTTGAATTCCTGCGTTGAGACGGTGAAGCGGCCAATACGAGACGAGTGGCTGCTGTAGTGGTCCTCGAACGCATTCATGCTCTCGGTGACGCGACGCGCATAAGCCAAGGCCTCGATGCCCTTCTCGGTGGGGGTGATGCCTTGCTTGCTGCGGGTGAAAACCTCGAAGCCAAGCTCTTTCTCGACTTGGCTGATGGCCTCGGAAATGGTTCCGTGCGCGATGGACAGTTCCTTCGCGGCGTTCGAAATCGAGCCGATTTCGGCGGCTTTCAGCAGGTATCTGAGTTGTTGGACCGTGATCTTCATAAGTTGCGACCTTGCCGTTCGGAAACCAATGCGAAGCGAGCGCATTGAGCGCTGGATGGTTGGTTACTTTGCATTGGTTTTGAGCTGACCAGTATCTACCGATATAGGCGCTTTCTAATAGATGCAAGAACTGCCATAGAAAATCGAAATAACCGTAACTTCTATGACACAAAAACTCTTTCCTTGCTATATTTATCACGATAAGGAATCCGACGGAACTACAAACTGTTGGAAAAACCGATAAAGGAGAAAGAAAAATGAATGAAGGAGTGAAGAAAGCGCTCAAAATCGCTATCCCGGCGATCGTTGGCGTGATCATCGCCATGATTCAGCCGCCTGAGGGGCTGACCAAAGAAGCGATGACCTATCTGGGTATCTTCGAGTGCGTCGTTGTGTGGCTCATGCTTGGTGCAGTTCCCGACTGGGCTGCCTTCCTGGCATGCATTTCCGCATATGTGGTGTTCAACGTTGCTAAGTTCGGCGTGGTTTTCGCGCCCTTCGCTGACTCCACCGTATGGCTGCTCATCGGCGCATTCGGCATGACCTGCGCTCTGGTGAAGACCGGTCTGGTTAGGCGTTTGGCTTTCGCCATCCTGTCTCTGTTCCCCGAGAACTACAAGGGTCAGCTGACCGCATTCTTTGTTGCGGGCTTCGCCATCACCCCGTGGATCCCTGCTAAGATCGGCAAGGGCGTCATGGTTACCCCCATCGCCGCTTCTGCAACCAAGTCTCTTGGTTATGCCGCTCGCAGCAAGGCTGCAACCGGTATCTTCTTGGCCGTCTGGGTTACTACCGGCATTCTGGGTTACGCATTCCTTACCGGTGCTGCCCCGGTCATGATCCTCATCGGCATGCTTCCTGCCGAGCAGCAGGCTAACTGGACGTGGATGAGCTGGCTTGGTGCCTGCGCCGTTTGGTTGATCGTCGTCGCAGCTCTGTCCTACATCGTCATCCTTGCTCTTTACGGCCCCAAGAAGGGCGACAAGGAAGCTCTCGAGCAGACCAGCTTCGAGAAGGGCTTTGCCAAGAATCAGCTCAAGGAAATGGGCCCAATGTCCAACGCCGAGAAGCTCACCGGCATCTTGGTCTTCATCGCCATCCTTGGCTGGATCTTCGGTAGCAAGATCGGCCTGGGCGCTCCGATCATCTCTGTCGGCATCTTCGCCATCATGGCTGTCATCGGCCTGGTTGACACCAAGGACCTCACCAGCAACATTCCCTGGGACACCGCAATCTTCATTGGCGGCATCCTCTCCCTGGCTTCTCTGCTGACTCAGCTCGGCATCGCTGGTTGGATTGCCGGCGTCATGGCTCCTATCGCCGCTCCGGTCGTTTCCAACCCCTACGTTTACGTTGCAGCTGTCTGCATCCTTACGTACCTTGTTCGTCTGGTTGTTGTTTCTTCTACCGCAACCCAGGTTATCTTCCTGGCTGCTCTTGGTTCCGTCGCTGCAGCTTGCGGCATCAGCGAGTACGTCACCCTGTTCGTTTGCCTCTGCTCTACCGCAGTTTGGCACCTCAAGTTCACCAACAACGAGTTCATCCCGCTGCTTGGTGTTCAGAACGGTGAAATGTGCGAGCACGAAGACACCATGCCGTTCAACTACGCTTACATGGTCATCAACATGATTGGTTGCCTCGCAAGCGTTCCGGTTTGGCAGATGCTCGGCCTGATGTAATCTGGCTCCCTTTCTGAAAAAGCGCGTCCCGCAAGGACGCGCTTTTTTTGTACGCGGAACCCCACGTTCCGCACTATGCAAAGGGTCTCAAGGGCGCCTTTTGTTATTAGCTGATTAAGAAAAGTTACAGTTCGTGGAAGTGCGGAAGATCAAAGTTAGGGTTTGCTAAGATCGCGTCTAAATTGAAAACAACAAGGGAGGCTGATTTCGTGAGCGCTACTACGAAAAAGGTTCTTAAGATAGTGATCCCGGTGATCATCGCCGTGATCATCGGTGTTATCCCCGCGCCGGAGGGGTTAACTCAGCCGGCGATGATCTACGCGGGCGTTTTCGTCTGCGTCGTCGCATGGCTTGTTCTTCGTGCTGTGCCTGACTGGGCTGCCTTTCTGGCATGCTTGACGGCGTATGTCGTGTTCGGTTTGGCGAAGTTCGGCGACGTGTTCTCGTCGTTTGCCGACGGCACCATTTGGGTGCTGTTCGGTGCATTCGGCATTTCGACGGTTATCGCGAAAACGGGCTTGGTGAAGCGCCTGGCGTTTTGGGTTCTTCGCCTGTTCCCCGAAACCTACCGAGGCCAGATGACCGCCTTCTACGCCACCGGATTGGTCGTGTCGCCGTTTATTCCGGCACTTATCGGCAAGGGCGTTATCCTCTCGCCCATCGCTGCCGCTGCTAGCAAGGCACTTGGCTACGAGCGTAGCAGCAAGCAGGCAACGGGCATGTTCTTGGCTGTTTGGGTGACCGCTGGCATTCTAGGCTTCGCGTTCATGACCGGCGCGGCGCCTGTTCTGATCACCATCGGCATGCTCCCCGCCGATCAGCAGGCAAACTGGACGTGGACCAGCTGGTTCGCTGCCTGCGCGATTTGGTTTGTCGTGGTTGCCGTGCTGTCGTACATCGTGATTTTGTTCATTTCCGGTGCGAACAAGCCGCAAAGCAAGCCTGTTGTAGCAGCTGGAGAAAAAGGTTTCGCAGCAAAGCAGCTCGAGGACTTGGGCCCCATGTCCAACGCCGAGAAGGCCACCATCGCATTGCTGGCTGTTGCCGTGATCGGCTGGATTTTCGGCAGCAAAGTGGGCCTGTCTGCAGCAATCGTCAGCGTGGGCATTTTTGCGATCATGGCCGTTATCGGCTTGGCAGATACGAAGGACGTTACCGAGCGCATGCCGTGGGACACGCTGATCTTGATCGGCGGCATCCTTTCTCTGGCGTCGCTTTTGACGAAGTTGGGTATTTCCACGTGGCTGGCAACCGTCATGGAGCCTATTGCCGCTCCGATCGTCGCGAGCCCCTATATCTATGTGTTCGCGGTCTGCATCCTGACGTATCTGGTTCGCTTGGTTGTCGTTTCGTCCACAGCAACGCAGGTCATCTTCCTGGCGGCTCTTGGTGGCGTTGCCGCTACTGCGGGCATCAACCCGTTCGTTACGTTGTTCGTCTGCGGCGCTTCGGCGAACGTTTGGCACCTGCGTTTCACCAACAACGTGTTCATTCCGATCCTTCGTGCAACCGGCCACGACATGTGCGAGCACGAGGACACGCTGTCGTTTGACATCGCATTCATGGTGATCAACTTGATCGCATGCTTGGCCAGCGTGCCTTTGTGGCAGTCGCTTGGATTGGCGTAAATCGGAAACACCCCACGCGAACTGCGGCGATGTGGTTGTGAACAGCGGCTTTCGATGAAATTGGAAATCGTGTTCACAAAACAAGAATTAGTGCTTGACCGACGTAGTGCTTTCCGATAAACTATCAACTCGCATCGCAATTGGTGCATATGGTCAGGTAGCTCAGTTGGTAGAGCAGCGGACTGAAAATCCGCGTGCCGAGGGTTCAAGTCCCCCTCTGACCACCATAAATAATCGGGAGCCTTCGGGCTCCCGTTTTGCTTTCCGGGGTATTTCTTCTTAGACCTCGATGCGTGAACTTTTCGCTTTTGCCCGATGCTGCCGAAACCTCGTGCCATAATTCTAAAAAGCTAGTTTGTTCTGGAATTTCCCAATTGGAGAGAAGACGAGAGATGGCAAACGAAAACACGCCGGTTGTCGGCATCATCATGGGTTCGAAATCCGACATGCCCACCATGGAGGCATGCATGCAGCAGCTCGACGAGTTCGGCGTTGCGTACGAGGTGAAAGTTGCCAGCGCGCATCGCAAGCCGCTTGAGGTTCATGAGTGGGCTTCCACTGCGCATGAGCGTGGCATCAAGGTGATCATCGCCGCCGCCGGCAAGGCAGCTCATCTGGGCGGCGTCGTTGCGGCGTACACCCCCAACCCTGTTATCTGCGTTCCTATGAAGACCTCCGACTTGGGCGGTCTTGACTCTCTTCTGTCCATGGTTCAGATGCCTTCGGGCGTGCCGTGCGCCACCGTCGCCATCAACGGTGCGAAGAACGCCGCTATCCTGGCTGTTCAGATGCTGGGAACGGGCGACGCTGCCATGCAGCAGAAGATCATCGACTTCAAGCGTCAGATGACCGAGGATTAATGCAAAGTCACGCGATAGAGCAGGTTGCGGCGACCATGGCCGTGGAAAACATGCCATTATCGCGCGACTGCTACAAGAACTTAAGAAGTATGGCATCTGGTGAAAAAACTCGAGAGCAGGTTACTCGGGAGATCACCGAGAAGTACAAAAAGAAGGTCTTGGAAAACGGATAACCGAAGGCAACTTCGATTTTGAACAACAGTGCGCGGGCGTTTGGGCGTCCGCGCATTTGCTTACAGTATTTAAAGAGAGGTGCATATGGCGAAGCAATTGCTGATGGGCAACGAGGCTTTGGCTCATGCCGCCCTTGAGGCCGGAGTCAACGTGGTCGCTGGCTATCCGGGAACTCCTTCGTCCGAGATCGTCGAGACGGTGGCGAAGCTGCATGCGGCAGGAACGGCGCACGATGTGTACGTCGAATGGTCGACGAACGAGAAGGCCGCCCTTGAGCTTCTGGGCGGCGCGGCATATGCAGGCGCCCGCTGCTTGTTCACCTGCAAGCAGATGGGCTTGAACGTTGCCTCTGATGCGCTGATGTGCCTGAATTACGTGGGTATTCGTGGTGGCTTGGTTCTTTTGGTTGCCGACGACCCCGGTCCCATCTCGTCGCAAACCGAGCAGGATACGCGCCGTTATGCTGCGTTCGCCAAGGTTCCTGTTTTGGACCCCGCCACGCCTGAGCAGGCGTTCGCCATGATGCGCGAGGCGTTCGATCTGTCCGAGCGTTATTCCACTCCCGTCATCGTACGTCCCACCACGCGCATCGACCACGCATCCGCGTTCTTCGACGTTGCCGATGAAACGTTTGCGCGTCCTCTTCCCGAGGGCGGTTTCCAGCGCGATCCCAGCAAATGGGTTATCTTCCCGCGCCGCGCGTTCGAGGCGCATGGCGAGATCGAGGATCGTCTTCCTCACATTGCGCATGACTTCTCGACGGCTGCCGCTGCTGGCGCTGATGGCGAGGCGCTGGGGGTGTTCAACCCCGTTTACACGAACGGCCTCGCGAAGTGCGACACGGACGCCGCCATCGCCGCAGACGGCGCCAAGATCGGCATTGTGGCAGGCGGCGTTTCCACGGCTTATGCACTTGAGGCGCTGAGCGTGATCGAGTCGAAGGCCGCTGCAGCTGGTGTAGAGTTGCCAATGTATCGCTTCATGCAGGTTGGCACGCCTTTTCCGTTTCCGACGGAGCGCGTTTCGGCGTTTGTCCAGGGTCTTGAGCGTATTCTTGTTCTTGAAGAGCTTGATTACGTTATCGAAGACGAGCTGCTTCGATTCGCCGGCCGCACGAAAGCCAGCTACGACGTCTTGGGAAAGCAAACGGGTGATACGCGTGCGCGTGGCGAGAACGACGTCGACGACATAGAGACTCGCCTGCTGGGCTTCTTCGGTTTGGGTGAGCTGGCTGTCGACGATTTTGCGGCTCTCGATACGGTTGAGCTTCCGGTTCGTCCTCCGGTGCTGTGCCCTGGCTGCCCGCATCGTGGAAGCTTCTACGCCGTGAAGAAGGCGCTGGGCAAGACCCCTGCCGTTTATTGCGGCGATATCGGATGCTACACCCTGGGAAACGCCAAACCGCTTGATGCTGTTGACACCTGCCTGTGCATGGGCGCGGGTATCACCATGGCGCAAGGTTTCGCGATTGCCGATCCCGGCAAGAAGGCCATTGCGTTCGTTGGTGATTCGACCTTCTTCGCAAGCGGCACTACCGGCATTTCGAACGCCGCTTACAACGGCCACGACATCACGGTGGTCGTGCTTGATAACGCAACCACCGCCATGACCGGCGCGCAGCCCCATCCGGGCACGGGCGTTACCCTAATGGGTCCTGTGAACGAGAAGCTTTCGATCGAGGCGGTGCTTCGCGCGAACGGCTTCAAGTGCATCGTTCGTGCGAACCCGTTGGACAAGCAGGCGGCTGTCGACGCCGCGCGTGAGGCCATCGAGTTCGAGGGCCCGTCGGCCATTCTGTTCGAATCGCCTTGCATTCAGTTGGTGAAGCCTGCGGCTCCGGTGGTTATCGATCCGCTGAAGTGCACGGGTTGCAAGGCGTGCATCACCGAGATCGGTTGCCCGGGAATCGGGTTCGATACCGCCGCCGAGGGACCGAAGAGCAAGGGTCGCGGCCAAGCGTTCGTCGATGCCGGGGCCTGCAACGGATGCGGCTTATGCACGCAGGTTTGCCCGTTCGATGCCATCGGCGCGGTGAAGGAGGAGACCCATGCTTAACATCATGCTTACGGGCGTTGGCGGCCAGGGAACCGTTCTTGCGGCCAAGGTGCTTGCTCAGGCGGCTCAGGAGAAGGGCTGGCACGTGCGCACCGCCGAAACCATCGGCATGGCCCAGCGCGGCGGCAGCGTTGTCTCTCATGTGCGCATGGGCAACAACGGTGAAGAGGTTCATGCGCCGCTTATCGCTCGCGGAACCGCCGATTTGGTTATCGCGTTCGAACCTGCCGAAGGCGCGCGCGTTTTGCCGTACCTATCTTCCGATGGTTTGCTGGTAACGGCGACGACGGGCGTTCAGCCGGTTACGGCTGCATTGAGTGACGATCCGTATCAGGCCGAGCAGGTGCTTGCATGGTTGCGTGGGCGTTTCGCTGATCAACCCGAAAAGCTGGTTGAAGTTGACGACGCTGCCATCCTTGAGGAGATCGGCAATCGCAAGGCCCTTAACACCGTGCTGCTTGCGAAGGCGCTGTCGGTGGGGCATATCCCGTTGAATCTTGACGACTTGAAGTCTGCGATCGAGGTTTGTGTGAAACCGCGATTTGTGGAATTAAACCTGAAAGCAATTGAAGCCGCCCAATAGGGCGGCTTCAATCTTTTGTGCTTGGTTGGGTGGCTGTGGGGTTCGCGCCCGCAGCCGATTTTTTAGTCGTACCTTTCGTCGATGACGCGCTTGGTTTTCTTTTCGGAGCGAGGCAAAAGACCGATCTCAACCACCTTCACGAGCGGGGTGAAGCCGACCTTGCTCTTGACCTCGTTTGCAATGCGCTCAGCTGTCTTCAAGAAGTCATGCGTACCGTCGGTTTCGACGTAGATGCGCATGGTGTCGCGGCCGGCAACATGCGAGATGCGGATTTGGTACTCGCTGGACAGCTCGGGGAACAGGGCAAGCACTTCTTCGATCTGACGTGGGAACACGTTCACGCCCTTGATCTTCATCATGTCGTCGGTGCGGCCCTGAATGACGTCCAAGCGCGGGAACTTGGAGCCGCAGGGACATTCGCCCGGAATGATGCGAGACAGATCGTGCGTACGGAAGCGGATAAGCGGCGCGCCTTCCTTGACCAGGGTGGTGATGCAGATTTCGCCCCATTCGCCGTCGGGGACGGGCTTGAGCGTTTCGGGATCAAGGATCTCGATGTAGATGTAGTCGTCCCAATAATGCATACCCTGATCGTAATCGCAGCTGATGCCGATGCCGGGGCCGTACACTTCGGTTAGGCCATAGATGTCGTAAATCTGAATGCCCAGTTCATCCTTGATGCGTTCGCGCATCTTCTGGCTCCAACGCTCGGAACCGATGACGCCCTTCTTCAGAGCGATCTGGTCGCGGACGCCGCGAGCCTGGATTTCCTCTGCCAAAAGCAAGGCGTAAGAAGAAGTTGCAGTCAGAACGGTGGTTTGCATGTCACGCATGAACTGCAGCTGTTTTTCGGTGTTGCCCGGACCCATGGGAACGGTCATCGCGCCAATGCGCTCGGCGCCCGCTTGGAAGCCGATGCCTGCGGTCCACAAACCGTAGCCCGGGGTGATCTGGATACGGTCCTTGTTGGTGACGCCCGCCATTTCGTAGCAGCGTGCGAACAGGGTTGCCCAGTCGTCAACGTCCTTCTGGGTGTAGGGGATGATGACGGGCGTGCCCGTGGTGCCCGAGCTGGAGTGAATTCGGACGATCTTTTCTTCGGGGACGGCGGCAAGTCCCAGCGGATAGGCTTCGCGAAGATCGGACTTCTCGGTGAAGGGGATGTTCTCGAAGTCTTCCTGAGCCTGGACGGTTGCGGGATCGAAATCGGCGTACTTTTCGGCATAGAAAGCCGAACGCTCTTTAAGGTTGGAAAGCTGTTTCTTCAGCAGGTCGAACTGCATTTCGTTGAGTTGCATGACAATCCTGCTCCCTCATTGTTCGATTGTTGTTGGTTTCGCGTTGGCGTGTGTTTGACCCTGGTTGGACGGGTGTTGCCCCCGTGTTTGGGTACACGCCGGCTGCACGCTGTTATGCGTGGACGATGTTCTCCAGCGGCAAGTCGTGTTGATCAACGGGAATGGCGTCAACCTGCTGTTCGTCGAAGGCTGCACCGATGATGACGGTGCCCTTGTTCAGTTTTGGCAGGTAGCGGTCGTAATTCCCGCCGCCGTAACCCAAGCGCCTGTTCTGGTCGTCGAATGCGACGAGCGGAACGACGATGGCCGTGATCTGGTCGGGAAGGATATGTGCGAATCCCGCCGATTCGAGCTCTTCAACCGTGTAGACGCGAAGTTGATGAGAGAGGAACGAATCGACAAGTGCTTTCAGCTGAGCCCACGTAACCTCGAAGAACTCCATGCGCTTATCGCTGGGGTTTTCGGGGTCGCGCACCATGGCGGGGAAGCAGACGCGCCACTCGTGCGCGAATGCCCCGTGTGCCAACTCGCTTAGATCCACCTCGCTTTTCATGGAGGAGTACAGCGCGAGAACAGGCTTCTCGTCTTCGGGGCGCGTGGACTGAGGTTCGAACATCCATTCCTGGCCGGCATTGCACGCAAGCGGCTGGTCGTCCGTGTTCGAGGATGCGGCCTCGGTGCCGATGCCAGAGCTTTGCCATCGCTTGGCTTCTTCTGGCGGGTTGTAAGGGCGCATGAACGGAAGCTCGGGCGTCGGAATGGACGTCGGAGAAGACATCACCTCGTCAGTGAGGATGTCCGGGAGCTTATCGCGCAAAAGCTCGCCGATGCGTTCGCAGACGATCGCGCTGCGTTCGAGGCGATCGACAAACGAAATGGCATCGCGCTTTTGCAGTGCGATCTCACGGATGTGCTGCTTGGCAGTTTGGATGTCTTCTGAGCAATTCATATCGATAGGCTAACACGTTTTTCTATCGTGTGCCTAACATGATTGGCGATTCGTTGCGAAAGTTAACGAGGACGGTGGGCTTTGGTCAGGTTTCGACTTGTGCTCGTTTGAATCCTGCTGGCGTCTTTTCGCATTCGCGTTGTTGCTTTTGCCGGGGGCTGAAAGATGTCGGGGCGCGGCAAGATTTTGCTGGGAACTCGCTTGATCTTGTTGGGATTCGGTTACTTGCGTACCTCGGTTTGAACGCATTATTGTTGGGGGTGCGGCTGATCGGGTCGCCCTTGTGTTGGATGCTTGTTTTAGCTGTGATTCGAAAAAATGCGACTTGTCAACGTTGCTATTGATGCGATTATGAACGCATAAGGGGAGGCTAACTTTGTAGGAGGAGTTAGCTTCGGGAGGTTGCCTTGGATCGATGTCCACTCGATCAAGGTGTTGGTTGAAACGAAAAGGAGACGCCTGTGAAGAACAAAGCGTCGTCTGACTACGGTTTTCGCGCCGTCGTGTACCTTGCTATCGAAGGTCGCGTCTGCTCGTCTAAAGAAATCGCGGAGCAGATGTCCATCCCGCGCGATTACTTGATTCAGCTGTGCCTGCGCTTGCGTGACGCGGGGATCGTGAAAGCCCACCCGGGTAAGAACGGCGGCTATGAGCTTGCGAAGAAGCCCGAGAAGATCTCGCTCTACGACATCTCGAAGGCTTTGAGTGCCGAAGATAAGCAGCCGCGCCATCCGCTGTCTAAAAAGCGCGATAACGGCGATGCGGTTGCCGCCGTTCGTTACACGCAGAAAGTGATGGCGAAGGGCTACGCCATGCTGTATTCGGGCATTTCGGTTCAGGACATCATCGATTCGACTAATGCCGATAGCGACATCGCTGCAGTTTTGCAGGCTGGCTTGGACAAGTCGAACAAGTAAACAATCGGGGCGGCGTACTTCGGTACGCCGCCCCGATCTTCATTTGCAGGGTATGTCTTTTTGAGATCCCGCCTTGCTTCGGTCGGGCGGGTTTATTTCAACGTGGCGTCAATCGCCTTGATCAGCGCGTTGCGCAGGCCCGCTTCCTCAAGTGCCGCAACGCCGCGGATGGTTGCGCCGCCCGGCGAGCACACGGCGTCCTTCAGCGCGGCGGGATGCATTCCCGTTTCTAGCTGCAGTTTTCCGGTTCCCGCGATCATGGCGCTGACGATGCGGTAAGCATCGGCGCGTGGGATGCCGTTCTTCACGGCTGCATCGGCAAGTGCTTCGGTGACGACGGCGATGAACGCCGGCGCGCACGAAGCGGTGGTGCCGCCAACCCAAAGCAGCGACCCGTCTAATTTCACGGGCGTTCCCAAAAGCTCAAGAAGGCCCATGATCAGCTTGGCCTCATCGGCATCGAGCGTGCTCTGTTTCTCGACTGCGATGACGCCTGCGTTCACGGATACGGGAATGTTAGGCACCGTCGAGATGTGGTGGGTGCCCGGCAGAAGGGATTCCCACTTTTCTTTGTCCCAGGTCCAGGCGATGGAAAGGACGATCTTGCCGTTAAGGGCGTCTTCCTTGCCAGAGAAGACCCTCTCGATAAGGTAGGGCTTCACGCCGGCAACGACCACGTCGGCGTTCGCGATTACCTCGCCGGCCGTTTCATATGCGGTCATGCCACGCGTGGCGCAGCGCTCTTTCAGCGCGCCGAAGCGCCCGGCGCAGGCGCACATGTTCTTAGGGTCAATCTCGCCGCTGGCGATCCATCCGTCGGCCATGGCGCTTGCCATGTTGCCAAATCCCACGAATCCGATTTTCACGTTCTGAAGAGTTGCCATGTCTCGCCTTCCGATTGATTGCCTTGTCTTGGCTGACGCCCTTGCTGGCCAGCGTTGATGTTCGTTGCTCGAATCATACCGCACTCCAACAGCGAACCGGCAGATCGTGCGGCCCTAGCCTGGTTACAACTTGATGAAGCGTCTGTTTCATGCATGAAGCGTTTATCGCTGCGGGTTCGCGTGGTCTATCATCGACGAAACCACCTGACCGAAGGAGACTTCCATGGATGAGGCCAGCGAGAAGAAGAAGTTCGGGCTGTACGATCAGCTGTTGTCCATCAACACCATCGATCCCAGTTACTTCCAGCAGTTCGACGTCAAGCGCGGCTTGCGCAACGCCGACGGCACGGGCGTGGTTGCGGGCGTCACTAACATCTCCAACGTTCATGGCTACTTGATTTCCGATGGAGTCAAAATCCCTGACGAGGGATCGCTCACCTTCCGCGGTTACAACATCTACGACTTGCTGCTGGGCGACGACGCTGCGACGCATCGTTTCAATTTCGAAGAGATCGCGTACTTGTTGCTGATGGGTGAACTTCCCACGAAGCAGCAGTGGCACGATTTCATCGACGTGATCGATTCCGAGCGCGAGCTGCCTGATGGCTTCACGGCAAGCCTGATGACGTCAAGCAACCCGCCTGACATCATGAATGTGCTGGCGCGTTCCGTTTTGCAGCTGTATTCGGACGACCCCGACGCCGAATCGCGTTCCGCTGAACATGAGGTTCACACGGCGCTGTCGTTGATCTCGCGCCTGCCGCGCATCATGGTTGGTTCTTATTACGGCAAGCAGGCGAAGTTCTATGGTGGGTCGTTCATCTTGCATCCCTTTACCCCCGGTCAGTCCACCGCCGAAACCATCCTTTCCATGCTGCGCCCCGACCGCTCGTTCACGTCCGAAGAGGCGCGTATGCTCGACATCATGCTGTGCCTGCACGCCGAGCACGGCGGCGGCAACAATTCCACGTTCACTATGCGCGTGCTTTCCTCGGCCGATACCGATCCGTATTCCGCGTATGCCGCGGCCATCGGTTCGCTTAAGGGCCGCAAGCACGGCGGTGCGAACCATCAGGTGCGCGCGATGCATGCCGACATGAAGCAGAACGTCGCGAATTGGGAAGACGAAGGCGCCGTAGCCGATTATCTGACGAAAATCGTTCGTAAGGAGGCGTATGACCGCAGCGGCCTTATTTACGGAATGGGCCACGCTGTGTACACGAAATCAGACCCGCGCGCCGTCATTCTGAAGCACTTCGCTTCGCAGCTTGCCGCCGGTACCGAGTTCGAGGCCGAGTTCAAGCTGCTCGAAACGGTGGAGCGCCTAGCGCCCGAGATCTTGCATGATGTGAAGGGAACCACGAAGGAAATGTGCGCCAACGTGGATATGTACTCCGGTTTCGTCTACACCATGATGGGCATCCCCGAGGATCTGTTCACGCCGCTGTTTGCGTGCGGTCGCATGGCTGGCTGGGCTGCGCATCGCTTTGAGGAAATTTATTCTGCCAAGCGCATTATCCGCCCTGCGTACAAGACCACGTTCGCGACGCCGCGCCCGTACATCCCGATCGACCAACGCTAGATGCCGACGCAGGGGCCTGCTGGTGTCTTGCTGCGGTCGAGCACACCTGCCATGCTCGGCGGTTCTGACGGAAACCGGTTGTACCCGCGCCGTTTCGTATTCGGCGGTACGATTGAACTGTACTTCCCTCGCTTTTCTCAAGAAGTGGATATTCCGTGATGGGTAGATCGATTTAAAAAAGTCGTTGACATGTTCGCTCGGTTGGCTAGAATATCTTTTGCTGTTTGATTAAGTGCGCCCTTACCTCAGCTGGATAGAGGGACTGACTACGAATCAGTACGTCGAGGGTTCGAATCCCCCAGGGCGCACCATTTAAAACGCTCAACCCGCTTCGGCGGGTTTTTCTTTTTCTGGCGGGCTTCTTCATCGAGATTCTTCCGGCTGGCTTTTCGGCGGGTTTTCTTCCCGTGGGTTTTCCAGCGTGTACTCCGACACCGCTTTCGTAACCTGCCCTTCTCGAGCGCATTCCTCCTGCGCAAGCTCTCGCCAATCGCCTCCGCCCCCGCGCAAATCCGCGCCCCCGCGCTTCATGCAAAACCTCTTCCGTAATCGCCGTTCATCTGAAATGAGCCATTCTTGGGATTTCTTGCCCGCGTCTGCGACTTTTCGGTGCTAAGATTCCGATGTGTTACGAAATAGAAGTTCGTAGCACCAATAGAGGACCTCTAAAGAAAAGGATTCTTGCATGAAGAAGAGATTCTCGCTGAAGCTTGCGGCGATCTTCGTGGCGGCGCTTGCCGTGTTCACCTTGACGCTTACCGCATGCGGATCGAATAACGCAGCGTCGGGCAGCGCATCTGCCGCCAGTTCGTCCGCTGCCGCAACGAAAACGGTCGTCGACGCCTATGGACGCAGCGTTGAGGTGCCGAAGGACGCAAAGACTGCCGCCACGGTTGGCAGCGGCGCCCGCTTTGTGGTGTACGCCGGTGCTCAGGACAAGCTCATTGCCGTCACCGAAATGGAAACCACCCCGGCTATGAACCGTCCGTATGCAATCGCCTACAAAGACCTTTTCGCCAACCTGCCTTCCACCAGCAACGGCAACCATCTGCTTGAGACCAACGTCAACGAAGAGCAGTTGATGGATCTCAACCCCGACGTTATCATCTCGAGCCGCAGCGCCGAGGAGTGCGACGCCCTTCAAAAGGATACGGGCATTCCCGTTATTGGCATCACCTATCAGAACCAGCTGTTCACCGATAACGTGTACAACTCCATCACCTGCGTCGGTGAGGCCCTAGGCACCGAGGATCACGCCAACGAGGTTGTTGCCAAGCTGAAGGAGTGGGACGCCGACCTGAAAGCCCGCACCGCCGATATCGCTGATGCGGACAAGCCCAGCGTGTACGTGGGCGCTGTCAACTACAAGGGCGCTAAGAGCTTCACCGGCACTTATGCCAACTATGCTCCGCTTGTTGAGCTGAACGCCAAGAACGTTGCTGACGAGACCGGTCAGAAAGCTGCAGTTGACGTCGACCTTGAGCAGATCGGCAACTGGGATCCCGACTACATGTTCCTGAACGCGGGCAACATGGACTTGATGAAGGCCGACTACGCTAACAACCAGGCATTCTTCGACGGTCTGAAGGCTTTCCAACAGGGCAATCTGTACACGCAGCCGTTCTTCAACTTCAACGGAACCAACATTGACACGGGCATCTGCGACACTTACTTCATCGGTGCGACCATCTACCCCGATAAATTCGCCGATGTCGATCTGAAGGCGAAGTACTCCGAGATCTACACTACGCTTCTTGGCGTCGACTTCTATAAGGCCATGCAACAGAACGGCATGGACTTCAAGTCGATGTCGTTCAACTAAGCGGTAGTCGTTCGAGAAACATGAGCTAAGGATCAAGCCAGGCGCGTACATGCAAGAGGGGAAGCTGACAAATAAGGGGCTGCCGCCCCAAGGCCAGGGCAGGAACGGGGGCTATGACGGGTACATCCGTCATAAGCTGGTCGTCATCGCGGTGCTGGCCGTGGTCGTTGCCGGCATTGCCGTGCTGTCCATGGGAATGGGCGCGCTGAACCTCTCTGCGAAAGACGTTGTTCTGGCTTTGTTCGGACAGGGCGACGCGCGCGCAGTGGCTGCGGTGCAGAACATTCGCTTGCCGCGCGTGCTGACGGCCATTGTCGCCGGCATCGCCTTGTCCCTTGCGGGTTGTGCGTACCAAAGCGTTCTGCGCAACCCGCTGGCCTCGGCCAGCACGCTTGGTATTTCGCAAGGTGCCGCCTTCGGCGCTTCCATTGCAATCATCGTGCTTGCAGGAGGGGGCGGTTCGTCGGCTGCCTACGAGGGCGTAAGCTCCGCCGACCCCGTCACGACGGCGCTGCTGGCGTTTGCAGGCGCCATGCTTTCCACCGTGCTGATCTTGCTGCTGTCCCGCGTTCGCGAGATGACGCCCGAAAGCATCGTTCTTTTGGGTGTGGCGCTATCGGCGGTGTTCACCGCTGGAACCACTTTGGTGCAGTACTTTGCGGAAGATTCCCAGGTGGCCGCCGTGGTGTTCTGGACCTTCGGCGACCTGAGCCGCGTGAGCAAAGATCAACTGTCTCTTATGGCGATCGTCACGCTGGTGGGCGCTGTGGTGTTCCACCTTAACAGGTGGGATTTCAACGCGATGGAATCGGGCGAGAGCTTGGCGCACAGCCTGGGCATTTCGGTGAACAAGGTTCGTCTGACAAACATGTTCGTGGCAAGCGCCGTCGCTTCGACGGTCATTGCGTTTTGCGGCATCGTCAACTTCGTGGGCTTGGTCGCGCCGCACGTCATGAGACGGCTTCTTGGCTCGGACTACCGCTACCTGCTTCCCGCTTCGGCCATTGCCGGCGCGGGCCTGCTTTTGGTTTCTGACATGCTCTGCCATGTCATCGTCGCTCCGCTGATCCTGCCGATTTCGGCCATCACGTCGTTCGTCGGCGCGCCGGTTTTCATCTATCTGCTGTTCAAGGGAGTGAACCGCTGATGCTCGAAGCTCATGGTTTGCATTTCGCGTATCGTGCGGGCTCGCCTATTTTGCAGGGGGTCGATATCGACTTGGCGCCTGGTTCGTTTTTGGCCATTTTGGGCGTGAACGGGTGCGGCAAATCAACGTTGCTTTCTTGCCTGACGGGCGCGGCGAAGCCGGCGTCCGGGCAGGTGCTGCTCGACGGAGTTCCCCTTGGTCAGGTGCATCGTCTTGATCGCGCCCGCAAGGTGGCCTTCGTCGCGCAACACAGCCATGCGAACAGGCTGACTGTGTACGACGCCGTTCTTTTGGGGCGCCGTCCTCACATGCAGGGCGGCCCGTCTAAGGAAGACCGGCAGATCGTCGAAAACGCGCTTGAGCGGCTTGATCTGGCCAAGTGCGCGCTTCGCTACACGGACGAGCTTTCAGGCGGCGAGTATCAGAAGATGGTCCTTGCCCGCGCGTTCGTCCAACGCGCCGACACGCTGCTGCTTGACGAGCCGACGAACAATCTCGACCCGGCCAACCAGCAAGAGGTCATGCGTGAGGTTCGCGACGAAGTGGACGGTCGGGGCATTGCCGCCGCTGCGGTTCTGCATGACATCAACCTTGCGTTGCGCTATTGCGATAGGTTCCTGTTCCTTGCCGATGGGCGGGTCGACGCGGTAGGCGATGCGAGCATCGTCACGCCCCAGCAGATCGAGCGCATTTACGGGATGAAGAGCGATGTCATCGAGCATCGTGGCCGCCGTTTGGTGGTTCCTTTATAAGAGAGGTTCGCAATGGATACCGAAAACAGCCTTGTGGAGCAGCTAACGAACGGAACGACCTGCGGCAAACTTGAGAAAGTCGCGCGCTTCTTCGATGAGAGGGCCGACACGTGGGATGCTTCGAGCCATGTGGGGAAAAGCCGCGCGCAAGGCGCCGTGGTCTCGCTTGTGGGCGTCAAGCCGGGCGATCATGTTCTTGACCTGGGCTGCGGCACGGGTGTTATGGTTCCGTACTATCTCGAGGCGGGCGCTGGTTCCGTTTTGGGCGTTGATCTTTCCGAAAAGATGGTCGAGAACGCGCGTAACAATTTCGCCGACGACCCCGCCGTCGATTTCGTGGCAAGCGACGCGCTTGAGCTGGACGAAACCAACCGGTTCGACGAAGTGGTCATCTACAATGCCTACCCGCATTTCGTCGACAAGCCCGCGCTGGCAAAGAAAGTTCACCGCCTGCTGAAGCCCGGCGGGCGTTTCGCCGTGGCCCATGGGTCGGGTAAAGACGAGATCAACGGTCATCATCAGGCGCACGCGGCGGGCGTAAGCTCGGGGCTTGGTCCCGTGCGCGAGGAGAGCGTTGTGTGGGAGGGCCTGTTCCAGCTGGAATCGCTCGTCGATACCCCTGGTTTCTACGCGTTCTCTGGCGTCCGCCTTTAAGCGCGCTGTGACCGCCTTCTGTTTAACTCTTAAAAATCAGGTAAGATTTAGCCAGATACAAGTCTATAGTGGTTTAATGATCTGCGGCGAGAACGCTTGAGCCGTTGTGCCCGCGTTTACGGCCGCCTTTATTTCGCGGCACGCCGATTTATTAGTCGAAGGAAAGGAACGTACTTGAAGGTTCGAGAACCGAAACCTCACAGTATGTAGAACTTCGGCTCCCCGTTGCGGCAGCCGAAGATGGCTGACGTAGGGGATGTAATGCTTTATCTCTCTCAAATGATGAACAAGCCGGTGGTCGATTCCGCTGGCGAAGAACTGGGCACCGTGTCCGACCTTGCTATTTCCACGGGCGAGGTTTTTCCGCGCATCACGAGCATGGCCTTTCAAGGCCCGGGGAAAGTCCCGTTCATGATCTCGTGGCGCAAGTACGTCGATGAATTCTCGGAAGACGGCATCACGCTGAAGGTTCCTGCGAAGGATATTCGCTTCAGCTATCTGCAGCCTGACGAGGTTCTTCTTGCCCGCGACCTTCTGAACAGGCAAATCGTTGACACGCAGGGCCTTAAGGTCGTGCGAGTGAACGACCTTAAGCTGTCGGTGTCGGGCACGCAGCTGCGTCTTTTGGGTGCCGAGGTTGGAGTGCGTGGCATTCTTCGCGGCCTCGCACCGTGGCTTGAGCGCGCGGTTGTTGCCGTTGCTGAAACTTTCCATCGCCATATCGATGAGCACATCATTGCATGGAACTACATGGATCTGCTCGATCGCGACCTGTCCGACGTGCAGCTGGCCGTTTCGCACAAGCGCTTGGACGAGCTGCATCCCGCCGATGTCGCTGACATCTTGGAGCAGCTTGACCCGCAGCAGCGCGCCAATGTGTTCAAGCACCTGGATGACGCGCAGGCAGGCGAAGCCGTGGCCGAGATGGAAGACGAGCTTCAGGCCGACTTCATCGAGGACTTGGATGAGAAACGCGCTGCAGGCTTGTTGGGCAACATGGACCCCGACGACGCTGCCGACATCGTCCGCGACCTTCCGTACGAGAAAGCCGAAACCCTTCTGCGCCTGATGGGCGTCGAGGACGCTTCTGAGATCCGTGCCCTACTGGGTTATCGCGATGGCACTGCCGGTGGCATGATGACCACGCAGTTCGTCACTGTGCATTCGTCCGACACCGTGCGCGACGCCATCGAGGTTCTGCGCGGCCTGCCCGAGGATGCCCCTTCGGTTTACTACCTGTACGTGCTTGACGACGATAATCGCCTGGTGGGCGTTTCGTCGGTGCGCACGCTGGTGCTGAACAAGGACGACGCCCTGATGGGCGACATCATGTACACCGACATCATCTCGGTCACGCCCGACGAGCCCGAGGAAGATGCGGTTGAGGACATCTTCAAGTACGAGCTTACCGCCATGCCCGTTGTGGACGAGCGCGAGGTTCTGCTTGGCATCATCACCGTCGACGACGCGTGGGATGCCTTGGAAGACGATCAGAGCGATAAGAAGCGTCTGTTCACGAACCTGCAGATTGCGGGCATCGTTCTTGCCGGCGTGTTGATCCTTGGCCTGTACACGTTGATCCTGATGC
Organism: uncultured Coriobacteriaceae bacterium; assembly: GCA_937937585.1. GTDB lineage: Bacteria > Actinomycetota > Coriobacteriia > Coriobacteriales > Eggerthellaceae > UMGS1502. Next base: position 40,857 of record CALDCB010000012.1, read on the forward strand.
AGATCTTGGGGCATTAGCATGACTGATCAGCAGAAGCGAAACCCGGAAAACGCAGCCTTCCTGATGAAGGTTCAGAAGCTGAAGGCCCAGAGTTCTCCCAACGGAACCGCGAAACCGGTCACCAAATCTCAGATCGCCGCCGACAGGCGCAAGGCTGCGGCGAAGAAGGCGAGCGCCAAGCCCGACCCCGCTAAGGCCGTGCACGGCGCAACCGCGTTCAACATCGTTTCGACGGGCAGCGCCGAGAAGGGCGCGTCCTCGCCCGCGCCTGTTACGGCCATGGCACCCGGTGCCGCGCCTGCATCCGCGGGATCCACCACCGCTGTGGCGGTTGCAGAAGACGCTTCGCAGGAGGTTACAACCACCAAGCAGCGCAACAAGTTCCTTATTGCTTTGGCGGCGTTGGGCCCTGGAATCGTCACGGCTATGGCCGGCAACGATGCCGGCGGCATTTCCACGTACTCAACTGTCGGCGCGCAGTTCGGCTACGCAACGCTTTGGGTTATTCCCGTTATGTGCATCCTGCTTATCGTGGTCGAGATGACCGCGTCGAAGATGGGCGCTGTGTCGGGCAAGGGCTTCGCTGCCCTTATCCGCGAGCGTTTCGGCATCCGCCTGACGGCGCTTGCCATGACCGCGTTGCTTATCGGCAACGTTGCCACCACATTCTCGGAGTTCGCGGGCATCGCTTCGGGCATGGAGATGTTCGGCTTGTCGAAGTACCTTTCGGTTCCGGTTGCCGCCATTGCCGTATGGTTGCTGGTTGTTGGCGGCAGCTATAAGCGCGTCGAGAAGGTCTTCCTCATTCTGTCGCTGGTGTTTCTGACCTATGTGGTTGCGGCGTTCATGGCCGGTCCCGACTGGACCGTCACCGTGACTCAAACGTTCAAGCCGCAGGTCATTCAGCAGCAAAGCTTCTTCTCGCTGGTCATTGCCATGATAGGCACCACCATCGCGCCGTGGATGATCTTCTTCGAGCAAAGCAACGTCGTCGAGAAAGGCATCACCCCGAAGGACCTGTTCGCGCAGAAGATCGACGTTATTTCGGGCACCGTTTCAGCGTGCCTTGTTGCTTGGTTCATCATCGTCACCACGGGCACCGTGCTGTTCCCGCAGGGCATCTCGATTGATTCCGCTGCCGATGCGGCGCGCGCGCTTGCCCCAGTTGCGGGCGAGCATGCTGAGGCCTTGTTCGCCGTTGGCTTGACCGCTGCGTCGTTCTTGGCTGCATGCGTCTTGCCGCTGACCACCTCGTTCGTGATTTGCGAGGCGTTCGGATGGGAAGCCGGCGTGTCGTTCAGCTGGCATGAGGCTCCTATTTTCAAGAGCATCCTGACCTTTGTCATTGCCTTCTCGGCGATCATCGTTCTTATCCCGAACATCGATCTGATGGGCGTCATGCTCATGGCTCAGTTCATGAACGGCTTGGTGCTGCCTGTGCTGCTGGTGTTCATGGCCATCATTTCGTCCGACAAGCGAATCATGGGCAAGTATCGCTCGCGTAAGGTTACGACCATCCTGATTTGGTCGACTGTGGCGATCGTCACCATTCTCACTGTGGCGTTGCTGGTGATGCAGATTCTGGGTATTGGCTAGCTCGGTTGCTTGCAGTCGGCGCACTCATGGTGCGCGTTCCGCTAAATGCTTACGCGAACTTGCCTAACTCGTCGTACAGCTCGCTTACGGTGAATCGATCTTCTTGCTTCGGCGCGATCCCTCTGTTTGCCAGTTTCAATAGCTCGCAGGCAGAAGAATCGGAACCTGTTAGCGGCTGTTCCTTGGTCTTAACCAGGTAAGGTGAATCGTTGACCCTTGCAGCAAGCTTGTAAGGCGTTTTAAGCGTAAGCAGCAAATGCATGATGCTGCAGAGGGCATACGTGTCGATGGTTTCGGAATGCCGCATCTCGTCAATGCCCTCGATATCGCGCGTGAGCATTTCCGGAGCTGCGTATTCGATCGTTCCAAATCGCCAGATGCCGTATTGGGCGGTTGCAAACGGATCGTTGGCTTCAACGTAAGAGGAACTGCCCAGGTCGACAAGGCATACATCATATTGGTTAGAGTCGATCTGCTCCTGAAAGGGCCTCTTGTCGGTTCTGAAGACGATGTTGCGTGGAGAGAGATCGCGGTGAACGAAGGAGCCGTCAAGCGATCGGGCGTTCAGGAGCGCCCTGAGAACGGACTTGGCGATAGATGCCACCGTGTCCGACTTTATTCCAGCGCAGGGTTCGACGTCGGTGCGAGGCAACGCTTCGATTGAGGCTCCAAGTGTCGGTCCTTCTATGTATTCCCTCACTATAATCGGTTCGCCTTGCGCGCGCCCCAAGCCGAAAACCCGAGGAAACCCTTTCAAATGAGAGACCGCAAGAGAGCTGCGGTATTCCTCAAGAGTGAGAAGCTTTTGGGTTTCGCGAAGCAAAAGAGCCGTTTTTTCGGGAGACGTCTTAAGCAACCGCTCCTCAGGGCTGCCTTTGTAGAACAGGGGAGATTTAAGAGCGCAGCATTCGTTGGCGGTGTTGCGCGCCTTGCGGAAAATCATGCTGTTGGAAGATCTCGAGTCGTCGTCGAGGAAGAACGTCATGAACCGACGGTTGATTTCATCATTCGTATAGCTTGTGTTTATGAAAGCGGGCGTGAAAGAATCCAATGAAAGGACGGTTGTCTGATGGCTAGACTGGCGGGGGGGGGGTACTTTCAACGCATTGATCGACATGCTTCAAAATTTGCCTTTCATTGAAGATTGTCTGATTGCACCATGTTCCTATTCGGTGAGTTTGCGATGTTGCGCAACAAGGCGACGAAGCCGATAAGACCTACGTAAGGCGGCAAGAAGCTTGTTAGTTAGCGATTTTCAATACAAGGAACCGCGTCGTTTTGCCAAGGCAGAGCGTATCGCCGTTGCTGATTTCGACCGGCGGAAGTTTCTCGTTGGTGGATTTCGGTGGCTCGACGACGTGGATCGACTTGTCGGCGCCTGAAATCAGCGTGGTTCCGTTTGTGGACCCAAGTCCTTGTGCGTACCAGGCGTTACCGTCCTTGAAAATCCGAAGGTGCTTTCGCGAGACGTCGACATCGACGTCGTTTATGTTTTGCTTTCCCGTAGCAAGAAGACCGATGATGGTTCCTTCCTGGCTGGTGGAAAGCGGATAAATGGACGAGCAAACGGTATCGCCCGAGAGTCGGATCAGCCCGAGCTTGGTTTGCTTGTTGGGCTGTCTCGTTGAGGCGTCCGGTTCTACCAGCGTCGGTCGAAGGGTTGAGAAGGTGAACGGTAGTTTCTTCTTCATGAAGCTGCGCGTGGTTTCAATGGCAAGTTCGGGGTTTGCCAGGCATCCGGTTACTAAGAACATCATGACCAGAAGCACGGCCTTGTCGTGCGTTTCCGTCATAGGTGACACATTGAGCCTGTGGACGCCGTTTGCGTAGAGGTTTCCGTCAAGTGAATACTTATCAAGAAGAGCCGCCATACCTCGCGATGCAACTTCCCCGTAGTGATGTATGACCTCGTCGTAAGCGGTTGGTCTTCCGAGATTCGAGACGATCTTGCTGGTAATCGTCTGCGCGCTTTTGTGGAAGTCCGCGAAAAATTCGGGATGCACCCGATCGGGGGTTGCGTGCACGATCTGGCGCGATAAAAAAGTTCGTTCGTTGATTCGATCGCGAAGGACGGCGTTGCCGTACAGTGTTTGCTCGGTAAGCAAATCGCTTGCCGCCGCCTTATTTGAGATGCCGCCAAAGCTGCGAAGGTCAGCATACATATAAGAACTTGGAGTGTGCATCCGTATTTGTGCCCTTCTGCGCAAATTTGTTAACCGCCGAAAACAGCGCGTTCATTCAATAATGCTATTTATGATAATCGAACGTATAAATAAAAGCAAAAAACCTCATTGAACTCACGAAACGATTTATTCCTCGTGCGTACCTATTGTGCAGAAAAATGCAGTGCTTGATGTTGCGCAACGAATCCTTGTTGGACGGCTGTTTTATATCGTGTGCATGAATAGCTAAACAAGCCCTGTGCGGAGGGCGCAGGATGATGCAGAAAAAGGAGAATAAATGAAGGATCCACGTTCGAAGAAAGTAATAGCAGCAGGCTTGAGCTTGACGCTTGCTCTCGGTAGCGTGCCTGCAGTAGCTTTCGCTGACAATGCAGCCGAGGGCAACGACGGCGATGCTGCGCAGCAGGGCGCTCGTGTCAGCTACAACTTCTTTGCCAACGGCGGTCAGTTCCTTGACGGTAACGAGACCATGCAGGGTGTTGCCGATTCCGACGGTATGCTCCGTCAGCCTCCTGCGCCCACCCGCGAGGGCTACACCTTCGCCGGCTGGTACTGGCATGCAGACTACTCGAACTACACCGACGAGCAGAAGGAAGCCGACAAGGTCGATTTCTCCAAGCCCGTTGAGAAGAGCGCTCCCGTCTATGCTCAGTGGATCAAGAACCAGGAGCAGAACGAGATCAACGTCACGTACGTCGCCAACGGCGGCCAGTTCGCTGACGGCCAGGAGGTTCAGCAGGGTCTGACCGACTCCGAGGGCTTCATGCGCCAGCCTATGACCCCCACCCGCGAGGGCTACACCTTCGCCGGCTGGTATTGGCATGCAGACTACTCGAACTACACCGAAGAGCAGAAGGAAGCCGACAAGGTCGACTTCTCCAAGCCTCTTGATCGCGACGGCGTCATGTACGCTCAGTGGGTTAAGAACGCCGAGCAGAACGAGATCAACGTTCTGTACGTCGCCAACGGCGGCCAGTTCGCTGACGGCAACGACACCATGATGGGCATGACCGACTCCGAGGGCTTCATGCGCCAGCCCGCAGCCCCCACCCGCGAGGGCTACACTTTCGCAGGCTGGTACTGGCATCAGGATCTCTCCCAGTACACTGACGAGCAGAAGGAAGCCGACAAGGTTGACTTTACTGAGTCTGTCGCTGGTATGGACCATGCAACCATGTACGCCCAGTGGACCAAGGACGCCGAGCAGAACGAGATCGACGTCATGTACGTCGCCAACGGCGGCCAGTTCGCAACCGGCGAGACCTTCCAACAGGGCATGACCGATGCTGACGGCTTCATGCGCCAGCCCGCCGCCCCCACCCGCGAGGGCTACACCTTCGCTGGCTGGTACTGGGTCTCCAGCCTTGACGGCCTGACCGACGAGCAGAAGGACCTCAACAAGGTCGACTTCGAGCAGTCCGTCGCCGGCAAGGACCACGTGACCATGTTCGCGCAGTGGACCAAGGACGCCGAGCAGGAGAACCTGTTCAACGTGATGTACGTCGCCAACGGCGGCCAGTTCATGACCGGTGAGGATGTCCAGCAGGGCGTCACCGACTCCGAGGGTCTCATGCGCCAGCCCGCAGCCCCCACCCGCGAGGGCTACACCTTCGACGGCTGGTACTGGCATGCCGACCTGTCCCAGTACACTGCCGAGCAGAAGGAAGCCGACAAGGTCGACTTCTCAAAGCCTCTTGATCGCGACGGCGTCATGTACGCTCAGTGGACCAAGAACGCCGAGCAGAACGAGATCGACGTTCTCTATGTGGCCAATGGCGGCCAGTTCGCCACCGGCGAGACCTTCCAGCAGGGCATGACCGACTCCGAGGGCTTCATGCGCCAGCCCGCAGCCCCCACCCGCGAGGGCTACACCTTCGCTGGCTGGTACTGGGTCTCCAGCCTTGACGGCCTGACCGACGAGCAGAAGGACCTCAACAAGGTCGACTTCGAGCAGTCCGTGGCCGGCAAGGACCACGTGACCATGTTCGCGCAGTGGACCAAGGACACCGAGCAGGAGAACCTGTTCAACGTGATGTACGTCGCTAATGGTGGTGAATTCTTCACGGGCGAGACCTTCCAGCAGGGCGTCACCGACTCCGAGGGTCTCATGCGCCAGCCTGTTGCCCCCACGCGCGAGGGCTACACCTTCGACGGTTGGTACTGGCATGCCGACCTGTCCCAGTACACTGCCGAGCAGAAGGCACTGGACAAGGTTGACTTCACCGCTCCGATCGACCGCGATGCCACCATGTACGCTCAGTGGAGCAAGGTTGTGACCCCGGCCGAGAAGAAGATCACCGTTAAGTTCGTTGACAACTTCAACAAGACCGAGTCCACCGTTGAGATCACCGAGGGCGAGGCTGTTGCTCAGCCCAAGGATCCTTCTTACGATGGTTGGAGCTTCGAGGGTTGGTCTTCCACTCTGACCGATGAGCAGGGTAACGCTAAGTTCACCCCTGTTGATTTCAGCAAGGTCGTTGCTGACGAGGACGAGGACGGCGTTGTGACCTACTACGCCTTCTACACCGAGGACAAGGCTGAGACGCCTGCTGATACCGAGAAGAAGGACGAGCCCAAGCAGGAGACCACTGAGGAAAACGCTCCCGCTGACGAGGAGCCCGCAGCCGAGGCTGAGGCCGCTGCAATCCCTCAGACTGGTGACGCAACCAACACCGCCGCTGTCGCTGGTGTTGCCGGCATCGCAGGCCTTCTGACTGCCGCTGCTGCGCTGATCCGCCGTCGCTTCAACAACTAATCGCTGGCTGTTAAAGACAGAGATTCTTTCAAAGAATGGACTGGGATTCTCCCGGTCCATTCTTTTATGCTCAGAGGTATTCCAAGGCAAATAGAAAGCGGGTCGAGGCTTATGCCCCGGCCCGCTGTTGCGTTCTGGCGGAGGAAGTAGGATTCGAACCCACGGAACCTTGCGGCTCAACAGTTTTCAAGACTGCCGCCTTCAACCACTCGGCCATTCCTCCTTGTATATGGCTGGGCGTGTCTGTATCGAAGACGTTGCCCAAACTTAGCCAAAGGATACCATATAATGGCAGCATGACCGATGAAGACTACATGAGGATGGCGCTCGATCAAGCGCGCGAAGCTGCCGAAATGGGCGAAGTTCCCATTGGCGCCGTGGTTGTGTACGACCCAATCGACCCTGCAACCAGGCGGCATGTTCTTGATCAGCCAAAAGTTATCGCCCAAGCCTGTAACCGTCGCGAAACCGACAAGGATCCATCGGGTCATGCCGAGTTCATCGCCATGCTGAAAGCCTCCAAAGAGCTGGACGCTTGGCGCCTTACCGGTTGCACGGTATATGTCACGCTCGAGCCCTGCATTATGTGCTCGGGTCTTATGCATCAGGCCCGCATCGACCGGTGCGTGTACGGTGCCTCCGACCCGAAGGCAGGAGCTTTGGGGTCGCTGTACTCCATCAACAACGATGAGCGCCTTAACCACAACTTCGAGGTGGTTGCCGGCGTTCTGCAAGAGGAATGCGCGAATGAATTACGCTCATTCTTCAAGAAGAAAAGGAAACGCAATGGCTAATGAAACTACGTTGCCCAACGCAACGATGGTGAATGAGATCGATATGACCGCCACGGCAATTGCCACGCAGAAGCTTGATTCGGTTGATCGACCGGGTTGGCTGAAGGTGGTTGCCCCTGCCAAGGTCAATCTTGTCCTGGGGATCGGCGCCCGCCGCGAAGACGGCTACCACGAGGCAACCAGCGTCATGCATGCGCTCAACTTGCACGATATGGTTTACCTTCGCTGCGAGCCCATGGCCCCAGGTTCGGGCTTGCAAGTTGTATCCACGCTTGAGGGCCGCGCCGGTCTTCAGGTTCCTGAAATCGATTCCGAGAAAAATCTTGCCACCAAGGCGGTTCGCGCGCTGGCTGAGCATGTTGGATATACCGCTGACGAGCAGCTCACTGTTCGTATTGTGAAGAACATCCCGTTCCAGGCTGGCCTTGGCGGCGGTTCGTCCGACGCCGCGGCGGCAATCGTGGGCGCTGCCACCATGTGGGGCCTTGATCCTTACGGCATCGACGTGGAAATGGTGGCCCAAGGGCTTGGCGCCGACGTCGCTTTCTTCTTGCGCGGCGGCTGTGGCTTCTACGACGGCGTTGGCGAGCGTTTCGTTCATTCCATCGCCCCCGCAAAGAGCAGCATTGTTCTGGTTAAGCCGCAGGGTGGTGTTTCCACGTCGCAGGCATACGGCACGTTTGACGAGATCTGCCAGCCGGTTGACGGCGGCGTTATCGATGCTGCCTCGGCTGCTAGTGCCGCGGGCGACCTTGCGCTGTTCAACAACCTTGCCACGGCTTCTGAGGCTCTTATGCCCGAGCTTGCCGAGATCCATTCGTGGCTGGCCGATCAAGATGGTATCGCCGATGCGAACGACGTTCTTCTTTGCGGAAGCGGCTCGTGCACGTTCGCGCTGTGCGATTCGCTTGCTCATGCGGCGCGCATCGTCGCCGAGGCTCAAAAGCGCGGCTGGTGGTCGCGCTCTACGTCGCTTGGTTCCATTCGCGCGGCTGTGATTTCCTAAAGCCAAATCGGAGGTTTGGTTATGGCTGTTCTTGCCCGTCTTTCCAGAACGATTCCCCTGTTGGCGGTGCTGGCTGTTCTTGCTGGCATCGTTTATCTGGTCGTGACGTACCGCTCGTCGCCGAATCGCGCGAAAGAGGTGCTGATCAAGCTGTTCACGTGGCTAATGGGCATTCAGTCGGTGTTGTTCGGCTTGCTTACCGTGTACGCCCTTGCCGAGTCCAACATCGGCGTGGCCGAGCTGTGGGGCACCTTCATGGCCACGGCGATTATCGGCTTGCTGATCACTTTGGTGTGCAAGTGGCGTTTCAAGAAGAACCACCCCAACTATAAGTTCGAGGCGTCCAACCCGCGTGCCCACGTTATTCCTAATCTGCCATGGCCGCTGAACCTCGTTTTTTCGAACATCAAGTTCCCGTGGCAAAAATGATCGCGGAATATGTGTTCGACCTTGTGCGATTAACTTGATTCGGCAAAGTTCCGATTGCGCGATGTCAAGAAGTCAGGTAACATATCTACCTGCTTTGGAGAAGTGACCGAGAGGCCGAAGGTGCTCGCCTGCTAAGTGAGTATGCCCCAAAAGGGCATCTAGGGTTCGAATCCCTACTTCTCCGCCAGCATTTAACAGCGCTCGCGTTTCGCGGGCGCTTTTCTTTTGCTCTGGCGCGGCAGCGGGTCATGCGTGAGGGCGGAACGTTAGGTGCAGGCGATGTGAGCCGCTGACGTGACCTTGCGTTTGCATCAGGACGCGCGTTGGCTGAAGGCGATGTGAGCCGCTGGCAAACGGGTTATAATGAGGAGCTGATTTTCGTTTAGGGAAGTAGGCAATGACAGGGCGGTTTTCACAAAAGCTTTCGGCAGAGGCAAGTCGCGTAACGCGCGCGGCCTTCATGTCTGCGCTTGCCGCCGTTCTGGTGGCGCTTTTGGCGGCCTTCGCTTTTTCGTTGCTTCCAGTCTCTGTCGAACGCGCCTATGCCGTGCCGTACGAGTATTCCCATGTCAGCATCAATGCTCAGGTGCAAACCGACGCCAGCGTGCGCGTGGTTGAGCATCGTGTTCTTTCGTTCTCGGGCGACTGCGATCAGTATCAGCAGGAGTACCACGGCCTGCAGAAAAATCAGCAGCTTGTTATCAACGATATCCGCATTGCTCCCGTCGACGAGCTGGGAAACGTCGTAGGCGACTGGCAGCGTCTTTCGCCTGTGGCATTCCAGTCGGAATGGCGACGCATCATGCCACCTGACAAGCTTGCCGAGCTAACCCAATCCGGCTCGTATGCGTACGATATGACCAAGCACATCACGCATATGTATTTCCCCGCGCACGCCGGCGACAACATCGTCGTCGAGTTCGATTACTCCGTGGTCAACGGCGCTCTGGCGTATAAGGATGTGGCCGACGTCAGCATCAAGTATGTTGGCGATTCGTTCCAGGCTGACTCGCACGACGTGACCTTCACCATCACGCTTCCTGTGCTTGAGTCGGTTCAGGCGGTGCCGGGGGAGAACGTTTACGCATGGGGCCATGGCCCCGAAAACGGAACGTTCGGGAACCAGGGCGCGGCGGTAGTGTACACGGATGAGTTCGTGAAGGCGGGGCAGTATGCCGAAGCTCACGTTGTGTTTCCGTCGAACTGGCTTAGGAACATTTCGGGAAGCGATTCGCGCCTGCACCGAGACGAGATGCATCTGAATTGGATCCTTAACAACGAAGAGGGCTGGCAGGACCGATTCCGCTACGGCGCTATCACCGATGACCGCGTCAGCATCGTGTTGATTGCCGTTGCCCTGCTCACGCTGTTCGCATCCCTTGCTGTGTGCTTGCGATTCGGGAACGAGCCGCAATCCCTGGTTGATGTCAGTGCCGAAGAATCAGTTTCACGCGGCCGCGATTTGCTGCGCGGAATGCATCCTGCGGTTGCCGTTCGTCTGAGGGAAGGCGGCAGGCAAACCGATCGCGAGTTCGCTCTGACCATTATGAGCCTGTGCGATCGCGGGGTTCTGAGCGTTTCGAGCGCCACTACGGATGACGCTACTCTGGAAAGTGGAGCTGCCGATAAGGGTTCGATCAAGATCAGCCGCGCTTCATTCGACCACCTTGACGACGAGGCCGATCAGGCGGCTATGGCCATCTTCGATGCAACAGCCAATGATCAAAGCGATGTTGTCTTGCCGCTTGCAGCTAACTCCGTAATTGATGGCCCTGCGTTCCTTGAGGCTGTCCGCGCATGGGAAGCCGCTGTCTCGCGCGACTTCATCGCTCAGGAGTTCGTCGACCCCTCTGGCGCCGTTTGGGGAAAACGCCTTCGCCGCTTCGGCGTCGTGCTTGTTTTCCTCGCGCTTGTCACGTTTGTAGCTACCACATGCATTCTTGCCGCAGCGCTGCTTGTCGTCGCGTCCTTCGCCGTATTCGCTGCTTCTGCTGAGACGAAGCGTTTCACGCAGAAAACCGCCGACGATCTAGCGCTTTTCGATGCGTACGCCGATACCCTCGTTGCGAAGGATGAGTTTGATCAGCGAGAGATCCTTGATGCAAACGTGTTGGGCTTGGGCGTGATCTGCGATGGATCTTGCAACTTCGACGCGGTTGCAGACGCCGTCGAGCGTGCGACCCCATCATTTTTCAAGCTTGCTCATCGCAGGCAAAGCCGAATCGTTGCTGCACTTCGTGATATACCTGGTCGCTTCAAAAAGAATGAGTCAAAACAATAAAATGCCGTTTCAAGCTGGTGGCTTTCAGGCCGCGGGGCTTAGAATGAACGAAACCGCTGTTTCAGCTGATTGAAGAACCACCGAATAAGGAGAGTCATATGGCCGAAGAGAAGAGCAACGTCGTTCTTATTGGAATGCCCGGCGCGGGCAAGTCCACGTTGGGCATCGTTCTGGCCAAGATCATGGCCCTGAAATTCGTCGATGCCGACCTGGTTATTCAGGAGCAGATGGACAAAACCCTGCAGACCATCATCGACGCGATGGGTCCCGACGGTTTCATTCAGGTCGAGAACGAGATTTTGTCCGACCTTGAAGCCGAGGAAACCGTCATCGCAACCGGCGGCAGCGCTATTTACTCGGATGAGGCTATGAAGCATCTCTCCGACATCGGCGTGATTGTTTACCTTGAGATTTCCTATGACTCGCTGAAGGGCCGTTTGGGCGACCTGCAGGAGCGCGGCGTCGTCCTGAAGGGCGGCATGGGCATGAGCCTGCGCGAGCTGTACGACGAGCGCAAGCCGCTGTATGAGAAGTACGCTGACATCGTCGTGAATGTCGACGACCTTAACATCACTGCTGCAGCCCGCAAGGTTGCCTGCGCGCTGGATCATTGCGAGGCTTTGGCATACTAAACGAAGTGCTGCCGCGCGTTTCGAAATGGGAGGCTCACATGAAGATAACCATGATGGGAACCGGTCACGCAATGGTGACCGAGAACTACAACACGTGCTTTACTATGCAGAACACCACCGAACCTGCGGCGGCAAACGTGCCCGAGGGCCAGCTGCCTCCGGTTTTCCTAGCCGACGGTGGTGGCGGTAACACCATTCTTCGCAACTTGAAGCGCGCGGGCATCAAGCCTTCGCAGATTCATGACGTGTTCGTCAGCCATCACCATATCGACCACATGACAGGAATTCTTTGGGTGGTTCGCGCCATTACCAGCGAGATGTGGCGCGGCTCGTATGAGGGCGAGACGCGCATTTACTCGCATCCCGAGCTTTCCAAGCTGATGGAGGATCTTTGCAAGACGGTATTGGACAAGCGCCAGGCGTGTTTCATCGGCGACAAGCTGAAATTCGTTCCAGTTGAGGATGGCGATACTGCCGAGATCATCGGTCATCCGGTGACGTTCTTCGACTTGGGCCCTGAAAGCAAGGTTCGCCAGTTCGGTTTTCAGATGGTGCTTGAGGACGGCCGCAAGATCTCGATGTTCGGCGACGAGACGTGCCACCCCGCGGGCGAGCCCTATTTGCAGGGCAGTTTCTTGGCGTTCCACGAGGCTTTCTGCCTTGATGCCGAGGAAGCAATTTACCACCCGTATCAGATCGGCCATAGCACGGTGAAAACGGCTTGCGAGCTTGCAGAAGCCGCGGGCGTTTCGAACTTGGTTCTGTACCACACTGAGGAAAGCCACGGCGCCGATCGCCAGCGTCTGTATTTGGAAGAGGGTTCGCACTACTTCACGGGCACGCTGCGCGTTCCCAACGATCTGGAATCGTTCGAGATCTAGTGTCAAGGTGCGTGCTTCGGCGCATTATTCAATCAAGAGTCCCAGGCAGCTCATATTTAGCTGCCTGGGACTTTGTGCTTCTAGGTATAGGCTGCGTGGGCAATACGGGCCTTCGCGTGGAGTGGTAAGGCCACCCGAAGGCTTCGAGGCTGCACGTTGGGCGGGGCTTACGTCAGCGATTCGAGCTGGATGATGTAGCGCCGGGTGAGGTCTGATTGTTCGGCGTCCTTCTTCACCACATAGCCGATGGTGTTCGGTTCTGCGTCGGAGATGGGGATGCAAATAGAGTCGCCGATTGCGGGGGCATCGCTGTCGGTTTCGAGCAAGGGCGCGCAGTAGGTGAAGCAGCCCGACCCCGTTGCGAAGTCGGCTACCGCTTCCGTCATGGGCTCAAAGAACTGGTCGTATAGTGCGTCAGTATTGCCTCCCAAGTCGGACGAGGCAATGCGGATGTCCTTATGGTGCTTCATGCGGAAATAAATATAGTGCTCAAGGTCGAATGTCGGGTACAGCGCCAGCTGAGACATGGTGACTGAGCTGCGGTTGGCCAGTGGCGAGTCTTCGGATGCGAAGGCGTAGGTTTTGGTTTCCAGGATGGGGTGGAATTCGAGGTTGTTTATGGAGATGATCTCGGTTAACGCGCTGCGATTGGTCTGCGAAAGCTGAAGGATGCCGATATCCTTGCGGCCCTCGGCGACGTCTTCGATGATCTGAGGCGCGTTCTCGATGCCTAGGAAGAATAGGTCGTTGCTTTTGGGTGATGCTGCGGCGGTTGCTTTGATTGCTTGGAAACCAACACCGACGGGAACGGTTGAGATTCGTAACGATTCGGCTTCGTCGGCGTGATCGGCAAATACCTCGTCAAGCTGCTCCATGGCGAAGACCACTTTACGGGCGAAATCCAAGAAACGCCCGCCGTTAGGCGTTGCGAATGCACCCTTTCTGCTGCCCTCGAACAGGGGGAAGCCGAGCTTCTCTTCGGCCTGCGAAAGAACGCGTGCAAGCGTTCCCTTCGAAACGCCAAGCTGACGTGCGGCTTCGGAAATAGAACCCGCCGACTCGATGGCAAGGAAATAGCGCAGTTGTTGAACGGTTAGACCGAGCGATTCCGACATAGTTTCGACCTTGTTTGATTTCTGCCCAAACATTGCTGGGATGACGAGTGAGCAGCGTTTAACACTAGCTTGATGCTTGATTGATTCTAACAGATACGTACGCATGAAGCGCACGAAATCAATCAAACGTTCAGATATAGGAAACTCTTATGGGTATCTTCATCACCTTTATCTCGGAGGCGAGTATGATGAAATCATCGTACGAAAGTATGTAATCGATGTTCGTTCGTATGCAAAGGGCGTACGAGAGCATCGAGGGAGAAAAGGGAGGGAAATATGCTTCGATCGAAAGGCCTGACAGACAAGATGCTGCTTCTGGGCATCGACGGCATGGACCCGCGTTTCGCACGCGTCCTGGTCGATGAGGGCAAGATGCCCAACTTGAAGAAGCTGATGGAGAAGGGCGCCTGCCGCGAGGATCTTCGCATGCTGGGTGCTAACCCCACCATCACGCCGCCGATGTGGGCAACGCTTGCTACGGGCGCATACCCCATGACGCACGGCATCATGGACTACAACCTGTCTGCCGAGAACGACAAGGACGTCACCATCGGCGCATTCAGCTCGCGCTTCCTGAAGGCCGAGCCGCTGTGGAACGTCACCGCAGAAGAGGGCAAGAAGACCCTGGTCATGCACTGGCCCGGCGGTTCGTTCCCTCCGACCACCGATTCCGAGAACCTCACCGTTATCGACGGTTCTTCGCCCGGAGCTTGCTGCGCATGGTCCAGCGTTCGCGACCTCGACATGGTCTACGTCGCAAGCACCAAGTGCCCCAAGCCTAACTACCTGCCCATGGCAACCCTGACCTCCGAGCTTGAGGGCGACGAGCCCCTGAAGTTCTTGTACCCGCCCGTTCATGACGGCATGCCCATGTCCTCCGGTGGTGTTACCCCCGAGGCCAAGGAGCGCCTGAAGGGTTACCAGAAGTGGTACAAGGAGTTCATCGACGTCGAGGGTTACAAGCCCGATCCTTCGTTCGTTGTCGACAACGTTCTTTACGAAGAGGGCAAGGGCCTTATGTGGAACGTCGCCGATTTCCCGACCGGCGTCTCCTTCTCGCCCGTGTGGCCTGCGCACGACTGGGGCTTCGAAGTTCCGGCCGACGCCAAGGAATTCCTGATCATTACCTTCTACGGCAAGGTTCAGCGTTTCGGCCTTATCACCAAGGGCGAGTCCGGCGCTTACGACACCGTTGCTATCTACAAGGACAAGCAGACGGCCGAGCCCGTCACCGTTCTGACCGAGGATGCGGGTCTGGTTGGCGTTTACGACGAGGTTCCTTCCAAGGAAGGCCCCGAGCCCGTTTACCGCAACATGCGCCTGCTGAAGATCGGCGAGGACGGCAACTACGTTCGCATTTGGTCTTCTCGTGGCATGAGCTGCACTGACGACTCCGTCTTCTTCCCCAAGGAGAACTTCGCCGAGATCGTCAAGCGCTTTGGTCCTCCGCAACCTACCAGCCAGATGTGCGGCAACGACGCCGACCTCATTCTGAAGTGCAACAACGAGCAGTGGATCAAGGCCGCCGAGTGGCAGTCCAACGTCATCCATTACTTCATCGAGGAAAAGGGCACCGAGGTCGTCTTCAGCCACTTCCACAACATCGACCTTCAGAGCCATAACTACATGAAGTACATGAAGAACCGCGAGACCTCTCGTTACGACGAGTCTGAGGTTCGTAAGTTCGCCGAGGCCACCTACAAGGTCACCGACGACTATCTGGGAAGCTTCATGCACCTCATCGACGAGGGCTGGACGCTGGCTATCTTCTCCGACCATGCACTCATCTCCTGCGAGGTTGAGGCTGTGGCCATGGGCGACAACACCGGCGTTTCGCTGGAGCCGCTGCACAAGATGGGCTACACCGTGCTCAAGACCGACGAGGACGGCAAGGAGCTGCCCGAGGTCGACTGGACCAAGACCAAGGCAATCATGACCCGCTCCAACTCGATCTACATCAACGTCAAGGGCCGCGACCCGCACGGCATCGTCGATCCTGTCGACAAGTACGAGCTGGAAGAGCAGATCATCACCGATCTTTACGGCTACAAGCATCCCAAGACCGGCCATCGTATCTTCGATCTTGCTGTCCACAACAAGGAAGCCGTTCTGTTCGGTCTGGGTGGCCCGATGGGCTCCGACATCGTGTTCTTCGTCAACGAGAACTACGCCGAGGACCATGGTGCCGGCCTGTCCACCGCAACCGGTCACAACGACACCTCGCTCGGCCCGATCTTCTGCGTTGCCGGTCCCGGCATCAAGGAAGGCTATCGTACCGACATGTATATCCGCGAGGTCGACCTGGCTCCCACGGCCGCTGTCCTTCTGGGCGTCGACTTCCCGGCTCAGTGCGAGGGTTCGCCTGCGTACGACATCTTCACCGAGCGCGTCTAATAACGTCGCCGTTGTTGGTAAGGCAGCGGACGCGAGTTCGTAGGAACAAGCGGGCCGCGTTGCCCAAGGGCTTAGGCAGCGGACGCGAGTTCGTAGGAACAAGCGGGCCGCGTTGCCCAAGGGCTTTATCTAGGAACAAACAGGTGAAGCGTCTAGAAAGGCGCTTCACCTGGGATTCCATCTTCAAACCACCATTTCATATTCTGTTGAAACAGAGCGAAATAACGCACTGTTTAGGTTAGTGCGCTCTTTCGCCCCGATCGAATGGATTCAATAGCATGGATACAAGTAAAAAATCGCCCGCGCTGATTCATTACATCATCGTCGCGGCATTCTGTCTGTTCTTCCGCTTTGTGCCGGGTTTTGCGGGCATCACCCCGCTTGGTATGGGCATCTTGGGCTGCTTCATTGGTGCAGTCTACGGCTGGATCACCATTGACATGCTTTGGCCCAGTCTTATGGGCCTGTTCGGCATGGGCCTTACCTCCATCGGCATGGAGAAGGTTGCCGCAACGTGCTTCGGATCGCTGCCCGTTCTTGGCCTGATTCTCTGCATGGGCGTCGTTGGCGTTGCCATGAAGACCGGCGCTTTCGACTGGCTGGTTACCCTGCTTCTTGGTAATAAGGCCATGCAGGGCAAGCCTTGGTTCACCATTTGGTTGGTCATGCTCATCGCTTGGCCGTTCGGTGCTTTCAACCCCATCATCATGATGGTTGTTTTCGGCGCCTTCATCACTAGCATTCTGAAGGCATGCGGTGTTAAGTACAACGACAAGCTTGCCGTGTTCTGGTACCTTGGCTGCGCTTTCTCCCTGATGCTTGGCCAGATCCTGCTGCCGTTCATGGGCACCGGTCTTACGTTCTATTACAGCTTCATGACCATGTTCCCGGGCATGAGCATGCAGTTCGTTCCCTACATCGTGTTCATGGTTCTCATGGGCGTTGCGATGATCTCTGTGTACGTCTTCATCATTATGAAGCTTATCTTCCGCGTTGACGCTGCTCCTGTTGCCAAGTACTGCAACGAGTGCGAGACCCCGAAGTGCAGCCGCGACCAGAAGATCGCCCTTATCCTGTTCCTTATCTTCTTGGTAATCGTCCTTCTGAGCTCTCTGAACGTCGGTCCGGTTTCCGACTTCCTGAAGAAGTTCGGCCTGCTGGGCAGCTGCCTTTCTGTTGCTTTGTTCGTCCCGATCATCAAGTCCGAGAACGGCGGCCCGCTGGCCAGCCTCGAAGAGATGTACACCATGTGCAACTGGGGTCAGGTCTTCATGATGGGTCTGATCATGGTCTTCTCCACCTATCTGGGCGGTCAGGACACTGGCATCACCAGCGCTATGGCTATGCTGTTCATGCCTTTCATGGGTATGTCTCCGTGGGTCTTCATCGTTATCGCCCTTGTTATCTCGGTTGTTCTTACCAATGTTGCGAACAACATGCTCATCGGCGTTATGGTTATGCCCTTCCTGGTTAACTTCGCAACCCAGGCTGGTATCAGCCCGACGATGATCATCGTCCTTCTGTGGATCATGGTTCAGTTCGCTCTGGCAACCCCTGCTGCTTCGCCGGTTACCGCCGTCGCGATGACTCAGGAGATGGCCGACGCTCAGACCATGACCAAGGCAGCCCTGAAGATCCTCCCCATCATGATCGTAATTGGTCTTGTTGTGGGCGTTGCGATCTCGCAGTTGGTCTTCGGCCTGCTTGGCTAGTAGGCTTTCTCCTTGCAAGCGGAAACCCTCCCCGAGTATTTGCTTGCAGCTCTATAGAGGCAGGAGGAACCTCCCGTCCGCCTGCCCAGAAACCCGTCCTCGCATGCGAGGACGGGTTTTCTTTTTTAGGGTCGTCGTTACGCCGCGTGGTTATTTCTAACGCGAGGGAAACGGTTCGCTCGCGCCGCGGAAAAGCCTCTTGAAGCATTCGATGTGCACAGCGTAATCTGTTCTTGAAAAGAGGATGCCGTGCACAAAGCCCGCGGCCGACAGGAATCGAGAAAGGCTTGGTTATGGATAAGAAGGAAGAACTTCTAGAAAAATACCAGCATGCCATCATGTTGCATTTTTTCGCGATGGGAAAGCATCGAGGTTTGGTCGGTCGAGCGGGGCGTCCGGTTGACAACCCATCTAGCGGTCAGGGTCGTGTGATTGCATGCCTGAAACTCAAGGATGGCATCGGTATAAAGGACCTCGCGCAGATCTTGGGCATGAGCGTTTCTTCGCTCAACGATCTTCTGATGAAGATGGAATACGGCGGCTTCGTCGAGCGTCGCCCGGTTTCCGACGGCGATACGATCTCCCAGGTGTTCTTAACCGAGAAGGGCAAGGCGGTTAAGCAGAACGATCCTTCGGCTGCGGCTGCTCGCGATTCGGCCGACGTCGACCCGCTTGAAGGGTTCACCGACGAAGAGCTTGAGATCATGGACGGTTATCTTGATCGTATGATCGCCAACCTTGAAGCGAACGTCGGCATGGACGAAATCGAGGAACTGCATCGCAAGCACGAGGAGCGCAAAGAATACCTTCACAGGCAGTTCGGTGGTGCCGAAGAGGTGTTCGCAAAGGTTGCGAACGGCCTTTCTTCGGGGCTGCATGCCGGATACGACCTTTATGCAAGCGTCATCCATGATGACAGGAAAGAAACCAAGAACGGCGGTGACCTTCTATGAATGATGCCTTCGCAGGCGATTTCGAAAACGAGCTGATCCTTGCTGAAGAAAAGGGCTTCTCCGCTGCGCTTGAGGCGAAGTCCGTTCAGGGTCAGTTGCTGAAAGCGGAGGTGCGCGCGCCCCTGGCGGCAAGGAACTGCCCTGGTATCGAGTTGATCGGCCATACCATTCGCACGCTTGTGTTCTCGACCGACTTGTACATCATCCGTAATAGCAACGCCGATGCGGTTTTGGCTGCGGCCCCGTTCACCTGCCAGCCTTCCATCACGCAGGCGCTGTTGCAGATTTCCGGCAGGCCGGTGCTGGCGGGTGTTACCGGTGCCACCACGTCGGGTCCGCGCTCGGTGATTCTGGCGATGGAGTCGGAGTCGCAGGGCGTAAGCGCCGTCATCGCGAACATGTCCGCCGATCCTGATCTTATCAGCAGCATGGCGCGTATGATCGACATCCCCATCGTTGCCACGGTGGGCACGTTCGATGAAACGGTTGCCCTGAAGATTGCCGCAGGTGCGCGAATCATCAACGTGGCTGCCGGTAGGAAGACCGCTGAGGTTGTGGCGAAGGTGCGCGAGGCGTTCCCCGAGATCCCGATCATCGCGACAGCCGGCCCTACCGAGGAGACGGCGCAGGCCGCAATTGATGCAGGCGCCGACGCGCTTTCGTGGACGCCGCCCAGCAGCCAAGAGCTCGAGCGCGAAACCATGCGCAAGAACAGAGAGGCTGTGGGGTTATAGGCCACGGCGTCGAGGCTTTGCGAAGCAAAGCCTCGACGCCGCGTAGCCCAAGAGTTTAGGCCGTGATTGCGAGCTCCTCGGAGCGAGCAAGTCGCGTAGCTCGAGAGTCTAGCCGTCGCCGAAGGGACTTTGCGAAGGCCCCTGAGAGCGACAGGGGCCTTTGAAGCGCAGCGACAGCCGCCACTCGTTGATGCGGTTTGGCGTAGCCAAACCGCGAAAGCCGCGTAGCCCAGGAGTTTAGGCAGCTATTCCTTTTCCTTATCGAGCGGATCGAGAGATCCGCTCGATTTCTTCTATATAGGCTTCTTGGATAGGCGTGAGCACGTCATTTTTCCCGACTATGTATCCAAAGCGAAACGAATCAGTGGTGGCGATGGGGACAGCAGCTATTTCCATCGCGTTCATTCTTTCCGGTTGGACGTTGCACCAAGATGCAAAGCCCTTAAAAGGAGCTATTCCCTTAATCACGTCCCACGGGGCGACAGCGGCATCGTATACAGGTATGCCATTGTATATTTCCGCTGGCCCTCGCTCGGGCCAGTCGTCGGGGGAGCTAAGGTTGAAGTATTGGCCAAACTGATACTCGGGGTAAACTTGCAGATCTTCGGGCGAAACCGTATCCCGTTCCGCCAAGGGATGGTCGGTAGGCATCAGGGCGTGAGGCTGGAATTCTCGCATCTTCTGGAAACGCAGTCCAGAATCGGAGACACTTTTCAGAATTGACGCTTCTGTTGCGCTCCTCATGCTTATGAGTCCCATGTCGGCCGACCCCAGGGAAACCATGCGAATAGTGACGCTTATCGGCTCGACGTCGTATGAGCAAGAGAATGCTGAAAACTGCGGAAGTTTAGCAAGGTCTCCCAGTGCCCATTGTGCGAATCCGAAGTTTTGCCCAACAACGGCGAAATCGAGATTGGTTTCGGCTCCGTTGCCGAATTTGCTTTCTATCAGGTCCATGCCTTGCACGGCCCGTCTGGCGTATCCAAGAAACTCAATCCCTCGACTGGTTGGAGTTGCGCCCTTTCTCCCGCGATGAAAAACCTTGAATCCTATATGGTCCTCAACTTGCGTGATCGCGATTGAAAGCGTGGCTTGCGAAACACGCAAGTCTTTTGCCGCTTCGGTGAGCGAGCCTTTTTCGGCGGCTTTCATTACGTAACGTAATTGCTGTGCGGTCAGTTTCATCTTGCTTCCCTTTGCACTTTTCGAACTTGCTCTCTTGCATATAAGTTCATTTTCGGAATTGTCTAAGTTGGGTTCTCGTCATTAAAACATGCAATGTGAACTGGCTTTATCTTTGACTCACGCGCTCTTATCATGATCCGCATCTTAGGATTACCTAAATAAAAAAGCAATCTATTAGGAATCTAAAACAACGGATTAGAAAGAGGGAAGGAAATGGAAGAGACGGCGAAGAAATTCGACGCTAAGTATTACGTCCATTCCGTCATCGGTTTGATTCTGATGTTCGGCATACCGCTGATTCCGCCGATTGAGCCCATTACGCATATCGGCATGCAAATTGGCGGCATCTTCATAGGCTTGGTTTACCTGTGGTCGACCGTTGGGCTGTTCTGGCCAAGCCTCCTTGGCATTGTGGCATTCGCATTTACCGATTACACCGATATGAACGGTATGTTTGCATGCTTCTCGGCGTATCTGCCCATGCTCATGCTGTTCTGCATGATTTTCTTCGGGGCAATTGGCGACTGTGGCCTGACCCGCTATATCGCTCATTGGTTTCTGAAGCGCAAGATCATCAACGGGCGACCTTCGGTATTCAATTTCTTGTTCTTCATGGCGATGTTTGCCGTGTCCGCTATTGTTGATCCGTTGATGGCAATGCTCGTTCTTTGGCCGACCATGTACATCATTTTTGAAGAGGTTGGCTATCAGAAAACCGACACGTATTGCAAGATCATGCTCACGGCTTCTTTCGTGGCCGTTACCCTTGGTCAAAGCACGCTGCCTTTCTTCGGTGGCCAGCTGGTCATTTTGGGCGCATTCGAGGTAGCCAGCGGGATTCCCACAAACTACATGGCCTACATCGCGTTTAACGTTGTTACCAGCATTGCAATCCTTGCGGTTGTTACCCTTGTCATCAAGTTCATCCTCCGTCCCGACATGAGCAAGATGGCTGCGATCTCGGTCGAGCAGATCAATAAGGAAGAACTGCCGCCGATGAATATCCAGCAGAAGGCCTACGTGCTGGTGACCGTTTTGTTTTTCATTTTCGCGCTCGGCCCTTCGGTTTTGCCTGCGGATTGGGCTATCACTCAGTTCATGAATGACATCAACCTGGTTGGCTTTACCATTCTTGCGCTGGGAGTTCTTGCCCTTATCAAGGTGGACGGAAAGCCGATTTTGGAGCCTGTCCGCATTTGCAAAGAGTACGTGATGTGGGATCTCTATCTTCTAGTAGTCGTGTGCGTGTTCCTTGCTGGCAGCTTGATGGCTCCCGAGACGGGTTTGCGCGAATGGCTTGTCGGCGTACTCACCCCTGTCTTCAATGCTGGTGGCCCGTTGTTCTTCAGCGTGGTGCTTATCGTGATCGGTGCGTTGGTCACCAACGTGGCTAACAATGCCATTACCGGCGCTATCCTCATGCAGATCATTGTGGCGATGGGCCCTGTTGTCGGCCTTCAGAACCAGGCTGCACTTGCCATGACGGTGTGCTTGGCGACGTTCATGGCCATTCTCACTCCTGCGGGTTCGCCTTATGCGGCTGTTTTCCATTCGAACAAGGACAAGATCTCGTCTGGCGAGATCTTGAAGTACGGCAGCATCATGATGGTCGCCGGTTTGCTTGTGTATATAGTTATCGGATTGCCGCTGGCTAACTTGATGTTCTAAATGATTTAGATAGATTTTACGGTCGTGTCCGTTTGGGCGCGGCCGTTCTTTCTTTGTGGGGCGCTTACCAATTAATCACCTCTTGTTGGTCGCCCACTTCAAAGTACACTGTTCCGTATGGATAGCAACGAATGGAGGGAACATGCTCGACATCAACGGAGAGGCGAAGCTAAGACAGTACGCCGAAAGCGGGTTCTCTAAGCAGGTGCTGAAGGTTTCGGACAGCGTTTATCACGTGATGAGCTACGGCCACAGCAATTCGATCGTCATCATCGCGGACGAATCGGTCATTCTGATTGATGCCCTGAATTCGCTTGATACCGGTCAGAAACTGAAAGAAGTGGTTGCGGAGCTTACGGATAAGCCCGTCAAGACGATCATCTTCACGCATTCGCACTCCGATCATCGTGGCGGTAGCGGCGTGTTCCGCGACACGGTGGAGGAAGTGATCGCGTTCGCGCCGGTCAACGAGCCGCTTAAGTTCAGCAACACCATCATGAGCGGCCTTGGTGCCAGGACGGCGCGTCAATTCGGCTACAGCCTAAGCGACAAGGAGCTGATCACGCAGGGTCTTGGCATTCGTGAGGACCACAACGGTTCCGAAGTGTTGCCCGTTACCACGTTGTATGACGAAGATGAGGTTGAGCTGACGATCGACGGTCGCACTCTGAAATTGGTGCGTGCTCCCGGTGAAACTGACGACCAGATTTTCGTGTGGCTGCAGGACGAAAAGGCGCTGTGCTGCGCAGACAACTATTACGCGTGCTGGCCTAACCTGTACGCTATTCGCGGCAGCAGTTATCGCGACGTGGCCGCATGGGTGGACTCACTGGGGAAGATGTTGGAGTACGACACCGAGTATCTGCTACCCGGTCACACAGGTGCCATTGTTGGCGCGCAGCAGGTTAAGGAAGTGCTGGGGAACTATCGCGCCGCGATAGAGTCCATCCTTTTGCAGACCTTGGATTGCATCGATCGCGGTTTGGGTTTGGACGACACGCTTGCTGCGGTTAAGCTGCCGCAGGAGCTTGCCGATCTGCCTTATTTGGGCGAGTACTACGGAAGCATCGACTGGTCGGTGCGTAGCATCTACCAGGGATATGTTGGCTGGTTCGACGGTCAGGTTGCCAACCTGCATTCGCTTTCACTTGCCCAGCGTGCGACTGAGCTTGTTCCGGCGCTTGGCGGGGTTTCCAGGGTTGCGGAGCTGGTTGAAGCCGCGCAAGCAGAAGGAAAGTGGCAATGGGCGTTGGAATTGTGCGAGATGGCGCTGTGCATCGAGGATGACGAGGCAGTTCGCGCGTTGAAGATCAAGTCGCTTTATGAGTTGGCGAAGCTTGAAACCAGCGCTAATGGCAGGCATTACTATCTGGTAACTGCTCACGAAATGGAAGCGTAAAAGCCTGCGATCTGGAACAGAATTTTCTGGTGTGAAAAAGGAGCGCTGACCTGCGTCGACGCTCCTTTTTTGGACACACTTTCTGTCCGAGTGGTTAAATGCGGACGACGGATTTAAACGAACGAAAAAGGGGTATCAACCTGCACCGATGCCCTCAAATCAGACACGCTTTTCTGCCTATAAGCCTATAAGCCAGGCTTCGTGGTCGTTTGATCCGACAAAAGAAAAAGCCGCTCAGAAGAGCGGCTTTTAAAATTCAATGGTGCGGGTGAAAGGACTTGAACCTTCATGGGGTTGCCCCCATACGGACCTGAACCGTACGCGTCTGCCAATTCCGCCACACCCGCATGTGCTATCCGACGATAACGAATTGGTATAATACGCTAGCTTCCCAGATTGTGCAAGATAATATTTTCGCTTGCGCACACTTTTTGCACGATCTTGCATTTCGTTAACCTCGAGCAGCACATTGATTTGCGATATCATTTCAACGAACGTGCGAGGTTGGACCCGCTTTTCTACGAAAGCGCCTGTCAATGCACGTTTCGCCCTATCTCAACGCACACCGATCGAACTCAACAGAAAGGGCAGGCCGCATGGCCAAAGGCAAGCTCATACTCGACCGATACCGCCTGTTGGGCGAAGCCGGTGCGGGCGGATACGGCACCGTCATGGTGGCCAAGGATCCGCGCATCCAGCGTAAGGTCGCCATCAAAGCCATTCCCTTAACCGAAACTGATGCCCTGCGCGCTGCGCTGCCGGGCGCCGACGCGGTTGCGGGATCGGCCGCGATCACTCACGGCTTGTCTTCTGATGACCTTCCTGATGATCAGGACGTTCAGGCGCTTGCCCACATTCCTGGATTGGACGAGGCACGCACGGCCGCAATGCTGTCCGACCCGCATATCGTTACCGTTTACGATGTTGAAGTTCGCGGACAAACTGCCTATTTGGTGATGGAATACATCGAGGGTATCACGCTTTCCAAGTTGATGCGCGACTACGTCGACTACGTGACGCTCGATATGATCACGGCTGTGTTCGATGCGGTTGCGGGCGCCTTGAAGAAGGCCCACGCGCACCGCGTGCTTCACTTGGACATCAAACCCGACAACATCCTTATCAACCGAGAAGGCCAGGTCAAAGTAACAGATTTCGGCCTTGCCACCCTGGTTGACGCTTCGGGCGTGGGAACCACGGGCGGCGGCACCATCGGCTACATGCCGCTTGAGCAGATGCGCCGCGAGGAGCTTGACGTTCGCACGGACGAGTGGTCGCTGGCTTCCGTCGCGTACGAGATGCTCGTTGGTTCGAACCCGTTTACAGCTCCCGATTTAGCTCACGCCGAACAGGCTATCGTCGATGCCGAGCTCGTTCTTCCTTCACTTTGCTGGGATGGCTTGGACGAGAGCCTGGACGACGTGCTTTTCTATGCGCTTGCTCCAGAAAAGGAAGACCGTTACGAATCGGTGTTTGATTTCCAGGAGGAAGCTGACAAGTTTTTAGGAGACGCTGAAGAGGGCGTCACCCAACTGAAGTACGTCGTTGCGGATGCGTTGGATGCTGCGCGTGCTGCGCATGATGGCGAGACCGACGTTATGGATCCGTTGCTTCTGCAGGCTGAAAACCAAAATCAAGAGGAAGAGAGGAGGGAGCGCTCGGGCGCATCTCGCGGATCTCAAAGTGGCCAAAGTCAACGCGAAAACCGCGGTCAGAGCAGGCCCCGCGCCCCGAAAGTTCCTATGAAAGACAGGCTCACACCCTCCGTCCAGAAAACGCTTTCGCGCATCTTCGGTGCGCTGACCAGTGGATTCTTGGGTTTCCTTGCGTTGGCGAATCTGCCGTTCTTTGCAGGTTGGAGTACCGGTGCCTATGCCGCTACATCCTCGCTTGCGCAATTGAGCAGCAGCGTTTTCGCGTCTTCGTCCCCGCTGGTGTTCATGGTCGTCATGTCGCTGGCGTTCGCCGTGTTGGGTGCGATCATCCCGCATGTTGGAGCCTTGGTGGGTTTCTGTGCGGTATCGCTGACATTTGTGATGGGTGCTAGTCCGCTTATTGGCGTGATTTTGTTAGCTGCCAGTATCGCCTGGTGGTTCTTCGTTGGCCGTGTTGGCATTGCGGAACCGAACGTCGCCATGGCTCTGCCTGTGGTGGGCGCCTTCGGGTTCAATGCGTTTCTTCCCTTGGCGGCGGGTACATGTCTTCGCCCGCGC
The DNA here is from genome assembly GCA_937937585.1 of uncultured Coriobacteriaceae bacterium. Classification (GTDB taxonomy): domain Bacteria; phylum Actinomycetota; class Coriobacteriia; order Coriobacteriales; family Eggerthellaceae; genus UMGS1502. Next base: position 66,787 of record CALDCB010000012.1, read on the forward strand.
AACGCTTTTATCACGCTTGCATACGCGGCGCTGTGGGCGCTGGTTTTGGGCGCCTGCGGAACCGGGAACATGATGGGTTGGGAAGCGCTTATCTACTGGAATTTCGCGCAGGTCGATGTCTTGCACCGCCTTCTGACCATGCTAGCGGCACCTGCTACCTGGTGCACTGTCGTTAGTTGGCTAGTCGCCGTTGTTGCAGAGTCGGCGTGCAACTCGAGGGGGAGCAAGCCGCTTGCTGCGCTCGGCGTGGTGCTTGCAGCCGCCTTGTTGGTTGCGGGCGCATTCGCTGCAGCGTGGTTTGAGGCGGGCATGGGCGGCGTGGTGGCTCCAGGGCCCGGTTTGATCGTTCCCATTGCCGTTTCTGCTGCGATCATGCTGTTCGTGGTTGTCGTTCTTCGCAAATAATTCGTGTTGGGTTCCCGATATCATTTCGATTCATGGGCGTTGGGCACTTGTTCGATTGGCGTTGGACGACTGTTGGATTCCTGTTGGAGCGGTGATGGATGGCTGCTCTGGCTTGTAAACTTTCCTCATTGATCGGCGCAATGCGGACTATACTTACCGCCAAGATAACTTCTGCGAAAGCATTCGATGAAAGAAGGACTTGATGACCGATCAGACTACCGATCTCCCCGCGCTGTACAAGCGCGAAGGCGACTACATCCCGCGCGTTGCTGCCGTTCATGACCTGTGCGGTTACGGCAAGTGCTCGCTTGGCGTGGCGATCCCCGTTCTTTCCGCGGCAGGCTGCGATGTCTGCCCCGTGCCGACCGGCCTGTTCAGCAGCCACACGGCATTCCCTGGCTTCTATATGCACGACACCACTAATATCCTGCAGGATTACATCAACGCTTGGAAGGGCATCGGCGTTGAGATCGACGCCATTTACAGCGGCTTCTTGGGTGCGCCCGAGCAGGTCGATCTGATTCGCGAGCTGTATGCCATGTACCCCAACGCGCTGCGCGTGGTTGACCCCGTTATGGCTGATCATGGCAAGGTTTACCCCACCTACACGCCCGAGCTGTGCGCCGCTATGGCTGAGCTTGCCGCTGGTGCCGACATCCTAACCCCGAATCTGACCGAAGCAGCCATCATTTTGGGCGAGCCTATCGGCGACGACTGGGCGGGCACCGACATCTCTGATGAAGAGGCTCATCGCATCGTTGCTGCGCTGGTCGCCAAGGGCGCCAAGCATGTGGTGCTGAAGGGCATTCAGCGCGAGGGCGAAAATGTCATCCGCAACTTCGTCGGCGGCGTTGACTGCGAGACTCACGAGCTTTCGAATGAGTACCTGCCGTACATGCTGCATGGCACCGGCGACGTTTACGCTTCGTGCCTGCTGGCGGCTATCATGGCGGGTCGTACGCTTGACCAGGCCGTTCGTTTTGCGGGCGACTTCACGCACGACGCGATGATCGTCTCTGCGAAGCAGCCCAACTTCCAGGAGCGTGGCGTTTCCTTCGAGCTGTTGCTTGGCCAGGTCGCCGATCTGCTGAAGTAGCGATCGCAAAACAACTGTGCGAACTTGCTTGACCGCCTTGGTTGCCTTGGGCTGCCGGGGCGGTCGATTTTTGCTCTATAACCCCCGATTTTTTGAATCGAGATGCAAAGAAAAAACCGGCGTCGAGCTTCTTCTCGGCGTCGGTCTTCGTTTTCTAGTTGGCGCGCTGCGGTGTCCAGCGCGGTTTTCGCACTCGCATGCTATTTGGCGCGACGAACGGTTGCCTTCTTGATCTCGGGCTTCTTCTCTTCGACGGGGGCGGGCTTGGCCTTCGGCTTAGCGGGGGCCGTTTTCTCTTCATCCTCGTCGTCATCGTCGTCGAACAGCGACCACTCATCGTCGGTCTTGGGACCGCGGTCCTTGTAAACCGAGCGGGTTTTGCGCTCCATAACGACGCAAAGGATCAAGCTGATGACCAGGCCTGCGGCAACAAGAATACCGATGCCGGTGTAGGTTTCGAACAGGAAATGGTAAATGGCGCCTGCGTCCATGTGACCCGCCTTATCGTTGCATTGCCAATGGTTCTTCTGATGTCCGCCGCCCATCTTACCATTCTTGGCAGCGCTCGGGCCGCTGCCGTCTGCCGCTTTCGTGCGTTCAGCGCAACTTTGCGGGTGGGACGCGATCCAAGGCGCTATACTTCAACAACATATCTGCAATCGTTTAACCAGCTAGTGGGATCGTCGTCGGGTCAAGCCGCAGTGCGGCAAAACCGGGCGCCTGGTCCAAAAAGGAGCCTCATCATGCTAGACCTTCGCTATGTTCGCGAGAATCTCGAGGAAGTTGCCGCTGCCACCGAGAGTCAGCACTCTTCCTTCGATAAAGAGGCTTTCGCGAGCCTTGACGAAGAGCGTCGTCAGGCAATCGTGAAGGAAGAGGCCCTTCAGGCCGAGCGCAACACCATCTCGAAGCAGATCGGTCAGCTTCTTGCTCAGAAGAAAACCGAAGAAGCCGAGGCTGCTAAGGCTCGCGTTGCCGAGATCAAGGACGAGCTTCCCCGTGCCACTGCCGAGCGTGAGGCTATCGACGAGAAGCTGAACGACATTCTGCTGCGTATCCCGAACATCCCGTCCGAGACCACGCCTGTTGGCGAGGACGAGAACGACAACCCCGAGGTTCGTCGTTGGGGCACCCCGCGCGACTTCGAGGCCGAGGGCTTCGAGATGAAGCCGCACTGGGATCTTGGCGCCGACCTGGGCATCATCGATTCCGAGCGTGCCAGCAAGCTTGCTGCAAGCCGCTTTGTCGTTCTGGCTGGTCAAGGTGCTCGTCTTGAGCGCGCTCTCATCAACTTCATGGCCGACACGCATACGTCGCGCGGCTTCAAGGAGTGGTGGCTGCCGGCCATGGCCAACGAGAAGACCATGACGGGCACCGGTCAGCTTCCCAAGTTCGAGGAGGACATGTTCCACACCCGTGAGGGCCTGTACATGATCCCCACCGCCGAGGTTCAGCTTACCAACCTGCATGCCGGCGAGGTTCTTGAGGCCGCCGATTTGCCGCTTCATTACTGTGCTTTCACTCCGTGCTTCCGCGAGGAGGCTGGCAGCGCCGGCCGCGACACCCGTGGCTTGATCCGCGTGCATCAGTTCGACAAGGTCGAGATGGTTAAGTTCGCCAAGCCCGAGGAAAGCTACAACGAGCTTGAGCTTATGGTCAACGACGCCGAGTTCATCCTTCAGCAGCTCGGTCTTCCGTATCGCGTCATCAACCTGTGCACCGGCGACCTGGGCTTCTCGGCCGCAAAGACCTACGACCTTGAGGTTTGGCTGCCTTCCTACGGCACCTACAAAGAGATTTCCTCGTGCTCGAACTGCGTCGACTTCCAGGCGCGTCGTGCGAACATCCGTTATCGCGACCCCGAGAACTTCAAGGGCACGCGTTACGTCCACACGCTGAACGGCTCGGGCCTTGCGGTTGGCCGCACCATGGCTGCCGTGCTCGAAAACTACCAGCAGGCCGACGGCACCGTCAAGGTTCCCGAGGTGCTGGTTCCCTACATGGGCGGCGCCGAGTGCATCACGGTCCAGAAATAGCATTGAATGGCCGATCAGGTCGATAAAAACAGCGGGGTCGGCAAAGACGCCGACCTCGCTTCACGTGTGCCCAATGTGATCTCGATTCCCGAGATCACAAGCGTTTCTGTGCCCGAAACCGAAGTCGCTGCTCCTGTTCCCGATCTTGCAAATGGCACTCCTCAGCCTGCCGATTTGCCAGGAGCTTCCGCGCCAAGCGAGGGCAGTGCCAAGGCCGTCGACCATGAGGGCGCGTCTCGCGGCGAATCCCAAGCTGCCCCTGCAGCTGCTTCCGCTGTGGCCTCCAAACTTGAAGAAACCCCAGGTGGAGGTAGCGAATTCAAGCTCGACCCCTCGCGTCCCAGCGTTAAGGACTCCGGTCGTCGCGCGAAGGTCAAGGGCAAAAGGGGCAGGAAGGGCGCTTCCGCGAAAGAGGACACCTCGAATCGGAACTCCGCTAAGGAGGGTTCTGCCAAGAGTGCTGTTCTTCGAAAGCGCTTGATTGCTGCCGGCTTGGTCGTTCTGGTTATCGCGGTTGTCGCCCTTGGTGTGTCGTGGGCGCGTTGGTGGCGCTTCGACGATGCGCAAGACATCCAAGGCCAGTGGTTTTCGGCCAACACGACGGGCACGGCGATTGTGAACGTGGACAGTGAGACGATTCGCCTTGCAAGTGATGTTGCTTATTCGTACACGTTGGACACTACGGCGAAAACCATTCAGTACGACTTCGGCCCCATGCACGGTCAGGGTCGTTATTGGTTCTCGGATGACCGCTCGACGCTGGTTATCGCTGACGGAACCGATTTTACGACCACGTCCACGCTGCTTGAGGATATCGCGCTGTGGTGGAAGGGCCTGTTCGCATCTATTACCGGTGCCGAGAAACCCGTTTTGCAGAGCGATAACTCGATTTGCCTTACCCGAACCGATCCAAGCGCTGCAAATGCGGCCGAAGCGGAAGCTTCCGCTAATGCGGGAATGGGTGCTGGCGCCGAAAGCGACGCGCAGAAGGTGACCGAGGCCCAGCAGAAGGCTCAGCAAGAGCAGCAGGAACGTCAGGCCCAGCTGGCGGCCCAGAAGCAAGAAGAACAGGCTTTGAATGAGGCAGTCACCGATCAGCAGCAAGATGCCGAACAGGTAGAGGCTTCGGGCGAGCCGACATCCGAGCAGCCTGCCGATAGCCAGCAAGCCGATCAGTAGGTTTGCGATGACCTGCGATTCTGGTATGAGTACCCCCACAAAGTCGATTTCGACGACGAAGATCGTCGTGCAGGATGGCCGCCTTGTTTGCGAAGTGGTCATTCCTGATCCGGCCAGGCGCTACTGCACGCCTAGGCTTGCAAACGGGGCGCGCACGGCGTTCCCCGACATCGTTAAGCACGCCTGCGTGAACGGCGTATTCGATAAGTTCGTCACGGTTATGGATTCAACCTCGGTACCTCATTTGCTTGAGCATTTGATGATCGATATTCAGGTACACGATGATCGCGCCGAAGCAGATGCATCTTTCGTCGGCGCAACCGAGTGGCTTGACGAATCTGCCGGAACGGCACTCGTGCAGGTAAGCTTCGTTGACGATCTTTGCGCGCTGCAAGCTTTGAACAAAGCGCTTGATTTCCTGAACGCCGAGCTTTTGCGCTAAGCGAGAGCCGACGGCGCGCTTTATTTGCTGGGCGCCAGGTGAGGTGGATGCTGGGCGGCGTCTGGTGGAATTGCCTGCGATATCTCGACAACAATTAGACGAAAGCTTGACGGTAATTGGGTGAAAAGCAACAAGTTTCCGCTGGTAGTCCAACAAAAACCAGCACGAATCAAACAGCTGTCCAACGCCGATTCATTGCCATTTCGACAGGTTTCCAACGCAAGTAAACCGATTGGTAAAACCCTGTGATTGCACGAGGTGAGCCAAGCGGACGGTGTATATAATGGGGTATCGAAATTCGTTCAAGGAGGAACTCATGGCTAAGTTTGGTCCTTTTATTGTAGGCGGTATCGTTGGTGCCGTTGCAGGTCTTCTGTATGCCCCCCGTGCTGGCGCTCAGACGCGTGCGCTTGTTAGTGAGAAGGTCAACGCCGTTTGGGGCGAGGCTTCCGATTTCGCGCAGTCCGCAGGTGTTGCGGCTCCTGGCGTTGTCATCCAAGATGTTGCCGCCAACGCTCAGGCTGTTGCTCAGAACGTTCAAGCCAAGGTTCAGGGCGTTGCTCAGGTTGCTCCCGAGCCCGAGCCCGTGGTTGAGGCCGACAACGACGACCTCCGCGAGAAGATCGAGGCCGCCCGCGAGCGCATCGCTGCTCAGGTAGTCAAGAACGCCGAGGAATCCCAGGCTCAGGTTGCCACCCCCATCGAGACTGCTCCGGTCGAGGCGCCTGCCGAAGTTCCCGCAGCCGAAGCCGCCAAGACCCCTGCCGAGTAGGGTCCTTGCGAACAAATTTAGAATCAAAGCGCGGTTGCCTTTCGGGGTAGCTGCGCTTTTCTCTGTTATTGAAGCCGTTGGGTGTGAGGAAAGGCTATGGCCAAGCTTCTCTCGTCGAATCAAAAAATCGTTTCCACCAAGGAATACACGGGTGTCCGCGTTGTCGAGGCGCGTAAGAAGAACGACAAGCGCATTGGCAAGGTAGGCGGCTTCGTCTTCCATCCCACCGAGAAGCGCGTTGTGGGCTTCATCGTCAAGCGCCCCGACCTGCTGCTGATGTTCCATCGCAAGGACTCGTTCGTCGCGCTTGACGGTTTTCACATCGAAGACGGTCGCGTGATGATCAACGATGACAAGGCAGCCACCGGGAACGCGGCGGTCAAGCGTCTTGGCCTTGACTGGGACAACTGCGTGCTGTGGCTGGGCATGCCCGTTATGACCAAGTCGCAGCAGATGCTCGGCTACGTGGGCAGCGTCCTGTTCGATATCCACACGGGTGAGGTTGAGTCGCTCGAGGTTGAAACGGGCGCTATCAACGATGCAATTGTCGGTCGCACGACCATTCCCGCGGGCATGGTGAAGGGGTTCAAACGCGGCGTTGGTGCCGAGATCGCTCCCATGGATGAGCGCGGTGCTGCGGCCGAAGTTGCCGAGTTGGGCGCCATTCTTGTTGACGACGCGGCTGCGGAAATCAAAACCGAGGGCGGCGCTGCTGCTGCAGCGGGCGAGGCAACGGCAGTTGCCGCCGATAAGGCGCGCAAGGCCGTCGACAACGCAAAGCCCAAGGTCCAAGAGGCGAAGCAGGCCACCGAAGCTGCGGTCGAAAAAGGCATTCATGCGACGGGCAAGCAAATCGGCAAGGCTCAGGGCATGTTCGGCGCATTCAAAGACGAGTACAACAAGGCCTTGAACGAAGGCTCCGGTGAAGAACCCGTCGCGCCGAAGCAGGTGGCTGCACCGAAAAAGGAAACGTCGAAATCGACCGAAAAGCCTGCTGCGAAGCCGAAGAGCGCGACGGCGTCGAAGCCCGCAGTGAAGCCTGCCTCCAAACCCGCAGCGAAAACCAGCGCAAAGCCCGCCGCGAAGAAGGCGACTTCGAAGCCGTCCGATGACGTGGCGAAAAGCATCGGCCAGCACCTTGGCAAAACCAAGGGCATGTTCGCGGCCTTCAAGGAAGAGTTCGACAAGGCAAGCAAAGAGGACTAATCGCTGGTCGCTTGGCTTGCTTGCGGTTGGGGCGGCGGTTCCTTTGGTTTGACTTGGCGTTGGCGCGGTGTGGCAGATTCGTTTGAGACGCGAAAGAATTTGCTTGCGGGTTGGCGGTGGTTTTAGGCGGGCTGTTGGATTTTGCCGACGAGCTTGCCCTTTCATGACGGATTGATTGCAGAATCCCACAGATTCATACGTTGTGAGTATCATGTCCTTGTCGTCATAGGAGGGCATTATGGCTAACGATAAGGATGGATACTGGCAGGGGATGTATACCCCGCCGTCAAACGGGCAGGCGAATCCGTCGCAGGTTTCTTCTCAGCCCGAGCCGCCGTCCGGTTTCGACTCTTCGCAGCAGTGGCAATCGCCTAATGGGCAAACTGGCCCGCAGTCTTATCAAAATGCCTACCAGCAGCCCAACCAACAGGCTAATTACCAACAGTCTAATTACCAGCAACCTGGTTATCAACAGCCGGGCTACCAGCAGCCTTACGGTCAACCGTACGGTCAGGTAGCTCCCAAAGACCACATCGCTGCGGCATTGCTGGCTATCTTCTTGGGAACGCTTGGCATTCACAAGTTCTATCTGGGCTATAACCAAGCGGGCTTCATCATGTTGGCAGTCAGCATTTTGGGAAGCCTGTTCACCTTCGGTTTGGCGGCTATGGTCATGGGCCTTATCGCCTTCATCGAAGGCATCATCTATCTGGTGAAAAGCCAACAGGAATTCGACTCGATTTACGTTTACAACAAGAAGGAATGGTTCTGACGAACCGTTCCTTCTTTTGATTTCGGCCCCGGCGGGTACAACGGCGGCTCGATCATGACGGGTGCGGAGTCTTTCGGGCTCGCTGGTGCGACGGCGCGAGCCTGTGGCTGCGATGACGCAAGCTCGCTGACGCGTCAATGCGACGACGTATCCCGCAGTCGTTCGGTCAAAAGCCGCCGACCGTTTCGTCTGGCGATGCTCCCCAAAGGGTCTATCGCTTGCACTGAACTATTCGGTACAATAAGAAATGCCGTGCGTTAGCAGGCAAACCACTCACTCTCTTAGGAGGAAAATATGCCAACCATCACTCGCGATCAGGTTAAGGTGCCGGTAGACGTCTCTCCGGAAATGCGCGATGTGTATATCGAGAACTACATGAAGGCGACCTGCGGTACCGGCCGTCTGATGCTGTTCGCATGCGACCAGAAGGTCGAGCATCTCAACAAGGACTTTTATGGTGAGGGCATCGACATCTCCGACAGCGATCCTCAGCACCTGTTCGACATCGCCGAGCAGGGCACCATCGGTGTCATGGCTGCTCAGCGTGGCCTGGTTGCCATGTACGGCGCCGATCATCCCGAGATCAACTACCTGGTCAAGATGAACTCCAAGACCAACCTGGTCAAGACCGCTCAGAGCGATCCGTATTCTACGCAGCTGCACGACCTCGAGGCTGTTCTGGCCATGCGCGAGAACGGCGTGAACATCGTCGGTCTTGGCTACACCATCTACCTGGGCAGCGAGTACGAATCCACGATGATGGCCGAAGCTGGCCAGCTCATCGCCGAGGCTCACGAAGAGGGCCTGCTTGTTGTCCTGTGGATTTACCCGCGCGGCGCCGCCGTCACCGACGAGAAGGCTCCCGAGCTTATCGCTGGCGCTGCCGGCGTTGCCTTGTGCCTGGGCGCCGACTTCGTCAAGGTCAATCCGCCCGCAGCCATCGAGGGTCAGACTTCTGCCGAGGGCTTGGCTATCGCCTCCCGCGCTGCCGGCCGCACCGGCCTGGTTTGCGCTGGCGGTTCCAAGGCCGACGCTCACGACTTCCTTACCAGCCTGCATGACCAGATCCACATCGGCGGTGCTTGCGGCAACGCAACCGGTCGTAACATCCACATGCGTTCCACCGAGGAAGCCGTTCGCCTTACCAAGGCAATCAGCGCCATCACCTTGGCCGACTACTCCGTCGAGGACGCCGAGGCTGTCTTCAACGGCGAGAAGGACTTCACCCTGTAGTTCTTCTCTTGTGATGATTCGCAAAGCGCTTCAACCATTAAGGAGCTGCCTTCGGGTGGCTCCTTTTGGTTTCCTGAAAGTTGCACGTTTGTAAAAAATGTTCGAAATACGCCGCAGAAACAAGGAGATGGGGCGCATCCCGTTGAATTGGAGTTAATCGGGGGTAAACTAACAATCCCGATGTGAATACGTAACGGTTCCGTTACAAGGGCGTCATTGGAACAAGAAAAGCGAAGGGCCAAAAAGCCTGCGCTTGCCATACCGCAGCAATTTCTCACCCCGAAATAATTGCGGTATGGACGATGTCTCCTTAGTGAATCGCGCAGATTCATCTCGACGATGCTTGTGCAATCAGAGAGAGGCTGGTTCAGCGTTGTCTTCGACGAAAGACAACGTGCTTAACAGCTTGCTTGCCGCGCACGAGGCGTGGTTCGACGTCAGTCGCAACCAGGAATTCGCGGGCAGGGTGTTTCCCGGTTATGCGGAGTTCCACACGCGTGGCGAGCAATATGTGCTGGTTAAGCGCGCGAAACTTTGGGAAGTCGCTTCCCATGAGTATATCTTCTTCGCCGAGAGCGATCACCTTACTGCACCCGAGGTCTCCGAGCTCATCGAGTTCGTGAAAACCCGGGGCATCAAAAAGGTGAACCCCGATGAGCCAAACCACATGCAAAGCTTCATCTCGTTGGTCGTCATAACCGACGCCGCCGATGACGAGGCTTTGAAAATCGCCCGCAGAGCAAGGTTCCGCAAGAACTTCAAGCTGGGCCTGAACGGTTGGGCTGACCTTCGTGTTGCCATTCTTGACCTGAAAAGCGCAAGCGTCATCACCAACGCCATGGGCAAAGAGATGAAGAAGACGCTGGAAAGCAATTTGCAGGCTTCTCTTTCTTGATGCCCTGACGCCAGAACAGGTTTAAGGAAGGAACATCAACCATGAACGCAATGATCTTGCTGATCGTTTGCGCCGCGATCCTCATCTGCGGATACATCTTCTACGGAGGATGGCTCGCGAAGCAGTGGGGCGTCGATCCGAATCGTCCCACACCGGCTCACGAATACGAGGACGGCGTGGATTACGTCCCCGCTCCTCCGTATGTCGTTTTGGGCCACCATTTCTCGTCCATTGCAGGCGCCGGTCCCATTAACGGCCCTATTCAGGCCGCTGTTTTCGGCTGGGTCCCTGTTGTGCTATGGGTGCTGATCGGCGGCATTTTCTTTGGTGCCATGCACGACTTCGGCGCGCTGTTCGCCTCGATCCGCCACAAGGGCCATACGCTTGCGTCGATTATCGAGGAGAACATTGACGAGTCGGCGAAGAGGCTGTTCTGCATCTTCTCGTATCTCACGCTGCTGCTGGTGGTTGCTGCGTTCTCGTCCATCGTCGCGAACACGTTCGCTTCTACGCTCGCTAAGCCAAGCGTGGCGAATGAACAGACCGCGTCGATTTCCATTCTGTTTATTGTCGCTGCTATTATCTGGGGCCTGCTGACGCGTGGCCGTAAGCTTCCGGCTGCTTTGAACATCGGCATGGCCATTGTCGTGATCGTGGCGGTAGTCGCCATTGGCTTCAACTTCCATCCGTTCCAGTTCGACTACAACACGTGGATGATCGTCATTGGCGTGTACATTTTGGCTGCGTCTGTCGCGCCGGTCTGGATTCTCCTTCAGCCGCGTGATTACCTGTCCAGCTATCTGTTGTACGGCATGATCGCCCTTGCTGCGTTCGCCGTTCTTGGCGCTGGCGTGGTTGGTGCCGTTGACAACCTGCAGATCCCTGCGTTCACGGGTTTCTTCGCCACCAATCAAGCGTACGACGTTGCCACGGGTGCTGCCATTGTGGATGAAACCGGCAAGGCTGTTATCAACAAAGCTGCCCAGGGCGGTTTCTTGTTCCCGGCTTTGTTCGTCACCATTGCATGCGGCGCGATTTCGGGCTTCCACAGCTTGGTTGCGTCGGGCACCACGTCCAAGCAGATCGACAAGGAAGGCCAAGCTCAGCCCATCGCTTACGGCGGCATGCTGATCGAGTGCCTGCTTGCCGTTATCTCGCTGTGCGCTGTCGGCTTCGTGTGGGCCAAGTACGCAGCAGGCGGGTTCGCTTCGCCGACGCAGGTTTTCGCTCAGGGCCTTTCCCAAATGCTGGGCTGCATTCCGGGTTTGGCGGCGACCGAGGATATCGCGTATTCACTGCTTATCCTTGCGATTTCGGTGTTCTGCCTGACTTCGCTTGATACGGCCACGCGTCTTGCTCGTTACATGTTCCAAGAGCTGTGGACGCCCGAGGGGAAGACCCTCGACCAGCTGACCGGCGTGCACAAATTCTTCGCCAACCAGTGGGTTGCCACCATCGTGACGGTTGTTATCGGCGTGGTGCTGGGCCTTACGGGTTACACGCTGATTTGGCCGCTGTTCGGTGCGGCTAATCAGCTGCTGGCCGCACTGGCGCTGCTTTCGGTTTGCGCATGGCTTGGCAATGCGGGCCGCAACAACAAGATGTTCTACATCCCGATGGTGTTCATGATGCTGGTTACCTGCACCTCGCTGTGCATGACTGTGCAGGCGAAGTTCGTGGCGCTGATTGGCGGCGCGATCACGGTTGCGAATGTGCTCCAGTTCGGTTTGGGCATCGCGCTGCTTGTTCTGTCCGTCGTTCTCGCAGTTAAGGCTGCCAAGGTGATCTTCAAAAAGAAGGATGCTGCTGCAGCGTAGCTGCGGTAGCGTGACGGCCGTTGGCCTTCGGCTGCGGAAATAGGTTCAAGGACGGCGTCTGGGCTTCCAGGCGCCGTTTCTTTGTTAGGCGATATTCGTGCGTGAAAAGAAAAAATCGGCTGACCGGGTTTCCGATCAGCCGATTTCTTGTTTGGAATGGTGCCCGAGGCGAGAGTCGAACTCGCACGTCTTTCGACAACGGTTTTTGAGACCGCCGCGTCTGCCATTCCGCCACTCGGGCGCAGCAATCGATTATAGCGGAACAATTTGCATGCGTCGAGAGAACACCACATACGTGCTAGGATTATGCAGAAATGCGGTTTGAAAAAGGAGCACGCTATGGCGAATGAAGAAGCACGATTCGAATTTCCGCAGAGCGATCGGCTTGAATCCCAGATAGAAGGCTACCTTGCCGACAATTGGGAGCAGGTTCTGTCCGACATGGAGCGGCTCATCGCCGTACCCAGTTTTGAAGAGCTTGAGAAGGCGGCCCCTGGTGCGCCTTACGGCCCCGGCCCGCGTGAATCGCTTTCGGTTGCCTTGGACATCGCCCAAGGTTACGGCTTCGAAGCTCATGATGTTGACGGCTACATCGGCTATGCCGACGCGAGCGGCGCATCGGGCCAGCAGCTGGGAATCATCGGTCACACCGACGTGGTTCCGGCAGGCCCCGGTTGGCACTTCGAGCCGTATGTCCTCACGCGCAAGGACGGCTACCTGCTTGGTCGCGGCACCAGCGACGACAAGGCCCCCATTTTGCTTGCACTTCATGCAGCGAAGTTCTGGATGAACGAAGCCGCGCGGCAGGGCGCGATGCTTCCGCATGACATTCGCATCTTGTTCGGTGCGAGCGAGGAAACGACCATGTCGGACGTTGCGTACTATCGCAAGCGTTTCGACGACCCCACGTTCCTGTTCACGCCCGATGCCGATTTCCCGCTTGGCTACGGCGAGTCGGGATGCTGCGTTGGCGTGCTGAAGAGCGCGCCTATTGAGGACGGCTTCATTGTGGAAATCGCAGGCGGCACGGCTGCGAACGCGGTTCCCGGCTTGGCTCATGCGGTGGTTCACTTGCCCGAAGGTGCAGCGGCTCCGGTTTCCAGCGACCCGCGCATTGCGGTTTCACCTGCAGGGGATGGCCTGGTGAAGATCGAGGTTCATGGTAAGAGCGCTCACGCCTCAACGCCCGAGCTTGGTGAAAGCGCCATCGCAATTCTTGTTGGATTCCTGTTGGAAAACGGCTTGGGAAATGATGGCGAGCGCACGTTTCTGAAGCTTGAGCGCGATCTTTTGAGTGTGGCCGACGGATCAGGCGTGGGCATTCAAGCTTCTGACGAGCATTTCGGCCCGCTTACTGCGGTTGGCGGCGTCATCGGCATGGAGGGCAACTGCATCACTCAAACGCTTGACTGCCGTTATCCCACCACCACGACGGCTGACGCGATCACCCGGCAGATGACGAAAGTCGCTGCGCAGATCGGCGCCGAATACGTTGCGAAGCTGGACAAGGTTCCGTTCCTTATGAACCCGGAAAGCCCCGCAGTCAGCGCATTGATGACCGCCTACAACGACGTGACCGGGCAAGATGCGAAGCCGTTCGTGATGAAGGGCGGCACGTACGCGCGTCTGTTCTCGCACGCGGTGAGCTTCGGCCCGCAGTTCCCGGACGACGTGAAGCCCGCATGGGTTGGCGGAATGCACGGCCCTGATGAGGGCGTCTCGGAAGAGGGGATGAAGCGCGCGTTCCGCGTGTTCGTTCGTGCAATCGGAAATCTGTTGGCATTGGAAAGCCTCGCGTAGACGCGTTCGCCACGGCAAAGCAAACAATGGGCGCCTTCGCGGGCGCCCATTTGACGTTTGGCCGGAGTAAGGGACTGCGTGCCGGAACCGCTTGGCGTCGCTTTCAAAGACGGCGGTCTCTTCTATTCCAGGAATTCGACCACGCCGGTGTCGGTGTGGTAAAGCGCGCCGATGACGCGCAAGCCGTTGTTGACCTCGTCGTCGTGCAGCTGGCGGCTTTCCTCGATACGTTTCACGCTGTGCGCGACGTTCATCAGGCACGCCGTTGCCTCGTCGACCTCATCGCCAATGGCATCGCTGATCTCGTCGGTGATGAACTTCACGGTGCCGTAGGGCTCGTGGTGCATCGCGGCATCGACCGCGCCGCAGCCGGTATGCCCCAGCACAACGACCAGCTTGCAGTTCAGGTGGCTCTCGGCGTACTCGACGCTGCCCAGCTGATGGTTGTCCACCACGTTGCCCGCCACGCGGATGGTGAACAAGTCGCCGATGCCTGCCGAGAAGATTGCTTCGGGGATGACGCGCGAATCGGAGCAGGCAAGCACGATGGCGAAAGGATGCTGGCCTTCCTCGAACGTTGATCGCCTGATCTGCAGAGATACATCGCCTTGCGCGGTTTTCGCTTCAAGGTAGCGTGCGTTTCCCTCGCGAAGGCGCTTGATGGCTTCGTCTGCGCTCACAACGTCGGTGGCGCCGTGCTTGTCGTTCATGTTCGTGCTCATATGAATCGCCTCTTGCTGATGCGTGTTCGGGCGGGCTGTGGCTGGGTTATGCGCGCGACTTGAGCGAACCGACCTCGCCTGTTTGCCGTGCGGCACCCGCTGCCGCTTCTTCAGCTTCAGTTTAGCGAAGCGCATCGCGTGCGTCGAAAATCGCCGCGATCAAATTCTCAACCAGCTCGCGATTTTCCTCGCAGTCGGGAACTCCCGCCATGACGCTGACGACGTAGGTGCGCCCGTCAAGCTGAATGACCCCGGCGTCGCACACGCCGTTGAAGTCGTAGCCGTAGTCGCTGCCCGAGCACCAACCCGCTTTGTTTCGAACGGTGGCGCCCAGTGGGTCAACCACGTCGCGCAGGAACGAGACGGTGGTTTCGCCGCACAGGGACGACAGCCACTGCGCTGCGTCGTCGCCCGTTTGCCAGTAGTTGTACATCTCGGTCCAGATCTTCAGCGAAGATCGGACGCTGTACCAAGGGAACCACGAGTCGGGCGTGTAGGCCGCATCTTGAATGCCCAGCTCATCGACCCATTCGTTGTAGCCGTTCGCATCGTACATGCTGCGCAGCATCGCGAACGAGTCGTTGTCGGAGTTGCAGATTGCGTTCTCGATCAGGATCTTCGTGTAGCCGCCTGCGCCGAAAAGTTCGGTGCCGTCTTCGTCGGAAAGCCCGGGAATGGTGAGCTCGCCGTTTTCGATGTGTTTCTGGCAAAGGTACAGCGCGTATGGGGCTTTGAACGAGCTTGCGCCGTAAATCTGTTGGTCGAGGTTGTATCCGATGCCGCGGCCCGATTCCACGTCGTACATGCCGAATCCCACAGAGGCGCCGTCGAAGTTTTCAAGCGCTGTGCGGATTGCTGACAAGTTCTTGTTGGAAAGCTCGGGTGCCCGAGCGTCGGAGAGCGAGAACGCGACGATCTCGTCGGATTCATCGATGCCGTCGAGCATTGCCGGCAAGGGGGCGAAGTCGCTGCTTACCGAATCGCCGTTCGAGGAGATGTCGGTGGCATTGAAGGACGTAACCCCCATACTGCTTGTTGTTTTCGCCGAATCGACGGAAGAGGCTGCAAAATGAAGGCCGCCGGTTCCCTTCGCATATGCGATGGCGCAGAACGCGAAGATCACAGCAAGCGTCACGATGACGGTAACCGTCACAGCGATCATAGGAGCGTTCGGGCGCTTGACCGCGCTGACGTTCGCGCCATGCGCGCCGTACTGCGGCTGTGGGCTGGACGCGGCGTGGCGAGGCTGGCGCTGCGGTTGCTGATGGGGCGGTTGTTGACGAGCGTGTTGCATGGGCGAAGGTTAGCATGCCTTCCTTAAAAGAGGGTGAAATCAACTAACAAAGTAGCGTGATTCTGTCAAATCGTCTTATTTGCAACTGCCATAGAGCGCCTGTGGCAAAGCGCAAAACATTTTTCTGATCAGCGCGTTTCCGTTGAAAGAAAATACGCCGTTGTTAACATAGCCATCGGTGAATGAGAGGGGATGACATGAAGGACGCTGTCACGATGAAAGCCAAAACGGAAACCGATGCGAAAGTCAACACGGGGGCGGGTTCGTTTGCCGCTGCCGCTGATCCAAACGATATCATTCTTGAAGGCATGAACCGCAAGGCGATGTCGGTCAAGCGCATCGCATGCCTGCTGGTTGGTTTGGTGACGCTGTTCTTCATGGGCCTTATTTTCGCATGGTCTATTTTCGCCACGCCTATCGCCAACAGCACAGGTTGGAACCCTCAGCTGCTGGCGTTTAACTTCCGCATCGTCATGATCTGCCAAGCTGTCGGATGCCTGGCTTCTTCCATGATCCAGCGTCAGTGCAACGGCCGCCCGCGTGTCCCCATCTTCATCGGTGGCGCGCTTGTCCTGATCGGATTCCTTTCGGTTGGCGCTTTTTCGGGCCTGGGCATCGCTTCGGTGTTCGTGTTCTACGGCGGATTCGCCGCGTTCGGCGCGGGCATCGCCTTCAACGCCATCCTGACCACGGTGAACCTGTGGTTCCCCGACCGCGTGGGCGTTGTTTCCGGTCTTCAGATGTTCGCCTTCGGCGTCGCGTCGCTGGTTTTGGGCGTGCAGATCGACGGTCTGATGAACGCAATCGGTTGGCAGACCGTTCTTGCCGGCTTGGGCATCTTGATCTTCGCGCTGAACGTGGTCGCATCGTTCGTGATCAAGGCTTCGCCGGCGGGCATCGACGAGGTGTTCCGCGGAAAGGCCGCAAGTGTCAAGGCTGAGTCCGACGACGGCCAGAATGCTGCCGCGAAGAACCCGCATTTCCTGACCGACTTCGGCGTTTCCAAGAAGTCTTTCGGCATCCCCGACATGCTGAAGACTCCCGTGTTCTGGCTTGGCCTTGCTTGGTTCGTCTGCGTTGCCAGCATCGGTCTGACCCTGATGGGCGAGTCGCGCCAGGATGCGCTTGCCTTGGGCACCGAGGCAACCTTGGCCACGCTCATCGTTGGCATGATCTCGCTGTTCAATGGCGGCGCCAGCATTGTGTACGGTTTCTTGCTTGACCGTTTTGGCCTGATCAACCACCTGCGTCTTACCACGGGCGTCTCGGTTGCGGGCATTTGCCTGGTCACCGCGGCGTGCTTCGCGCAAAGCAGCCCGCTGTTCATCTTCGGCGCGCTGGTTGTGGCCGTGGGCTACGGCGGACTCCCTGTATTCAGCACCACGTTCACGCTGAACCGTTATGGCCGCGCGCACTACGCCGAGAACTGCGCTGTTGGCACGGCTTTCCTGGTGCCCGCTTCGTTGGCCAGCATGATCTTGGCTCCGATCTTCTCGGGTTTCGGCGGCTTGGCGTTCATGTACGCCGGTTTCGTCGGCGTCATTCTGGTGGGAATCATCCTGCTGCTGGCTTTCTCGCGCCGCTACCGCAAGGACATGATCGATCTGGTGTAATTGCGGACAAAGAATTCGCGAACGTAAGGGACTCGTTTCGGCGAGTCCCTTTTTCAATGCGGCTGCGTAGGCGTGGTATGCTAGTTCGCAGCTATTGTTCTTAATTGGTAAAGTGCCTGATCGCGGCGATGCCGTTCGCCGCGACAAGCGCGGATCGGACAGTTTATGGCAGCCGAAAACAAAACTATGCAGGCAACGGAAAGCCCCGCAGCATGCGAAGGCACGGCGGAAATCGTCAAGCGCACCGCTGCCGAAATCGAGCCCCAGGTCATCGCATGGCGAAGGATGTTTCATCGCCACCCCGAGCTCAGCGGCGTCGAGCTGTTCACGTCTGCCGCCATTCGCGCCGAGCTTGACAAGCTGGGGATCGAATTCAAGGTTCTGCCTACCACCGACGAAGTGAAGGGTGCGGGCATCGTCGCCACCATTAGGGGAACCGCCCCCGACGCGTACGATGCGGCCGGCAACCCCAAGCGCCGTATCGCCCTGCGCGCCGATTTCGACGGCTTGCCCATTGCCGAGCAAACCGGCTTCGATTTTGCTTCGGAAAACGAGGGCATCATGCACGCCTGCGGACACGACTGCCATATTGCCATGATGCTTGGCGCGATCTCTATTCTCTCGCGCATGACCGATATGATTCATGGCGAGGTCCGCGTGCTGTTCCAGCCTTCGGAGGAGAATTCCACGGGCGCACGCTACATGATCGCCAACAACGTGCTTGACGGCGTCGACGCCATTTACGGCGCGCATATTTGGAGCGAAGTGCCGGCGGGCACAGTTTCGTGCGAGCCTGGTCAGCGCATGGCGAACTGCGATTGGTTTGAGATCGACATCAAGGGAATGAGCGCCCACGGCTCGATGCCCCACTTGGGAATTGATGCCGTTGTGGTTGGCGCAGCTATCGTGAATTCAATCCAGGTGCTGGTCAGCCGCGATGTTTCGCCGTTCGACCCGGTGGTCGTCACGGTTGGCAAGTTCGAAGGCGGCGAAGCGCGCAACATCATCGCTGGCTCCGCGCACATGGAGGGTACCATCCGCACGTGGTCGCCGAAGCTTCGTGACGAGGTGCCGAAGCGTTTGGAGCACATCGTCGAGGAGATTGCCGATTCGTTGGGGGCCTCGGCAACGTTTTCGTACACGCACGGCAATCCGGGTTTGTCGAACGATCCTAAGTACGCCGAAGCCGCACGTCAGGCGGTAATCGACGTGCTGGGTGAGGACGCCGTGGCAACGTATCAGGGCACGCTTTCGGGCGAGGATTTCTCGGAATTTTTGAACATCGTGCCGGGCGTGCTGGTATTTGTCGGAACGAACAACCCTGAGATCGGTGCCATTTACCCGCAGCATAGCTGCAACTACACCATCGACGAGAGCGTGCTGGCGAAGGGTGCGATGG
Organism: uncultured Coriobacteriaceae bacterium; assembly: GCA_937937585.1. Lineage (GTDB taxonomy): Bacteria > Actinomycetota > Coriobacteriia > Coriobacteriales > Eggerthellaceae > UMGS1502. The sequence goes on from CALDCB010000012.1 coordinate 85,468, forward strand.
TTGCGGCGCAGTGGGCGTGCGGCCAGTTGGCGTAGTGCTCGCAGCTTGGGTGCGCTGTACGGGTGTCCCTTCGGCTTGGCCGCGCCGCTTCTCATGCGAACTCGTCGACGCGTCTCGGTTTCGGGGCGCGTTTTCGTAGCGTTCGTGGTCGCGCGCTTCCCGAACCCCGTTCACTTGTGTTGCCCTTGCTTTAATTAATTGGTGGAAATGCCCTTGCGAATCACAGAGCGGCGGATTTGTGGCATTATTGCACGTTGAGCACCTGCATGCAGGCTAGTTTGCAACTGAAGAAAAAACGTCGTACGCAATAGCAATCAGGATTCAACGAGGAGCATCAATGGGCCTTTTCTCCCGTTTCGAGAACAAGATGGAAGACACGGTGGAGGGTGCCGCCAATCGCATGGCGCAAGCGCCTATTTCACCTGTTCAGATAGAGAAAAAAGCAGAGAAGCAGATGAAGCGCGAGACCATGGTCGGCGCTGGCAAGGAATTCGCTCCCACGCTTTACACCGTCTTGGTCAATCCTGACGACGACCAACGTCTGTTCGGTTATTACCCCACGTTGGCCGGCGAGATCGAAACCTACCTTCAGGCCAAGGCCGTCGAAGAGGGTCTGGTTATGGACGGCCAGCCCTTGGTTCGTTTCATCGTTGACGACGGCTTGCGCCATGGCAAGTTCGACGTCATCGCCGAGCCCGTTGCCGCACCCATCGTGGCTCAGCTTCGCCAAGAGGAAATGGTGCGTTACGGCCTTGCTCCCGCACCTGCTTCCCAGTACTCCCAGCCCGCTCGGGGCGCTTATGCCGATCCGTACCAGCAGCAGTACGCACCGCAGCAGAACGGCGGCTACTACGATCAGCCCCAGGGTGCATACGACGACTACCAGGGCGGCTATCAGGAAGATTATCAGCAGCCCGCCGCAGCACCGCAGCAGAATCAGCCCCAACGCGGTTCCAAGCCGCCGCTGCCTTACGTCCCCGAGGACGAGATCGATTACTCCATCGACTACGGTGAGTACACCTTCGACAGCGAGGACTTCGAGGATTACCGCGATAAGGCCGAGCAGGACGCCCGTTACGGCGCCCATCGTCGTAACGGCGCTCATGGCACCCCGGCCGAAGCTGCCGCTGGCGCCTCTGCAGGCGCTGCCTCCGGTGCAGCTGCCGGTGCCGCCATTGGAACGGTTACCTCGCGCCCCGCAAGGGACGCCCAGGCTGCCGGCCCCAACACGGTTGGCTTCGCTGGCAACGCTGGCATGCCCGACCATCGCAACGTTCAGGCAAGGCTGATCAACATCGCGTATCAGCGCGCGTATGACCTGGGTTCCTCCACGGTCACCCTTGGTCGCGAGTCCGGCAACGATATCGTCATCCAGGACATCAGCGCAAGCCGTAAGCATGCCCAGCTCACGTGCACGCCGCAGGGCGTTTGGGTCATCGCCGACCTTGGCTCCACCAACGGAACCATCGTCAACGGCGTTTCCATCGCCACGCAGCCGCTTCGCTCGGGCGACCGTATCGTCATCGGCAAAACCGAGTTCCAATTCGTTCAGTAGTCCGCTTAAACGGCCTGCTGGAACAAGCAGGCACAACGCTTTCACGGCTAGCAACCTTACATTAATCGCAAACCGCTAAACGAGGAGGCCCCATTGATAGACGTCGTTTTGCTCGTCGGACGTCTGCTGTTCGTGGCATTGCTGTACCTGTTCCTGTTCGCCATTGTGAAAACGGGAATCGGTCTGGTGCGCGGACAGCGCAAGAAAGAGCGCACCTGGAACCTTTCGGTCGAGAAAGGCCCTAAGGAACTGCGCGGCGTTTCCATCGTCGTGCGCGGGCCTGTTATCATCGGCCGTTCCCCTAACGCGGACATCGTCATTGGTGCAGGCTATGTTTCCGCACGTCATGCGCGTTTTTCGCTGATGGGCCAGAACCTGTTCGTCGAGGACTTGGGATCCACCAACGGAACTGCCGTCAACGGCCAGCGCATCTCCGAGCCGTGCGCGCTTCGCAACAACGATGTCGTCAACGTTGGCGACGTCTCCATTCGCGTGAGGCATAGCTAATGGCTTCCGAGAAGAAAAGCACCGGCTCGTATCATTCAACGCCGCGAACCCGTCGCGGTGCCATCACCACCTTCGGCAGCCGTACGGACGTCGGTTGCGTGCGCGAGCAGAACGAGGATTCGCTGGTTGTCGCGCCGCCGCTGTTCGTCGTTGCCGACGGCATGGGCGGTCACGCCGCGGGCGAGGTTGCTTCTGAAATCGCCGTCGAAACCATCGCGAAAAACGCTCCCGAACATCCCGACCCCGATGTTCTTGCTGCTGCTGTCGAAGAGGCTAACCGCGCCATCATCGATGCCGCCGTGACAGGCGAGGGACGTGCGGGCATGGGCACCACGTGCACCGCAGCCATGCTCGAGGAAGATCGCCTGGTCATTGCCCAGGTGGGCGACTCGCGCGCGTATCTTTTGCATCACGGCCGCTTAAGCCAGATCACCCGCGACCATAGTTTGGTTGCGGCGCTGGTCGAGGCCGGCCGCATCACACCTGAAGAGGCGCGTGTCCATCCGCAGCGCTCGGTTATCACCCGCGCGTTGGGCAACGACCCCGCTACCAGGCCGGATATTTTCGAGGTGAACGTCGAGGCGGGCGACAGGTTGCTGCTGTGCTCCGACGGCCTTTCGGGCATGGTGCTGGACCACGACATCGAAGAGGTCATGAACCGTGTCCGCGACCCGCAGCGCTGCGCATCGCAGCTGGTCAACCAGGCAATTGCCGCAGGTGGCCAGGACAACGTCACCGTCATCGTCGCCGACGTGCAGGGCACGCGCGAAAAGCAGCGCCGCAAGCTTGCTCGTCGCACGAAGATGACGCTGTGCTTCGTCGCCGCGCTGCTTGTTTTGATCCTGGGCGGTACGGCATGGGGAACCAGCCAGTACCTCAACCATGTTGCGTTCTTGGCCGACAGCGATGGAAAAGTTGCTGTATATCAGGGAGTTCCCGGTGAGATTTTGGGAGTTGCCTGTTCGAAATTGGTTGAAGAAACCGACGTGTCGGTGGCGGATCTTTCCAGCACCGCGCGCGGGAACATAGAAGAGGGCCTGCGCTGCGACAGCCTTGATGACGCGTACGACTTGGTTGAGTCGTATCGTGCCGACATCGAGGAGCGCGCCGTCGCGAAGACGCCTTCCGCCGATGCCGAGAAGGCCGATTCTGCTTCCGCAGGTTCTGCCGCTTCGGGTTCTGCTTCTTCTGCCTCGGGCGCGACGGGCGCAAGCGCGACCGGCACCGCCACGGGCATCGCGCCCACCACGGGCTCGGCCGCGGCTAAGACGGGCGGTGCCCAATGACGCGCCGTAATCTAGAGCTTGCGCTTCTGTGCATTGCCGCCCCGTTCGTCATTGTGCTGTTTGCGATGCTTGCCATGAACGAGGGCCAGATCTTGGGCTTCAAGGCCCTTGAAGTGCCCATCTGCCTGTTCATCGCATTCGTCATCGCCCATGTGGCAACGCGTTTCTTGGCGCCGGGCGCCGACCCTGCCATTTTGCCCATCACGTTCGCGCTGTCGGGCATCGGCATCGCGTTCGTCACGCGTCTGGCACCGAACCTGGCAGAAGGCCAGGTCATGTGGCTGTTCGTGGGCGTTTTCAGCATGATTGTCATCTTGGCCATCTCGAAGAATTTCGAGAAGCTTGCCAACTACAAATACACGTTCATGGTCGTCGGTTTCATTTTGCTGCTGTCGCCGATCGTTCCGGGCCTTGGCCAAGAGATCTACGGCAGCCGCATTTGGCTGCATATCGGATCGTTCTCGTTCCAGCCGGGCGAGATCGCGAAGATCGTGATCGTCCTGTTCTTGGCGGGCTATCTGGCCAAGAACCGCGAGCTGCTCAGTGTGTTCACCTACCGCGTGGGTCCGTTCCGTCTGCCCGACATCCGCACGCTTGCTCCCATGCTTCTTATGTGGGTGGTTGCGTTGCTCATCGTTGTGTTCGAGCGCGACCTGGGCAGCGCCATGGTGTTCTTCTTCGTCTTCTTGGCCATGCTGTACGTGGCTACGGGTAAGAAGTTCTACCTGATCGTGGGCGTGTTGATGATCTCCGTGGGCTTTGTGGGCGCGTTCTTCGCGTTCAGCCACGTGCAGATCCGCGTTAACAACTGGCTCGATCCCTTCGCCGACGCGCAGGGCACGGGCTATCAGATGGTTCAGGCGCTGTTTTCCATCGCCGACGGCGACCTGTTCGGCTGCGGCATCGGCCGCGGTTTGGCCGACCAGATCCCGGTTGTCGAGTCCGACTTCATCTTCGCGGCCATTGCCGAGGAGATCGGCCTTCTTGGCGCAGCGGGTGTTCTGCTGCTGTTCCTGAGTTTCGCCATCCGCGGCTTTGCGACTGCTGCCCGCGCGAAGAGCGACTTCGCGTCGTTCGTGGCCGTGGGCCTGACCACTACCATCGTTCTTCAGGCGTTTATCATCGTGGGTGGCGTCACGGGGCTTATCCCGCTGACTGGTCTGACTTTGCCGTTCATGAGCCAGGGTGGTTCGTCGCTTCTGTCCAGTTTCATCGCAGTTGGATTCCTGTTGCGTTGCGGCGACGAGGCCACGGGCGTCGAGGCCGAGATGACCTCGGGCACGGGAATCGTCAGCTCGAACAGCGTCCTTGGCCGCGTGGCTTTGGGCAAACGTCTGACAAACGCCATCATGGTGTTCTCGCTGGCCTTCGTGGTTTTGGTCGCGAATCTAACGCTGATCATGGTCGTTCAGGCTAAGGACTATCAGACCATGCCGTCCAACAACCACACCATCGCGAGGCAAACGAACATCAAACGCGGTGCCATCACCACGTATGACGGCACGGTTCTTGCCGAAAGCGTGGACAACGGCGACGGAACGTATTCGCGCGTGTACCCCGCGGGCGATCTTGCGACCCACGTCATTGGCTACTACTCGCAGACGTACGGAACCAGCGGCATCGAGGCGTCGCAGAACGACATCCTGCAGGGCAATCGCTCGTACGCGTCGTGGAGCGACGTGCTGGCGGCCATGTCGGGCAGCAAGCAAACCGGCAACGACGTCGTGCTTACGCTGAACACCACCATTCAGCAGGCTGCCCAGGACGCGCTTGCGGGTCAAACCGGCGCATGCATCGTGATGGACCCCGAGACCGGCGCCGTATTGGCCATGGCCTCGTCGCCCACGTACAGCACCGCCGACTTCGAAAGCGTCATCAAGGCCAGCTCGAACGATTCCTCGTCGGGATCGCTGATCAACCGCGCAACGCAGTCGCTGTACGCACCGGGCTCCACCTTCAAGATGGTCACGCTGGCAACGGCGCTTGAGAACAATGTCGCTGACGAGAACACCGTGTTCGATTCGCCTGGCACGATAGAGATCGGCGGGGCGGCGGTCACCAACTTCGACAGCAACAACTACGGGCGCCAGACGCTCGCGCAGGCAACGGCGTGGTCTTCCAACACCGTGTTCGGCCAGTTGGGCGTTCAGATCGGCGCGTCTGCGCTGGTGAAGGGCGCCGACGGGTTCGGCTTCGACAGCAAGATCAGCTTCGACTTGCCCACGGCCATGTCGCTGATGACCAACCCGAAGGAAATGACCACGTGGGAAACGGCGTGGGCGGCTGCCGGCCAGCCTGTTGGTGCGCATTCCCAGATCGGCCCGTACGCAAGCGTTCTGCAGATGGCCTTGGTTGGCTGCGGCATTGCGAACGACGGCAAGGTCATGACCCCGTACTTGGTTCAGAACGTGTACAACTCGAACGGCGAGCGCAGCTACATCGCGTCTCCCAGCGTTCTTTCGCAGGCTATTAGCAAGTCCACCGCGGATCGCGTGAAGGAAGTGCTGAAGGGCGTTGTTTCGAACGGCACGGGCACCGCCGTCCAGATCTCGGGTGTCGAGATTGCGGGCAAGACGGGCACTGCCGAGACGGGCAAGGCCAAGGACGACAGCTGGTTCGTGGGCATGGCGCCTGCGGACGACCCGAAGATCGTGGTTGCCATCGTTCTTGAGCAAGACGGAACCGAGGGCGACGGCGCGGCAAAGGCGCGTCAGGTCATCATGACCGCATTGAAGACAGAAGGCTTGCTGTAACAGCCGATTGTTGACCAGAAGATTCGTTGGGTAACGTGATTTGTTAACCAACAGGCAAGATTTAGATGAAAGGCGCGGTCGCAGGGCATTTTCAGAATATAATGTCTTGCGACCTTACAAAGGGGTTTTAAAGGAGCACCAAGGTGGCAGAGAATCTAATCGGGCGGACGTTGAACAACCGCTATCAAATCATCGAGCGTGTAGGCGTCGGTGGCATGGCAGAGGTTTATCGCGCCCAGGACAACGTGTTGGGCCGTACCGTCGCCGTTAAGGTGATGCTGCCTCAGTACGCCGAGGACGAGCAGTTCACTGCGCGTTTCCGCCAGGAAGCGGCGTCCGCTGCCAACCTTTCCAGTCCCTACATCGTCAACGTGTACGACTGGGGCCAGGACTCGGGCACGTACTACATCGTCATGGAATACGTGCGCGGCTCCGACCTTAAAACCGCCATCAAGCAGCGCGGTGCCATCAACCAGCGCAAGGTCGCCGAAATCGGCTCGCAGGTTTGCCAGGCTCTTTCGGTCGCGCACAACATGGACATCATCCATCGCGACATCAAGCCGCAAAACATCATGGTCCAGCCCGACGGCAACGTGAAGGTCATGGACTTCGGCATCGCCCGCGCCAAGAACAGCAACGCCGACAAGACCGGCGCCGTTCTGGGCACCGCCCACTACATCTCGCCCGAGCAGGCTCAGGGCAAGGAGCTTACTTCGGCCAGCGACATCTACTCGCTGGGCATCGTCATGTACGAGTCGGTTACCGGGCAGCTGCCGTTCGACGGCCCTGACGCCGTTAGTGTGGCTATGAAGCAGGTTCAGGAGATGCCTGTCCCGCCTAGCCAGATCAACCCTAACATCGATCCGTCGCTCGAGGCCATCATCATGAAGGCCATCGAGAAGGACCCTGCTAACCGTTTCGCCACCGCTCAGGAAATGCGTTCCGCTTTGAACGACTACCTGGCGGGCCGCCCCGTTGCGTTCGGCGATTTCAACGGCGCCCGCACTGCCGTTATCGGCGTGCCGGATGTGCCGCCTATCGGCCCTGCGTATGCTGCCGAGAAAACCTCGGTCATGCCGTCGGTCGATCAGCAGTACGGCCAGAGCGGTCATGGCAACGGCCACGGCGTCGACCACGGCAACGGTCATGCCAGCAAGAGCTATCGCGAGGACGCAACCGCAAGCAAGAAGGGCAGCAAGAAGGGTGCTGCGGTGGCAATCGCCGTCGTGGCCGTTATCGCCGTCATCGCGGTTGTCGCATTCGCGCTTCTGTCGCGCGGTTCGGGCGACATCACCGTGCCCAACGTTGTGGGCAAGACGCAGGCCGAGGCCACGGCTGCCATCACCAGCGCCGGCTTGCAGGTTGGCAACATCACCGAGGCTTATGACGAGAAGGTCGAGGCGGGCAAGGTTATCAGCCAGGATCCAAAGGGCGAGACCAAGGCCAACGACGGAGCTAAGGTGAACTTGGTCATTTCACAGGGAGGCGAGCAGGTTACCGTCCCCGATTTGGAGAACATGACCACCAAGGAGGCTCGTGCCGCCCTGCAGAAGCTTGGCTTGAAGGACGCGTCGGGCACTGCTGAGTACTCCGACTCTATCGATAAGAACCACGTCGCACGTCAGGAGCCGGCTGCGGGCTCGAAGGTTTCCAAGGGCGCAACCGTCACGTATTACCTTTCCGCTGGTAAGGAAGGCAAGGACGTTCCCGATGTGAAGGGCAAGTCCGAGGGCGACGCCATGGCCATCCTGCAGAATGCGGGCTTCAAGGTAACCACGCAGTATGAAAGCAGCAGCACGGTTGACCAGGGCAAGGTTATCAGCCAGACGCCCGAGGCCGGTAGCTCGCAGAAGGAAGGCGACACCATCAACCTGACCGTCAGCACGGGTAAGTCCACGCACAGCGTGTCCGCTTCGGCTGGCACGGGCGGTTCGGTTTCCCCGTCCAGCTTGACCGTTGATGATGGCGGCAGCGCATCGTTCACGGTAACGCCCAACGCGGGTTACACGGTTTCCAGCGTGTATGACAACTACGGTGACCGTTACAACGTTGGCGCTTCCGGTGGCACGTTCAGCATCAGCAACGTGACGGCAGATACGACGATTACCGTGGAGTTCGCAAAGACGTCTGGTTCTTCTGGTGCTTCGGGTGCTGCCTCGCACTAAGTATTTGATACAATACCCTCTGCACATCGCCCAGCGCGATGTTGCGGATTCGCCTCAGTAGCTCAGGGGATAGAGCACCGCTCTCCTAAAGCGGGTGTCGTACGTTCGAATCGTATCTGGGGCACCATGAACAATCGGGTCGGGCCTTTTGGTCCGGCCCGTTTTGTTTTTCCTGGTTGGAACGGCATTCGGGCTGGCGGCACGGGTGCCGGATAGCGGGCGCCCGGTGGAGCAATGGGCGCTCGACAGCCACGGGCGTCGCCTGCTGGGGAACCTGCCACACGCTTGTGCGCTTGTGACGCCGCCCGTTTGCGAGCTGCTCGTCCGCCCGCGCACAGATTTTCCCGTTTTGCGATGGTTGCTTCTCATGAAACGTGGTCTAGATTTCCTGACCTGCGGTTCTGGCGCGAAAAAAGGTCGCAAAACGGAAAAATCTGTGCAACAAGAGTAGCCCGGAAATGTAGTTAGTTCATGTTATATTCGGCTAATCAAGTTAGACGGAGCGAATTTGCAGTTGACGAAGTTACCCAAATCATACATTATCGAAATGCTTTATCAGTTGGTTGGTGTGGGCTTTTGCGTGCGTTTCCATGTCAGCGAACTTGCTAGTGGCGTGGACGAGTGAAGAACGTGTCCGCGACGAAATCAAAAAATAGAAGAAAGGACACGGGATGATCGAACGCAATGCGGTTCGGCGCGCCCTGACGGCGGCGGGAAGCAATGCTTCCAAAGGCCTGCTCGCTGTGGCGCTAACGCTGCCGATGACCCCAGTGGCGGCATTCGCCCAGACTGGCGGCAGTGAAATAGAGGGGGCAGCCGGCTCCGATGCTACCAACACTGAAACGGCTGCCCCGCAATCGAGCGAAAACGCAGACGCGCTTTCGAACTCAATCTGGAATTATACCTTGGATGGTGGCAGCGATGCAGCCGTTTCACAGGGTGCTTCATACGATCTGAGCAAGATCGCCAATGGCAAGTATCAGGGCACGGCTGTGGCCGACTCGAATGACCCCGCTGCAGGCGGAAGCGAGTGGGACGTCAACAGCTACGAGGTCAAGGTGACCGTACAGGTCACCTCGGGCAAGATCGCCTCCGTTAAGGTCTCCAAGGAGACTTACGATGCGCTGACTGGCGAGAGCTGGGACTATCTCGACAAAGCCGAAAACGGCAATGACCGCAAGCACGTCACTGGTATGGCGGACAAGATCGTCGAGGCGAACGGAACAAACGTTGATGCCGTCTCCACTGCCACCGTCTCGTCCAACGCCATCAAGACCGCGGTCGATAACGCGCTGCAGGCAGCTTACGACGAGCAGAACGCAAAGCCGGCTGAAAGCGAGTACACCTACGGCTATGCGGGATTGACCTGGGCAGAGTATTGGACGGCAGAGGGAGTTCAGGCTGCAGGGTCTGCGGCGTCTTCTAGCGACCTTGACTCTCGCAGCGAGGCCGACAAGGGCGCGTTCGATGCCGTTACCCGCGCAACCTTTAACCACGGCCTGCATCGTGGCAGCTACCAATGCACCGACGTGATCAAGACTGCCGAGGGCAAGGATATCTACCCCTCGTTCTATCCCGACAGCAAGTCCTTCGTCGATGTTGACGGCAACACCTTCTCCATCGACGGCAAGGCCAAAACCGTAACGGCAGCTGACGGCACGGTGTACACCATGACCGGCCATGAGGTTACCGGCCTCAAATACGTTCCCGTTAAGATCAAGACCGCAGACTTGGATGCCTTCAAGGCAAGCCACCGCTTCGTCGCCAATGGCGAGACGCTGGCTGGCGGTTATGGCGAGCAAAACCTCCAAGCCTACTCCGACCTGGTCGCGAATGTCGACGCCGACACCAACGGCCTTAAGACCGCGACGAACGACAACGGCACCTTCAGCTTCTCGGCTTCCGCCACCGGTACCGAGTCGGGCATCAAGGGCCAAGAGCTCAAGACCGCCACGGGTATCGAGCCCACGGTTAAGGACGCAAGCGGCTCCTATGGCGAGTTCCTACGCGTGGACCTTAACGGCGACTACGGCGACCTAGGCGCCAACATGCAAAGCGTCACCTGGACCTACTACGGCGATGACGCGACCTGCACCAACGCCCTTGCCACCTATGGCACCAAGTTTGCCGCCGACAACTGGATGCACAAGTCCATGGGCATTCAGCTGGGCCTCACCAAGTCTGAGCGCTGCCAGCTGCCCGATGGCACCAACGGCACCGGCTACTGGAAACTCACCGTCCATGCCTTGGGCTACAACGACTACACTTACACCTTCCAGGCAACTGAGGACAACATCGTCGGCGCCAAAGCGCCTGTGACCGAGGCAACGAAGGCGAAGCTGCAAGGCCTGTACGACAAGGCTTCTGCGCTTGACAAGTCCAAGTACACCGAGGATTCTTGGAAGGCCTCGTCCATCGAGACGGAGACTGCCGAAACCAAGGAGCTGCTTGAGAAGGCCGATCTGAGCGAATCGGAAGCCGCCGAGCAGGTCACGCATCTTCAGGGCGCGCTTGACGCGCTGGTCAGCCTGTATCCCGAGGTTGGCTCGTACGTGCTCATGAACATCCCGTACAGCGACTTCTATGCCACAGAGCAGAACAACTCCGGCACGGACGTGGTAACGTCTGCTACCAAGCAAAAGACGCTGGCCGGTTCGCTGGTTGCCGGTTCTTATCATGTGAACGCCGACGGCAGCGACATCACGGGCGCCACGTTCGCCGTCAAGGTCGGCTCCGACAACATTGATTGGTCGAAGTTCAAGCGCGTAACGGATTCTGACTCCATCGATATCACCACCTCCATCAAGGGCAAGACGTCCACCACGACCTATTCCGGTCGCGACGCCCTGTTCCAGGCACCGAGCTATTCGTACTACGTGTTGCCCGAGGGCGAGACGCCGGCCAATTACAAGGAGGTCACGGTTGACGAGTCCGGCAACCTGAAGTTCAGCGCGGTCGAAGGCAAGGATGCCACCGCTCTGTCCAACGTCACCGCCGAGTTCACCACCGATAGCAGGTACGGCGATTACGAGATCGACTTCGACAACCTGCGCGAGCAGATGGTCGACGCCGACGGCAACCAAGCGGTCGTGTACGGCGCCGTGGTGAACGCCGCCGATACAGACGGCAAAGTCGAGGGCTACGGCATGCGCGCCCTGGAGAACATTTGGAAGGGCAAGGAGCTTGCTTGGAGCTGCGGTTTCGTGACCGAAGCACACGGTAGCCCGTTGAGCTCGAAGTATTACGAGTCGATGATGGGCAAGACCATCAAGTCGGTTGTGTTCTATACGTCCACCGGCACCTACACCGTGGCCATGGATCAGTATGTTCCGGTAAAGGTCTCCGCAGATGAAGGCGCTATCTCCATCCAGGAGAGCGCTTCACTTGACGACACCTCCCTCATCGGCATGAATCCGACGTTGCCCGAAGGGTTCGCTGCGCAGTACAGCATCGAGGGCTGGAACGGCGATGTCGAGATGTCGAACCCCTCTTCGGGGCCGTACGCTTTCGTTGTCAAGATCCCGACCGGCACGCAGCCTGGCGGCTACACGATCGTTGCCACCGACAAGAGCGGCAAGTACGCGCCCTTGAGCGCAACGTTCACGTTGACGACGGCGAAGAAAGTTGCCGCATTTGAAGCTTCCAGCCTGAAACTGATCGCTGACGGCGGCGCGAGCGAGAACGACCTTGCGAACTATCTGAGCAACATTTCGCAGGTCACGGTGAATGGCGTGCCGTATAGCGCACAGGGCAAGGGCGCTGTGAAGATCGTCAGCCAGGACGGTTCCCTGAACCTTGCCGCCAAGAACAAGGACGGCTCCTTGGTGTTCGATGCGAACGGCGCGTACGACGTTGAGATTGAGGCGACGGGCTACACCAGCAACCTGAAGCTCACGTATGCCAAGGTTGCCGACAAGGCCGCGCTTGAGAGCGCTGTTCAGTCCGCCCTGAAGCTCGATAACAGCGAACATGCTTATACGACAACCAGCTGGACTGCTTTCCAGGCAGCGCTCAATGCCGCCCAAGACGTGAACGAATCCGTTTCCGCCACCGACGAAGAGGTTGCCAACGCGCTTTCCGCACTGCAGAGTGCTCAGGCTGCGCTTGTTGAAACCCCCAGCACCGATCAGCTTGCCGATTTGCGTGCCGAGATCGAGGCTGGTTCCAACTTGAAGGAGTCCGACTACACGTCTGAAAGCTGGGCTGCATATCAGCAGGCCGTAAAAGCAGCCGAGGCGCTCTTCGGCAATGAAGATACGTCCGCCGCCGACGTCGAGTCCGCAACCGCCGCTGTGAAGCAGGCTCGCGAACAGCTGGTCAAGCCCTCTGTTGAGAACCCGCCCGCAAGCGACGACACCGGCAAGGTAGACGACGGCAAGGCCGACACCGGCACGAAAGCGGACAACAACACCGGCAAGGCCGATGACGACGCCAAAGCGGACGACACCGACGCGGCTGGCGACAAGTCTGCTGCTGACACCGACGCAGCCCTGGTGAGCACGGGCGACGTTGCTCCGATGGCGGCAACGGGCGCAGCCGCTATTGGCGCGGCAGCGCTGGCGGCGGTGGCGCGCTTCATGCGCCGTCGCACACGCGAGTAAGAGCCGCTTAACAACGAGATGGGCAGCTGATTTTGCCCCTGACGCCCGAAACTGACGAATCATGCCTTATGGCGGGGCTTCGGCTCCGCCATAAGGTCGTTTGAAGGAGATATGAAAACCGTGACAGATCGAAAGATCGGGAAACATGCCGGGGAGGTGGCCCCCCACGCACCTTCGTCGACCGATAAAACGAAGACGGGCAAGCATGTCGCACTGCCGCAGAAGGCGGCTACGGCAAGCCTTTTGATGCCATCGCTGTTAACGGGCGTTGCCATTGCGTTCGTGGTTTCGCATTATCAGCCGCTCGCGTTCGACCCCAGTGCTTACGCATCGGCGGAGCAGGCGATAGCGGCAGAAATCAAATCTGTCGAGGTGACCGCGGAACGTCAGGATGCGCAGCCCGCAACCGGGGCGAACTACAGCGCGGCTGATTACGGCATCGATGCAAGTAATCTGAAGGACGGCGTGTACGCTGGTTCGGGTCAGGGCTTCAGAAGCGTCATCACGGTGGCGGTAACTGTCAGCGGTGGGAAGATCGTTGCGATCGAAATAGTGTCCGCAGGCGACGACGAGCCGTACTTCAGCAATGCGAAGGGGCTGATCGGCTCCGTGATCGCAGCGCAATCGACGTCGGTAGACACCATTTCGGGGGCTACGTACTCTTCGAAGGGCATTCTTGTCGCTATCAAGAACGCGCTCGAGCAGTCTGCGGGGCAGGCGAAGTCGAGCTCGGTAGCTTCGCCCGCATCGACACCAGCCACTTCCGATAAGGGCCATGTGACGTTAAACCCAACCGAAACGCCTGCAAGCGGTTACATCGATGGCACGTATTACGGTGAAGGAGAAGGATATAAAAGCGCCATTTGCGTTGCCGTAACCATCGCGAATGGGAGGATTTCCCAGATAGACATCGTGTCGCAAGGAGATGATGCAGCGTACTTCAGCCGCGCGCAATCATTGGTTTCTTCTATCGTTTCGAAGCAGACGACCGCGGTCGACACGGTATCGGGCGCAACGTTTTCCTCGGAGGGCATTTTGGCTGCCGTCGAGGACGCATTGCGTCAAGCAACGCCTTCGACTGACAGCACTGGTGGTGCTTCGACTGGCAAGCCATCGGGTGGTTCTTCCGGCGAGGGGAACGATGACCCGTCGAGCAAGCCTGGAGGCGGCGATGGCTCCAACGGAGATGGCGTCGACAGGCCGTCTCAGGACAAGCCGGCTGCCAGCGGTTATCTTGACGGAGATTACACCGTGTATGTGAAGTGCGAAAACAGTGATGACCCCGATGCGTTCGAGCCGTATTACCTTGCCATGACCGTAACGGTGAAAGACGGCAAGGCGACCGCGATCAAAGATTTGCACGGCACCAATAAGGCCACCGATCAAGAAGCGGTGCTTGGGAGTTACGACGAGGAAAATGATTCGTACATAGAATGGGCGGCGTCCGGGCGCACGGTTCGCGGCAAAGAGTACATCGGCGTCGTCAAGCAGCTGATCGATTTGCGCACGGATCCCGTCAATGTGGATGTCGTTTCGCGCTCCACGTATTCTTCGAAGGCAATCGTCAAGGCTTACGAAAAAGCTCTTGAACTGGCAAAAGACGCATATGAGAAGGCGAATTCATCGGATAAGCCTGCAAGTGGCGACGCAAGCGCAGGCAGTGACGGATCGGGCTGCGCCGAAGGCTCGGGCGTCGACTTTGGCACAGAGGGCTCGGGCGACTCGAGCGCGGAAAGCGGGTCCGATCGTGCTTAGCTGTCTGGTGCGTAAACGAAATTTCATAACGAAAACCGTGAATGTGGCTGTTATTGGGGCGTTGATCGCCGGATTCAGCTTGTGGGCCGCCGATGCCAACACCGCCGATGCGATGGTGCAAAAGCAGATCCAAGAAGCTGAACGCGCGGCGAATCGTGGGCCGTATACGACCGACGGCGTGTTCACGGGCACGGCCCAGGGGTATGGCGGGCCGGTGACCACGCAGATCACGGTGAAGGACGGCTATATCGACGACGTACAGGTTGTGGACGCGCCCAATGAAGACGGCCCCTATCTTGAGCAGGCCGTGAAACTGATCGACGACATGCTGGCTAAGCAAACGCCGAACGTCGACACCGTGTCGGGAGCCACGTTCTCGTCGGCTGGCATTATTAACGGCGCAGTTCAGGCGCTTGAGGCCAGCAATTCCGGCCAGGCTGACGCCGTGGCATCCTTAGAGGGCGGCGAATAGCATGGCGAAAAACAAGTCGAAAGCCCTTGGCCGCCGTCAGCGCCTCGTAATCGATCGCGGTGTTCGCTGGGCGGTGCAGATCGCGTTCTTCGTTGCGTTCCCTGCTGTGTTCAGCGCGGCGTTCAATGGCGTGAAGTATGTTTTCGCCCAGATCGGCGCCATGCAGCCTGTTACCTTGAGCGCCTTTGTGACGACATTGTTGGCCGTGCTGGCGTTCACTGCGGTGTTCGGCCGCTTCTTCTGCGGTTATGCATGCGCGTTCGGGACGTTGGGTGACGCTTTGTTCACCGTTTTCACCCCCGTGCGCAAAAAGCTGGGCATTGGCAGGAAGAAGCCGCTTCTGCCCGCTGGGCTGCAACGTGCGTTGCAGCTCTTGAAGTACGTGGTGCTGGTCGTTATCTGCGTGCTGTGTTTCGCGGGCATGTGGCCGGGTGTTTCCGGCTACAGCCCCTGGACGGCGTTCGCGGGCATCGTTGCCGGCAACGTCGACGGTATTTCTGCAGGTGCATTTGTCGCTCTTGGTGTCATTGCGGTTGGGATGCTGTTCGTGGAGCGCTTTTTCTGCCAGTTCCTTTGCCCGCTTGGCGCAGTGTTCAGCTTGCTGCCGGTGCTGCCGTTTTCTGCATTCCGTCGCGATGCGACGCGCTGTGCGAAGGGATGCGGGCTGTGCAAGCGCTCATGTCCTGTGTCGGTGTCACCCGATCCCGATGCGTTCGCCGCGGGCGAGTGCATTTCGTGCGGACGCTGCGCTGATGGGTGCCCTTTGGAAAACGTGACGCTGTTGCGTGTGCCTAAGCCAGCGGGTCAGGCGGAGCCTGTACGGGATTCCAACGCTAAAAAGCCGGCCGGGGAATTCCTTATGTCTTTGCGTGGCACTGAGATCCTGCTGGTGTTGGCAAAGGCTGCCGCGCTGTTCGCGTTGTGCCGGATGTTCATGTAGGTATTGAAGAAGGATCAGGTTGATGGAGAACGAACTGTTGTCGCGTCGAGGTTTTCTTGCCTTTGCGGCTGGCTCGCTTTGCGCGGTTGCGATGCCTGCGTGGCTGACCGGCTGCTCAACGATGCAACAAAGCGAAGGCGCCGCTTCTCAGTCGGAGGGGAGCGTCGATAGTGCGGAATATGAGATCCAATCCATCACATTGTTCCTGTTCGATACAGTGATTCAGATCCGTGCGCTGTGTTCGCCCGAGCTGATGGATGCTATTTCTGATCGCTGTCGGTTTTTCGAGGATCGTTTCTCACGCACGAAGGAAGGAAGCGACATTTGGAACATTAACAACGCGCATGGTGAGCCGGTTGAGGTTGCCGAAGAGACGGCGCGCTGCATTCAGGCCTCGCTGGCGTATTCCGAGGCGTCGGGTGGCTTGTTCGACGTCAGCATCGGCGCTGTTTCAAGCCTGTGGGATTTCGTCGAGGGCATCAAGCCCGATGACGAGGCCATTCAGGATGCCGTCAAGCACGTAGATTACCGCACGATCTCGGTTGACGGCACGACGGTGACGCTTGCCGATCCCGATGCCATGCTTGATCTTGGCGGCATTGCGAAGGGTTTTATCACCGACGATCTGGTGTCCATGTTGCGCGAGGCTGGTTGCGAAAGCGCCATGCTTTCGCTGGGCGGCAACGTGTACGTGTTGGGCGAAAGCTTTCGTGGTGATGATTGGAACGTGGGCGTGCAGGACCCCAACGGCGCGGCGAATGATGTCATTGCAAGTATTCCTGCACACGACAAATCCCTGGTCACAAGTGGGTTGTATGAGCGCAGCTTCGTTGTTGACGACGTTTTGTACTATCACATCCTTGATCCGCGCACGGGGTATCCAGTGAAGACCGACTTGGCAAGCGCTTCCATCGTGTCCGATAGCTCCACCGATGGCGATGCCTATTCCACCACGTTGTTCTTGATGGGGCACGACAAGGCTCTGGATTTCCTGAACGCCGATGAACGTTTCAGCGGATTGCTGGTGGACATGAACGATGTCGCGACGGCGTCGGATGGTTCGAATTTCACGTTGCTTAACGATTAAAGGACAGGTGAAGCATGTCGGTTGCTGGAAAAAAGTCGTCTGGCCATATGAAGCTCAACGTGGGAGTGATTGTGGCCATTGTGATGGTTGCGCTGGTGGCTTATGCGGCTACGAGCGTGCTTGGCGGCGGCGACGCGCGGACTGCCGTTATCCAGGATGCAGATGGGGAAACTCACACCATGTCGCTTGCCTGTGATGGCACTCTTACGGTGAATTCCAGTGCCGGCATGAACACGATCGAAGTGCATGCAGGCAAGGTGCGCGTGATAGAAGCGGATTGCCCCAACCAGGATTGCGTCGAGCAGGGTTGGGTTTCGGAGCCGGGGCAGCAGATCATATGCCTGCCGCATAAGCTTGTGGTGACCGTGACGGACGAGGATGCCTCGTCTTCTTACGACGTTATCGGGAAATAGCGGGTAAAGCGTTTCGTCATGGCAGCAAACCCCCAAGTCACCGCCACGCAACGCTTAGCGCGTATATCGCTTTTCGGATCGCTTGCGCTTGTGTTGAGCTATATCGAAACGATGATCCCGCTTCCTGTGACCCTGCCTGGCGTGAAGCTGGGGTTGGCGAACGTGGCGGTTGTGGTTGCGCTGTTGGAGCTTGACGTTCGCGCCGCCGCTGCAGTCGCGGTGGTGAAGGTGGTGGCATCGGGTTTGCTGTTCGGCTCGCCGATGATGCTTATGTACAGCTTGGGCGGCACGGCGCTTGCGTTTGCGGGGTGCGCGGCGGTTTCGCGCGTTCCCGGTTTGGGGGCGGTGGCGGTGTCCATGGTGGCTGCCGTTCTGCACAATACCGGTCAGATTGCGGTTGCTGCTTTGATGCTGGGAACGACATCGGTGCTGCTGAGCTTGCCGCCGCTTGCATTGGCTGCGTGCGCGACGGGGTTTGCCACCGGGGCCGTCGCGACGGGTGTTCTGGCGGCACAGCCGGATAACGCATATGCGGGCGAGGGCATCGACCTTCCTAAGCTTCGCGCGAAGCGAACCTCGTCGTCGGCTTCGCGCGGTTTCAACCCGCTTGGCAGCAACGTCGCGGCATTCGGCGCGTATCGTTCCGGGGGCACGTTCTCCCATGGGTTGGACCCGCGCGGGAAGATATTGTTCGCGGTGCTGTTCGTGATGGCTTCGTTCGCCGCGCAAGGGATAGGCGCGTTGTGCGTTTTGCTGGCGGCGGCGGTGGCTGTGCAGGCGGCGTCGGGCTCGGATGCTCGTGCAGCGTTTCGGTCGCTGAAGCCGTTCGTGTGGTTGATCGTATTCGTCCTGATTTTCGACGTGTTGTTCGTAAGTTCCGGCGAGGTTCTGTGGTGCGCGGGCCCGGTGACGGTTACGGTTGGCGGCTTGTCGTGCGCAGTTGGAAATGTGCTGCGTTTCGTTTGCGTGCTGTTGGGAACGTCGGCGCTTATGACCACCACCTCGCCCACGCAACTCACTGACGGGTTTTTGCTGCTGCTTCGCCCGCTTGATCGCGTTGGCGTGCGCACGGCATCCATTGGTTTGGCTATGAGCATGACGCTTCGATTCATTCCCACGTTGGTGAATGAGTTCAATAAGGTGTGCGTCGCGCAAATGTCGCGTGGCGCAGATTTTTCAAGCGGTGGTGTGCTACGCCGCCTGTTTGCGCTTGTGTCGGCGCTTGTTCCCATGTTCACTAGCGCATTGCGTCGATCGGAATCGGTTGCATATGCGGTTGAATCGCGCGCATTCGGCGCTGCGGGCGCATCGCGGACTTGCTTGCGCAGCTATGGCTTTCGTCTTGCCGATTGGGCGACGCTTGCAGCTGCGACGGCGTTTCTCTTTCTTGAGTTGATGTTGCCGTAACGCCGTTCCTGTTGCGGCGCGTGGTCGGTGCAGTAGATGACCGGATGGGTTGCCATTAGGTGCTTTAGAAAAAGAAAAAGGTCGCAATCGAAGTTGCGACCTTCATTCGTAATGGAGCCGATGACCGGATTCGAACCGGTGACCTACGCTTTACGAGAGCGTTGCTCTACCAGCTGAGCCACATCGGCATTGCGCCTTTACAAGCGCGTTTGCAAAGTATATAGCAGTTGAAAGACTCGTGCAAACGTCTTTTCGAAATCGCCATTAACCTCGCGAGCTGCCCACAACTGCCTTGTTGTGGGTTGTTGCTTCCGGTTCGCGCCGCGCTCTGCTTGTTGCGACGTGTTCCGCGGCGTCGGCCCTTGCGTGGGGCCGCATGGGGTTTTAGCGGGATTGTCAGCTCCTTCGGCTTTCCCTTGGCGTCGGTTCCCCTCCTTATGATCGCCGAACGCGCTGGTCTGTTAAGACATTCGAGAATCGTGTCTGACCCTCCGCCCGTCTTTTGCGGATTGCTATACTTTACAAACGAATGAACTGGCAAGAAGCATCCTAACGAACGCTTTTGGCAGCAGATGAAACGAAACAGGAAGGCGCGCCATGGGTTTACGGTTCGGTTGCGCACGCGCGATCAGCGCGGTGTCAACGTGGGGTTTGAAAAACGTGTTCCATCGCCCCGCGGCAAATTTCCCCGGCAAGATCGCTCTGTATGCCGACCCTCAGTTGATTGCCGATTTGTCTTCGCGTATGACGCGCGGCTCTATCTTGGTGGTGGGCACCAACGGCAAAACCACGGTCACCAATATGTTGGCCGACGCCATCGAGAAGTCGGGTCACTCGGTTGTCTGCAACCGCACGGGCGCTAATCTCGATTCGGGCGTTGCAACAGCGCTTCTGCACACCAAGCCCGTTGAATGGGGCGTTTTCGAATGCGACGAGCTGTGGATGGCGAAAATCCTCCCGTTCACGCAGTCTCGCTATGTCGTTCTTCTTAACCTGTTCCGCGATCAGCTCGATCGCTCCGGCGAGATCGATCATATTCAGCAGAGCATTGCCAAGACGCTGCGTACCTCGCCGAGCACCACGCTTATTTACAACGCCGACGACCCGCTGTGCCAGGCCATCGCCGATTCCGTTGACAACGTTTCCATCCCCTTCGGGGTTCAGGGCGACATGGGCCTTCCGCAGGACGCCGTTATCGATGCGCGTATGTGTCAGAAGTGCTCGACCATGCTTGAGTATGACTACCGCCAGTATGGCCAGTTGGGAAGTTATCGCTGTCCCGAGTGCGGGTTCGGGCGCTCGGACCTTGCGTGCGCGGCTTCGAACGTTTCGTTCGGCGAGGCGTGCCGGTCCGGCAAAGGGCTTGCTTACGATGCGATGCTCATCAACCAGTCAGGCCGTGTTGAGGTTCCGTTCTCGGGCGCGTACATGGTTTACAACACGCTGGCGGTTTTCATCGCTGCCGACTTGGTGGGGGTTCCGTTCCGGGAAACCCTGCGCGCGGTTCAGGAGTTCGATCCGAAGAACGGCCGCTTGCAGCGTTATGACATCGATCAAACGCAGGTTTTGCTGAACCTTGCCAAGAACCCAACGGGTTTCAATCAGAATTTGAAGATCGTCATGGGTCACGAGGGCCCGGTTGCCGTTGCGTTCTTCGTTAACGACAAGGAAGGCGACGGCCACGACGTTTCATGGCTTTGGGACATCGACTTCCAAGAACTGGCGAAGATGCCGAATCTCATTGCGTTCGCGGGTGGATTGCGCGCCGCTGATGTTCAGGTTGTCCTGAAGTTCGCCGGCATTGATTCCCGGTTGGTTGATGGCGTTGCCGATGTGCTGAAATACGCACGCGCGGAATCGCCCGAGGCCCAGGTGTTCGCTATTGCCAACTACACGGCGCTGCCCGGCGTGAAGGCCGATCTTGATGCGCTTGAGAAAGATCCTTCCAAGTTGGGTCCGATCGCGTCCGCAGGCACCGCTGCCAAGGCTGAAGATACCGCGGTGGGAGGTGTTGCAGCCGACGCCGCTGCGGCCGCTGATTCGGCTGATGATGCTGCTGCGCGCGTGAAAACTGTTGGATCCGCGTCAGGTTTGCCTGTTGGTGACGATGCGGTTATTGCGCCTGTTGATATGGAACCGTTGGTTATCGCTCATTTGTTCCCGACGCTTCTTAACCTGTACGGCGACAACGGGAACGTCCGTGTGCTTGAGCAGCGTTTGAAGTGGCGTGGTATCCCCGTTCAGATCGTTCGTGTGGAAGACCCCGCCGATTTCGATGCGCAGACGGCGGATATCGTGTTCATTGGCGGCGGCCCCGATCGTGAGCAGCATCAGGCATCCGAAGGTCTTTCGCAGTTGCGCGAAAAACTGTTGGATTACGTGCAGGACGATGGCACGCTTTTGGCAATTTGCGGTGGATATCAAATCATCGGTGACGAATGGCTGCTGGGAAGCGAAGAGGTCCCTGGCTTGTCTTTGGTGGATGTCACCACCAAACGCGTCGAGGGCGGTTCGCACAATCGACTTGTTGGCAACATCGTGTTGGAAAGCTCGCTGGTTCAGATGCCCGTTGTTGGATTTGAGAACCATGCTGGTCGTACCTTCTTGGGCGAGGGATTGACCCCCTTCGGCAACGTCATCGGTTCGAATGGGTCGGGCAATAACGACTCCGATCACGCTGACGGCGTCCTTTACAAAAACCTTATCGGTTCGTACCTTCACGGCCCCTTGCTGTCGAAGAACCCGCAGGTTGCCGACGTTCTTATCCAGCGCGCTTTGGAGCGCAGGGCTCGAAAGACCGGCGCGCAAAGCCCGGCGCTTCCCCTTGCTAATCTTGACGACCGCGCCGAGCGTAACGCCAATGAAGCAATGTGCAAGAAGCTGGGCGTCAAGTAAGCTCGAGTAGTTTCACACTTCAATAAAAGCGGGGAAAGGAACGGGGATGGTAAATCGACGCGACGATCGCAACGAGGGAGCGCAACGCTCCCGCGGCGAAAGCCAGCGCCAAAGACGTCACGACGTGTCGCACGATGAGCGATACGGCACCTATCATTCCTCGCAATCGCTGATGGGGTGGGATACCCAGTCGGGTGATGTGCGTTATCATGATCGCGCGGGACGTCAATCTGGAAGAACGAGCCGCGCAGATCGCGGGACCGTGTCGTCACGCTCGCAGGGCGCATCGCGGCAGTCGTCAGGCCGTCCCAGTTCCGATCGTCAGGCCCCAGCGCGTCAGAGCAGTGGTCGCTCGGGTGCCGTTCGTCCAAGCCGCGATCGTTCGGCGGCGCAGCGTTCTGTCGATCGCCACATGGCGGAGCACGCATCGGCCGGCCGCCAGCAAGCCAGGCAGCAATCGGTCGACCGCCATGCGGCAAGGCATCAGGTCGCCGATCGTCAATCCGCCTCGCATACGTCTGCGGGACGTCGCTCGGGCGCTTCGCAAGCCACGCATTCGCAAGACCCCCGTCATCGGGGTACTCGTCCGCAAGCCGGCAATCGTCGACCTGCCAATTGCGCGCCTGCGCAGAAAAAGCGCGGCGGTGGCAAGCTGAAGTACGTTTTGGTTGCGGTCCTTGCGTTGGTCTTGGTGGGAGCCGGTGCGGCTTTCGCGTACTACCAGAACATCGAGGGCAACCTGCACGCAGGCCTTGACCAGAAGGATCTCGAGAAGTACCTGGTCGAAACCGATCTGACTAACGAGCCGTTCTATATGCTGCTGATGGGCACCGACGGTTCGTCCGAGCGTGAAGAGGATGAGTCGTTTGGCGGATCGTTCCGTACCGACAGCATCATCCTTGCTCGTATCGACCCGGTGAACAAGAAGGTCTCCATGGTTTCGATCCATCGCGACACCATGGTTGACATGGGCGAATACGGCCAACAGAAAGTCAACGCGGCTCATGCGTTCGGCGGCGCGGCCCTGTCCGTCAAAACCGTTTCCGATTTTGCGGGCGTCGACATCTCGCACTATGCCGAGATCAACTTCGACGGTTTCCGCGATATCGTCGACGCGCTGGGCGGCGTCGAGGTTGACGTTCCCGTTGAGATCAACGACGAGGACGCCGGCGGTCATCTGGACGCGGGCTTGCAAACCCTCAACGGCGAGCAGGCTTTGATTCTGTGCCGTTCGCGCAACACCTATGCCGATTCGGCCGATCCCGATTCGATGCGCGCCGCCAATCAGCGTCTGGTTCTGTCGGCAATCGCCGAGAAGATCCTGTCGTCCGATGTGGCCACCATCGCCAACTCGGTTACGGCGATTTCCAAGTATGTGACCACCGATCTGGATGTTTCCGACATCATCGGTCTGGCTCAGGCGATGCGCGGCATGGACACCTCGACTGATTTCTATACGGCAATGGACCCGGTAACCAACAAGCTTATCGGCGACGGCTGGTACACGTATTCCAACGAGGAAGAGTGGAAGGCCATGATGAAGCGCATGGACGAGGGCTTGCCGCCGTCCGAGGATGCGGTCGTCGACGAAAAGACGGGAACGGTCATTGCCACCAACGGCCAGGATCCCGCCGATTCCGAGAAGCTGGCTATGATCTCGGTGAAGAACGGCACGACGAAGAGTGCCCGCACGCAAGAGGCGGTGAACCTGCTGAAGAACGCTGGCTTCACGAACGCTTCGGGTTCGGACGCCAATTCGACCGATCATAAGAAGACTCTGGTCATCTATAAGGACGCGTCGCACGAACGCGAGGCGAATCAGATCGTCGATGCGCTTGGTCAAGGTACTGCGCAGTTGGATAACGGCGAATATTTGTTTGAAAGCAACTTCCTGGTGTTGATCGGCTCCGACTGGAAGGACGCGTCGTAATGCGTTTCACGATAGTCGCTGTTGGAAAACTGAAAGAACGCTTTTGGGTTGATGCGTGCAAGGAGTATCTGAAACGCTTGCAGCCCTACGCGAAAACCGAGGTCCGTGAAATCGCCGATGTCGACCCGGCGCGCGCTGGCGGCGTGGATGCCGCGCGCAACAAAGAGGGCGATGCGATTTGCGCCGAGCTGGACAAGCTGTCGTCGGGAACGCATGTGGTGTTGATGGCCATCGACGGCGTCGAGCGCTCCAGCGAGCAGATTTCGAAGCATCTTGGCCAGCTGATGTTGCAAGGCAAGAGCGATTTCGCGTTCGTGATCGGGGGCTCCGATGGCGTGAGCGATGCCGTGCGCGCCCGTGCGAACGAGAAGTTGTCGTTCGGCCCCATCACGCTTCCGCATAATCTTGCTCGCGTGGTTCTTCTGGAGCAGCTGTACCGCACTCAAAAAATCGCCCACAACGAGCCTTATCATAAGTAGCGCTTATTCTGCGATGGGCTTAAATCGCGCAAGTTGGGTCAGCGCTTGCCCAGCGATGGCTTAAGCAGCGCAAGTGGGTGTTCGCAAAAATGCGATTGCTTGGCGGAACCAAGTGATTCCATGTGCCCGCTTCTGCTGGTTCTTGGCCGCCGCCCTGCGAAGCGGTTGTCTGTATCTAACAAAGGAGTTCGAATGCGATACGTTTCGTGGAACGTCAACGGCTTGCGCGCGGTGATGAAGAAGGGTTTCGAGGACATCGTCGCCCAGATCAACCCCGACGTGTTTGCCCTTCAAGAGACGAAACTGCAGGCGAACCAGGCTGCACCCGACCTGCCCGATTACCTGGAGTTTTGGAGCTATGCCGAGCGCAAGGGTTATTCGGGGACGGCGGTTTTCAGCAAAAGGAAGCCGCTGCAAGTGCTTCATGGCTTGGGGTTCGCGAATCTCGACGACGAAGGCCGTATCGTGGCTCTGGAGTTTCCCGAATGTTGGTTCGTGTGCGTGTACACGCCGAACGCCCAGAACGGTTTGGCGCGCATCGACCATCGCATGGAGTGGGATGACGCGTTCCGCGACTTCTGTAAAGGCTTAGAAGAAGGCGTTTTGCCTGCTGGCGTGCCCGTTGAGCGCGTTGATGACGAAGGCGCCGTCGCACTGTTGCCCAATGCGGGCGCAGGCGAGGGGAAGAACGGCGCGGATATCGACCCCGGCAAGATCATGCTGGGCGCGGGCCATATCCCGGCGTCGTGGCTGCCTCGCACCGAAGCAGGAGAGATTGCTGATGCGAAACCCGTGGTGGTCTGTGGCGATTTGAACGTCGCGCATAACGAGATCGACTTGAAGAACCCGGGTCCGAACCGCGGCAACGCGGGTTTTTCGGATGAGGAGCGCGGGAAGTTCGGTGAGTTCTTGGATGCGGGCTTTACCGACACCTTCCGCTATTTGCATCCCGATGTTGAGGGCGCGTATTCGTGGTGGAGCTATCGCTTTCACGCGCGTGAGAACAACGCGGGGTGGCGCATCGACTACTTCCTGGTTAGCGATTCCCTTCGTGAAAACGTGCAGACCGCAAGCATTTTGAGCGAAGTCTACGGATCGGACCATTGTCCCGTTATGCTTGAGCTTGCAGAAAACTAGCGGGAACCCAACAGGACTAGCGGGAACCCAACAGGAACCCAACGGCTGTTTAGCAGTCGTCCAACATAAACTAACGGCGGTGCAACAAGGATCTAGCAGGGAGTACTGGCGATCTGACAGGAGATACCGGCGATCCAACAGCCGCCCAACAGCAATGCAACAGGAGTTACCTATGCAAAACGAACAACCGAACAACGCCGCTGCCATGGACATGGCGAAGATCGAAGCCGGCGTGCGCATGATTTTGGAGGGCGTGGGCGAAGATCCCGACCGCGAGGGTCTGATCGAAACGCCTGCTCGTGTGGCCCGCATGTACGAAGAGATCTTCGCCGGCATGAACCAAGACCCGCACGATCTGTTCGAGAAGCTGTTCGACGAGCATCATCAGGAAATGGTTCTGGTGCGCGAGATCCCGTTCTACTCGATGTGCGAGCATCACCTGGCACCGTTCTTCGGCCAGGCTCACATTGCTTACATCCCCGGCAAGGAGGGGAAGGTCTGCGGTTTGTCGAAGCTTGCTCGCTTGGTCGATCTTTACGCGAAGCGTCCGCAGATTCAGGAGCGCCTTACCTCGCAGATCGCCGACACGCTGGTCAAGGAGCTTAACCCCGAAGGCGTGATGGTGGTGCTCGAAGCCGAGCACATGTGCATGACCATGCGCGGTGTTAAGAAGCCCGGTTCGAAAACCACCACCAGCGCAGCGCGTGGGTGCTTCCTTTCAAACCAGGCCACGCGTTCCGAGGCCATGAGCTTGATTTTCCGTTAAGCCTTTGCATGGCGGGCTGTCAACGGTGACGCGCATGCTAGACTTTTGCAAAACAGGATTCGAATCCAGGAGGCTCTTATGAAGTGCGTTCTTTCCGTTTTGGGCAAGGATCGTCCGGGCATCGTCGCTGGAGTTGCCGTCACCCTTACCGAGTGCGGTGCCAACATCGACGACATCAGCCAGACCATTCTAGGCGACATGTTCTCGATGACCATGCTCACCACGCTGAACGACGAGGTCGCAGGCTTCGACGACGTCCAGGCCAAGCTTGCTGCGCAGGCCGAGAAGCTGGGTGTCCAGATGACGCTTCAGCGACAAGATGTCTTTAGCTACATGTACGAGGTGTAGTATTGCTTCGCGGGCAGCAATCGCTGTCCGCGTTTTCATGGAGGTATACATGCCCATTGGGGTAAGTTTGGTTCTTGTAGCGGCGTTCCTTTTGATGAACGCCTTTTTCGTCATTGCCGAATTCGCAATGGTGCGCGTGCGTCCCTCGCAGGTTGAAATGGCCCTGCAGGAAGGTCGCAAGGGCGCGAAAGCGGCAAAGATCATCACTGACAACGTGAACGATTACCTTTCGGCTTGCCAGTTGGGCATTACCTTGGCTTCGCTTGCCTTAGGTTGGTTGGGCGAGCCCGCGTTCTCCAACCTTATCCGCCCGCTGTTGGCCCCCATTGGCATTCCTGAAACGGCCATCTCGGCCATCGCCGTTGCCATCGGCTACATCATCATGACTACGCTGCACGTGGTGGTGGGCGAGCTTATCCCCAAGTCGTTCGCCATTTACTCGACCGAGTCGTACGCGCTGCACACGGCGCCCGTCTTGCACGTGTTCTATCGCATCACGTTCCCCATTATGTGGCTGTTCAACCACCTGACCAACGCCGTTGTGCGCCTGGCCGGCCACGACCCCGAGAACGAGCACGAGGTTTACACCGACGAGGAAATCAAGCTGCTCATTGACGAGTCCACTGAAAGCGGCCTGATCGACCCCGAGGCCAACGAGATCGTGGACAATATCTTCGACATCGGCGACAAGGACGCCGAGGCGATCATGACCCCGCGCACCGATTTGGTCTGCGTCGATATGGAAGACTCGTTGGAAGAGAACCTTCAAACCGTGCGCAATTACAAGTTCACGCGCTACCCCGTTTGCCAGGGAAGCAAGGACCGCATCATCGGCTTCGTGCACGTGAAGGACTTGTACACCGCGCCGAAGGGCGAGGACATGAAGGACCTGCGCATTCGCAGCATCCTTGCCGTGCCCGAGGGAATTCCCGTTGCCAAGCTGCTGCAGGCGCTGCAACGTCAGCACACGAAGATCGCCGTGGTTGTTGACGAGCACGGCGGCACCAGCGGCATCGTCACCATGAGCGACATCATGGAGCAGATCGTCGGTCGTATGGACGACGAGTACTCGCATGGCGACGAGGGTCGCGTGGTCGAGCTGTCCGACGGTCGCAAGCTCATTGACGGTTCGATGCCCATCGACGAGGTCACCGAGCTTATCGGGTTCACGCCCGAAGAGGCCGACGAATGCGAGACGGCGGGTGGTTTGCTGCTGTCGCTGTTCGATCGCATTCCCACCGAGGGCGACAAGGTCAGCGTGGCCGAGATGCGCGATGGCGAGCCTGTCGAGGGCGGCGCATCGGCCCAGTTCACGGTTGTGGACATGGATAATCATCGCATCGATAAGATCGAAGTGCGCGCGACTCCTGCCCAGGACCCGCTGCTTTAACCTACTTTCACGCCGCAAAAGCGTTCGGCGTTCTTCCAGAGGATTTTCTCCAGGTCGTCGTCGCTGAAAACTCCGGGAGCTTGCTGTGTGATTTGCTGGTCGAATTCGACGGCCGGGTCCCACATGGGGAAGTCGCTGCCGAACATGACGCGGTCGCATCCCCACAAATGGACGAGTTCAGCCAGGTGACGCGTGCCAGTGAAAGCAACGGCGCTGGAGGTGTCCACGAACAGGCGATCCTCGAAAGCGAGATCGCGGGCATCATCATTGTGCATGATGTCGTAGCCGCGGTCGAAAATGGACCAGCCGCTGAAGTGCGTGGCGTCCACCACCAGGTCGGGGAAGGCGCGCAGGATGCGCTTCAGGCGCTTGGGGCTGGAATAGTCGTAGCGGTAGTCGCCGGTGTGGATGACCACGGGCACGCGGCCTGCGATGATCTCGTAGAAGTTCATCAGACGCGGGTCGTCCATGTTCACGAGCTGTGTGTCGGGGTGCAGCTTGAAACCGTGAAGCCCCAGTTTAAGGGCGCGTTCGACTTCTGCTTCCATATCTTCGAAGTCGGGATGCATGGTGCCGAAGGCGATGAACTCGGGGTGCTCTGCTTGCTTTTCGGCAAGGAACGAGTTGATGGTGGGGACGGAGTGCGCGGTAGTTGCCACCGAATGAACGATGAAGTTCGTGATGGGCGAGCGCTTTGTGGCGGCGATTAGGTCTTCGGCCGTGCCTTGACCTGCCATTGCCTGCTGGACTCCGTAAAACGCGCCGACTGCCTCCACCGCTCGCGGGGCGATTGCCTCGGGGTAGATATGTGCGTGCGCATCGATGACCGCCATGTCGTTCCTTCCGTTTTTTGGTTTGAATCAAGCTTCACTTTAACGCTTTTTAGTTTCGGGCGCGTGTCGCGTTGTTGGAGGGCGGTTGGCGAATGGGCAACGCTGGCCGCTCGCGTGCCTGGCGCCCGACTGCGGGGTGGGCGGCCTCCCATCAGCCGAACGCTTCCACCCAGAAGCGCTCGACCGGCGGTTTTCCCAAGTTCGCATCGTAAGTGCGACGCTCCAGGAACAGATTCGTCTCATGCGAGCCGATGCGCACGCGGTAGCGCGCGGTTGAGACGCCCCGGTAGGAGGGGCCGAAATTTCCGCGTTCGATGATCTCGGCGATTTCAAAGGTTCGCCCGTCGGGCCACATGATAATCATCGGGTCGAAACGTCCCTCGTCGGTTATGCGCATGAAAACATCGACGTAGCGCTTGTGCGCCCGTCTTCGCATTCCGTTGGAATCTGTCACCCAATCTGCTGGCATGTCTGATATTATCGAACATCGGTTCGAATTCTGGTAGCGAACAGACTGTGAAGATTAAAGGGGGTGTGAATGTCTGATAGTTTTCGGACGGTGAAAGGCGAAACATCAGCTTGCGGTGCCGCGTCAATCAGCAAGCTATCGCAGACGCATCAGCCTTCCGACAAAACGTACCTGTGCATTGACCTGAAGTCGTTCTACGCTTCGGTCGAATGTGTTGATCGCGGGTTGGATCCATTCGTCACCAACCTGGTTGTGGCCGATCCTGAACGCAGTGCCAACACTATTTGCCTTGCCATCACACCTGCGCTGAAAGCGCGTGGCGTAAGGAACCGCTGCCGTTTGCGCGATGTCCCCGAGGGCATTGACTATGTTTGCGCAATGCCGCGCATGAAGCGCTACATGGAAGTGTCAGGGCATGTCGTTGACGTGTGTAGACAGTTCGTTTCTCCTGATGACATGCATGTTTACTCAATTGATGAATCGTTCATCGACGCCACGCCCTACCTGAAGCTTTACGGCGTGGATGGTCGCGCGTTCGCGAAAATGCTCATGCAGGCGGTGTTCGACAAGACGGGCATCACGGCTACGGCGGGCATCGGTCCGAACCTGCTGATGGCCAAGGTGGCGCTTGACGTGTGCGCCAAGCATGCGCCAGACGGCATTGGTCAGCTGGATGACGAGTCATGGCGCCGCGAGGTTTGGTTTCATCAGCCCATCACTGACATTTGGGGCATCGGGCCCGGCATTGCGCGACGGCTGGCAAAGCACGGCGTGTTCGACCTTGCGGGTGTGTGTTCGCTGCCGAAGAAGTCCATTCAGAAGGAGTTCGGCAAGAACGGTCTGTTTCTGCTTGACCATGCGTGGGGGCAGGAGCCGTGTACCATTTCTCAAGCGAAGAATTACCGGCGGCGCGACCATTCCATCACGAATGGTCAGGTTCTTATGCGCGACTACAGCTACGACGAAGTGCAGACGCTTATTCGCGAGATGGCGCTTTCATCGTGTTTGGAGCTTACCGAGAAGGGACTTGTCGCGGCGAATGTTGGAATTTGGGTAGGTTACTCGTCGTCGGGTGTTAGTCATCATGCGTGGGATCATGGGCGGGTACCGGCTTTCGGCGCAGGCGGCAGCATGCGATTCCCGCGTGCGACAGATTCGGTGACGCAAACTGTAGACGCGCTGTTGGAGCTTTATTTGAAGCATGTTGACCCACGGATGGCAATACGACGTGTGAACATCGCGCTTGGCGGGTTGGTTGATAAGGACGACGTGCAATTGTC
The DNA here is from genome assembly GCA_937937585.1 of uncultured Coriobacteriaceae bacterium. Lineage (GTDB taxonomy): Bacteria > Actinomycetota > Coriobacteriia > Coriobacteriales > Eggerthellaceae > UMGS1502. The sequence continues at coordinate 115,936 of CALDCB010000012.1, forward strand.
CTTGTTCGACGACCCCCAGGAGGAAGGCAAGGAAGAAGCGGTTGCCCAGGCAATGGTTGCCGTGCGGTCGCGGTTCGGGAAGAACGCGGTGTTTTCGGGAACCAGCCTTCTGCCCGAAGCGAATGGGCGCGAGCGGAATATGCAGGTAGGAGGCCATCGGGCGTGATGATGAGTATTGATCAGGCGCGGCGTGCGGCGCAGATTCCCTCGGTGGATATGTGGGCCGGTATTTCAGATGACGAGCGTGAGTATCGAGCGCAGGTGCTGGACGATATTGCGAAGAGGGTTGCTGCTGAAGGGGTTCATCGTGCGATACCGGGGGACGATCGCGGCAGACAGTTCATGCCGTTCGCGGCGCTGAAGGGCTTCGACGAGGTTATTGCGGAAGGCGAGAGCGGGACGTAGGCAAGGCAGAAGCGTAGACGCTGTTGCTCGAGCGTGCGTTGACCTCCTCCGAGCCGGTTCTGTTTTGCGAAGCCGGTTGCACGCACATCCCGTTCGCCAACCAAGGTTGTGAAGGTAGCGTGGGCAATGCAAGAAACGCTTGCCATGTGCGTAAGAGGCGAGTAATATATCTTCTGTTGTTTGAGAGACAAGCAAGTTTCGAACGGCGCTTACATACATTGCGGGGTGGAGCAGTCTGGTAGCTCGCCGGGCTCATAACCCGGAGGCCGTAGGTTCAAATCCTGCCCCCGCGACCAAAACTTCAGCCCTCTTCGGAGGGTTTTTTTGTTGCGCTAGCGCAGGCCAGAACGGTAAAAGTTCTGACCTGCTTTTTGTTGTCGATATCAACTGCTCGTGTTGTTGCTTGTGCTGCTGCATCAGTGCGGGGAATACGGTGCGATCTGGATTTTCGGGCTGTACGACTGGTCGCCGGCTAGGCTACACGAGATCTTGCAGTAGGAATTTCCATGCGGGTTTAACCTCGATGCGTGTATCGCCCTCTATGATTTCCCCTTCTTCCTCTTTTGTCACGATAAGCAATCGACGAAAGGATTCGTCGATACGGGCTAGTTTCACCAGGTTGCCTATCTCCCTAGGCTTGGCGCTTTCGGAAAGCGAATAGGCCACTTGCACTGCAAGGCCTTGTCCGGGCACGTAAAAATCTATGTCGATGCCGTTTTTCGGTGATTTCAGGTAATGAAGCCCCTCGCCAAAGACATCATGCATTGCTACGGCTACCTCGTTTTCGAGCAAGGCTGGCTCCTTTCCGATCAGGAAAAGATTGAGCAATCCGTTGTCGCTGAAGTAGCGCTTCGGATTCCCCTCGCGCTCTACAAACTTCGCAACGGCGTTTTTTACTTCAAACAGCAGATAAGCCTCGCGAGCCATGGCAAGGTAGTCCAGCAGCGTGCTCTTGCTGACGTTGTAGCCCAATCCGCGCAACACGCCATGCAGCGTCGTGGCAGAGGTCTCGTTGCAGACGGTTTCGGCGACTTTCTTCATGAGCACGCGCAAAGCATTGGGGTTTCGCACGCCATTGCGCGCCACCATGTCTCCGAACAAGACCTTTTGGTACACGCTTTCCGTATATTCGCGAGCGGAGATATAGCGAAGCGACTCGGGGAAGCCGCCATTCTGATAAAACGTATCGAATGCGCTTGCGATGGCCCCTTTGGCCTTTGTTGCGTACAGCGCCTCGGTATCATGGGGCACGCCGACAGCGTCGAGATATTCGTCAAAGCGGTAAGGGGTCACATGCTTGACGAAATAGCGTCCGCCAAGAGTGGTAGCTATCTGGCCGCTAAGCATGTTTGCATTGCTGCCGGTTATCCACACACGTTCGCCAGCGTCGGCCAAGCGTCGCGCAAACTTTTCCCAGCCGTCTACGTTCTGTATTTCATCAAAGAAGAAGAAGCCCGATTGCCTGCTGAGCTCGCTTTGTGCCGACAAGATGTCGTTGAAATCGTCAACGCGGAATTCCGCCAGACGCTCGTCCTCGAAATTGATGTAGATGATCCGGTTCCATTCCACGCCCGATTCCACCAGGTCTCGGGCTATTTTGTAGAGCAGGGTGGACTTGCCGGCGCGGCGCAGGCCGGTAATCACGTAGTTAGCCTGAGGGTCGAGCGAATACCGACGCGGCACGATGCGCGCATTGCGAATGATTTCATGTTGGTCGAAGATGACGCTTTTCAGCACTTCAGGATTCATGGGAATACCAATCTGTTCAATATGATGAACAGATTATAGGGTTTTCTGTTCAGTATATCGAACGGAATTATAGTAAATCTGTTCGATATACTGAACAGATGGCATGGTTTGGAAGGAAGATCGCTTATCGTCTGCGTGTTGTTGGTGCTGAGCTGGCTTGGTCTGTGTAGTCAACCGCGTTGCCAGATCCCATGCATAACGAACAACTGAAACTCGCGCATCTTTTGGCCCGATTCATTTGGTTGGCGCTACAAGCTCTCGTAGTAGCCACGTATTTTTCTAGCCATAAGGATACGGCGCTGAGCAAGGAAGTCCTCGTAATCGGCCGCACCCATATCGAATATTCCTCCCGGAATGCAATTCGACTCAAGGTTGGTCAAGAGACCTGCTTTATCAGAAATGTCGCCGAAGTAATTTTTTCCTGCTGCGATGGCCTCTCTCGCTTGTGTGAAGTACTCGCCAGGACGCATTTCGCCAATCGCTATGTTGATGCGCTTTTCAAGGTAGGTATAGTTCGCGATCTGGTTATAGAGGCGCTGCGGCGCGTCGATCGTCTTCCTCAGATACGCCTTCGGGAAGATGTGGTGGATGTCGCCAACGTTGCCGATGACGTCGGCCACCTTGAACCCGTTTGTGAACAGGGTGTTGTCAGCCGAACGAACTTGTGACGCTACGTAGACCATCCATGCTCCAGTTCGCACTGAAGTTGTAACGAGATTCTGCGGCAAGGTGACTTCCCAGAAATTGTCGGAAAGCTGCGATGCGGCGATTTCGTTGTAGAACGGGATGAATCCCTGTTCGGATATTCGACGCATGTCGCGATCCATAATGGATTCCGACGAGCCGGAATAGCGCCCGGTGAGGATGGACATCACATACCAGCGCTGCACCCAGCGCTTAACATCGGTCGAAGACACGGAGGCGTCTTCTCGCAGGGTGAGATACAGATTGTAGGCAAAATTGACCGCGCCCTTGGATCCGATGATCGATGGGGACGCGAACCCTGCCGAGCGAAGAGCGGCGGTAAAGTCCTGGAAATTGCTTTTGCGCATGAACTTAACCACGCCGTCATGTAGCTTGGTGAAAGACTCGTCTGCTATCTCGCCTTTGAAGTCACGGGCCTCAAAATCGCGGCCAGAAAGAAGAGACACCAGGTCGGCGAGCTTGCCGCGGCCGAACATGTGCATGAACGCGACGCGCAGGACGTCATTATAGTCAGGGTCGTAAATGTCGTCCTTGTCGTCCTTGAGCCATTCGCACTTATCTGCGAACTCGGATTCCATGAACTCGGCGTCGTTCTGGCTGATAGTGGCCCAGAATTCGGGCTTGACGGCCAAATGGCAGTAATAGTCGATGGCTTTGCGCAGCATGTTGCCGCCGTGAACCTCATCGGCAGCGATTTTAGACATTGCGAAGTCGGCTTGGGATAAAACGGCTCCCTTGGAATTGATTCGGATGAAGATGTCCGTAACCTCGTCGATGCTGCATTCGGCAGCTACGACGATGCAGCCGAGCTGACGCGTTGCTATCGCCTTAAGATCGGTGATTCTCGAGTTCACGACCTTGGGATCGCAGCCGGGGTTCGCCTCTATGTATTCGTTGACGAAAGTCCAGGAGTCGAAATCAGGGGCGAAGAACTCTGCAATGTCCGATATCCATCGCGGATCTTTATCAATCACCGGCGTAAGCACGGCAAAAGGAGTGTCCTCGCCTTCGTAAAGAGGGTTGAAGGCGATCTTTACGCGCTTCGACTCGTAATCTTCATTAAGCACGGCTTTGCCCGCGAGCGCGGCGGTGAGAGCCGTCACGCGCTGCTGACCGTCGATAAGCACCGTCTTGCCCTCTGCAACGCCGCCGCCCTTGATCTTCACGTCGGGGTTCTTCCATGTGATCAGATAGCCGGTCGGGTATCCATGGTAAAGAGAGTCGACCAAATCGCGAACTTTGGTGCTGTCCCACACGAAGGGTCGCTGGATTTCGGGAATTGCGATGTCGCCGGACTCTATAAGCCCAAGGATGCTTTGCACTGAGTAAGTGGTGACGCTGTAGCAATCTTTCATATTCGATCCTAGAAACCGGTGCTAAACGAACGAAGCTATTTTACTTCTCATATGCAAATTTCCACCGAGATGGGTTCCGATGGCTGGTGCAATGAGCCTAAGTGGAATTCCGCTTAGGCTCCTACTGGTCGTCACTTCAAAACGAAGTGGCTTCGGCGGGTCTTGATAAGCCCCGCTTTCTGCATGCGTGAGAGCTCGGCGGAAAGGGCGCTGCGGTCGACTCCCAGGTAATCGGCAAGCTGCTGGCGATCGAAGGGGATGTCGAACTCGTTTTCGCCCGTCCGCTCGGCGACGTCGGACAAGTACGCCAGCACTTTGCCGCGGATCGTTTTCGGGGCAACATGAAGAATGCGGCGCGAGAGGTTAAGGCTTTGATGTGCGATGATCGCCGTCACGCTTGCGCTGACCCTGGCGTGATGCGGGCACGCGTGGGTGCAGGTGGTCAGCATTTTCGCAAGGTTCAGGAACAGGACGGCCGTATCCTCGGCGGCGATGATGTCCACCATAAGGGGCTCGTCGGGCACGGCGGCATATGCTTCGCCGAACATTTCGCCCGCCGTTTTCACGCCAAGAACGCTGACATTGCCCCAGCGGTCAACGCTCTCGATGCGCACGCTTCCTTCAAGAACGATCCCAGCCGTCGTGATGACGTCGCCCATCAGGTGGATTCGTGCGCCTGCTTTGTAGTGGCGTTCGCGCGCGGCAAGGCAGCCAAGTATGGCCTCGATTTCTTGAGGGCTCGACCCGCGGAACAGCTGCGTTGTCGCTAGGAATTCGCTTTGCTTCATGATTCCTCGATTCGCAAGCATATGTTGTAGTTACAACATACAGGATAGTACGTTTTTCGTATCATGCAGCCAGTTCAGACGACGAAAGGGGGAGGCATGATTCGCAAAATCATACAGATCGACCAGGAGAAATGCGACGGCTGCGGAATTTGCGCCGAAGCGTGCCACGAGGGGGCTATCGAGATCGTTAACGGGAAGGCAAGGCTTGTGCGCGATGATTTCTGCGACGGTTTCGGCGACTGTTTGCCGGGTTGCCCCCGGGGCGCCATCTCGTTTGCCGAGCGCGAGGCAGCGGCTTACGACGAAGCGGCGGTTGAGCACAGTAAGCGCGAAAGGGAGTCCGAAACGAAGACTTACGGCAGACCGGCCGGCACCTGCCCTGGATCGGCTGTTCGGGTATTCGACCGTGCGGCTGAGGATACCAGCATGAATGAAGCCACCCGATTCGCCGCGGCGCAAAGCGCGCCCTCGCAGCTTCGCAATTGGCCCGTGCAAATCAAGCTGGCGCCAACGCAGGCCCCGTATTTCCAGGGCGCCAACTTGCTTATTGCCGCCGACTGCTGTGCGTTTTCGTACGGCAACTTCCACGCCGATTTCATTCGCAACAAAGTTTGCCTTGTTGGCTGCCCGAAGCTTGACGGCACCGATTACTCCGAGAAGCTGACCGAGATTATTGCGAACAACGACATCAAGAGCGTCATCATCACGCGCATGGAGGTCCCATGCTGTGGCGGTTTGGAGCGCATGGCCGTCAAGGCTTTGCGCGCATCGGGGAAGTTCATCCCTTGGCAAGTTATCACGTTCTCGCTCGACGGCCGCATCTTGGATTAGCCTGTTGGTTCTCGATTTGTCTTTTGCGGTTGAAATTCAGCCCTGGACTGGTAACACAGTTCGGGGCTGTTTTTGCATATTCGCCCTTGCTGTCCCATGCAGGGTACAGTTCGCGCTTCGCTGACGTGGAATAATAATCGTAATGAGAAAGCGAGGTGGCTGGCTAATGGGTCGCTGTGAGCGCTGGGAAACGAGAGGGCGTGACGTAATGGGAAACATCATCGGATGGTATTGCAAAGACTGCGGGGCGAGTGAAAGCTTCTACTCTGGAGGTGGAATGCTGAGCTTCAACGATTCTGATTTCGTTTCGCGCTCGAAGGATGGGTCTTGCGGTCCCGCTATGAAAAGGCTGCTTGGCGACGGAATCCCAGAGGGGTGGACCGTTTTTGAAGAGCACGTCTTTTACAGGTGCCCCAATCCTAATTGCGGTGGCGTTATCGAAGGCAGTGCCTTCAAGATCGCCGACGGCAGCAGAAGAGGATGCCTTGCCTACTATGTCAAGCCCGACAGTTGCGAAGTGTGCGGCGAGGAGCTCGCCTTCTGGGACGACCGGACACCCATGAGCGATGGCGAGCTGTTGGCTTTGTGTCAGGAGCACGTCGACGGCGGCTGCCCTAACTGCGGTAGTGCGAACGTGCAATTGGCAAGGGGATGCTGGGACTAGCGAAGGGGCGTGAAATGCTTAAGGAGCACGGGCGTGTAAGGGTTAAAGCCACTGGGTTGTACGGAACCATCATTGATTGGCGCCCTGGCAATGATCACTGTGGGGTTGAGTTTGACTGGTGGCAGCGTAATGCTCTGCCCGACAAGGACGATTTGTCCCTTCGGACGTTTTCGCTATCGGATCTCGAGGAACTAGTGGAGGTTCGTAACGCGGAGCGGAAAGCGGTTTTCGAAAACTTCGACACTCTGGTCATTTCGGCCTATCAGCAGCGTGCTTTTCTAATGTCGCCTGTCGTTGTGATTAGGCGAGCTGGCAATGGCGTGCGCGTCGGCGTGCATAGCTGGCACTTTAACAGGGGCTTCGAGACGAAAGAAATTCCCCTCATCGAAAGTGCGGATGCGGCAAAGTTGTTATCTGCGATCTTTGCGACTCATGCGGAAAGATGGGTTGAGCGATTCGAGCCGGACTATTGCGTTCTTGGCGGGTATTCATGGACGATGAGCGTTTACGCGGGCAATCGGTACTTCGAGTGCGACGGCGACAATTATGCGTCGGACGAGCTGGTGGACTTGCTGTACGCAATACACGAAGTTGGCTTGCCTCTTGTCTGGAACAATGGCGAGATCTTTATGCCGAACGTTTTCGAATAGCATGCAAAGGGAGGGTGCTGCGGATTGCGGCGCCCTCCTGTGTATTTGAGGCTCGTGCGGATGAGCGCTAACGACACTTTCTTGTCGTTAGCGCTCTAGAAAAAACTCTAACGACACTTTAGGGGCGAAAAAAGTTATTAGAAGGCGTGGGACTTCGCCCGGTGCCTCAGACCCCTAGCAGCCGCCGCGGGCGATATGACGCGGGTACCACTTCTGGAACCACGCGGTAAACACGCCCATCAGCGCGGGAAGCACCGAGTTGATGGCGCCAACCAAGCTGGCTGCGTCCGTTTGCATAATGAAATACGTCCAAATGGGCGTGATCAGGTACAGCACGCCCCACGCCGCGGTTAGGATGCGATTCGTCTTCATGAAAATCGGGTTGCGCAGCGCCGCGTCGCCGTTGTAGCTGTTTTTGGAGTAGTGCGCGGTCAGCGGCACCTTCGCGAAACACGTGGCCGTCCATATCGCCCCAAACAGGAAGTACGACGCGGGGATAATCAGGACGGGAGAGGCCCCTGTCAGCAGCGAGATAGAGCACGCCCCAACCGCCACGGTAGAGATCTGGTCGTATATGGTTGTCTTTGTCCGGCGCATCAGAACAGGCAGCAGAATGCACACCGCCATGCTAGTTAAGCTGCCCCAGAAGCTGTCGATGGCCGCCGCAACCCAGAAGACGATCCAGGGAATCAGAAGCAGCAGCATGTTGGTTTTTGGCTCGCTCGCGCTTTCTCCGCTGGAGCTTGCGACCTCGGCTTTGCCCGTGTTGCCGCCCGTATTCGAACCCGCGCAGGCGTTTGCGGCTCCGAAGTAATCGTCCCAGTGCATCATCAGGTCGAAGTCGCCCTCAACCGAGTACAGGTGCTTCATCAGCGCTTCGTCGCCGGCGATCTCGCCGCTGGCAATCGAGCGCCAAACATCGAATGGCGTGTTGATCCGCGTGGTGAATTCCGTGGCGAATCCCTCGGCAGGCTCTTCTTCAACGCGGCTTCCGTTCGCTGCAAGAACAACGCGGTAGGTCTTTTCGATGTCGGTGTAGTGCATGTCCAGCACAAGGTCGCGCCCTGGCCAGGCTTGCTTGCGGTACAGAGCCACCATCTGGCGGGTAAACACCAGGCTGGGGTCCTCTTTTTCGCCGGATTCGCTAACGCCCCAGCTGGCGTCGGCCATGGCCTCGAAAACGTCGCGCGGGAACAGGTTTTGGTCAAGCTTGTTGCGGGTTTCGCTGGAGATACCGTCGCCCGTGCGGCTGCCGTGCGTGCCGGCCGCGCCAGTCGCGCCAGTCGCGTTGCTCGCGCAGCCGTCCGCACCAACCGTGCCGCTCGCGCAGCCGTCTGCGAACTCCCCGCCGGCTTTCCTGACCCAAGAAAGGTACTCGTCGGTGCGCTGGGACAGCTCCTTCACGCGGAAAAGCTCGCCCTGCCCGCAGAAGATGGTGGTGTAGCCACCTTTGCCGCAAAGCCGGTCGAACAGATCGGTCACGCCGCCGTAGTTGCCCTTTGCGGTGTAGAAACCGCAGGTCGAAACCACCACCGTGCGCTTGCCGCTCATATCGTAGCGCGACGGGTGCCCGCCGCTTTCCGTCTCGGCGCTCATGAACGGGAGCGACATGGGAAGCTGGCGGTCGATCAGGTTCTTCAGCGGGCCGGGCAGCCCGAAGTAGTACAAGGGGAAGCTCCAGGCAATCACGTCGGCCCACAGAATCTTTCGGATAACCAACTGCATGTCGTCGCGAATGCAGCACGTTCCCGGCGTTTTGCTCCAGCACGAGAAGCAGCCCAGGCAGGGTTTGATATCAAGCGTGCCGACGTTCAGGGTTTCAACTGCGGGTACCTGCCCATGGGCACTCTCTTCTTGCGAGGCGATTCCCTGCAAGAAAGCGCTGGTCAAGCGCCAGGTGTTGCTTCGTTCGCCCTTAGGGCTGCCGTTGATTGCCAGGATGTTCATTGGGCGCTCCTTAGTTCGGCGGCGCATTGCTCGGCTCAGTCGCCCTGTTGGGTGCGCGAAGCCTCACTTACGAGCTGAATGATATATCACTGGTGGAATATAGGAAGCGGAGGAAGAGTCAATGTTGGGTAAAGGTTGGGGTGGTGGAAGATCGCTTCGTTCTAGAAAGAGCCTTGCGCGAGGTGAGCAAATTGCGCTTGAGGAGAAGCAGGTGCAGTTGAAACAACAAGAAAACTGGTCGTTCGGCAGATAAAACAACTTTGCAGCTGATCGCTCCGGATCTTGCAGCTCAAGTCGTGTTGAGCGAAGGGTATAGTGATCGGAACTTGTTGTTCGATGCGGATTGGGGCATTGATGAAGAAAGTCGTTCTTGTGCTGGCGTTGGTGACGTCACTGGGGCTGTTTGGCTGCGCTGGCGGCGACCATGCAAGCGGGTCGACGTCTCGCGGGAAAATCGAGGTCTCGGTTGTCGATAGGTCGTATGAGAGCGAAAGCGGAAGCTCTTTTGCTGAGCGTAAGTCTATTGAAGAATATCAATACGACGAGCAGGGAAAACTGGTTCTGGTCGAGAGATCATCCGTTAATGAGGATGACGAATTGGAAGCCGGTAGCCGCCAATCTTTCGAATACGACAATGCTGGAAATGTGACGCAGGTGTCTTCCTCGGTCCGCCATTATGACTGGAATGTTGGGGGCATCAAGACTTTCTTGTACGACGATTCTGGCAGGTGCGTTGAATGCTCTTACGAAGTTGTTTCTCAGGGCGTGGGAAAACGTACGGCGACTTACGACTATTCCGATTCGGGCCAGATAGTTTCTGGGGTTGTCGTCGAGTATCTGCATGGCGCTGCCAATGGTGGAAAGTCTTCTGGCATGTCCTGGGAGTATCTCCCCCAATGGCAAGATCGAAAGCACGGTAGCGCGAACTACTCCTTCCGCTGGTCTTGATTTCATATCGGGGCTGTCCGATGTGGAAGCGGGCGTCTATGTTTATCGCGACCACTACGGAACGCTCTCTACCCTGCGCTTTGACGACAAGGGACGCCTGCTGAGCATTGAGTCACAGGCAAGCGGGAGCAACAAAGAGATTCGTTACGAATACAAGACCATCGAAGTTGATGCCAGCACCTACAAACCGACTGTCTTCAGCAACCCTATGGGAATCGACCCCATGTGGAAGCCTGCGCTGAGCGACGAAGAGGTTGCGGCAATCATGGGCAAGAAGAAGTAAGACAGTGCTAAATCGGCTCGATACGCTCCGCGGTTACATCTAGCCGCTCGGCTTGACGCGTCCTGCGGCTGCAGCGCGCTTGGCGCAATGCGTTTCTGCGGCACTGCCGCAAACTCAGCGCACCACCATTCAACAGACTCAGCAGCTTTGCGGCTTTTCTCAAGGCGCGAAGCTGTTGGCGCTTTGAGGGCACTATGATTTGCAGCAGAAATCACGAGCGACAAATCGGGAGGCGTCTGCATGCAAGACGAGGTGCGCGTTTCGGCAGGTGGGGAAGCCGCCGCCAAGAAAAAGACCGGCGGGTTCCTTCGCCAAGCCATGACATACTACGGCGTTTCCATCGCGCAAACCTTCGTCGAGTTCGGCGTGTTCGCCGTTATGCAGCTCCTTGGGCTGGCAACGGGTACAGCCAACGGCATTGCCGTGGCATGCTCGGGAACGTTCAACTTCTTAATGAACCGCAACATCACCTTCAAGGCCTCAAGCAATTTCTGGCGCAGCGTCGTTCTGTTCATTCTTCTGTACCTATGAAACTTCCTGTTCGGCACGTGGTTCATTTCCGCAACGGCATCCGCCTTCGGCCTGCCGCAGACGGTGGGCAAGTTCATCACCATGGCAATGCAAGGCGTCTGGGGCTTCTGCCTGTGCAAATGGGTTATCTTCAAATAGATTGAAAGACTCGGCCTTAATTCGCGCGGCCGCGCTTGGGGCATTACGGGGGTAGCGATGCACGATCTGAACAAGGTTCTGTTTTACAAAACGTCGTTCGACATCCAGCTTATTGCCGGCGACGATTTGCTATGGCCGATTATCTTCGAGATCAAAAACTGGATGACATCCAAATGGAACGGCCCCGCGTGCTACGACGACGCCTCCTGCGACGGCCCGCAGCGCGACGGCACCTCTGGCGACGCCACGCCTGTGCTTACCACTGACAACCAGGAATGGTCGGCGCTTAAGCGGAAAGGCCAGATCAGATCGACCGACGACGATGCCTCGGTGGTTATCGAGTCGGCCACGTTCTACGACAGCCTTTTCGGCAACAAATGGGCCTGCGCCATATCCGAGACCATAAAGGTTGAGGGCTGCGCCTTCCGCGAATGGCGCACGGAAATCGGCTTTACCTGGCACGAGCCAGACCGCGGCACGCTGTCGTTGATTCTTTCCTACAGCGACCAGCCGGGTTTCCTGGGCCCGCTGCAGCCCGTTCCTTCCGAAACCATCCCGGGCATTGTTCTTAGGCTGTCTGACAACAACCGCATTCGCTGTTCGGTTTCGGGCGGGGACAACTTCATGGAGCCCACCCGTCTGGAGGTTAGCGACTTCGTGAGCTTCTGGTCGTTCGTCTCCGACAAGAATCGCAACACCCCGGTTGTGTTCGTCAGCCCTGTGGTTGACGACGGCGCGGCGTCGCTCGTGGTTGACCCGCACGCTGTTTCTGCGGCTTTGGGTCCCTCGGCGGTGGTCTTTTTCAGCGAAAGCCCCGCCTTCATGGACGAGATGAACGCCTGCCTGCCAAGGGCCGAGTTGCGTTGCACGAACGGCGCGGTTCGCGTGTACGAGCCCAAGAAGAGCCTTGCCGAGCACTGGAAGCATCGCTTTTTCTCGCCCGCCGCAATCGAGGAGCTGGGCGGCGCCGAGGCTTTGATTCTGCTGCTAAGACGGGCGCTGGCTCAGGACGTTCACTTCTATGAAGACACGGTGCGGCTTGATGACGTGCACGATCTTGTCCGCCGCAGCACGTTCGAGAAGCGACTGCGTCAACGTGCCGAAGATGCTCAGGGCGAAACGGATCAGGTTCGACTGGAGCTTGACGAGTTCCTTGACGATCACGAGCGAACGCTTAACGAGAGGGATCGCCTGGGCGAGGAGAACAAGAAGCTGCGTCAACAGCTGGATGCGGCGGAGTCGAAGGCGTTAAGCCTTCAGCAGGCGTTTGAGGGTTCGGGCATGGCTGAGGCGCCGGTTGCGGGCCTGCCGCTGTATCCCAAGTCGCGGAAAGACATCGTGAATATGTTCTTGGAGGCGTATCCGGGCAGGTTCGACCTGACGGAGCGCGCGTGGCGATCGCTGGACAATTGCGAGAGCAGCCCCGAGGTTCTGTGGAACGCGCTGTACTACCTGTGCACGCTTTTGTATTCGCTTTGGCGCAGCGGGTCGAGCGTCGATTTAGAGCGAAGTTTTGATGACTCGGCCAGCGGGTTTGAGTACAAGCGCGGTGAGGGACGTAACTCGCGTGCGGATAAAGCCGTGATGGCGTCCCGCTGCGACGTGTACAACGGCCGCGAGATTTTCGCGGAGCCCCATATCAGCAGGGGAAATAGCCGAGGCAGGTCGAAGGAAAGCAGCATTAGAATTTATCTTGCTCTGGATGAGCCGTCGGGCATGATCATTCTTTCCAGTATCGGCGAGCATCTGGACAACCACTCCACGCGCAATTTTCATTAGAGCGTGCGGCCAGCGAGTGCGGGTGCGAGCGGGGTTGGGCGCGGACCCGTTGGCAGCGAGTACGAGTGGGGTTGGGCGCGGCAACGCCAGCTGCGGCTGCTGCGGGTGTGGGCTGTGCCGGCGGGCGCGTAGGTCGTGCCAGGCGCGCGGGTTGGCCGGCTCGACCCCCCCCGCGCACAGATTTTCCCGTTTTGCGATGATTACTCCTCGTGAAACAGGGGTTGGATTCCCTGGCCTGCGGTTTTAGCGCGAGCATATTCGCGCAGGTGACATTCGCGAGCGTTTTGGCGCGAAAAAGGTCGCAAAACGGGAAAATCTGTGCAAGCAGAAGAATGCAATGACGGAATCGAACTGTTCTTGAGCTTCGACTCGCTCCAAGGTATATTCGTTATAGACAAGGCTGGTCGCCAACTCGGGGAATTGGACCCCGGCACGAGACGACCAGCCTTCCGTCTTTTCATTGATGTAAAGCCTTGCTCCAGCGCGAGCGTGGGCGGGCGCGTTTGGCGCTAGCTAGCGGTTGCGACGCCTTGCCGCGGCAACGCCAGCTGCGGCTGCAGCGGCTGCTGCGCCGGCGGCACCAAGGGCGATTGCCATTGCGCCGTTGTCGCCCGTTGCGGGCAGCGCGGTCTCGGCAGGCTTAACAACAGGCGTGACCTCAGCGGGTGCGGGGTCTGCTGCGGGCTTTTCTGCCTCAGGCTGCGGGGCGGGCTCGGGCTTGGTTTCCGGGTCGGGTTTGACTTCTGGATCGGGCTTTACTTCAGGATCGGGTTTGACCTCAGGATTTGGCTTCTCCTCGGGATTCGGCTTAACATCGGGGTCGGGCTCGGTCGTGTCGGTGCTGATTAGATACACGTTGCTGCCAAAGACGCAGCGGATGTAGTACTCGTGCCGCGTCTCGAGAATGGTCCCCTTCCCGTTGTTGAAGTTGCTGAAGTCGAAGTCGGCGCCCGCACCAATGTAGATCGAGTAGAACAGATCCAAGCTGTAGGAAATTAGAGGATCAGCGTCGCCGCCCGTAAAGACCAAGGTCGCCCTTTCGTGATTGTCGACGGAGGCCAGGCTGATTGAAACGTTCGCTTCTTTGGCGTTATCGGTTTTAACGAGGGACTCTGTATCGGGATCGATCCTGAAGAGATGGACGCTCTCGTTGCGCCAGAGGGTGAAATTCTCAGGCGCGTCGGGGAAGTCGTATACGAACGCTTCGTCTTGGACCAACGTGAACGCAGGAGGCAGCTCTAGGTCGTAGAAATGGTTGACAACGGTGGTGTTGATTTTGATCTCGCTGCCGCCTGGGGCGGTTGCGCCGCGGGTGGCGGCTGCTGCGGCGGATGCGGTTGCGGCGGGTTCAGGCGTTGGCGCAGGCGCAGCGGTTGGTTCGTTTGTGGGTGCGACGGCTGCCGCTGCGGGTTTGTCAGCGACAATGGAGGCCGTGGGTGCAACTTCGGAGGCAAGTGCAGGGGCGGCGGACGGTTCGGCTTTTGCTGCGGTTTCTGCTGCGGGCTTAGCGACGCCGGGCTCGACCGAGTCTGCGTTTGCCGTGGCGGCAGCGTCTTGCCCTGCAGCAGGCGCGGGCATTTCGGTTGCCAGCGCCGCGCCGGGCAGCAGGAGCTGCCCCGCTACAAGGGCGCTTACCCCGAAGGCGGCGATTTTGGCGCCCGTACGACGCTTCGCGCCGCGAATGAGCGAGCTGGTTCGTTCTGGGCTTGCGGTGCAACATGCTGTCTGTGCATAAGGCGCTCCTTGTTTGCAGGTCGGTTCTGTGGATCTACATTGCGCCCACCCGATTCGCCAGGTTCGCGCATGCGAAACTTCATACAAGCCGGGAGATAGCGGAATCTAATTTTCCCATGCTGATATGCCACAGACAATGACCTGCTGTCCAATTCTGGGGGGGGAGGCTGCAATTTTTATTGCGGCATCGGCCAAGTTTTTACCATTCAATTTGAAACAATACTCGAAATCGATAACCCGGATAGGGTGAACTCTGGGTACGGTAAGGAGGCCATCATGACTGTTGCGGCTATCAGGAATGCTGAAGGAAAGTTTCGTACGAACAGTGAAGTGAAAAAGCGGGCCACTGAGATTTACTCTCATTGGGGGTTGAGTCTCTCGGATGCCATCAACGTCTTCCTTGTAAAGTCGGTCGAGGTTGGCGGTCTGCCTTTCGAGATGAGGCCGGAGCTGCCTTCATGCGATCAGGTCGCGGCACTTGCCTATAAAGCGCCGATCAATTCCGAAGGGATCGCTGTTCTTCCTGCCGATTGGGATGATTTTGATGATTGAGGACGTGCCTCAGCTTTGGGATGTCTGGCACGCGCGATTCAATTACGATGGCGGTTAGTTGATAGAAGGCATGGAAGAAAATAATCCGTGAAACACTTTAGGCCGCGATCCGTGAGGGTCGCGGCCTTTTTGCATGAGAGCTGCATCGGTTAAATCAGCGAAATCAGTAGTTCGTGAATGCGAGTGTCGGCATCCAGCTCGGGGTGGAATGCGACGCCGATTTGGTTTCCGCTGCGCACGGCGACGATGCGGCCGTCAACCCGGGCAAGAACTTGTGCGTTGCCGTGAGCTTCCTTGATGAACGGCGCACGGATGAACGTCATGGGAATGTCCGCCGGTTCCGTTTCGCCGAGCAGCCCGGCGCAGGGCGCGGTGGTGCGGAAACTGCCAAGCTGCCTGCCGTAAGCATTGCGCTGAACGGTGACGGGTAGGGTTCCGAACGCGCCAGCCGCGGTTGCACCCGCGGCGACGGGGCCGTTGGGATCGCCAGCTGCGGGGACGCCCTCTTCGACTTTTTCGGCCAGCAGGATAAGGCCCGCACAGGTGCCAAGTACGGGCATCCCTTCGGCGATGCGCTGGCGCAAGGGCTCGAGCATCCCCAATTCGCGGAGCATCTTCGCCTGTGCGGTGCTCTCTCCGCCGGGCAGTACCAGCGCGTCGAAGGGTTTATCTAAGTCAGCCGCCTGGCGAAGCTCTATGCATTCGCAGCCAAGCTTGCGCAGCATGCGTTCATGTTCGATGAATGCTCCTTGAACAGCCAAAACGGCGATGGTTTTCATAAGGCTCCCTTTTTCGAATAAGAAGGGAAGGCCGTGCGTGCGACCTTCCCGATGATGCGTTCGCTTGCAGGTTTGGTTTGCAGGGTTGGCTGTTGCGCCCTGTGACTGCTTGCGGGTTTGGCTGATGGCGAGCGATTACTTGCCGCGCTCGGCCATGAGCAGGGCGATCTCGCTTTCGTTGATACCGACCATGGCCTCGCCCAGATCCTCGGACAGCTCGGCGATCAGCTTGGCGTCGGTGAAGTTGGCGACGGCCTTGACGATCGCCTGTGCGCGCTTGGCGGGATTGCCGCTCTTGAAGATGCCGCTGCCGACGAACACGCCCTCGGCGCCCAGCTGCATCATGAGTGCTGCGTCGGCAGGGGTGGCCACGCCGCCAGCCGCGAAGTTCACCACGGGCAGGCTGCCGTTCTCGTGCACGTACTTCACCAGCTCAACGGGAACCTGCAGCTGCTTGGCGGCTTCGAACAGCTCGTCCTCGCGCAGGTTCTGGATACGGCGGATCTCGCGGTTCATCATGCGCATGTGGCGCACGGCTTGAACGACGTCACCGGTGCCGGGCTCGCCCTTGGTGCGGATCATAGTTGCGCCCTCGGCGATGCGGCGAAGGGCCTCGCCCAGATCGCGAGCGCCGCAGACGAACGGAACACTGAACTGGGTCTTGTCGATGTGATACGTGTCGTCGGCAGGCGAAAGGACCTCGGACTCGTCAATGTAATCGATGTCGATGGCCTGCAGGATCTGAGCCTCGACGAAATGGCCGATGCGGCACTTGGCCATGACGGGGATGCTGACGGCCTCCTGAATTCCCTTGATCATCTTGGGGTCGCTCATGCGAGAGACGCCGCCCGCGGCACGGATGTCGGCGGGGATGCGCTCGAGTGCCATGACGGCGCAGGCGCCGGCTTCTTCGGCGATGCGAGCCTGCTCCGGAGTGGTGACGTCCATGATGACGCCGCCCTTCAGCATCTGGGCAAGCTGGCGATTGAGCGCAACGCGCTCGGCAGCGATCTGTTCTTCGGTCATATTGGTTCCTTCCGGTGTGTTTGATTTCTGCTGTGTAATGGGTGGAAGATTAATCGCAGTCTGGGTGTATTGATATAGTCAGAATCGACTAAATTAGTAAGACCAGATTGAGATTTGGTTTGACTTGATGGTTAAGACTGGATTGGAATTTGTTGGGTCGGCGTTAGGAGGGGCGAATGTTTTCGTATGACATGGCGAAGCGGGGTGGCGAAACCCTGTATGAATATCTGTATCGTTGCATCCGTCATGACATTGCTCATGGGGTTGTTCCTGCAGGTCAGAAGCTGCCCTCGAAACGTGCCCTTGCAGGTCATTTGGGCGTGAGTCTGGTAACCGTCGAGGCGGCGTATCGTCAGCTTGTCGCTGAAGGCTATGTGATGTCGCGCGAACGCAGTGGCTATTTCGTTTGCGAGTTGGCCCCTGCAGAGAAAATCGGTTTTCTTTCCAATGGATTGTCATCGAGCTTGCGTGCGGGTGATGATGGATTGCCCCCAGATGTTCGGGCTGCCGCTGATGGGTTGGTGCTGGATTCGCAGGTGACTGCAGGTAGGTCGCCGTCAGATTCTGAGTCGGCCGTTGATGGCGCGGAGTTCGATTATCCGGTCCTAGCAGATTTCACTCGTGGCGATGCCGCTGCGAAGATCTTCCCGTATTCCGCTTGGGCGAAGACGATCCGCCGCGTACTTTCTGACAGCACGCCCGAATCGCTGGCGCAGGCTTCCACTGCCGCGGGTTCGCCGCAGCTTCGTCGTGCAATAGCTAACTACCTTCGCGAGTATCGTGGTATGAGTGTTTCCCCTGATCAGATCATCGTTGGAGCAGGCTCGCAAGCGTTGTACCAGTTGGTGGTTCAACTTCTTGGCTGTCGTAAAACATACGCCATCGAGATACCGGGCTACCCGCTTCTTGCCAAAATGTACGCGGCACTTAATGTTGAAACCCGATTGATCCCCGTTGGTGAGCAAGGTGCGAATGTTGGCGCGTTGGCGGAATCTGGCGCGGATGTGTTGCATATTATGCCGTCTCATCAGTTCCCAACAGGAGTGGTGATGTCCGCAGCTCGCCGTCGCGAGCTTCTTAATTGGACGCGCGAAGCGTCTGGGCGCTTCATTATTGAAGACGACTACGACTCGGAGTTCCGCATGCGCGGCCGTCCTGTCTCTACGCTGTTCGGTATCGATGCCGCCGGCAAGGTTTTGTATCTTAATTCGTTCGCAAAGAGCCTTGGCGATGCATTTCGCATTGCCTATCTGGTTCTTCCTGAATCGCTGGCGAAGCGTTTCAGCGCAGAGCTGGGGTTTTATTCGAATACGGTAAGCCCGCTTGACCAGCTAGCGCTGGCAAGATTTATCGAAGAGGGTCATTACGAACGGCATGTCAATCGGTTGCGCACCCATGCGCGTCGCTCGCAAGATGCTTTGGTTGAAGTGCTGCGAAAGGGTCCTTTGGCTGATCGCTTGCACTTTGAGGGCTTGGGTGGCGGTCTGCATTTCGTTATGGCGCTAGAGGATGAGCGGTCCGAGGGCGAGTTGGCTGATCTGGCGCGGAAATCGGGGGTTGGCCTTTCCTCAATGGGATCGTTCGCGATGGGCGAGCCTGCCTCGGGCTTGCCTAAGTCGCCGTCTTCCTGCGACGGACTGCAGCGCTTCGTTTTGCGATACGAAGGTTCGAGCGAGCCCGCCGCAGAAGATGCGGCTCACGCGCTGGAGTCTGCCTGGTCTTAGATCAGTTTTTTCAACCTAACTGCGAAGCGGGGTTCGTCCTAAGGTTGATGCATTTTTCGCCGCTTTCAATTAATAGTAGCTACCGCAGATAGATGCATATTTCTAGAATCGTTCCGTTAGATTGATTGGAAGTCGGTTCGGTAATGAGCATGTTCAGCGAGTATTCCGCCATCGAGGTTAAGAATGACCTGTTGGCTGGCGTTGTTTCGTCCTTTTCGGTGATCCCCGAAGTAGTGGGATTTTGCCTGTTGGCAGGCGTGAGCCCCACGTTGGGCTTGTGGACCTCCATCGCGTTTTTGATTCTGGGGTCGTTTTTGGGCGGCCGTCCTGCCATGGTTTCGGCGGGCGCAGGCTCGATGGCGCTTGTGGTCATGACGCTTATTGCCGACTACGGAACCGAGTACCTGTTCGCCGCCGTTCTTTTGGCAGGCATCGTCCAACTGCTGTTGGGCTTCATTCATGCCGACAAGCTCATTCGCTTTGTGCCGGCAACCGTGATGCTGGGGTTTGTGGACGCGCTGGCAATCGTTATCTTCTCGGCGCAAATTTCGTCTCTTAAAGGTGGATCGCTGCTGATGTTCGGCTTCGTTTTGGTGGCCATGGCGATCGTCTATCTGTTCCCGAAACTGACTGACAAAGTCCCTTCAACTTTGGTTGCGCTGTTGGCGGTGACAGCGCTCAGCCTGTTGACTGGCGGAACGACCACATCGGTTGGCGCAATGGCGCAGATATCGGCTGGCCTGCCAAACTTCTGGGTGCCCACGATTTTGGCCGACCCGCAAACGTGGGTGATCGTAATGCCGTACGCGGTTTCGTTGGCGTTCGTCGGTTTGCTTGAAACCATGCTGACCGAGCAGGTGGTCGACGAGATGACGGGCACGTTCAGCGATGCGAACCGCGAGCTGAAAAGTCAGGGCGTGGCGAATGTGGCCAGCAGCTTTTTGGGTGCCATGCCCGGTTGCGCGATGATCGGCCAGGCCATGGTCAACGTGAATTCCGGTGGTCGCGACAGGCTGAGCACGTTGTGCGCTGGCGTTTTGCTGTGCGCCATGGTGGTGCTTGGCGGCGAGCTTCTGAATTACGTGCCGCTTGCTGCGCTGGTGGGAGTCATGATCACGGTGGCGATTTCAACTTTCGACTGGAAGCAGACGCGTCGCGTTCTGGTTGACGGTTTCAACAATCCCAGCAAGACGGTCGAGTTGATTACGACGCTGGTTACGATTGGCGTGGTGGTTTCGACCAAGAACCTGGCGTTTGGTGCCGGTGCGGGCATGGTCGTTTACTACGGCGCCCGGACGATCCTTGGCGAGTTCTCGTTCCGCGAGGCGTTCCGCAAACTGCTGCATCGCTAGCTTTAATTAGCTTCTATAACGACAGTAGCCGCTCCTAAAGCGGCTACTTAACCATGTAGGCCGTGGAGGGCGTGACCAAACGTTCCACGTCAGCTTTGCATTATACCATGTGGCAGTTCGGACTACCAGTTACGCAATATCGCCGCCTTGCCAAATTCTGTTGAAGAAGGTCTAGTCAGAAGTAAAAACGCCCCTGATGAGGGGCGTTTTTCAGTTGGTGGTGCTGGGAGGAAACCCCACCTTGTTCGAAGAGACAAGACCCGGGGAGGGTTGGCTTTTGCCTCAAGAGAAGCTATTTGGTTAAGGGATTTAAACGATTCCGGCCAGGGCGCCCGAGAGCGGGTAACCAACAGCGATGCCAACCAGGAACAGGATGGGGAGCATGATGGCGGCAACCTTGGTGAATTGAGCAGGAGTGACCATCTCTTGCGTCATTGCGATAGCCGTGATGGGCGAAGCCGCCGGCGTCACGATTGCGAACATCGTCATGAACATAAGCAGCAGGATGGTGGAGTTGGGGTCCATGCCGACCGTCACGCAGTAGTTGGTAAGAACGGGCATAACGGCAATGCAGATCATGACATTGTTGGCGAAGTTGGTGAGCAGCACCGCCAGGGCGAGTGCGACGATGATGAAGACGTAGGGGTTCAGGCCCGAGAACAGCTTGAACAGCATGGCCAGGGATGCGCCAATGCCGGCGTCGGCGCTGTTGAAGAACGTCGACAGACCCATGATGTAGCCGATCATGATTGCCTGGCCGAAGTTGCACATGTGGTAGAGCTCTTCGAGGTCGCACAGGGGCGAGCCGTCTTCAGCCTTCATGAGAGCGCCAACGCAGCCGCCGAGGATGCAGAGGCCAACGACGGTGATCTTGTTCAGGATGGCGGTGACGATGCCAAGCGGCAGGGCAGTCATGGCGCAGATGGCGAAGAAGCCGAAGAACAGGAGCAGTGCGGATTTCTGGTCCTTGGTAATCTTCTCGTCGTTGCACTCGGGGCAGAACTCTTTAAGCGGCTTTGCATCGGCGCGGATGACGAAGCGGGCCACTAGCACGAAGACGACGCTCATGAGCAAGCTCATGAAGATCATGAAGACCATGTAACCCGTTTGGTTCAGGTGGATGTTGGGGAACATGGTGTAGTACGCCTGCAGAATGGTGAAGCCGGTTCCTCGGAACGGGAAGATAACCTGCGAGGTGCCTGCGCAGAAGGCGCAGCCGATGTACATGACGATGGCGAGCTTGTCGTTTAGCTTGACGCCGCATTCCTTCAGCATGGACGTGATGAAGGAGCAGATGATGATGACCATGATGATGGGGTTGAGGATACCGCCGACTATCGAGATGAGCATCAGGACCCACATGGTGATCCAAGGCCTGCCCTGCATGAGCTTGTTGCCGAGCATCTTGTTGACCAGCCAAACGAACGCGCCGTTTTTCATGGCGACGCCAACGGTGCCGAAGCACAGAAGCAGCAGCACGAAGGGCAGCGAGCCGAAGACGGCTGCCATCATCTTCATGAAACCGACGGTCATACCCAAACCGACGATGGCGATCAGGCTGGGCCAAAGCATTCCAATGGTGAGCCATCCCCAGATGGCACCAAGGAAACTGCCAAGAATGCCCATGCCGTATGGGGTGAGTGCGGCGAAGGGCGGAAGGTAAGCAAATCCGAAGCTTAACGCCACGACTATGACGTAGTGGATCGGACTCACCGCCTTTTGTGCTGCTTGTTGAGCCATGTGATCCTCCTTTTGCTAGTGGTTTGCTTTA
Organism: uncultured Coriobacteriaceae bacterium; assembly: GCA_937937585.1. Classification (GTDB taxonomy): domain Bacteria; phylum Actinomycetota; class Coriobacteriia; order Coriobacteriales; family Eggerthellaceae; genus UMGS1502. The sequence continues at coordinate 137,647 of CALDCB010000012.1, forward strand.
ACCCTCTCTATTCGTGCGGAAAAAACGCACATTAAAGCAAGACCTTTTTGGGATAGTGGCCGCAAATTGCGGTTAGTGTCGTGATAATAGCATGTCAATAAGTTCATAGTCATAAATAATGATAATATCAGGAATACTGATCGTACGTAATAAACGAACGTATAGTTAAAATTGAGACTAAGCAGTGCGGCGAAATGCTTCATAATCACTGTTGGGCTTTCGCTTAGACACGAAGGGGCACTAGTGAAAATTTCCATCCAGCAGCTTCGCTACATTCTTAAAATCGCAGAGACCGGATCGCTTGCCGAAGCCGCCCGTCAGCTTTCAACTTCGAAGGGAACCCTTTCCCAAGCTCTTTCGCAGGTAGAGAAAAGCGTGGGATTCGCCGTGTTTGAAGGAAGCCGTAAGGGCATGAAGGCAACCGATTCAGGGTCGGAGCTGCTCGATTCTGCCCGTCGTGTCGTTCGCGAGATGGACGAGTTCGAGCGAAGGTTCGACATCGAGGCTCGCCACTTTTCCAGCGACCATCGTTTCGTTGTCTCGATGACGCCTTTAGGTTTCGCGCTTGGCGCGCTTGAAGACACTGCATGGGAGCACGTCGACGAGCCTATAGATCTTTACGCAAGCATCTCGCACGCTTCGCAGATCATGCGAGGCGTTCACGACGGGAAAGTGGACATGGGCATAGTCCACATCTCTCATGGCAACGGCGAGGCCATGATGCAGATGGTTCAGGATGAAGACTTAGAGTTTCACCGGCTCTTCGACGCTCCGTTCGTTGTTTACGTTTCGCCTGTCCATCCGCTGGCGGAGCGCAGCTCGGTTTCGTATGGCGAACTTGGCTTGTATCCGACGTTCGGTCTTGAGCAGTATCTGTACCTTGGTCTTCCCGAGGCTCGCAGCATCTTGGTAACCGGCAAGGAAGAGGATCATGCCGGGCTTTACCTTGATTTCTTTGCCCCGGCGCGCAGCTTGCTAAGCAACTTCGTGAAGATTGACGGCTGCTTAATGTATTGCAACTTGTCTAACGATCGAATGGCGTTGGAGGAGCTGTTCAAAATGCCGTTGGCGATTCCCGTTGAGACGGACGAGCGCATGCACCTGGGTTACATCGTTCGTAAAGGCCACCAGCTTCGGCCGATTGAACAGTCTTATATCGAGCACCTTAAGTCATTCGCTCCTGCGCTTTAGCTTGGTGAATCCCCGCAACCAGTCGGCCCAGCCATTCTGCCGCTAAGGGGTGTCGGCTTCGTGCAGAGTCGAAAACCTTTGCTGGGTGTATTAAACCTTTTGCTTCTGTGTTGTAGCATGTGCCCGTGAAGGTGAGCGTCCGCACGATTGCGGGCGCGTTTTGCTCATGCGAGTATGCGACCGAATTGATTGGAGGAGCGGTGTCTGCGTTGCGGGTGAGGGTTTGCCTCGCACTGTTGGTTGTTGCGGGTTTTGCCCTTGGTTGCTCGGAGTTCGTCGTTGTCGGTATTCAGCCCGAACTGGCAGAAGCGTTCGGCGTTTCGTTGTCTCAAACGGGCGACTTCATGGGATTCTTTGCAGTGGCATATGCTGTCGCAACTCCCATCCTTGCCCTGGTCACGGGTCGGTTCAAGCGCTTTACCCTGTTGATTGTCTACAGCGTGGTGCTGATCATCGGCAACATGCTGGCGGTTATGGCCACGTCGTTCTCAACCATGCTTTTGGCTCGCGTGCTCATTGGCCTGGTTTCCGGTGCCTTGCTTGCCGTTGAGGTCACCTTCATTCCCGAGTTTCTTGATTCGAAGCGCGTGCCCATCGCTATTTCGGTCGTTTACGCGGCATTTTCGTTTGCCATGGTTCTTTCCACTTCGCTGGGCAAACTGGCTGCGGAGGTTCTGTCTTGGCATATTGCGCTGGTGGCCGTGCTGGTGATCTCGGTTGTCGCCAGCGTTGCGATGCTTCTGGTTCTGCCGCGCTCGGGCAAAACCGACGAGCCTGCAACTGCGCGCGAGCAGCTTCCGTACTTGCACGATTCGCGCGTTATTGCCGGCATGTGCGTTTTCATCTTCGGTGTTGGATCGGTATATGTTTTCTACGGCTACGTCACACCTTACCTGCAGGGCGTTTTGGGCGTTTCTCCCATCGGAACCAGTGCGGTGTTGATGGGCTACGGCGCGATGTGCATGGTGTCGAACCTGCTGTCGGGCTGGGTTACAAGCCGCTTTGGCATGAAGGCGCTGATCGTGTCCTTCTTGATTCAGGCTGGCCTGCTTTTTGCGCTGTTCATAGTGGGTGGGGCTACGACCCCGGGTATCGTCATCACGCTGCTTATCGGCCTGTCGATGTACGTTGTTTCCACCCCGTGCCTGACGATGTTCATGGACGTCGCTCGTCACGAGTACCCCAAGGCTCTAACGCTTGCGGCCTCCACCGAACCGATGGCGTTTAACGTGGGAATTGCGTTTGGCACGGCTGTGGGCGGCGCCGTGGTGAACGGCCCGGGAATCCAGTGTGCGGGCTTGTTCGGCGCGTTGTTCTCGTTGATTGCCTGCGGAATCGTTGTGGCGACTGTGCGCGCTTCCAGAGGAAGCGGAAGGCGGCGTACCGGTTGCCGGTCTGGCGCTGTTCGGCGCGTGATCACGGGAAAACGAAACGCGAGCCGAAGCAGGCGAAGAATCTAGAGGGGGAGCGGAACGCAGTCCGAGACGCTTGGGCTCCCAAGAGCAAAGCCCCATACGAAACCAAGAGGGCGACCCATTGGGTCGCCCTCGTTGCATGTGCGTGATCGTGCGCTTGGCTTGCTAAGCCGCCTGGTGGCGGCAGTGTGCCGTTGACTTGTGGCTGGCGCTGCGTACGGGCCTACTTTTCGCCCGTGCCTTTCAGCATGGTCTCGACCTTGTCGTGGACTTCCTTCAGGCCAGCCTCGTCGATGGTCCACTGGTGGGTGATGGTGCCGCACGGCATTTCGAACCCGCATTTCTCCAGGTACTCGGCCACTTCCTTGGGGCCTGACGGAGCCCAGCCGTACGAGCCGAACGGGATGCCGATGCGGTTCTTCGGCGACAGTCCCTTCATATAGCAAAGGAACGCGGCGACGGTGGGCATCATGGACGAGTTCAGCGTAGGCGAACCAACGGCAATGTACTTGGCGGAAAGCACCTCGGTCATGATGTCGGAGATGTGGTTGACCTTCAGGTCGAGCAGCCTGACGGCAATACCGTTCTCAGCGAACGTTTCGGCGATTTGCTTGGCCATTTTCTCGGTGGTGTGCCACATGCTGTCATAGACGACCAGCGCGTACTTGTCGGTTTCGTTGGCGGACCACTTCTTGTAGGCGGCGATGATCTCGGGCACGTGCGAGCGCCAAATAATGCCGTGAGCAGGAGCGATGATGTCGATATCAAGACCAGCGACCGCCTCGAGCGCCTTCTGGACCTGGCGCGAGTAGGGAAGCACGATGTTGGCATAGTACTTCTTGGCCTGCTCCATGACCTCGCACAGATCGACCTCGTCGTCGAAATGCATGCTGGATGCGAAGTGCTGGCCGAATGCGTCGTTGCTGAACAGAATCTTCTCTTCGGCGCAGTACGTGACCATGTTGTCGGGCCAGTGAACCATGGGCGTGTGCACGAACGTCAGGGTGCGCTTGCCGATGTTCAGCGTTTCGCCCGACTTCACGGGCATGTAATCGAAATCGCTTCCGTAGTGGGCCTGCAAGCCGGCAAGCCCCTTGGGGGCGCTGGTGACCAGCTTCGCGTTAGGGCAGCGACCCATGACAACGGGGATGGAGCCGGAATGGTCCATCTCGACGTGGTTGGATACCAGGTAATCGATCTTCGCGGGATCGACGATTTGCGAGATACGGTCGAGTAGGTCGTCAGCGAAGGGACGCTTGCAAGTGTCGATGAGCGTGACATGCTCGTCGACGATGAGGTAGGCGTTGTACGTGGAGCCCCAGTCGGTGGTGTAGCCGTGGAAGTTGCGCTCGTTCCAATCGACGCCGCCAACCCAATAGATGCCCGGCTTGACTTCAACTGCATTCAGCATGATTGCCCCTTTCTCCTAATGACCTGAATATAGCAGCTTTACTAATGGGAATCAATATCAATAAGAAGAGTGAGCAATCATTGTCATAGGGATGTTGGATGGCTGTTGGATTGGGGCAAGATTTAGCTCGACTAGAGATGACAGAAGCCGCTCCTAAGACGGCTTCTGTCATTTATAAGCACTAGCCGCAGAGGGTGTGTCCATGCGCCCCGCGTCTTGCTTGATTATGTCATGCTCGGGAATAGCTACGCATACTTCATCAGCTCGTCGATGTATTCCCTCAGGACGCCGTTGATGGGCGCTCCTTTCTTCACCAGGTAGCCCAAGCTCATGTCTGTATCGCTCTCGTAAGGGATGGCAACCGTGCCCGCCGTTGACAGCGCCTTGCCGGTTAAGTTGCACCAAACGGCGTAGCCGTCGGTTTCGGCGATGCTCTCGGTAAGCTCACGTAGCGAGGCGAACAGCGTGTCGTTGACCTTCTGCCTGTCACCCGCAAGGAATGCCTTGCGCATGTCGGTTGCGTGCAGCGAGTTCATGTAGAAGTACTGCTCGTAATAGAACATGGGGTACTGAACCAGGTCGGATGGATCAAGTTTCTTGCGGCTGGCAAGCGGATGATGCCTGCTGACATACGCGTACATCTTCGCTTTGAACAGCTCGTGATATTCAAGCTCGCCGCTTTCCAAGTACTTGCGCAGGGCACCCTCGTTGCCTTCGGAAAGAAGCAGAAGGCCGATATCACGCATGCCGTTGTTGATGTCGTAAGCCATCTTGGGGGTTTGAACGACCTCGATGCTGAAATCGATGTCCGCGTGAGCATGAGCCTCGGCCACGCTCATCAGGGCGTTCACGCCAAAGCCGAAAGGCAGCATGGAAACATGCAGGCGCGACGAGGCAGTGTTGTGACTGCAGAACTCGCGCTCGAACGCGTCCATCTCGGCGACAACGCGCTCGGCCGCATTCATGACCTTGATACCGCGTTCGGTAACGGAAACGCCGCGTTTGCCGCGGTCGAGCACGCTGAATCCCAGCTCGTCTTCAACTTGGCTCAGCGCTTCGTACAAGGTGCTCTTCGAAATTCCCAGGCTCTTGGCAGCAGCATTGATGGAACCTCGCTCTGCCGTTTCTAACAAATAGCGAAGCTGCTGAACGGTTATCTTCACGTGATTCTCCCTACGTGTTCGACTTTACCGAATATGATATGCCGATATGTTCGGTTCCGCCATAGGTATATCCAATCGCGACCTCGACCATAGCTTATATCTGGCGTGATATAGTGCGAAATGTGTTCGGAATACCCACCTACAGCATAGTACGATGTTCTATAAACCGAACATACAACAGGCGAAGCGGAAGAAGGAGCCGCAACCGCCAAGGGAGTGTAAACGCGAGCCAAGCGCATCGTTCGAAAGCGATGCGCGGTTCGCCAAAGAAGAGGCAAGAGATCGACGCGAGCTTTTGAGGAGGGAAGACGGTCGGTTCGCAATAGCGGTTAGCGCGCGGGGGGTGCGCGACCGTAATTTCAACTCTTTCGGAAAGGGGAGGGTATGGAAACGAAAAAACGCGTTTCTATCATTCATTACATCGTAGTTCTAGCGTTCTGCTTCCTGTTCCAGTTCGTTCCCGGTCCGCTGGGCATCTCGCAGCAGGGTATGTGCCTGCTCGGCTGCTTCATCGGCGCCATCTACGGCTGGATCACCATCGACATGCTGTGGCCGAGCCTTGTCGCACTTGTCTCCGCCGGCTTCACGTTCGGCATGACCCAGGTCATGGCCGCCACGTTCGGCTCCGCCACGGTTCTCACGCTTGTTCTTTGCATGGGCTCCATCGGCATCGCAATGAAGAACGGTGCCTTCAACTGGTTGGTAAGCCTGCTGCTTAACAACAAGTTCATGCAAGGAAAGCCTTGGCTGACCATCTGGATCATCCTGGTTCTTGCTTTCCCGTTCGGCCCGTTCAACCCGATCATCATGATGATCATCTTCGGCGCTTTCGTCACCTCCATGCTTGAGTCTTGCCACGTGAAGAAGAACTCGAAGCTGGCCATCTTCCTGTATCTTGGTTGCGCACTCAGCCTGATGAACGGCCAGATCCTCTTCCCGTTCTTCGGCACCGGCCTGGTCTTCTTCCAGAGCTACAACGCCATGTTCCCGAACATCCCGATCGACATGGTTCCCTACCTTGGCTTCATGATCACCATGGGCATCCTGATCGCCACCGTTTACATGCTGGTTATGCGCTACATCTTCAGGGTTGACGCTGAGCCTTTGACCGAGTACTGCAAAGAGTGCGAGATGACCAAGTGCACGCGTGACCAGAAGGTCGCCCTGCTCCTGTTCGTCGGCCTCATCATCCTGAACCTTTTTGGTTCGCTGCCGCTGGGCGCAATCTCCGTCTTCGTTTCCAAGTTCGGTATCGCTGGTTACTGCATGATCCTCTGCATCGTTGCCGGTCTTCTTCCCGACGCCGAGGGCAAGCCTCTGGCCAACCTGGAAGAGCTCTTCCATATGGCTAACTGGGGTCAGGTCTGCATGGTCGCCGTCGTCATGCTGATGGCAACCTACATGAGCAGCAAGGACCTGGGTATCACCGCCGCAATGGCAACCGTGTTCAAGTCGCTCATGGGTCTGTCTCCTTGGGTCTTCATCATCGTCTCGCTGGTCCTGGCGGTTGTGCTCACCAACGTTGCGAACAACATGATCATCGCCGTTATGGTCATGCCCTTCCTGGTCAACTACGCTCAGGCCGTTGGCATCAACACCACGATGTGCATCGTCCTTCTGTGGATCCTCGTTCAACTCGCTCTTGCAACGCCTGCCGCTTCGCCGGTTACCGCAGTTGCCATGACGCAGGAATTGGCTGATGCGAGCGAGATGAGCAAGACCGCTCTGAAGATCCTGCCCATCATGCTGGTCATCGAGATGGTCATCGCCATCCCCATCTCCCAGATCTTCTTCCCGATGTAAGTCGATTGCATCAACTGCACGTCATTCGGGTTGCGCGGCCCGCAGGTTTGAAAGCCGAAAGCCGTGGTCGCGCAATCTGGCAGTTGCCTTCTTGCAAGCGCAGCTGCCGAACACCCATTAGGTCTTAAGCAAATCGGACATAGAAAGAGGTTTCGAAATGTTGAGGTCACGCGGTCTTACCGACAAACTGCTCGTGCTTGGCGTGGATGGAATGGATCCTCGCTGGGCAAAGCGCATGGTCGACGAGGGCAAGATGCCCCACCTGAAGGAGCTCATGGAGCGCGGCGCTTGCCGTGACGACCTGATGCTTCTGGGCGCCAACCCCACCATCACCCCGCCGATGTGGGCAACGCTGGGCACGGGCGCTTACCCCATGACGCACGGCATTATTGACTACAACGTCTCCGCTAAGGACGACAAGGACATCACCCTGGGTGCATTCAGCTCGCGCTTCATGACCGCCGAGCCGCTGTGGAACATCACGGCCGAGTCCGGCAAGAAGACGCTTGTCATGCACTGGCCCGGCGGTTCGTTCCCTCCGACCAGCGATTCCCCGAACCTGTTCACCGTTGACGGTTCTTCCCCCGGAGCAACCTGTGCTTACTCCAACGTGCGCGACATGGACACCATCTTCGTCGCCAGCACCAAGGCCGAGACCCCCTCGTGCGCATTCATGTCGGTTGTCACATCCGAAGTTGAAGGCGACGAGAAGCTCGTCCCGCATGTTCTGACCACCCTTGATGGTCGCCCGCTGTGCTCTCGCGGTAAGACGCCCGAGGCCAAGGAGCGCATGAAGAAGTACCTGCAGGCCTACAAGGAGTTCATCGGCGTTCCCGGCTACACGCCCGACCACAGCTTCGTCAATGACAACATCGTCTTTGACGAGGAGAAGGGCATCATGTGGAGCACCGCCGACTTCCCGACCGGCTGCTCGATCTCGCCCGTTTCCGAGCCCGAGGGCTGGGACATCGAGGTTCCCGAAGGCGCCAAGGAATTCATCATTCTTACGATGCACGGCCGCGTCACCCGCAACGCCCTTATCCTGAAGAACGCCGAGGGCGTGTACGATCACGTTGCAATCTACAAGAACAAGCAGGCCACCGAGCCCGTCACCGTTCTTGAGAACGATGTCTTCACCGGCGTCATCGACTACATCCCCACCAAGGATGGCGGCGAAGAGATGATCTTCCGCAACATGCGCCTTCTGAAGATCGCCGAGGACGGCTCCTATGTTCGCATTTGGGCTTCCCGTGGCTCCAGCTGCGAAGAGGACACCGTGTTCTTCCCGAAGAGCCTGCTGAAGGAGTCCATCGAGGCTGCCGGCCCGCTGGTTCCGACCAGCCAGATGTCCGGCCTGGACAAGGACCTCATCATGAAGTGCAACCTCCCGCAGTGGGAGCTCTCCGCCGAGTGGCAGAGCAAGTTCATGCACTACATGATTGAGAAGCACGGCGTTGAGGTTATCTTCAGCCACTTCCACAACTGCGACCTGCAGGGTCACTGCTACATGAAGTACATGAAGAACCGCGACACCAGCCGTTACGACGAGTCCGAGGTCGTGAAGTTCGCCGAGGCAACCTACAAGGTTACCGACGACTACATCGGAAGCTTCATGCACCTGCTGGATGAGGGTTGGACCATTCTTCTGGTTTCCGACCACGGCCTGATGTGCTCCGAGGAAGAGTCTGTCGCTCAGGGCGACAACATGGGCGTCAGCCTTGAGCCGCTGCACAAGTGGGGTTACACCGTGCTGAAGCGCGACGAGGACGGCAACGAGATCCCCGAGATCGACTGGACCAAGACCCGCGCTATCATGACGCGCTGCAACAGCATCTACATCAACGTGAAGGGCCGCGACAAGCACGGCATCGTCGAACCCGAGGACCAGTTCGCCCTCGAGGAAGAGATCATCACGAAGATGTACGAGTACAAGCATCCGAAGACGGGTTACCACCTGTTCGCGTACGCTCTGCACAACCGCGACGCCATTCTGCTTGGCATGGGCGGCCCGAACGCTGCAGACATCATCTTCAACGTCAGCGGCCTTTACGCCGAGGACCATGGCGGCGGCCTTTCGACCTCGCTTGGTTACAACGACACCTCGCTCAGCCCGATCTTCGCGGCAGCAGGCCCCGGCATCAAGGAGAACTTCCGTACCGACATGTACATCCGCGAGGTTGATGTGGCGCCTACGGCAGCGGCTCTGCTGGGTGTTCGCTTCCCCGCACAGTGCGAGGGCGCACCTGCCTACAGCATCTTCTCTGAGGATCTGTAGACGCCGAGGGGTGTTTTCGCGAAGCGAAACCGCCCCGACAGCGTCCAAAGGTCCGAACGCCCGAGGGGTGTTTTCGCGAAGCGAAACCGCCCCGACAGCGTCCAAAGGCGCTGAACATTCTCTGCAGCTTCGCGCGATAGGCCCTCCCGCCTGCGCTGAAGCGATATAGCTCGAACGGGGCACTGCAAACGTCCGCTCCGCTAGAGGAATCGACCCAGCCGGTCCACCTTCCCTTTGCCGGTTGGGTCGTTTTGCGTCGTCACTCGAATGCGACGGCATCAGCCGAAGCCGTCCTTATGGGCGGCTTTTTTCATTTTGCGCGGTGCTTGTCGATAGGGCTGCCGCGTCGTGCGTTGCGACGTCGCGCGCTGCGAGCGTTGTCGCTTCGCTGCGGGTGCCGTCATCGTCTTCCACTGTGGCATGTTTGTGGGACTGCGCGCCTTGCTTCTAGAGCCAAGGTCTTGTCGTGTTTATACTGAAGTTATCGAGCAAGCGTGCTCCTAAATCTGAGCAGCTTACGTCGACTGCCGCAAAGCGGGGTCGCCATGCGAATCTGTGCCAGCTTGCCGAAACCCAAGACAACTGAATCGTCGGGCGCATCTCGTGCGCATTTCGTCAGTGCGCTCTGCTTGCTATGTTCGACCTCAGGCGGCGCATGAAGAGGTGCCCTCTTGCGCGTCTGCCACGTTTCGGTTGTCTTCCGTTGCAAGAGCAAGCTGTGAAAGGACGTATATGCAAGGGAAGTCTCTTACGTTGCTGCTGTTCGTTTTGTATGGCAGCGCCTTTTTGGCAGGTTTCAACGAGAACCTGATGAACGTCGCTCTCGTTTCGATCATGAACGAGTACGGCATCGATTCGGTTGCCGCGCAGTGGACGGTTGCCGGCTACATGATCGCCGGCACGATCGTGGTTATGTGCATGGCGTTTTTCTTTCGTCGCATCCCGCTGCGCGCGCTGTATTTCGCCGCTGCGTTATTCAGCTTTGTTGGATCGCTGGTCGGCATCTTCGCGTCGAGCTTCGCCCTGTTGATGGTTGCGCGGTTGATCCAGGCTGTTGGTAGCGGCATCTTCATCCCGCTTATGATGAACACCATTTTGGTGGTCACGCCCAAGAACAAGCTGGGAACCTACCTGTCTATTGGCAGCTGCATGATCACGTTCGGCCCGGCGCTTGCGCCTGTCGTGTGCGGCGCGGTTGTCACGGCGTTCGGGTGGCACAGCATCTTCGTGGTGCCCACTGTTGCGATGGTCGTTTTGGCCATTGTTGCCGTTCCTTCGGTCAAGAACATGGAGAACCGGGAAGCACATCTTGATGTTGCGTCCGTCGTGCTTTCGGCGGTTTTCTTGATGTCGCTGAGCTTTGGCTTGGTCATGCTCACGCTGGACACGCTTGTTGCTGCGATCTCTCTTGTCGTGATGGCTGTTTCCGTCGCGCTGTTCATCCTTCGCCAGCTGCGTTGCGAGAATCCGCTGATCGACCTTACGCCCATGAAGAGCATTGCGTTTTGGCCGTCCATCATTTTGACCACCATCGCCATGATGGGAAGCTTCAGCTGCAGCGTTTTGCTGCCGATGTATCTTGAGGGAGCGACTGGTTTGACGGCGTTCATGGCGGGTTTGACCATCCTTATTCCCGTGTTGGGCAACGCCGCAACGTCGCTTTTGGGCGGCCGCATCATGGACTCGCGCGGTGAATGGCCGCTGCTTCCCGTTGGATATGCGGTTGTGGCCTGCGGTTTTGCGGTTCTGACTTTCCTGGCTCCGACTCTTTCGCTTCCGGGTATGTTCGTTGGCGCGTTTTTGGTCATGTCGGGCACCGGCTTGATCTTCTCGCCGTCGCAGTCGGCGGGTTTCAAGACGCTCACTCCCGAGCAGAACCCCTTTGGTGTGGCGCTTTCCACCACGTTCGTTCAGATCGCGGCCTGCATCGCGCCATCTCTCTACACGGGCATCCTTACCTCGGGTCAGATGGGTTCGCTTGCATCGGGCGCGTCGGCACAGGTTGCTTTGGCTAACGGTTTTTCGTCGGCCATGACGGTTGCCATGTTCGTGGCGGCGGCTGGTTCGCTGATCGGCTTCGCCTATGCTCGCGCGGCCGTAAGGCGTAGGGAGAATGACAAGATTAAGCGCCAGGCCATGCCTGCAAACGAGCGTCTCTTGGCGCGCCTTGTCCAGCCAGAGCCCTACACGCTTCCCGCCGATGCGCCCGTTAGCGCTGCGATGCAGTTGTTCGTCGATCGCAAGATCGGCGGCCTTCCTTTGGTGGATGCCCAGGGCAAGCCTGCTGGATTCGTGTCGGACGGCGACGTCATCAGGTTCCTTGCCGACAAGCACCCGCTGATCACCAATGCGTACACGATGATCGAGGCGGCGAACAACCAATCGTTTGACGAGCGCCTGAGCGAGCTTCTGAACTTGCCGCTGCGCGACATCGCTACCGATAAGCTTGTCTCGCTTGATTCTTCGGCCACGCTCGAAGAGGCGTGTTCGCTGCTTGCCACGCACAAGCTGAAGAAGGTGCCGGTTGTTCAGGGCGACCGCATCGTCGGCACCATCAACCGCAGCGATCTTCTGCGTTACGCCATGGAGCGCAGCCTTCAGGTTGCGAACGCTTAGCGTTTCAGCTTCGTGATTCAAACACCGCAACCCCACGGCCCCGTGCAATGTGCGCATGGGGTCGCTTTGCATTTCTTAGCTGCGATTTCGTGTTTGGCTGTCATTCATCCAACGTGTTTTCGGCCTTGAGCCAACGTCCGTCCAACGCGCGCCCAACATGCGCCATACGAGTTTTCGCGGCGTTCTTACCGACGCTGCCTCTTCTTGTTGCGTAACCTTGTATGTCGTACCCTGTTCCTTACTGTTTTTCGCTCGTAAACACCCGAAAGAGAGACCGATGGCAGAGAAGTCTTCCGACGCCGATTTCCATATGGACTGCGTGAAATGCAACGGCGCGATGGAGCTAAGCGACGACGGCTTGGCTTTGGAATGCCCCTATTGCGGCAATCGCGAGCCGCTTGATGCGGCTACGCTTGAGCGCTTGCGTGCGATCGACGAGAAAGAGCTTGCCGTCGAGAAAGAACGCACTCGTGCGGAACTTAAGAAACAACAGGCCGAGTGGAAACGCAAGGATGAAGCGAAGCGGAAGCGCCGCCGTGTTCTTCGTATTCTTGCGGTCATTTTCTTTTTCCTGATCCTTCTTTCTGTTGCCTGCAGCGCAATAGAGGATGCGTTGTACGAAAAGGAGCAGGCGCAAAGGCTGAATTCGAGTTACGACTGGCCGACCAGCGGTTTGGCCCAGAAGATCCCGCAGCCGAAATCGACCACCGGCTATATTTCCTTGAATTACAGCGAATCATTCAACATCGAGGTCCCAGCCGATGAGGGAGATTACGACGAGTACCTTGAAGAATGCCGGAAGTGGGGTTTCACGGTTGATTCCGTTTCGGGAAGGACTTCTTACAAGGCCTACAACTCCGAAGGCTACCGCCTGAATGTGTACAATTGGACGTCTTCGGGCACGTTGGACATCAGCATCGATGCGCCGCTTGAAATGAACGATATCGTGTGGCCCTCGAATGGTATGGGCGCGTTGCTCCCTGCTCCTCCTTCGTTAAAGGGCATGATCGAATCCGAATATGCTTCGGGTTTTCAGGCTTATGTGGGAGGCATTTCGCCTGAAGCGTTCAGCGCGTATTCGGACGCGTGCATCGCTGCCGGCTTCGACGTTGATTACCGCAAGCGCAACGACTACTTCTACGGCGAAAATGCCGACGGTGCTCATTTGAACCTTGAGTACGAGGGGTTCAACACCATGAGCATTCATTTGTATGCACCCGAGAAATCGTAAAGCGAACAGCGTTCACGTCGTTTTGCTCGTAGGGGTGTTTCTTCGCGGTTGGGCGACAGCGGCGCGTTCCCTTGTTTCGAGGGCGTGGCGCAGGATGTCGTTCGCCCTGCAATAGCGACCGTTCGTGGGCGTAATCAGGGCATTTGCGTTAAAGACTCGTGAATGGATCGGTTTTCGGAGAGCTTTGCCTTCGATGACTTTATAATGATGCCCACTGATTTTAGGAGCTTTCGGCCGCGATCCCGCGGTTTTGGGGGTTTCGCAAGCCGATCTCATAGGGAGAACTACATGGAATTCGTCAACACATTCTGGGCGCTGGTGCCGCCTGTCGTCGCCATTGTCCTAGCCCTTATCACGAAAGAGACGTACAGCTCGCTGTTCATCGGCATCGTCGTGGGCGCCCTGCTGCTGGCAGGCCTTGACCCCATTCAGACGATGAACAACATCATCAGCAACGAGATTCCCGTTGCCGATGGCGGCGACCCGCTGGTTGTCGGTTTCGTGCACGCCATCAGCGATGCCAACAACGCCGGTATCTTCATCTTCCTAATCATGCTGGGCGCCATGGTCGCTCTTATCAACGCGGCTGGTGGATCCGCTGCGTTTGGCAAGTGGGCTGCTTCGCACATCAAGACCCGTGTTGGTGCGCAGCTGGCAACGTTCGTCTTGGGCGTTCTAATTTTCATTGACGACTACTTCAACTGCTTGACGGTCGGTTCGGTCATGCGTCCCGTTACCGACGCGTGCAAGATCAGCCGTGCCAAGCTGGCTTACATCATCGACTCGACCGCTGCTCCTATCTGCATGATCGCACCGATTTCCTCGTGGGCCGCTGCTGTTTCGGCAACCGCTTCCGACCTTGATAACGGCATGAGCGGCATCCAGCTGTTTATCGCTGCTATTCCGTTCAACTTCTATTCGCTTTTGACCATCGTCTTCGTCGTCGTGCTATGCATTATGGGCTTCGATTACGGCCCTATGGCCAAGAAGGAGCTCGAGGCTTACCGCGAGGGCAAGTCTGGCTCTCTTGGTGGCGAGGTTAGGGTCACCAACGAGAAGGCTTCGCTGTGGGACATGATGGTTCCGGTCATCATCCTGATTGTCTGCTGCATCGTCGGCATGCTGTACGTTGGCGGCTTCTGGGATCCCGAGGCTGACGGCTACATGAGCCTGATCGGCGCTTTCGCTGACACTAGCGCATCCATCGGCCTGCCGTGGGGCGGCATCATCGCCCTGGTTGCCACCGTTGCTTACCTGGTGCTTCGCAAGGTCATCTCCTTCAATCGCGCCATGGAGTGCCTGATCGAGGGCTTCAAAGCCATGGTTCCGGCTCTGCTCATCCTTACCTTCGCTCTTACCCTCAAGCTCACCACCACGGCTCTTGGCGCTGACGTGTTCGTCGCGGGCCTGATGGAGGGTGCTGCAGCTAGCCTGTTCAACATGCTGCCCGCTATCATCTTCCTGGTTGCTGTGTTCCTGGCGTTCTCGACGGGCACCAGCTGGGGTACGTTCGGCATTTTGATCCCCATTGTTACCGCCATCTTCGCCACCAGCGACTACACGCTGATGACTATCGGCATCTCGGCATGCCTGGCCGGCGCTGTTTGCGGCGACCATATCTCGCCGATCTCCGACACCACCATCATGGCTTCGGCTGGCGCGAATGTGAATCACATCGATCACGTCAACACGCAGCTGCCGTATGCCCTGACCGTTGCCGGTACATCGTTCGTCTGCTTTGTGATTGCCGGCTTCGTGCAGAACTTCCTGATTTGCTTGGCCGTTGGCATCATCTTGATCGTCGGCATCCTGACCGTGCTTAAGCGCACGATCGGCGTGAACGCTTCCGCTGAATAACTCGGAGTGGTGGCGTTTGGGGCGGTAATGCCCCGGCTGCGTTCGACAGCGTGGCTAGATTTGCTGCAAGATCGAATTGAGGGAGTCGCTTCGGCGGCTCCCTTTCTTTGCGCCCTGCACAGACCGCGTCTTGCGCAGACTTCGCCCTGCGACGGACCGCTCCCTGCGCTGACCGTGCTTGCACAGATTTTCCCGTTTTGCGCGGGCGCGGGCGCGTGGTCGCCAAGGGTGCTCTGCCCGATCTGGGGTTTTGCGATGATGGACGAGGAGCGCGAGCGTGTGTTTTTGTTTTCCGCGTCGTAAAGGGTCGCAAAACGGTCAAATCTGTGCAACCAGGAGGGGCAAGGCGCGTTGAAAACGGTCAAATCTGTGCAGCCAAGACGGACAGGGTGCCTTGAGGGTGCGTTGTGCGCAGCGTATGTGGGCTGCGTCGCTCACGGGCGGTGCCCCTAGGTTCGCGCATCGCATAAGAAAGCCCTGCGCGACTTTGTGATTGGGTCGAGCAGGGCTTGTAGAAGATTATTTTGCAGCATCTAGGTTTGCGCGACCACAAACTCAGCGCGTTCAGTCCGGATCCCACGGAAGCCCAGCTGGCACATAATCTCTTAGGCTAGTGAGAATGCGTAGAACATTTTCGACTGGCTGACCAAGGTGCTGACATCCCAGGTTTTCTCGGAACGTTCGGCAGAGTAGGGATCGTTGATGATGACTTTGCCGTCGGCATCAAGGCCGCACGCCACGATGAAATGGCCGTTTTGGGTGAAATCACCGGGCCCCACGTTGATGATCAGCACCTGACCTGCGGAAAGCGGCGCAGTTAGGTTGGAAGGCTGGGGGTTCAGCTGGTTGCACGTAAGACCCAGCTGCTCGGCGGCGCTGAAAAGGAACTTGGTGTCGGTGCCGTCGTATTGTGTTTCGAAACCGCCATTGGTCGCAATGACTCCCATATCGTAGGGCGACTTGTCAGTTAAGCCGGTCAGTGCCTGGTAAACCATGGCAAACGACGTGGGGCAGCATCCTGTCAGCGCGAACGTCGTGGAGCTGTACTGGGTGTAGCCCCAGCGCTTGTCCCACTGATACAGGCGCGGCACGTTGGTCTTGCTTTCAGCGGATGACGTGGATGCGTCGCCCGAGGGCTTGTCCTGCGGGTACATGTTGGGCCAATCGCGCACGAACGATGCAGCTTCGGGCTCGTTTCCGGCCAAGCGTAAAAGCTTGCCCTGAACTGCGGTGCCGTCGGTGGTGTACGAGTCGGGATGCGAGGCAACCCAGTATGCGTCCTCGTTGCTGCTGGCGGTTTGCAGCAGAGCGGCGGTGTCTTCGGCGCCCAAAAGGTTCTCAAGCGCGGCTTTGTCGGGCTTCGAGCCGTCCTCGTTGGAATATGAAGACGCGCTCACGGCCTTCTGGGCCTCGCGAAGATCCTGCTGAACGGGATCGGCGGGCGTGGCGCAGGCGCGGATAGCTACGATCAAAATAATGAGGATGGCGACCGCCGCTGCAATGCCAATGAGGGCGTTTCGCTTGCCGAAGCGATCGACGGCGCTAGCGTAGGCGTTCGCGAAGAAATTGCCGACGCCCTTGAATGCGTTTGCGATGGCGGCGCCTACGCCCGCTAGAGCGTTGGCGGCCTGTTTCGAGCCTTGTGATGCCTGCGCAGGTTTGCGGTTCGCGCCCGAACGGGGCGCTTGCGGACGATGCGATTGACGCGGCGCCTGCGACCCTGCAGGGTGCTGGGCTTGCGGCCTTGGAGCGCGTGGCTTGGGTTCGCGTGATTCCGGCGCGCGTTGCCTGGGGACTTGCTGGCCCTGTTGCGGCCTTGGCGCACGCGGCCTGGCTCCGTCGTGCCCGCCAGCTTGCTGCCTGGAGGCGCGTCGCGCGTCTGCCTGAGGCCTTGGCGCGCGTGGGCGCTCCGACGCGGGAGCAGACGCAGACGTCGAATCCTGTGCTTGCGGATGCTCTGCGCCTCGGTGCGGTTGCGGCATGCGCACGTGGCTGGACGGCTGCGCTTCGCTGCGCTTCGCCTGGCGAGCCTGCAGTCGTTTGCGTGCGGCTTCCTTGCGAGCTTCGTCGCTCATGAAATCGTCGGACATCGTGTCTCCTTCAAGGCATGCACACCTGCGCGTCGGTGCCTTTCAGCTCCTCTTTTAATCAGTTGGATTGTATCTGAATTGCCGTTTTTCTGCAGATCTTGACCTGCTGGCTGCGCTCTTATTCGATCAGCGGAAACGGTAGTACAATCACCAGAAATGAAAGCTATGGTGAACTACTCGCTATGGTGATCAGCGGCAATACGCGTTAATGGGAGATGATTTCGTTGGAGAAGAAAGATCTCGACTGGGGCAACCTGAGCTTCGATTACATGCCCACCGATTACAGCTACGTCTGTAATTTCAAGAACGGCGAATGGGAAGAGGGCGGCCTGACCACCGACCACTCCATCCAGCTGTCTGAGTGTGCGGGCATTTTCCATTACTGCCAGGAGGTCTTCGAAGGCCTGAAGGCGTACACCACCGAGGACGGCGACATCGTTTGCTTCCGTCCCGACCTGAACGCCAAGCGCATGAGCGATTCTGCTGAGCGCCTGTGCATGCCCTCGTTCCCCGAGGACAAGTTCGTCGAGGCTGTTAAGGAAGTCGTCAAGGCAAACGCTGCTTGGGTTCCGCCGTTCGGCTCGGGTGCCACTCTGTACGTTCGTCCGTTCATGATCGCCTCGGGCATCGTTATTGGCGTTGCTCCTGCCACCGAATATCAGTTCCGCATTCTGGTCACGCCGGTCGGCCCGTACTTCAAGGGCGGCGACACGGCTGTCACCTTGGGCATCTCCAAGTACGACCGCGCTGCTCCGCATGGCACCGGTAACATCAAGGCCGGCCTGAACTACGCCATGAGCATCAAGGCCGGTGTCGAGGCTCACGCAGCCGGCTATGCCGAGAACCTGTACCTCGATTCCGAGAGCCGCACCTATGTCGAAGAGACGGGTGGTGCCAACATCCTGTTCGTCGACAAGGCGGGCAACCTTGTTGTTCCGCAGTCGCACACCGACTCCATTCTTCCGTCGGTCACGCGCCGTTCGCTGGTCACCGTTGCTAAGGACATGCTGGGCATGAACGTCATCGAGCGTCCGGTCAAGTTCGATGAGGTGCTTGCCGGCGACTTCGTTGAGTGCGGTCTGTGCGGCACGGCCGCCGTCATCAGCCCCGTCGGCCACATCGAGGGCGAGGGCGTCGATGTCGAGTTCCCCGACGGCGCCGTTACTTCCGGCCCTGTTATGAAGAAGCTGCGCGAAACCCTTACCGCCATTCAAAGCGGCAAGATCGAGGGTCCTGCCGGCTGGGTTGTCAAGATCTGCTAGACTACGCCCCATCCAAGCATGATGCGCCGGACGCCTACTGGGTGCCCGGCGCTTTGATTATTCAAGGAGCGCGCCACATGGCCGAAGAAACATCCGCACGACGCAACCCGCCGTTCCAGAGCATCTCGTTCACGCTGGTTCAGGACCGTTTGGGCCGTAAGCTCTTTCGCATGAAGCGCGTTGGCGAAGAGTACGAGCTGCATGTCGAAAAGGGAAGCTTATCGAACCCGTCGTCGCAGTTCACGCGCATGGTTCCGCAGGAAACGGCGCAGCGCTTCAAGGATGCGCTTGACGCTTTGGGCGTGTTCTCGTGGGAAGAGAAGTACGGCGATGCGTCCGCCCCCGGTTCGATGCGCTGGTCGCTGAACACGATGTTCAAGGAAGGCGTCTTCAGCGTGGCCTCGAAGGGCGGAAGCGACGCTCCGCGCGAGTTCGACGCTTTCTTGGAAGAGCTGTACAAGCTTGATTTCCCGCGTCCGGAAAAGGCAGCCCCTTCGCCTGCTGCCGCTGCTAAGTCGCCGATTCCGACCATGGGCGCCGCCGGTTTCGAGATGAGCAACGCGCTGCGTTCGATGGGGCTTGATCCGTCCTCTCTTCCCGAGGGCATGGGCGACGCGCTTAGCCAGATGTTGGGCAGCGTTTCCTCGGCGGATGCCATCGACGCCATGTCGCAGATGAGGCGCAACCCCATGGAAATGCAGCAGCGCATGAAAGACGAGTTCAGCCACCTTTCGCCGGACGAGCAGGAAAAGATGATCGACGCCCTTTCAAAGACAGGTATTGCCTCTCGCGCCTGGTGGGAGCGATTCCTTCGGGGCTTATAGGTTCTTGTGATAACATATTCAGCTAATGCCGCAGCCGTAAAATAACGGTTGTGGTGTTGTGATTTTTGGGGAAACCGCAGTTCAGTTACGTGTTGCTGGTTTTGAAAGAAGAGGTTGAAACATGGCAACAAGCAGCGAGGAAGATTACCTGCGCGCTATTTACGAGTTGGATAACGGTACGGGCATGGTCCGTTCTGTTGACGTTGCAACGGCATTGGGCGTTAGCAAGCCCAGCGTGAACAAGGCTCTGACTGTTCTCGAGGAGGAGGGCTACATCACGCGCATGCGCTATGCCCCCATCCAGCTTACTCACAAAGGCAAGATCAACGGCAAGCGCCTGCAGGATCGCTACCAGGCTGTTCAGGCGTTCCTTGTCGAGAAGCTCGGCATCAAGCCCGAGGTTGCCGCCGAAGAGGCTCACAAGATGGAGCACGCGCTGTCCAAGGACACCGTCACCCGCCTGAAGGAGTTCATGGATTCCGAGGCTGCGGCAAAGTAGTCGTACGGTTGAATCCGACTTGGCTTTCGCCAAGTGTTAGGCTCAAAGAAAAGGCATCGCATTCGCGGTGCCTTTTCTTTCGCTTGCAGCCGCGTTGCCAGCGTGCGATGATCGAAACGTTGAGCGAAGGAGGCAGGAATGGAAAACGTCGACGCGAATGGCTTGACCGAGGCGCAGTTTCTTGCGGAATACAAGCAGAAAGATTATCCGAAGCCTTCGTTGACGGCGGACATGGCAGTGTTTCGTCCTGTTGGCGGCCCCGAAGGCGAATGGGAGGTTCTACTGATTCGTCGCGGCGGGCATCCGTTCTTGGGCTGCTGGGCTTTTCCGGGCGGGTTCGTCGAGCCGGGAGAAGACGCCGATCAGGCTGCCGTACGCGAGCTTCGGGAGGAAACAGGGCTGGTGGACGTTTCCTTAGAGCAGTTCGGTTTGTACAGTGCGCCGGGACGCGATCCTCGCGCGTGGACCGCGTCCGAAGCATATCTGGGCGTTGTCGATAAGAGCGCCCAGGCGTGTGCCGGCGATGATGCGGCGGACGCGAAATGGTTCCGCCTGTCGTTGAGCGAAATCGATCAAACAGGGAAGTACCGCTTGACCGCAATCGCAGCAGAAACCGAGTTGCTTGTTGAGTTCTCGGTGTCGCCGCGCATGTTTGGATCGTGCAAGGCGGGCGTGACCCGCGCTGAAGGTTTTGCTTTCGACCATGGCTGCATCCTTGCCGATGCGTATTTGGCGCTGCAGGGGACGATCAACTGCGATTAGGCGGTAGGGGCCCCGACCCTTGTCGTTTCTAAGCCCAGGCGCTCCTTGATTCTGCCGCTCTCATTCCAATTATCCTTTGCTTGCATCGCGCCATCCGGTGGGGGAGATGCCGGTTGCCTGCTTGAACGCTTGGGAGAACGCCGAGGGTCGCGGCCAACCCAGGCGCTCGGCCACGTACGCGACCGAATCGCCGCTTGCAAGTAGGACCTTTGCGCGCTCGATTCGGCGTGCTTTGGCGTATCGCCCGATGCTTTGCCCTGTCTCGCGCGAGAACGCCGCGCATAGGTGCGAACGGCTCACGAACAGCATGCTCGCAAGCTCGTCGAGGCCGGGCGCGCGTCCCTCGTCGAGCATGCGCTCGATGGCGGCCTGCGCCTCAAGGGCAAGCCCTGACCGCTCGCGTGTCGAAGCGCCGCAACGCGCGGCGTCATCGCCAGCGCATGATGCGGCCAATGCCGCCACCATCTGCTCGATGCGCGCTTGGATGAGCAGCGCCGAACCTGGCCAGTATTGCGGCCCGGTCCCCAGCAACGCCGACATGATAATCCGCGATTGCGCATCATCCCACGCGCGCCCGAACTGCTCGAACATCCCCGAGAACGCGCCCGGCCAGCGCCGATCGAGCTCCTCGAAATACTGTGGCAAAAAGCAGATGCACCGCGACGAATATAGGCCTCCTTGGCGCAGCGTGTCGGAAAACGAACCCGCTGGCTGCACGAACGAGTACAGCGATCCGTCGAGCAGCGCCCGCGGCCGGTCGATCATCCGCGGCATGGTAGCCTTGGTATCCTCCGACACCATGCACACGCACGCATACATGCTCTCGGGCGACTCGACCAGCGTCATATCTTGCTCCATGTACACATCGTGGCTGAACACGATGCAGAAATCCCCAACGGGCATGCCCCACGCTGACCCGCGGCCCCACGCGCCCCGACCCGTGCCCGACCAGCCCTCGCCGTTGCGGCGGACGACGACCCCGAACTGCTCGAGCTGCGGCTCATAAAGCGAGCGAACCGCGCGCGGGATGGCGTTGTAGGCGGAAGCATCGGTCATTCGGATTCGTCTCCCGTTGTTTCGGTTTCGTGTACGCGCTCGGCGGAAATGTTTCCCAAGGCTTCCTTGCATGATAAGTTACGCGAAGGTAACTAGCAAGAGGCATTCCGCGCCAACCAAGCGCCCAAAACGCGCCGCGCAAAAGCCCTGAATAGGGAAGGAACGACCATGGAAGAAGAGCAGCCTCGCCCAACATCTCGCCAACATGCCGGCGAAGCGGCAAACGCCGCCGACCCGCCAGCAACCACCCCCAAAGGCAACGGCATCGCCGAGCTCCTCGACTTCGCGGGCGGCAGAAAGCCGCTCACGTACCTCGGTTTGGCGCTCAGCGCCGTATCGCAGCTGCTCGGGTTCGTGCCCTACGTGTGCATTTGGCTTGTCGCGCGCGACCTTATCGAAGTCGCGCCGAATTGGCAGGCCGCACAAGGTATCGCCGCGTACGGCTGGTGGGCCATCGGCGGCGCGGTCGCCTCGATCGCGGCCTATTTCCTCGCGCTCATGTGCACGCACCTGGCCGCGTTCCGCACGGCGTCGAACATGCGCAAGCAAACCACCGAGCACCTCATGCGCTTGCCGCTCGGTTACTTCGACACCCACGCCACCGGCGAGTTGCGCCGCGTGATCGACGGCTGCGCGGCCAGCACCGAATCGCTGCTCGCGCACGTGCTGCCCGATGTGGCGGGCTCGATCGCCATGGTGATCGGTATGCTCGCGCTGCTGTTCGCCTTCGATTGGCGCCTTGGCCTTGCGTGCCTGGTCCCGATCGTGATCTCGATCTGCTGCCTCATGACCATGATGTCCGGCAAGGGCATGGAGTTCATGAAAGGCTACATGGGGGCGCTTGTGCGCATGAACGAAACCGGCACCGAATACGTGCGCGGCATCCCCGTGGTGAAGGTGTTCCAGCAAACGGTGTACTCCTTCAAGGCGTTCCACGACGCCATCGCCGACTACGCGCGCATGGCGCAGGACTACGCGGGCACGTTCTGCCGAAAACCGCAGGTCTTTCAGTTGTCGGTGCTTAACGGCCTGGTGGTGTTCCTACTTCCCGTGGCGCTTATCCTGGCGCCTGGCGAAGCGGATTTCGCGAGCTTCGTTGCCGATTTCGCCTTCTACGCCATCTTCTCGGCGGTCATTCCCACGGCCATGGCGAAGCTCATGTTCATGAGCGAAGCGTCGCAGATGGCGGGCGATTCCCTTGGCCGCGTGCGAGCGATCCTGGAGGCGGAACCGCTTGAGGTCCCCGCGAACCCGCGTCCTATCGAAGGCGGCGACGTGCGCTTCGAGCACGTGTCGTTCGCCTATGAAGGCGCCGAAACCAATGCGCTCGACGATGTTAGCTTCGAAGTCCCCGCGGGCACGACCCTTGCGCTCGTGGGGCCGTCGGGCGGCGGTAAGTCGACGTGCGCAAGCCTGATCCCGCGCTTTTGGGATGCAACCGCCGGGCGCGTGCTCGTCGGCGGTATAGACGTGCGCGACGCCGACCCGCATGAGCTTATGGACAAGATCGCGTTCGTCTTCCAAACCAACCAGCTGTTCAGCCGAACGCTTGAGGAAAACGTGCGCGCAGCCAGGCCCGACGCCACGCGCGAGCAGGTGCTTGCCGCGTTGCATGCTGCGCAATGCGACGACATAGTGGCGAAGCTTCCGCATGGACTTGACACGCGCTTGGGTGTCGGCGGGGCGTACCTGTCGGGTGGTGAGGTTCAGCGCGTCGCCCTTGCGCGCGCGATCCTCAAGGACGCGCCTATCGTGGTGCTCGACGAGGCCACGGCATTCGCCGACCCCGAAAACGAGGCCCTCATACAACGCGCGTTCGCAAAGCTGGCCGAGAACCGCACGGTGATCATGATCGCTCACCGGCTTTCGACGGTGGTGGGTGCCGACCAGATCGTGGTGCTCGATCAAGGTCGCGTGGTCGAGCGCGGCACGCACGTCGAGCTGGCGGAAGCCGGCGGGCTGTACGCCTCTATGTGGGCCGACTACGAGCAGGCCGCAAGCTGGAAGATAGCGGGCGCGCAGACGGAAGCGGCCGCTATGAAGGGAGGTGAGGCATGATGTTCGCCTCGTTTAAGAAGAAGTACTTCCTTTCCGACAAGGGCATGTCCGGCGTGAAGCGCGGCGTGTTCTGGACGTGCGTTACGAACCTGGTCACCATGGCTGGCATGGCATTTCTGTTCCTGGTGATGGACGGGTTCGTGAAGCACCTGACCGAAGGCGCCGACCTGCCGGACGCGGTGCCGTTCGCCATAGGCCTTGCGGTGTTCTTCGCGGCGCTGCTGCTGTCCAATTGGCAGCAGTACTACTACTCTTACTGCATCTACTACGAGGAATGCGGCAATCAGCGCATCGAGATCGCCGAGCGCCTGCGCAAGCTGCCGCTGTCGTTTTTCGGGCGGCGCGACTTGGCGGATTTGACCGAAACCATCATGGGCGACGTGCAGGTCATGGAACACGCCTACAGCCATGTGCTCGGCGAGCTGTGGGGCGCCGTGATCTCGACGTCCATCGTGTTCGTGTGCTCGCTGTTCTTCTGCTGGCAGCTTTCAATCGCCGCGTTTTGGAGCGTTCCGGTGGCTTTTGCCCTGCTGTTCGCCACGCGCAAGCCGATGAAGCCGGTGTTCGAGCGCAATAGGATGGCGAAGCTGAAGGTGACGCAGGGCATCCAGGAGACGCTCGACTGCGTGCGCGAGATTCGCGCCACCAACCAGGAGCGGCACTACCTGGCGGGCCTGAACGCCACGATCGACGTCACCGAACGCGAATGCGCGAGGGGTGAGCTGACCAACGGCCTGCTGGTGAACACGGCGTACGCGATCCTGCGCCTGGGCATCGCCACGACGCTCATTGCGGGCGCAAACCTTATCGCCGCAGGTCAGATCGACTTCATGGTCATGTTTGCGTACTTGCTGATGATCTCGCGCATCTATGCCCCGTTCGATCAGGCGCTCGCGCTGGTCAGCGAGCTGTTCGCCTCCGAGACGTCGGCGGCGCGCATGCGCTCGATCATGGAGGAGCCCATGGCTTCGGGTGCGACCGAGTTCGCGCCGGAGGGCCACGATATCGAGTTTGATCACGTGGCGTTCTCCTACGGCGCCGGCGACGACGGGCGAGCAGGGGAGCGCGTGCTGGCCGACGTGAGCTTCACGGCGCGGGAAGGCCAGGTGACGGCGCTGGTGGGGCCGTCGGGCTCGGGCAAGTCCACCTGCGCGCGCCTTGCCGCGCGGTTCTGGGACGCTACGGGCGGCACGGTGCGCGTAGGCGGCATCGACGTGTCCACGGTTGATCCTGAAACGCTGCTGCGCGATTACGCCATCGTGTTCCAGGACGTGCTGCTGTTCGACGACACGGTGATGGGCAACATCCGCCTTGGCCGCCGCGATGCCACCGGCGCTGAGGTGCTGGCCGCCGCGCGAGCCGCGAACTGCGACGAGTTCGTCAGCCGCATGCCGCAGGGATACGACACGAAGATCGGAGAGAACGGTTCCAAACTTTCCGGCGGCGAGCGCCAGCGGATCTCGATTGCCCGAGCGCTGTTGAAGAACGCGCCTATCGTGCTGCTCGACGAGGCGACGGCCTCGCTCGACGTGGAGAACGAAACCAAGGTGCAGACAGCCCTCTCAAGGCTACTAGCAGGTAAAACGGTCATCGTGATCGCGCACCGCATGCGCACAGTCGAAGCCGCCGACAAGGTGGTCGTCCTCGAAGACGGCCAAGTCGCCGAGCAGGGATCGCCCGAGCAACTGAAAGCAGTCGGCGGCCGATTCGCCCGGATGGTGGTTCTGCAAAAAGAAGCCGAGGGTTGGCAGCTGTAATCTGGGGCTAGGTGGGGCAGACTTTCGTCAGCCTCAGCACCGCAAGGGCGGGAGGCGAATCGTCCGCGCCTGCTGTATCGCCGTCAACTTGCATCAAGAAAAAGGAAGCCCGGGCATTGGCTCGGGCTTCCTTCGTGTTCGCGTATGCGATGTTCGAGTGCGTTGCCGTTGGGCGGTTAGCACGAGAAGTAATCGACGCCGCCTTCGATGATGGGTTGGAAGGTGCGGTCGGGGATGTTCTGGTACACGCCGTCGCTCCAGCGCTCGCTGTGGCCCATCTTGCCGAAGACGCGGCCGTCGGGGCTGGTGATGCCTTCGATTGCCCAAACCGAACCGTTGGGGTTGGCGGCAAGGTCTATGGAGGGGTTGCCGTTTGCGTCGACGTACTGGGTGGCGATCTGGCCAGCGGCTTTCAGCTGCTCAAGCAGCTTGGGGCTTGCGACGAAGCGGCCTTCGCCATGGCTGATGGCCACGGTGTGCATGTCTCCAACCTCGCAGCGGGAAAGCCACGGGGACATGGTGGACGCGATGCGCGTGCGGACGATGCTGCTCTGGTGACGGCCGATGTTGTTGAACGTCAGCGTGGGGCAGTTCTCGTCCATGGGGCGGATGTCGCCGAAGGGAACCAGACCCAGCTTGATAAGCGCCTGGAAGCCGTTGCAGATGCCCAGGATCAGGCCATCGCGGTTCCATAGCAGCTCGCGCACGGCCTCGGTGACCTCGGGGGCGCGGAAGAACGCGGTGATGAACTTGGCGGAGCCGTCGGGCTCGTCGCCGCCGCTGAAGCCGCCGGGGATCATGAGGATCTGGCTTTCGCGGATGCGCTTCGCAAGCTCCTTGGTGCTTTCAGCGACAGCAGCGGGCGTCAGGTTGTTGATGACGAACGTGTCGGGCTTGGTGCCGGCGCGCTGGAAGGCGCGTGCGGTGTCATACTCGCAGTTGTTGCCCGGGAACACGGGGATGATGACGCGCGGCTCGCCGATGGTGCCGTCGTAGGTAAGCGGCAGTTTCTCGGCGAAGCTGATGGTCTCGACCTGAGGGGTTTCGATGCCGACGGCCTTGCTGCGGTAGGGGTACACGGGCTCGAGCTTGCCCTCGTAGGCGTCAAGGATCTTGTCGAGGTCGATGACCTCGTCGCCAGCGGTGAAGGTGAAGCCGGAGGTGGTGGTGCCCGTCAGGTTGATGCGGACCGCGTCGCTGCCGGTGGGCTCGGGAGCCTCGTCGGCAAGCTCGACCAGGAACGCGCCGTAGGCGTTCTTGAACAGGACGTCCATGGGAACGTCGTGGTTCAGGCCGAAGCCGATGCGGTTGCCCAAAGTGGCCTTGAACAGGGCCTCGGCGCCTCCGCCGAAACCAAGCGTGGAAGCGGACAGCACAACGCCGTCGTCGATGAGCTTTTGAACGATGTCCATGGCCTCGCGCTGGCCGGCTGCGTCGGGACGACCGTCGGGCAGGTAGTTGCGGGCTTCGATGCAGAAGACGCGATGACCTGCGCCCTTGAACTCGGGGCTGACGATGTGATCGGTCTTGCCAACGGCGGTGGCGAAGCTGACAAGCGTGGGAGGAACGTCCAAGTCCTCGAAGCTGCCGGACATGGAGTCCTTGCCGCCGATGGAGCCAACCTCGAAGTCGAGCTGAGCCATGAGCGCGCCAAGAAGCGAAGCCGCGGGCTTGCCCCAACGCTCGGGGACGGTGCGCAGGCTGCCGAAGTATTCCTGGAAGGTGAAGTAAGCGTCCTCGCGCTTGAAGCCGGTGGCGATGAGCTTGGAAAGGCTTTCGACAACGGCAAGGTAAGCGCCGGAGAACTGGTTCTTCTCGGAAAGGTACGGGTTGAAGCCCCATGCCATACCGGAGCACGTGGTGGTCTCACCGTCGACGGGGAGCTTGGCGACCATTGCCTGAGCAGGGGTGAGCTGAGTCTTGCCGCCGAAGGGCATGAGCACGGTGGAAGCGCCGATAGTCGAGTCGAAACGCTCGGACAGGCCCTTGTTGGAGCAAACGTTCAGGTCGGTGACCACGTCAAGCAGGCGCTCTTCGAACGTGTCGCCCTTCCAAGCTGCCTGGTAGGCCTCCTGCTTGGGGATGTGGACGTTCATTTCCTTGGAAGCGCCGTTCGATGCCAGGAAGTCGCGGCTGATGTCGACGATGGCGTCGCCGTTCCAGATCATGCGAACGCGGGCTTCCTCGGTAACGGTGGCAACGGGCGTGGCCTCGAGGTTCTCTTCGTGGGCATAACGGATGAACTCGTCGACGTCGGCCGCAGCCACATCGACGGCCATGCGCTCCTGGCTTTCGGACAGGGCAAGCTCGGTGCCGTCAAGACCGTCGTACTTCTTGGGAAGCGCGTTCAGGTCGACGCGGATGCCGTCGGCAAGCTCGCCGATAGCAACGCTGACGCCGCCTGCGCCGAAGTCGTTGCAGCGCTTGATGAGGCGCGTGGCCTCGCCGCGACGGAACAGACGCTGGATCTTGCGTTCGACGGGTGCGTTGCCCTTCTGGACCTCGGCACCGCATTCTTCAAGCGATTCCATGTTGTGAGCCTTGGACGACCCGGTTGCGCCGCCGATACCGTCACGGCCGGTGCGGCCGCCCAGCAGGATGACGACGTCGCCCGGGGCGGGCGTTTCGCGACGGACGTGGTCGGCGGGCGTGGCGCCCACAACCGCGCCGATCTCCATGCGCTTAGCGGCGTAGCCGGGGTGGTAAAGCTCGTTGACCTGGCCGGTTGCCAAGCCGATTTGGTTGCCGTAGCTGGAGTAGCCGGCTGCGGCGGTGGTGACCAGCTTTCGCTGGGGAAGCTTGCCGGCAAGCGTTTCGGACATGGGAGCCAGCGGGTTCGCGGCGCCGGTGACGCGCATTGCCTGGTAAACGTAGCTGCGGCCGGACAGAGGGTCGCGGATGCAGCCGCCGATGCAGGTTGCTGCGCCGCCGAACGGCTCGATCTCGGTGGGATGGTTGTGGGTTTCGTTCTTGAACAGGAACAGCCAATCCTCTTCCTGGCCGTTGACGTCGACCTTCACCTTGACGGTGCAGGCGTTGATCTCTTCGGATTCGTCGAGGTTCTTCAGGGTGCCCGTGGACTTCAGGTAGCGGGCGCCGATGGTGCCCAGGTCCATGAGACAGACGGGTTTCTCGTCGCGGCCAAGCTCGTGGCGAAGCTCGAGGTACTTGTCGAAAGCGGCCTTGACCACTTCGTCATCGATCTGCACGTCGGTGAGTTCGGTGCCGAAGGTGGTGTGGCGGCAGTGGTCCGACCAGTAGGTGTCGATCATCTTGATTTCGGTGATGGTGGGGTCGCGTTGCTCTTCGGCGAAATAGTCGCGGCACATCGTGATGTCGGCCAGGTCCATGGCAAGGCCGCGATCGGCGATGAACTGCGCAAGCTCGTCGGTGGAGAGCTTGGTGAAGCCTTCGACGATCTCGACGGGCTGCGGCGTGGGCTGGGCGATTTTCAGCGTCTCGCGCGGTGCGAGGCTTGCCTCGCGCGTTTCGACGGGGTTGATGACGTAGTGCTTGATTTCTTCCAGAGCCTGGTCGGTGCATTCGCCTTCGATGACGTAGATCTTGGTGAAGGCGACGACGGGACGCTCGCCCTGGCTGATGAGCTGCACGCACTCGGCGGCGGAGTCGGCACGCTGATCGAACTGGCCGGGAAGGGCCTCGACGGCGAAAACGCGGACGTTTTCGGGAAGTGCGACAATGCCTGTGGTGGGCTTGCCTTGGCGGGCGAGTTCCTGGGCGGTTTCGGTGGCAAGCTGGGCGCCGCTGACGGGTAGGGTGCGGGTGGCGTTGTCAACCTGGGGCTCGCTGAAGACAGTGGGCACGGTCTGGTCGAACAGGGCTTCGTCGATGCCCTCGACGTCGTACTGGTTGATTAGACGCAGATTCGCTTCGGGCGAAAGGCCCTCGGGAACCGCAATGTGCAGTTCGGCGAGCAGCTGTTTCGCTTCTACGTCGAAACCGGGCTTCTTCTCTACGTAAATGCGCGAGACCATGAAATCCGCCTTCCTTGAAGTGCGCGTGTCGGTTTTGATTGTTGATGGATGCCGTTGCGCGGATAGAACCCGCTTCGCGTTTGGCGTCTCGACTTGCCATTATATAATGCTGAGCATGGGAAACGTTGAGAACATAAGTCGCTCGTCAGTTGTCCGCATTTTGTCGGGGCTCCACGACGGGCTTTGGGCGGTTGCGTGCGCGGTCGTTTTGGTGCCCGTTTGGACGGCACCGGCGTTCGCGTACGTCGATCCATCCATCATGACCTACACGATTCAGGCTGTTGCGGGCGTTGCCGTCGCTTTGTCCACGGTGCTGGGCGTCGCGGCGCGCAGGTCGCGCAAGAAGCTGATGAAACTGCTGGATTTCGACGAGAACGCTCGTCGCGAGGTTGACCCGCCCGTCTATCGCACCGATGGGAAGGGCATGCCGGCAAACGCGGCTGCGGGTGTCGGCGAAGGCGCTGCTACAAGCGGGAGTGATGCGCATGCCGTCGGGAAAGCCGCTGCTGCGAGTGTCGGTGCCGGCGAGGGCAAGCACGCAGCGAAGCGCGCCCAGCGTAAGGGGCGTCGTGCGCGCAAGTACGATCCGACGTGGCGCACGCGTTTCAACTACGCGCTTCTGGCCTGCGCCTTCACGGTGTGCACCATCTTCGTGGTTGCCCCGTGCGAGGTTGTTGGCGGTAGCGCCGGCTCGCTGGTGTTCTCGCTTGCCGACGTGTGGTGGGTTGTGACATTGCCGGCCGTCGGAGTCGTTGCCGTGCTTGCGCTTCTGTTGTCGGCCCTGCGTGGCCGTATCTTCAATTTCTTCCTGGTACTGGTTGCCAGCGTTGGCGTTGCGGCGTACGTTCAGGTTCTTGTGTTGAACTACGGCATGCCGATTGCCGATGGCGGCACCATTGTGTGGGCCGAGCACAACACCATGATGGTTATTTCCAGTGCGGTGTGGATTTCCGTCATCGTGCTGTCCCTGCTGCTCAGCCTGTTCAACCGATTCCGCGCCCAGGGCGTTGTTGCCTTGGTTAGCGCTTGCCTCTTGGTGGTGCAGGGCGTTGGCGTGGCAAGCCTGTTCATTGCCCCGCCGGCGGCAACCGAGCAAGCGGGCGGCATGGACGATCTCACGCACACCAATTTGGTCTCGCAGACCGAGTCGGTTCTGACCGAAGACGGCCTGTATTCGGTTTCCAGCAAGAACAACGTGATCGTGTTCGTGTTGGACACCTACGATCAAACGCTTTTGAATACCGTTTCCAACATGAATTCGCGCATGCTTGATGAGATGACGGACTTCACCGAGTTCACCAACTGCACGGGTTCGATGACTCCTACGCGCTTCGCGGTGCCGTATCTGCTTACGGGCGAGCTGCCCAAGGTGGGCGAGGATTCCAACGTTTACCTGGCGAACCGTTATGCGCGCGGAACGTTCTTAGCCGACGCGCAGAACGCGGGCTACTCGGTTGGCCTGTACACCGACTCGTTGCAGATCGGAAGCTTGCCCGAAGCCGAGCAGAAGGCCATTGCGGCAACTACCATCAACATGCACAAGGTTGCGGCATCGAGCTTGGATTTCCGCGGCACCTTCGAGGCTTTGTGCCAGATCGCCTTGTACCGCGATGCCCCGTGGCCCCTTAAGCACAATTTCTGGTATTACACCGACCAGATCAACGGCCGCATCGTCAGCTACAACCCCGACGCCGAGCCGGGCGAGCGCGTTTACACCATGAACGATCCGCGCTACTACGGCCAGCTGCAGCGCCAGGGTCTTGCGGTTGACGACGATGCGCCCGCCGGTGCGTTCCGTTTCATTCACTTGTTGGGCGCCCACTACCCGTACTCCATCGACGAGCACGCGAACGACCTGGGTACCGACAATTCCACTAAAGAGCAGCAGGCGCAGGGTTCGATGCACATCGTGGCCGAATACCTTCGCCAGTTGAAAGAGCTGGGCGTGTACGACCAGTCGACCATCGTCATCACGGCTGATCACGGCAAGTGGTTCCTGACGCCTGAGCCCCTGACCACCACCAGCACGCCCATCATGTTGGTGAAGCCCGCGAAGCAAAGCGTCGATGAGCCTGCCGGCGGCGCTGCGGCGGGTGCTGTGACCGGGCCTGCGGCGGGCGGCGTTCAGAAGTCGGGCATGCCCGTCAGCCATCACGATTATTTGCCGACGGTCGCCCAAGCCATGGGACTTGATTCGTCGAAATACGGCAGCGGCCAGACGTTCTTCGAGGTGAACGACCCCGATCGTGTGCGCACCTATTTGACCACCGACAGCATCGGCCTGCGCGGAATCGGTTGGCGCGAGTACGCCATCGTGGGCGATAGCCTGCGCATATCGAATTGGCACGAGACCGGCAATTATTGGAGCATCGAGGAATAGGCGCTTGCCGAATTGTTTCAGCGTCGTTGCACCCCCTTCTCCTGGCTTTTGTCGGTCGCATATAATTGGATTCGCTTTCGCTTCGAATTGAAATGAACGCAAAAGCGCAAGGGATGGGGGACCACATGATTTATCGCGATTTCCAAGATGAGAAACTTTCCAACCTCGGGCTTGGCCTGATGCGCCTTCCCGTGCTTGACGGGGGCGACAGCAAGATCGACGAGGCGGCCGCGTTCGAGATGATCGACTACGCGTACAACCACGGCGTGAATTATTTCGACACCGCGTGGGGCTACCACGGCGGCAACTCCGAGCTGACGACCGGTCGCGCGCTGAAGCGCTATCCGCGTGAAAGCTTCAACTTGGCTTCGAAGTTCCCCGGCTATGATGTGACGAATTTCGGCAAGCATGAAGAGATCTTCGCGACGCAGCTTGAGAAACTGCAGGTCGATTACCTTGATTTCTATCTCATTCACAACGTGAACGAGCTGAACATCGAACAGTATCTTGACGACGAGCAGTTCGGAACCATCAGTTATCTCGTCGAGCAGAAGAAGGCCGGCCGCATCAGGCACTTGGGCTTCTCGTGCCACGGATCGTTTGACACGTTCAAGCGCTTCCTTGATAAGTACGGCGACGACATGGAGTTCTGCCAGATCCAGCTGAACTACATGGACTGGACCTTCCAAGAAGTCAATCGCAAGGTCGAGTATCTTAATCAGCTGAATATGCCCATTTGGGTGATGGAGCCCTTGCGCGGCGGCAACCTGGTGGAATTCGAAGACTGCGACAAGCCAGCGCTTGAGGCGCTTCGCCCGGGTGTTTCCGCTGTTGAATGGGCATATCGCTTCCTCCAGAGCATCCCCGGTGTTGCCATGGTCCTCTCGGGTTCGTCGACTATGGAGCAGCTTGAGCAGAATATCCAGCTGTTCAGCGAAGACAAGCCGTTGAATGAACAGGAGATGCAGGCCATTCTTGCGGTGGGCCATCGCCTGGCAACCGCGGGCAAGCTGCCGTGCACCAAGTGCCATTACTGTACCAGCCATTGCCCCATGGGGCTTGATATCCCGTACCTGATCTCGCTTTACAACGAGCACATCTCGCGCGTGGGCATGCGCTTCATGGCGCCCATGGCCGTGTCGGCGCTTCCCGAGGACAAGCGACCCAGCGCGTGCATCGCTTGCCGCGCTTGCGAGGGCGTTTGCCCGCAGCAGATCGCTATTGCCGACACCTTCGCCCAGTTCGTGGAGATGCTGAAGGAAGAGCCGCAGCTGTAAAGCGCAGGCTGACGGCGAACGCCTTTCGATAGCGAACCTGCCGTTCCCGTTGGCGAACAAGCAAATGAAACGAGCCCGATGGCATTGCCATCGGGCTCGTTCTTGTTGCGTTTCTGCTTGGTTGAGGTCGCGCCTTAGATTTCGTGGATGAACAGGCCGCTGCGCAGCTTTGGCTCGAACCACGTGGATTTGGGCGGCATCAGCATGCCCGCGTCGGCAACGGCGAACAGCTCGGCGATGGACGTGGGGTACAGCGCGAAGGCGCAGACGCTGTCGTCGGCGCAGCGGCGCTCAAGCTCGTCAAGGCCGCGGATGCCGCCGACGAAGTCGATGCGCTCGTCGGTGCGGGGATCGTGGATGCCAAGAACAGGCTCAAGCAGGATGTCGTGCAAAAGCGAGACGTCCAGGCCCGCAACCGGGTCGTCGGAGCGGTCTTCGGGGCGAACCACCAGGCGATACCAGGTGCCGTTAAGCAGCATGCTGAACTCGCCCTTGTTCTGCGGACGTGCGGCTTCTGCGTTGCCTTCGGGACCGATCTCGGAAACATTGAAGCGCTTTTCGGCTTCGGCCAGGAAGTCGGCGGCCGACAGGCCGTTCAGGCTCTTCAGTACGCGGTTGTAATCAAGAATGGCCAGTTCGGAATCGGGGAACAGTACGCATAGATAGTAGTTGAACGGCTCTTCGCCCGTGTAGTCGGGGTTTTCGGCACGCATCTCCTTGGCAACGCGCGCAGCTGCTGCGTTGCGGTGATGGCCGTCGGCGATGTAGACGCTGTCCATGTCGGCGAAGGCTGCACGCACGGCCTCGATCGCTACGGGATCGGCTAGCGCGAAGCCGCGATGGCGCACACCGTCGTCGCCGGTGAAGTCGAATAGGGGCTCGCCGGCCTTCGCGGCCTCGCAAGCGTCGCTGACCTGGTCGTTTTGATGGTATGCCAAGAAAATGGGACCGGTCTGCGCACTGCATTCGCGCACGTGGCGCACACGGCCTTCCTCTTTCTCGGCGCGGGTGTTCTCGTGCTTCTTGATGGTGCCGTTCAGGTAGTCGTCAACGGCGGCGCAGGCAACCAAGCCGGTCTGCGTGCGGCCGTTCATGGTGAGCTCGTACACGTAGAATTGCGGCTGCTCGTCACGGGCGAAGACGCCGTCGTTCTTGGCGGCGCGCAGAAGCTCGCCTGCCTTGGCGAACGCCTCTTCGTCGGAAACCTGCTGGTTAACGGGGAAGTTCACCTGCGGCTGATCGATGGCCAGAAACGACTCGGGGTTCTCGGCCACGATGCGGCGCGACTCTTCGACGCTGTACACGTCGTAGGGAAGCGCAGCCACGCGCTCGGTTTTCTGCGGGATGGGTCGAAGTGCTGCGAAAGGCCTGATGTCCGCCATTCTTGGCTCCTTGCTACTCGGCGACGCGAACTTTGATGACGATCTTGCTCAGCGGCCCCTGGTGAAGACCGTTGGTGATACCCGGCTTGTGGGCTTCGCCGGGCCAAACGATGCAGAAATCGCCGGCGCGCAGGCTGATGACGGACGGCATGCTGCCGGGCTCGTCGAACACCGAGAAGTCGTCGCCCGTCATGGGGTGCTCTTCAAGGCTTGCGGGGGCTTCGACCAACAGCTCGGAACCCTCGACGACCACCTGGATGTCGGCGTATTCCTCGTGCATCTCGTACTGCTTGGCGTCGACCGGGACGGGCTCGTACGACTGCACGTTGGCGAAAACGCCGTCGGCGATGTCTACGCGACCCAGTTTAAGAGAGCCAAGGTCGGTGGTGCGCAGGAATGCGAAAGCTTGGTCGAATCGGGTGGAAATGCCGGCGTAACGGTCGGCGTTGCTCAAAGAATCCTTGATCATGATGAGATGCCTCTCCTTCGCCCCGAAGGGCATGTTTTTGGTTGGCGCGGGGCGTTTCCCGTCCCGTTTTTCGAACAACGAGATTATATGCCGCTCTTCGTTGGTTTCAATTGTGAGAAGGAAACGCTTGTGCGCAGTTCGCGCGTGGAAGATTGGTACTATGAGCCGAGAAAAACGAACGTCGAAAGGGCTTTTGCGCCCTGGTGAGGCGCTCTGGCGCCTCCGATTCCCCGAAAGCGAGGCAAGCATGTCGTTGCGTGCATCCGATCTCAATAAAAAAGCCGATCAGCGCACTACCATGGACTTGGGTGCGGTGTTGCCCAAAACCGCCGAGGTTCGCGACGGCCACCTGTTCATCGGCGGCGTCGACATGGTTGAGCTTGCCCATCAGCAGGGAACGGCCTTGTACGTTTTCGACGAGGCCGACCTGCGCGATCGCATGGAGCAATATCGCAACAGCTTCCATTCCCGCTATCAGAATTCCGACGTGCTGTATGCAAGCAAGGCGTTCCTTAACAAGGAAGTGCTGCGCATCGCGATGGAAGAGGGCATGTGCCTTGACGTGTCGGGCGGCGGTGAGCTTGCCTGCGCCCAGGCCGTCGGCTTCCCCATGGAGCGCGTTTTCGTGCATGGCAACAACAAAACACCCGCTGAACTGCGCGAGGCGATTTCCGCAGGTGTTGGGCACATCGTGGTTGACAGTCGCATCGAGGCGAAGCGCATCTCCGAGATCGCGGGCGAGCTTGGTCGTGTCCAGCCCGTTCTGATGCGCATCACCCCCGGCGTCGAGGCCGACACGCACGAGTACATCAAAACCGGCTGCGAGGACACGAAGTTCGGTTTCACCATGCTGGACGACTTCGCCTTCAAGTGCGTGGGCGACGTCCTTGCCTTCGACAATGTGCAGCTTGACGGCTTCCATTGCCATATCGGCTCGCAGATCTTCGCGTTGCATTCGTTCCGCGAGGCCATTCAGGTCATGATCGAGTTCGTCGCGCGTGTGAAGGAAACGTACGGCTTCGAGGCCAAGGTGCTTGATATGGGCGGCGGCCTGGGCATCGCTTACATGGCCGAGGACAAGCCTTCTAGCATCGCCGACTTCGCCGAGGTCACCGCTTCGTCCGTGC
Organism: uncultured Coriobacteriaceae bacterium; assembly: GCA_937937585.1. Classification (GTDB taxonomy): domain Bacteria; phylum Actinomycetota; class Coriobacteriia; order Coriobacteriales; family Eggerthellaceae; genus UMGS1502. The sequence goes on from CALDCB010000012.1 coordinate 173,547, forward strand.
AAGAGCTGTGCGCAAAGCACGGTCTTGCCGAGCCGCGCCTTTTGGTGGAACCCGGCCGTAGCTTGGTGGCTAACGCCGGCGTCACGCTGTATACGGCGGGCATTCTGAAAACGCTGCCGAATATCCGCAAGATCGTGGCGGTTGACGGCGGCATGTCCGACAACATCCGCACCGCGCTTTACAATGCCGATTACGAGGCGGTCATTGCCAACAAGGCCGATCAGCCGCGCACCGAGGTGGTTTCCCTTTGCGGAAAGCACTGCGAGAGCGGCGACGCCGTGGTCATTGACGGCTCGATTCAGCAAGTCGACCTGGGCGACATCGTCTGCGTCTTCGCCACGGGTGCGTATTGCTATACCATGTCATCATCGTATAACGGCCAGCCTCGACCGGCCATCGTGTTCGTGAAGGACGGCCAAGCACGCGTTGTCACGCGTCGCGAGACGTACGCCGACCTTATGGCTCGCGACATCTAAAGCGCGGCTGCGTTTCGGCGCGTTTCGCGAAGCTAGTCGGGCATCGATTCGGTTTTGAAAGCCGGGTCGGTTGATGCGAAGCAACGGGGCTTCGCCTTGGGACAAGGCCGCCTCTTGAAAACGAAAGGACAAGCCATGACGATCAGGATCGGACTTGTGGGAACCGGCACCGTTGGCGGCGGCTGCCTGGACATCCTTGCCAACCATCGCGATGACTTCAAGCGCCATTACGGCGTGGACATCGAGCTTGCGCGCGTCTGTTCGCGCAAACCCGACGCCGCTCGCGCTCACAGCGTCGAGCACCTGTTCACCACCGATTTCCACGAAGTCGTGACCGATCCGTCCGTCGACCTGGTCATCGAGCTTATCGGCGGCGTGGGCGCCGCTCATGATGTCGTGTGCGACGCGCTGCGCAACGGCAAGAGCGTCGTCACGGCAAACAAGGCGCTTATCGCGTCTGCCGGTGACGAGATCTTCGCGCTTGCCGAAGAAAACAACGTCGATATTTACTACGGTGCCAGCGTTGGCGGCGGCATTCCCATCATCGGCCCGCTGAAGCACTCGCTCATTGCGAACGGCATCACCTCGGTCATGGGCATCGTCAACGGCACCACCAACTACATGCTCACGCGCATGGACGAGGATGGCCTGAGCTACGAGGCTGCCCTGGCAGAGGCGCAGGCCAAGGGTTATGCCGAGGCCGATCCTACCGCCGACGTCGACGGCTTCGACGCTGCTGCGAAAATCGCCATCTTGGCTTCGCTTGCGTTCAAGTCGCGCGTCACCATGGACGACGTGTACTGCGAGGGCATCCGCAACATTTCGCCTGTCGATCTTGATGCGGCTCGCGACATGGGCTTCAGTGTGAAGCTCTTGGCGTTGGCTCATCGTTCTGAGGCCGGTATCGACGTACACGTGCATCCCACGATGATTCCGCTGGACCACCAGCTTTCCAAGGTCAACGGCGTGAACAACGCCATTTACGTCACGGGCGACGCCGTGGGCGAGACCATGTTCTTCGGCATGGGCGCCGGTGCTGGTCCTGCTGCCAGCGCCGTCATGGGCGACGTGGTTGAGGTTGCCCGTCGCATGGAAATGGGCCTGGCCCCCATCTTCGACAACGACTGCCCCGACACGCTGCCTCTTGTCCCCATGGCCGACCTTAAAACCAAGTATTACATCCGCTTCACCGTGGCCGACCGTCCCGGCGTCCTGGCGGCAATGGCCACCGTGTTCGCCAACCATGGCGTCAGCGTGCGCTCGGTCATCCAGCGTGGCGAGACCGCCGGTGTCTCCGTCGAGGTCGTGTACGTTACCCACACGGCGCGCGAAGCCGACATCCAGCAGGTCGTCGACGAGATCGGCCAGCTTGAGGATGTTCTGATGAAGGAACCTTCGATCATTCGCGTGGAGGCGTAAAGCGTGACTGTTAAGCCTGAAGAACTGGGCCTTATCCTTGACTGTGATGGCGTGCTGCTTGACTCGATGGGCGCTTGGGAAAAAGCCGAGATCGACGTGTGCGCCACTGTTGGCATCGTCCCAACAAAAGAGGACATCGACCATGTGAACACCCTTACGTTGGTCGAGGCTTGCGAATACTACAACACGAAGTACGGCGCCGGCGGCAGCGTCGAGGAGACGCTGCGCATCATCGATTCCAGCATGCAGCGTTTCTACGACAACGACGTCGTTGCCGAGCCGGGCGCGCTTGAGTTCGTGCGCGAGCTTCGTGAGCTGGGCGTTCGCATGTGCGTTGTTTCGTCCAGCCCGCTTCGTTATCTTCAGGCAGGTTTGGGAAGATGCGGCTTCCTTCCGTATTTCGATGGGGTGCTCTCGGCTGACGAGCTGAAGCTCACCAAGCGCGAGCATCCCATTTTCGAACGCGCCCTTGAGATTCTGGGCACCAAGAAAGAGAACACCTGGGGCTTCGACGACACGGCGTATGCCCTGCAAACGCTGAACAGCGTGGGCTGCCATACCATCGGCATCTACAGCAGCGACCTTAACGGAACCGTCGAGCGCTTGCGCGCCGATTCCGAGTTCACGTTCCCGGGTGGTTTGGAAGAGCTTGGTTCGAAGGGTTTCTTAGAACTAGCTATCTAATTGTGGTATGACATGGTGTTCGCGTGGGGCGGTATCATCGCTGCGTATAATCAAGGCATATGAAACGTAGCGAATGAGGTTTGAACCATGCCTATCCGAATCCCGGACGCGTTGCCTGCAACCAGCGCGCTTGAGAGCGAGAACATCTTCGTCATGACGGAGTTCCGTGCTTTGCACCAGGACATCCGTCCGCTGAAGGTGGTCATCCTTAACCTGATGCCCACCAAAGAGACAACCGAGACGCAGATCATGCGCAAGTTGTCGAACACTCCGTTGCAGATCGACATCACGCTGCTGCACACGGCAAGTCATAGCGCCAAGAACGTGTCCGAAAGCCATCTGGATTCGTTTTATCGCACGTTCGACGAGATCCGCGATCAGCACTTCGATGGCATGATCATCACGGGCGCCCCGGTCGAGACCCTGCATTTCACCGACGTGGACTACTGGGACGAGCTGTGCAAGATCATGGAGTGGTCGAACACCAACGTTCACTCGGTATTCCATATTTGTTGGGGCGCGCAGGCCGGCATCTATTATCACTACGGAATCGCGAAGCACGACCTTCCCGAGAAGATGTTCGGCGTGTTCAAGCATTACCTGGTCAAAAGCACGTCGCCGTTGGTGCGCGGCTTGGACGACGAGTTCTGGGCACCGCATTCCCGCTTCACCGAGGTGCGCGCAAGCGACATCGCTGCCAACCCCGATCTCGAGCTTATCGCCCTGTCCGACGAGGCCGGCGTCTACATTGCGAAAAGCCTGGACAGCAAGCATATCTTTGTGTTCGGTCACCCCGAGTACGACCGCAACACGCTGAAGGCCGAGTACGACCGCGACGTTTCCCGTGGCATGGACATCGCCATTCCCAAGCACTACTACCCGAACGATGATCCCACGCAGGCGCCGCACAACACGTGGCGCGCCCAGGCGCAGCTTATCTACACTAACTGGCTGAATTACTACGTGTATCAGACCACGCCTTACGACGTGGCACTTGTTGGCAAAGCGGCCGATACCCCTGCAACTCAGGACGAGGTCGTCGCCAGCGCGAAGGACGCTTCGGCGGACAAAGCCGCAGATGCCGGCGCTGTTGCGCGCGCGGGTGCACCAATGGGGCGTATCGCTTCCGAGCGTGTGAAGCCCGCGAAGAAGTCGGCTTATCTTCGCGCCGAGAACGAGGACGACGACGGATACGACCCGTATTCCGACCGTCGAAGCGAGCCGCCGCTGTTCGAGCCGGATCCCTGGCGCTAGCTTATTGGCGAAGAGAAGGGCGCGTCGGTCAAGCCATGTCGCGAGTGCGCGCAGGCGAAACGCGCGAAGGGTCCTCGTCACGCGCGAGGCCGGCACGCGACGACCATTTGTGCAATTCGCGAATATTCCCCCTGTACAGCGCTTTTACATGTTGACGTGGCGGGAAGCGCGAATCTATACTGGACAAGTTGCTTTCAAAAGCCCCGTGAAGCGGGATTGAACCGAGAACGCTTACCTTGGCAGATGGAGTCCAGGCCGGAAGCCTCAAGCGTGCTGGCGTAGGAAACCGGCTCTCGCGTCAACCTGCACTTTTGAAAACAAACACGTATTTGGAGGAATCAGAAGTGAAGACGTATTACGCAAAGCCCAACGAGGTTGAGCGCGAATGGCTTCTCATCGACGCTGAGGACATGGTCCTCGGTCGCGTTGCAGCCAAGGCCGCCCATATCCTTCGCGGTAAGCACAAGCCCACCTACACGCCTCATGTCGACACCGGCGACTTCGTCGTCATCGTGAACGCCGACAAGATCCGCGTTACGGGCAACAAGGGCACCGACAAGCGCTACTATCGCCACAGCGGTTTCCCCGGAGGACTCAAGTCCGAGACCTTCAACGAGGCCATCGAGCGTCATCCGGAGCGCGTGTTGGAGCATGCAATCAAGGGCATGCTGCCCAAGAACACGCTCGGTCGCGCCATGGGCAAGAAGCTCAAGGTGTACGCCGGTCCTGAGCATCCGCATCAGGCACAGAACCCGCGTAAGATCGAGATGGAGGGCTAGTCATGGCAAATGAAGCTTTGTATTACGGCACCGGCCGCAGGAAGAACGCAACTGCCCGCGTTCGTCTTGTCCCCGGCACTGGCAAGGTAACCGTTAACGGCCGCGACGCTGCCGACTACTTTGGCCGTCAGGCTCTGGTCGACATGGCTTGCGCTCCGTTCAAGGTCACCGACACCGAGGGTCATTTCGACGTCATCGCCAACATCGCTGGCGGCGGCATCTCCGGCCAGGCTGGCGCTCTTCGCCACGGCATTTCCCGCGCTCTGCTGGGTGCCGGCGAGTATCGCCCCGAGCTCAAGAAGGCTGGCTTCCTCACGCGTGACGCACGTATGGTCGAGCGTAAGAAGTACGGTCTGAAGAAGGCCCGCAAGCGCCCGCAGTTCAGCAAGCGCTAAGAATCTACGGATTCACTGGCTTTTCGAAACCCGCTCTCTTCGGAGAGCGGGTTTTTCTTTGCCCGTTCGTCGCTTTCGCCGAACAAAGTATTAAAGTATCACCAGACGAAAACCGACGAGGCATTTGCACGAAAGCGAGGATCCGCACCATGACGGACGTAGCTGCGATCTACGGGTCGAAAGTTTTCAACGAGCACGTGATGGCCGAACGCCTGCCATCCGTCACGTATAAAAGCTTGATGCGCACCATCCACGACGGCGAGCCGCTTGACATCGAAGTGGCCAACGTCGTTGCGCACGCCATGAAGGAATGGGCAATCGAGAACGGTGCCACCCACTTCACGCATTGGTTCCAGCCTTTGACGGGCATCACCTCCGAGAAGCACGACGGCTTCATCGACCCCACGGCCGATGGTCGCACTCTCCTTCGTTTCTCGGGCAAAGAGCTTATCCAGGGCGAGCCCGACGCCTCCAGCTTCCCGAACGGCGGCCTGCGCGCCACGTTCGAGGCTCGCGGTTACACTGTGTGGGATCCCACCAGCTTCGCCTTCATCAAGGACGAGGTGCTGTGCATTCCCACCGCCTTCTCCAGCTTCACCGGCGAGGCTCTTGACGAGAAAACCCCGCTTTTGCGCTCCATGGCCGCCGTCGAGGTCCAGGCCAAGCGCGTTCTTGCCCTGTTCGGCGAGCATCCCCGCCGCGTCATCCCCACGGTCGGCCTTGAGCAGGAGTACTTCCTGATTTCCGAGAAGGACTTCGCCCGCAGGCTCGACCTTGCCCTGTGCGATCGCACGCTGTTCGGTGCCGATCCCTGCAAGGGCCAAGAGATGGAAGAACACTATTTCGGTGCCATCCGTCCCACGGTCAACGAGTTCATGAAGGAGCTCGACACCGAGCTTTGGGAGCTGGGCATTCCCGCTCGCACCAAGCACAACGAGGTTGCGCCTGCACAGCACGAGCTTGCTCCCATCTTCGAGAACGCCAACCGCGCGATCGACCACAACCTGCTTACCATGGAAAAGATGAAGCTGCTGGCCAGCCATCATGGCTTGGTGTGCCTGCTTCACGAGAAGCCCTTCGATGGTGTCAACGGCAGCGGCAAGCATGACAACTGGTCGTTGGCCGCCGATGGCAAGAACCTTCTTGAGCCTGGTGAAAGCCCCATCGAGAACCTGCGCTTCCTGGTGTTCCTGTCCTGCATCGTCGAGGCGGTCGACGAGTACCAGGAGCTTCTGCGCGCATCCGTCGCAAGCGCCAGCAACGATCATCGTTTGGGCGCGAACGAGGCGCCGCCGGCCATCGTGTCCATCTTCTTGGGCACCGAGCTTTCGGCCATCGTCGAGGCTTTGGTGAACGACCATGAAACCGAGTACACCAGCGCTCACAAGGTTGCAATGGACCTTGGCGTGGAAACTTTGCCTAACTTCCTGAAGGACAACACCGACCGCAACCGCACCAGCCCCTTCGCTTTCACCGGCAACAAGTTCGAGTTCCGCATGCCGGGTTCCGCCGAGAATCTGTCCGAGGCCAACACCATCCTCGACACCGCTATGGCCAAGAGCCTGAAGGACTTCGCCAACGCCATGCGCGACGTTCCCGAGGAAGCCTTCGAGGAGCGCGCCATCGAGTACGTGAAGCAGCTGCTGCGCGACCACAAGCGCATCATCTTCGACGGCAACGGCTATTCCGACGAGTGGCCGATCGAGGCCGAACGTCGCGGCCTCTCCAACAAGGCAACCACCGCCGACGCCATGCCGTGCATGGTCGAGCCCAAGAACCTCAAGCTGTTCGACGAGTTCGGCATTCTGTCCGAGGTCGAGGTTCGCAGCCGTTACGAGGTTAAGCTCGAGAAGTACAACAAACTCATCAACATCGAGATCAACACCATGGACCGCATGGTCAGCCGCGATTACCTGCCCGCGATCAACGCGTTCGCAACCAAGGTGGCCCGTGGCATCACCGCCGTGCGCGCAGTTAGCCCCTTGCTTGATGTTTCCGATCAGGAGAACCTGCTTAAGCGCCTGACCGACGGCGTTGCGGCCATCAACAAGAACCTGCGCGAGGTCAACGCCGCCCATGCTGCCGCGCTGCGGATCGGGGACCAGCAAGAGCGCGCCAACGAGTACGCGCACAACATCATCCCCATGATGGATCGCCTACGCGCCTCGGTTGACGACATGGAGCTCATCGTGGGCGCCACGTACTGGCCGGTGCCTTCGTACAACCGCATGCTGTTCTACGCCTAAGCAACCAGCGGCCCGTCGGCTTGGTGCTGGCGGGCCTTTTCTTTTGCAGTGCATTCTTCTGGGACCAAAGGAGAGAATCACGATGAACGATCTTAGAAGCGAGGATGTTGAAGCCCTGCTTGACGTGCTTGTTCGCATGGACGACAAGGAGACGCTGTTCGCTTTGCTGGAGGACCTGTTCACCATTCGCGAAATCAAGGAAACCTCCCAGCGCCTGACCGTTGCGCGCATGCTCGACGCGGGCAAGTCGTATGCCGCTATCGAGCAGGCGACAGGCGCTTCGGCCACCACTATCGCCCGCGTATCGAAATGCCTGAGCTATGGCACGGGCGGGTACCGTGCGGCTCTTGATCTGCTTGCCTCTTCGAAATAGAATGTTCGGCGCGCACGAGGGGTGCGCATTGGACGAGAGAAAGATTCAGAAAGGCAATGAAACGGTTGCTGATCGTCGTCGACTACCAGAACGATTTCGTCGACGGCGCGCTTGGCTTCGAGGGGGCCGAGCTTCTTGACAAGCCCATCGCCGAGAAGATCTCGGAGTATCGGGCTGCAGGCGACGTTGTCGCTTTCACCTACGACACCCACCATCGCGACTACATGCAAACGCAGGAAGGGCGCAACCTATCCATCCCGCACTGCATCGAGGGAACCGAAGGTCACAAGCTTTATGGCGAGACCGCCCTTATGGCGCGCGACATTGACGAGGTTTACTACAAGCCCACGTTCGGCTCCTCCGAGTTGTTCGCCCGTTTGAGTAAGGCTCAAGCTATTGCGGCTAGTCTTGGCCGCGAGCCGTTCGAGAGCATCGAGCTGGTGGGTCTGGTTTCCAACATGTGCGTGCTGTCCAACGCGGTTATCGCGCGCTCTGCATGCCCGAACGTGCAGATCATCGTTGATGCGGCGTGCACCGCGGCGCCCGATCCGAAGCTGAACGAGGAAGCGCTTGATGTTTTGGAGGCGCTGCAGGTTTCGGTCATCAATCGAGAGAAGCCCGCAAACCTGGAAGGCTAGCGACTGATTGCGACGGACATCGCGCGTCGTCGAAAGCAAATCCAACCCAGAAACGCAACGAGCCCGCTGGATAATCCAGCGGGCTCGTGCTTTACGATCGACCGATGGGGGGGATGGAAGGGAGACGTTAGTCGATCGAGATGTTGGTAGTGGTTTCAAGCTGCGGCTTGGGCTGCTTTTTCGGAACGTCGATCTTCAGCGTGCCGTTCTCGAAGCGGGCTTTGACGTCGGCCTCTTCGATTTCGTCGCCCACGTAGTAGGAGCGAGTGCATTTGCCGCTGAAGCGTTCCTTGCGAACGAAGGCGCCCTTCTTGTCGGTGTCGTCGGTCTCGCTCTTGGTTTCAGCGGTGACAGTAAGAACGCCGTCCTTCAGGGAAGCATTGACGTCTTCCTTCTTGAAGCCGGGCAGGTCGATGGTCAGTTCGTAGCCACCGTCATGCTCTTTGATGTCGGTGCGCATGAATTGCTGAACGGGACGGGCTGCCGGTGCGGCATCGAAAAGGGTATCGAAAGGATCAGCGAAGAACGCATCGAGAAGGTTGTTGCTCCTGCGAGGAATCATTGCAGTCATGGTAATCATCTCCTGTTTGGTGGTCGGGGCGGTTTGCCCTGGCCCGCATGACTTACTTCTTTGAACGATTCTGTTATACCGACCCCCGAAACGCGATTCAAGCCAGAACGTCAGTCGGTAACCTTGCCGATAACTTGCGTTACCTTCTTGTAATAAATCTAAGTCAAGTTGGCTTAGATCATGAAGATGGGATGGGGCGAATGAGAAGTGCAGGGGTCGTGAGGCTCGCGGTAGGAGAATCTGCACGGGCGCGTGGCGAGGGCGGTAGCTTTCGAACGCGCTTGGAAGCCAATCGGCGAAAGCGCTGATGGCGGAGCGGGTATAATCGAGCTCACGTAAATGAAAGGATGCCGATATGACGCTGATTGGGGTTTTGTCTGACACTCACGGGCGGCTTGACCCGCGCGCCTATGCGGCGCTTGTTGAGTGCGATCGCATCATCCATGCGGGCGATATCTGCGATCCGTCTATTTTGAGGGAGCTTCAAACCATCGGCCCTGTTGACGCGGTGTTGGGAAACAACGACATTCCTGGCGACTATCCGTCGGATGTCCGGAGGTTTGCCAAACCGGTTGTCGACGGCGTGCGATTCCTGGTGGCTCATTATCCCAACGACGTGTGGATCAGTTTCGCGGGAAGCTCGGCAGTCGCGCCCGGCGACCCTATCCCGCATGTGTGCATCCACGGCCATGCCCATATCCCGCGCTTAGACTGGGGACGCACGACATACCCTGCGAGATATGTTCTGAATCCTGGGTCTGTCACGCGGCCGCGCGGCGGGTTTCCTGCAAGTGTGGGGAAGATCGTTGTGGAAGACGGGCGTGTTCTTTCCATTGCCGTCGAGTCGCTTGATGGCGAAGTTTTGTTTGAGACGGGATCTGCTGGGTCTTCTGCTGAATAGGCGCGTCGGGCCATCAGTGCTTCCCGTGTGTCGGTCTGCAACGCCGACCTGCGCTTACGTATTTCCGGAACCAGCAAAAGCGACGCCTTCCGAAGAAGACGTCGCTTTTGCTGGCCATCTACCAAATTATTTTTTAGAACTCCTTGAAAGCAGCTTTCTTGGCGCCGCAGATGGGGCAGACCTCGGGGGCTTCAGCGCCCTTGTGGATGTAGCCGCAGAAGGGGCACAGGTAGTAGTTGTCGTCGTCGGCGGCGTCGAGGTTGTTGTAAGCCTCGAGGTACTTCTCGGCATGAACGCTCTCGGCGAGCTTAGCCTTGGTGAATACCTTGACGGCCTTGTCGTTGCCCTCTTCCTGAGCCTTCTTGATGAACTCGGGGTACATGTCAGAGGTCTCGTGGATTTCGCCGTTGGCAGCGTCGATGAGCATGAGGTCGACGGGCAGCGGGTCGGCGGCTTCGGCGGTGGGGCGGATATAATCAGGCTCTTCAGCCTCGACCAGGGCGGCCTCCATGCCGATGTGAACCTGCTCGGCGGCGGAAGCAGCGCGGAACAGCTTGGCAACCTGCGGGTAACCAGCCTCGTCGGCAGCCTTTGCGTAGCCGGCGTACTTAGCGGAAGCGCCGGTCTCGCCAGCGACGGAAGCCTTCAGCGCGTCAAGAGTGGAAGCGATCTGGGTGGTGCCGAAGCCGTTCATGTTGGAGCTGTTCTCGGCGGTGGGGAATTCGGAACGAGTATTCATATTGATCCCTCTCTCATTGGGTTGTGCTTGATTCGACTATTAGGAGTATATCCTAATAAGGAATAATTGCAAGTAGGAAAACGCCGTTGTGCGTAAAAGATCAAGATCGTGCGCCGAGCAGGTGCTGAGTGCGCGATAATGGGCGAGCGAATTGGAAAAGCAATAAGGAAGGCGATTTCATGAACAAGAAGAACGCATGGGAGGCTTACGACGAGGCGGCTCTGGCCGAGCTCGAGTCGCTCAGTGCTGACTACATTGATTTCATCTCGAAGAACAAGACCGAGCGTCTGTTTGCGAAGAGTGCCATTGCCCGTGCGCAGGCTGCCGGCTATCGCGACATCGAAGACGTCTACCGCGCAGGCGAGACCCTGAAGGCGGGCGATAAGGTGTACGCCGCCACGCACGGCAAGGCCGTCATCCTCATCCAGCTGGGCAGCGATCCCATCGAGAACGGCATGAACATCCTGGGTGCGCACATCGACTCCCCGCGTCTTGACATCAAGCAGAACCCGCTGTTCGAGGCAAACGGCCAAGTCCGCCTTGACACTCATTACTATGGCGGCATCAAGCATTACCAGTGGGTCACCGTTCCGCTGGCGCTGTACGGCGTCGTGGTGAAGAAGGACGGCACCGTCATCGACGTCAACGTGGGCGACGAGCCGGGCGATCCCGTGTTCTGCGTTACTGACCTGCTCATTCACCTGGCAAAGGACCAGATGGGCAAGAAAGCTTCCGAGGTCGTCGCAGGTGAGGACCTGGACATCTTGGTTGGCAACCGTCCCTTGGTCATCAAAGAAGGCGAAGAGGCAAGCGACGAGGCAAAGGCCGAGCCGGTGAAGGCGTTCGCCCTGAAGCTTTTGGCCGAGAAGTACGGCATCGAGGAAGCCGACTTCGATTCCGCCGAGCTTGAGGCTGTCCCCGCAGGCGCCGCTCGCGAAATGGGCTTCGACCGCAGCATGATCTTGGGTTACGGCCACGACGACAGCTCGTGTGCGTATCCTTCGATGATCGCCCAGCTTGAGATGGCCGATCAGGATCTGAAAACCACGGCTGTTTCCGTGTTGGTCGACAAAGAGGAAATCGGCAGCGTGGGCGCTTCGGGCATGGATTCCCGCTTCTTCGAGAACACTATCGCCACGCTTATGGAGCTTGCCGGCGAGACCGGTGGCGTCAAGCTTCGCCATGCGCTTGCCAACTCCAAGATGATCTCGAGCGACGTGTCCGCCGGTTTCGACCCCGCATACGCCAGCGTGTTCGACACGCGCAACGTCGCGTTCCTGGGTCATGGCCTGGCCTTCAACAAGTTCACGGGTTCTCGCGGCAAGTCGGGCAGCAACGATGCCGACGCCGAGTACGTGGCCGAGATCCGTCGCATCATGGACGATGCTCAGGTCACCTTCCAAACCTGCGAGCTGGGTAAGGTCGACGCCGGCGGTGGCGGCACCATCGCCTATATGTCCGCCAAGTACGGCATGAACGTCATCGACTCCGGCGTGCCGGTTCTTTCCATGCATGCGCCGTGGGAAGTTGTCAGCAAGGCCGACTTGTACGAGGCCTACAAGGGTTACGTTGCCTTCCTGAAGGCATAAGGGGTCTTGCGTGGCAAACGAGGTTCAATCTGCTCCCCAGGCGTCGCGCGAGCAATTCGCGTCGCGTCTGGGTTTCATCCTGATCAGCGCCGGTTGCGCGATCGGATTGGGAAACGTCTGGCGTTTCCCCTACATCACCGGCAAGTACGGCGGTGCCGCGTTCGTTTTGATGTACATCGTGTTCTTGGTGGCGTTCTCGCTGCCGGTTCTGGTCATGGAGTTCTCGCTGGGCCGCGGCTCGCAAAGGTCGATGGCGCGTGCGTTCGACGTGCTGGAACCCGCGGGAAGCAAATGGCATCACGCCAAGTGGATCAGCTTGGTTGGCTGCTATCTGCTGATGATGTTCTACACGGTCGTCGCGGGCTGGATGCTGGCGTTCGTGTACAAAAGCGCCATCGGTTCGTTCAACGGCTTAGGCGCCGACCAGGTGGCATCGGTGTTCGGGACGATGCTCTCGAACCCGGGCGAAGTGGTTTTCTGGATGATCGTCGTCATCCTGCTGGGCCTTTTGTGCACGGCTGCCGGCCTGCAAAAGGGCGTCGAGCGCGTGACGAAGATCATGATGGTGTGCCTGCTTGCGGTCATGCTGGTTTTGGCCGTGCGCTCGGTCACGCTTGAGGGCGCCGAGGCGGGCCTTGCGTTCTATCTGGTTCCCGATTTCGGGAAGGTGTTCGCGGGCGCAACCTTGGGGGCTCAGCTGTCGTCGTTCGCGGAAGCAGCGTACGCGGCCATGAGCCAGGCGTTCTTCACGCTGTCCTTGGGCATTGGCTCGATGATGATCTTCGGCAGCTACATCGATAAAAGCCGCAGCCTGACGGGCGAGGCGCTTCGTATCGGTGCGCTGGACACGTCGGTTGCGTTCGTTGCCGGCCTTATCATCTTCCCTGCGTGCTTCGCGTTCGGGGTGGAGCCTGGAAGCGGCCCCAGCTTGGTGTTCATCACGCTGCCGGGCGTTTTCAACCAAATGCCGCTGGGTCAGCTGTGGTGCACGTTATTCTTCGTGTTCATGAGCTTCGCGGCGCTGTCGTCCATCATCGCGGTGTTCGAGAACATCATCGCGTTCACCATGGATCAGTGGGGCGTGAGCCGCGGCAAGGCCGTTGCCATCAACGGCGTCGGGCTTATTTTGCTGTCGCTGCCGTGCGCGCTTGGCTACAACGTGTGGTCGGGCTTCGCGGTTCCGGGCATCGGCGACATCCAGTCGCTTGAAGATTTCATCCTGTCCAATAACCTGCTGCCTCTGGGCGCGCTGATCATGCTGACATTCTGCACGTCGAAGCGCGGCTGGGGCTGGGACAAATTCTTGGCCGAGGTCGACGCTGGACAGGGCATGAAGTTCCCTGCAGGCCTGCGCGTGTATGTGAAGTACGTCGTACCTGTGCTGATCCTGGTTGTTTGGGTGACGGGGTGGGTTCCTGTTCTCACAACTTGGCTGGGGTAGCGCCGTGCGTTGAAATCGGCGCGCTTTCGGACGAGGACGCGTTTTCCGGCTTGCGCTTCGCTAAAGCGCTCGCCATTCAGTAGGCAAAATGATCGTTGTTAATGCGGACGTCAGGCTTGTTTCTGCGGAAACGGGCTTGGCGTCCGCGTGATATTTAAAAGAGGTAAGCTTGACAGGTCGAAAAACGGCAACGACGTGGCTATAATTACTCTCAATCATTCCCGCCGCTCAGACCAGATAAGGAGCAGTTTCATGGCTTATTATTACGAAGAACCGTCGCGCACGTTCAACGAGTACCTTTTGGTGCCGGGCCACACCCCCGCGACGTGCATCCCTGCGTCGGTAAGCCTTAAAACCCCGCTGGTCAAGTATCGCAAGGGCGAAGAGGAATGCCCCATTTCCCTGAACACCCCCATGGTGTCCGCCATCATGGCCGCCGTTTCCGACGACAAGATGGCCGTTGCCCTGGCAACCGAGGGCGGCATGTCCTTCATCTACGGCAACCAGACCATCGAGCAGGAAGCCGCCATGGTCAAGCGCGTCAAGGATTACAAGGCCGGTTTCGTCGAGTCCGACGCCAACCTGTCTCCCGACATGACCCTCAACCAGGTTGTCGCCTTGAAGGAAGCCACCGACCACTCCACCATGCCCGTCACCCATGACGGCACCGCTCACGGCAAGCTGCTGGGCGTCGTCACCGAGCGCGATTACCGCCTGTCCCGCATGACCGGCGACGAGAAGGTCTCCGAGTTCATGACCCCGCGCGAGAAGCTCATCGTTGCTCCCGCCGAGACCTCCCTCAAAGAGGCAAACGACATCATCTGGGATCACAAGCTGAATTCGCTGCCGCTGGTCAACGCCGATGACACCCTGGCTTACATGGTCTTCCGCAAGGACTACGATTCCCACAAGTCCAACCCCAACGAGATGCTCGACTCCCACAAGCGCTACATGGTTGGCGCCGGCATCAACTCCCGCGACTACGCCGAGCGCATCCCCGCACTGGTCGAGGCCGGCGCAGACGTGCTGTGCATCGACTCTTCCGAGGGCTTCTCCGATTGGCAGAAGATGACCATCGAGTGGGTCCGCGAGCACTACGGCGACACCGTCAAGATCGGTGCAGGCAACGTTGTTGACGGCGAGGGCTTCCGCTTCCTGGCCGAGGCTGGCGCCGACTTCGTCAAGATCGGCATCGGCGGCGGCTCCATCTGCATCACCCGCGAGACCAAGGGCATCGGCCGCGGTCAGGCCACGGCCACCATCGAGGTTGCCAAGGCTCGTGACGAGTACTTCAAGGAAACCGGCATTTACGTGCCCATCTGCTCCGACGGCGGCATCGTCTACGACCACCACATCTCGCTGGCTCTGGCCATGGGCGCCGACTTCGTTATGCTGGGCCGTTACTTCGCCCGCTTCGACGAGGCTCCTTCGGCCAAGGTCATGGTCAACGGCACGTACATGAAGGAGTACTGGGGCGAGGGTTCTGCCCGTGCCCGCAACTGGGGTCGTTACGACCTGGGCGGCAAGAAGAGCCTGTCGTTCGAGGAGGGCGTCGACTCTTACGTGCCGTACGCCGGCCCGCTCAAGGACAACATCGCAGTCACGCTGCTGAAGATCAAGTCCACCATGTGCAACTGCGGCGCGCTCACCATCCCCGAGTTCCAGGACAAGGCCAAGCTCACCGTTATCAGCTCCACCTCCATCGTCGAGGGCGGCGCACACGACGTTCTGCTGAAGGACAAGGCTCCCTACGCCTCCAATATGCGCTAATCGCATCTGAAAGATCTTTCGGCCCGCTCCGCTTCGGCGAGGCGGGCCTTCTTGTAAGCGATGGAAGAGATCCGCGAAAGGGAATCGAACATGAGGATCATGGCATTGGACATCGGCGAGGTGCGCGTGGGCATCGCCATCAGCGATCCGGGCGAGCGCGTGGCGTCGCCTGTCACGGTTCTTCCCTCGGCAGAGGTTAAAGCGTGCGCGAAATCGTTCATGCGCGTTCTGGAAGATTGGGAACCTGAGCTGCTGGTAAGCGGCCTGCCGTACACGCTGTCGGGTGAAGAAGGCCCTCAAGCGGCGCGCATCCGCGCTTTTGCTGCCGAGGTTTCGAAGCGCACGGGCATCCCCGTTGAGTTCTCGGATGAGCGTTTGAGCTCCACCGAAGCCAAGCGCAGTTTGCGTGAAAAGGGCATGTCAGAGCGCGAGATGCGCGGAAAAATCGATATGATAGCCGCAAGCATATTCTTACAGTCATGGCTTGACGCACGAGCCAACGAACATCAAACGCAGTAGGGGATCAGCTTATGGCCAGTCGCAAGCAAGTTACGTACTCCGAACGACCGAATCACGCTGCCCGCCGCGCCCATGCACAGGGCGAGCGCGCGTTCCGCACCTACGACACCAGCTTCATCCGTCCGAAGCGCAGCAAGGCGCCGGCTATCATCTCGCTGGTTGTGCTTGTTGTCGTTCTGGTCCTTATCATCTTCGGCATCGCTTCGCTCGTTCGCGGTTGCTCGCCGCAGACCAACCTCATCGGTTCGGGTGAAACCGCAACCATCACCGTCGCCGAGGGCGAAGGCGCTGGCGCCATTGGCAAGTCGCTTGCCTCGGCCGGCCTTGTCTCCGATGCGAACAAGTTCACCAACCGCGTTGCCGAGCTGGGCAAAAGCTCCTCGCTGAAAACCGGCACCTACACCATTGCCGGCGGCACGTCTATCGACGACATCATCGGTATCCTTGAAGCCGGTGTTTCCGGCGAGACCTTCACCGTGCCCGAAGGCTCCACGTTGAAGCAGACGGCTGCCATCGTTTCGAAGGCAACCAACGGTCGCATCTCCGAGAGCGACTTCATCCAGGCGGCCAGCAACGCCAGCGTGTATGCCGGCAGCTACAGCTTCTTGTCTTCGGCCGGCACCCATTCGCTTGAGGGCTTCTTGTTCCCCAAGACCTATGCGTTCGACGATACTTCCACGGCCGACTCGATCATCCGCGCCATGCTCGACCAGTTCAAGATCGAGACCGCATCCCTTGACTTGTCCTACGCAACTTCCAAGGGCCTGTCGCTTTACGACGTGGTGAACCTTGCTTCCATCGTCGAGAAAGAGGCTGACGCCGACCATCGCGCCACCGTCGCTTCGGTTTTCTACAACCGCCTTGCCGATAAGATGCGCCTGCAGTCCGACGCCACCGTCGCTTACTTCGTGGGTCACGACCCCACGGCCGATGACGTTGCCACCGAGAACGAGTACAACACCTACTTCATCGACGGTCTGCCGCCCACGCCCATCAACTCGCCGGGTCTTGCTACCCTGCAGGCCGTGTGCGCGCCCGAAACCACCAAGTACCTGTACTTCTACTTCGCACCCGATGACAAGGGCGTCATGCAGTACTACTTCAGCGAGACCTACGAAGAGCATCGCGCGACCTTCGAATAAGCGCATGTCTTTCGTTTCCCCTGATAAATACTTCTCTCGTATCACGAGAATCAACGTAGAGCGCGACCTGCTTGCAAGCGGGTTGCGCTTCGTTTTGCTTGATATCGACAACACCATCCTCACCCGCGACACGCGTGAGATCCCGACCGATGTGCGCGAGTGGCTCGATCATGCGCAGGCGGCAGGCATCACATTCTGCCTGCTTTCCAACAACTGGCATGAAACGCCGTTTCAGGTTGGCAAAGAGCTCTCGCTGCCTGTAGTGGCCAAGGCGATGAAGCCGCTTCCCAAGGGCTACTACGACGCATGCCGTGCGTTGGGCGCCCCGAAGAATCAAACGGTGACAATCGGCGATCAGATGTCGACCGATGTCATCGGCGCACATGTCGTTGGCATGAAAGCGTTTTTGGTGCAGCCGCTCGTCGAGCAAGACCTTGCCCATACGCTTGTCATTCGCAAAATTGAAAGAAAGATCCTGCGCAATCGGCGCTTGGACGACTGAACCAGATAGGGGACGCCATGCAGAAGCTGTATGTCCTGGGTCATCCGGTGGCCCACTCGAAATCTCCCGTGATGTACAACGCTGTCTACCGGGAACTCGGGCTAGATTGGGACTATGGCTTCGCCGACATCGAGTCGCCTGAAGACGCGCGCGCGTTTATCGAAGCGCGCGATTATCTTTCCATCAACATCACCACGCCGCATAAGCCCGTGGCTTTTCAGGCGGCGAGCGTCGTCACATCGTCGGCCGCGTTGGCTCAGGGCGCGAACATTCTGGTGAACAAGGACGGCGTGCTTATCGCCGACAACACCGACGGGCTGGGCTGCGTTTCCTATTTGAAGCGACGCGGCGTCGTGTTCAAGGGCACCGATGTGGTTGTGTGCGGAACGGGTCCCACGGCGCGCGCGATCATGCACGCTTGCGCATTGGCGGGTGCTTCTCACGTGGTGCTGATGGGCCGCGACGAAGTGCGCACGAAGGCTGCGGTTGCCGACTATCGCCAGCGCCTTGAACAGCTTGCCCAAGGCGACGGCGCCGTGATCGCCGCCATCGACCCGCGGTATTCGCAGGCAAGCTTGAACGACATCGTGGATTCCTGCCAGGTGCTGGGTTGTTCGTACGAGCAGGGAGCCGACTTGATCGCCGGCGCCGGCGTCATCATCGACGCCACGCGGCTTGGCATGAACCCGGGCGATCCGGCTCCGTTCGATACGTCACTTATTTCGGCTGGTCAGGCTGTGTTCGATGTGGTGTACGCCCACGGCGAGACCGCGCTGATCGGCGCGGCGCGTAAGGCGGGCGCGGCGGCCTTCGACGGCGAGGGCATGCTGGTGGCCCAAGCGGTGGCCACGGTTCACGACATCAAGTGCGCGCTTGACCTTGCCATTGATTTCGATTCCATCGACCTTTTTAAGGTGATGGCGGAAAGCGCGGGTTTCAACTGCGCCCAGTGCGTTTAGAATCGTTAGAGTCAAGAGTGAATGTAAGCAAACTATTTGAATCAAGGCGGCTACATGAGATACGTAACGGCAGGCGAAAGTCACGGACCGCAGCTTACTGCCATCGTCGAAGGCGTTCCGGCAGGGCTTAAGATTTCCGAGACCGATCTGAACGTCGACATGGCGCGACGCCAGTCGGGTTATGGCCGTGGCGGCAGGCAGGCCATCGAGCGCGATCAAGCGCGTGTGGTTTCGGGTGTGCGCTTTGGGAAAACCCTGGGCACACCGGTTGCACTGGTTGTCGAGAACCGCGATTGGCAAAACTGGACCGACCGTATGTCGGTGTTCGGTGAAGCCCCTGCGAATCTGAAGCGCGAGACCATGCCGAGGCCCGGTCATGCTGACCTGGTTGGCTCGCTGAAGATCGATTCCGATGATTGCCGTAATGTACTCGAGCGCGCAAGCGCACGTGAAACGGCTGCGCGTGTGGCGGCGGCAGGTATCGCCAAGGAGTTCCTGGCCGATGTTGGCGTTGAGATCTACTCGTATGTCACCTCCATCGGCGAGGTGTCGCTTGACGAGGCCGACCCGATGATTGATGCAGCCGAGCGTACCACCTTGGCCATCGAGACGTCCGAGGTTCGCTGTCCCGACGAGAAAACAACCGAGGCCATGAAGGCGGCCATCGATGCCGCGCGCGAAGCGGGCGAAAGCCTGGGCGGCACGTTCCGCGTGGTTGCCCGCGGGCTTCTGCCCGGTGTGGGCGGCTATGCAACGGCTGATGAGCGCCTGACCGGTCGTATTGGTCAGGCCATGTTCTCGATTCCCGCCATCAAAGGCGTCGAGTTCGGCCTTGGTTTCGAGGCGGCTCGCCGTGTTGGCTCGAAGGTGCATGACCCCATCGTGCTCAATCGCGGTGTTGGGTTCACGCGCACCAGCAACAACGCGGGTGGTTTGGAAGGCGGTATGACCACGGGCCTTCCCCTGATCGTCACTTGCGCCATGAAGCCCATTCCCACGTTGATGACTCCGCTTAAGACGGTTGATCTGGACACGCTTGAGCCGACGGAGGCTTCGAAGGAGCGCAGCGACATCTGCGCGGTTCCGGCCGCCGCGGTTGTCGCCGAAGCTGAGCTTGCTTTCGTGCTGGCTAACGCTTACCTGGAGAAGTTCGGTCACGAGAACATGGCCGATATCAGGTCGGCTATCGCTTCGTACAAGCAGCGTTTGAAAACGAGCTCGCGATGAGCGCTCTAGTAACAGGCAGAGCGGCGGCGAGTAAGCCAGTAAGCAAAGATAACTACGAGCTTGAGCGCCCAGTGTTCCTGGTTGGGTTCATGGGGGCAGGGAAGACTTCGGTTGCGCGCAAATTGGCGCGCATGGCCGGTGTCGCTTCCGTTGATATGGACACCTACATTGAGCGCTGCGAGCATAAGCGCGTGAAGGATATCTTCGCCGAGGTTGGCGAAGAAGGCTTTCGCGCCATCGAAACCCAAACGCTTTACGAGCTGGGCATGAAGAAAGACCCGATGGTGGTTTCCTGCGGCGGTGGCGTGGTTTTGCGCCCCGAGAACCGTAAGGCCCTGTCTGAGCTTGGCTTGGTCGTGTACCTGTCGGTAACGGCGGTCGAGGCGGCTTCGCGCATCAGCGACGTTTCCTCGCGCCCGCTGTTCGGCGACCTTCAAAACGCCCAGTGTGTCATTAACGAGCGTCTTCCTCTGTACGAGGAAGTGGCAGACGTCACCATCGATACGGTTGGGCGCGGAAGCTCGTCTATCGCGCATGAGGTGTTCGACATCCTGAAAGAAAAGGGAGTCTTATGGCAACAAAAGTGATCGTCAGCATTCCCAACGAAGCCGATTACGCCGTCCGCATTGGTCAGGGGATTCTCGACGACTTAGGTTCGAAGGTGGCTGCGCTGGGATCGTTCTCCCAGGTGCTTATCATCACCGACAGCAACGTCGGTCCGCTTTATCTGGCACAGGTGAAGGCCTCGCTTGCACGCGCGGGATTCAAAACCAGCGAGATCACCGTGCCGGCGGGCGAGGAGACCAAGTCGCTTGAGGTGGCGGGCGAGATCTGGAGCGCCATGGCGCAGCTTGACCTGGGGCGCGACTGCGTCGTTGTCGCCCTTGGCGGCGGCGTGGTGGGTGACTTGGCTGGCTTCGTCGCTTCCACGTACATGCGCGGCGTTTGCGTGGTGCAGGTGCCCACGACGCTTCTTTCCATGGTTGACTCGTCGGTTGGCGGCAAGACCGCGGTGAACCTTCCCGAGGGAAAGAACTTGGTGGGAACGTTCTTCCAACCCAGCCACGTCTGTGCCGACACGGCGACGCTTTCAACGCTTGACCAGCGTGAATGGCGTTGCGGATGCGCTGAGATCGCCAAGTCGTCGGTCATCGATTCTGACGAGTTCTTCTTTTGGATGCTTGAGAACGTGCCAGCGCTTGCGGCACACGATGCCGCAGCGGTTGCCGAAGCTGTTGCGCGTTGCGTGGTGTTCAAGGCAAACGTCGTTGCGCGTGACAAAACCGAGACTTCGGGTGTGCGCGAGTGCTTGAACTACGGTCATACGCTTGGCCACGCGATCGAGTCGGTTGCGGGCTATGGCGTGTACTCGCATGGCGCGGCTGTCGCCGAAGGCATGCGCTTCGCGGCGCTTGTGGCAAGGGAAAAGCTGGGTGCGTCGGACGATTTCGTTCAGACGCAGGCTGATTTGCTAGATGCGTTGGGTTTGGCGCCCCTTGACTTCAAGGCCGATCCAGCTGTTGTTTTGGAGGCTATGAAGCACGATAAGAAGACGCGCGGTGGCTCCATCCGTTTCATCCTTCCCGTTGATGTGGGAGAATGGAAGGCGGTCACGCTTTCCGACGCCGAGATTCTGGCGTATCTTGAGCAGTGGCAACGCTTCGAATAGCGAAAGCAAAACAGGCGGCATGACGGCCAAGGAGGCTGTGATTATGAAGCTGAAGAAGATCCTGGTGATGAACGGCCCCAACCTTGATATGTTGGGCACGCGCGAGCCGGCCGTGTACGGCTACGACACGCTTGAGACCTTGGAAGAGACGGTTATCGCGTACGCTGCCGAGCGTGGCGTGAAGGCAACGTGCTTCCAAAGTAACAGCGAGGGCAAGCTGATCAACAAGCTGCACAAGGCGCCCGCCAAGTACGACGCTGTCATTTACAACCCCGGTGCGCATACGCATTATTCGTATGCCATCCGCGATGCCATCGCGTCGATCGACACGCCGGTGGTCGAGGTTCATCTGTCCGATGTCGATTCGCGCGAGGACTTCCGCCGCGTTTCCGTGACCGCCCCGGTGTGCGTCGCGCAGATCAAGGGCATGGGCATCCAGGGTTACTGCGACGCCGTCGACTATCTGCTGGATGTGAGCAACCCGCAGAGGCTGGGGGACGCCGAGCGCGCTTCCTCGGAAGCGCAGCGACAGCGTCGATTTTCCGATGCCGAGGACGCCGAGGCGGCTTCCTCGGAAGTCACCGACAGCGTCAAAGAGCTTAAGGCTTCCTCGGAAGTCGCTGACAGCGTCGAAGGCTCAAACGACGCCCCCGCTGCCATTGAGGGTCCCGCAGAACCCGAGGGTTTGCCTTCGCTTGGCGAGCTGTCCGCTCAGCGCATCGCGCGCGTTCGTGAGGCGTGTCAGCAGCAGGGCATCGATGACTTCATCGCCCGCGACAACATGAACATCTACTGGATGACCGCCTTCGACGATATTTTCGACCCCGACCGCGCTCATGCGCTGCTGGTCACGCCCGAAGGCGCCACTATGCACACCGACAGCCGTTACTCCACGAACTGCCTGGATCGCGTCGAGCGTATCGGCTCGTCCGTGGCCATCGACGACGAGCGAAAGTCGCATGCCGTGTTCGCACGCGACATCGTTAAGAAAGAGGGCGAGGGCCGCAAGCTTGGCATCGAGGACGATATCACGCTTGCCGAGTACCGCAAGGTCGTCTCCGAGCTTGAGGGATCGGGCATTCAGCTGGTCGAGACAACGGGCTTGGTGAACGGGCTTCGCGCCGTGAAGGACGTGCGCGAGCTTGCGCGTATGAAGGCCGCTCAGAAAATCACCGACGATGCGTTCAGCCATATCATCGAGTACATCAAGCCCGGCATGACTGAGCTTCAGGTGAAGATCGAGCTTGAGGACTTCATGGTTCGCCACGGCTCGCAGGGCGTGGCGTTCGAATCCATCGTTGCTTGTGGCGCGAACGGCGCAAGCCCCCATGGTCAGGCGGGTAACCGCATTATCGAAGAGGGCCACAGCGTGGTTATGGATTACGGCGCGAAGGCGTTCGGCTACAACGCCGACATGACGCGCACTGTGTTCATTGGCAAGCCCAGCGACGAGATGCGCGCTGCATATGAAACCATCCGTCGCGCGAACGAGACGGTTGAGGCAACCATCAAAGCTGGCGTCATCGGTCGCGACATGCACGAGCTGGCCGAGCGCATTCTTGTTGAAGGCGGCTTCGGCGGCAAGATGGGTCACGGTCTTGGCCATGGCTTGGGCGTCGACGTTCACGAGCTTCCATACCTGAACGCCACGTACGACAAGCCGCTTGAGGTTGGCAACGTGGTCACGGTTGAGCCTGGCATTTACATTGCCGGCAAGTTCGGCATGCGCCTTGAGGACTTCGGCGTGGTTACGAGTGAAGGTTATGAGCGATTCACTCAATCGACTCATGAGATGGTTATAATATAGCCGCATTTTTTCAGACGAGTTAGAGGGACCAGTTATGGCAATTTCTACCGCAGATTTCAAGAACGGCATGTGCATCGTCTACAACAACAAGATGTGCACCATTGTCGAGTTCCAGCATGTTAAGCCCGGCAAGGGCGGCGCGTTCGTGCGCACCAAACTTCGCGACATCAAGACCGGTCGCGTTGTCGACTACACTTTCAATGCCGGCACCAAGTTCGATACCGTTCGTCTCGAGCAGCGCACCATGCAGTACCTGTACGACGACGGCGCCGACTTCAACTTCATGGATCCCAACACCTACGAGCAGATGCCTATTCCGCACGACCAGGTTGGCGACGCTGCTAAGTGGCTGAAGGAAAGCGACGAGGTTACCCTGCAGTACGCTGGCGAAGAGCTGATCAGCGTTGAACCGCAGATGTTCGTCGAGCTTGAAGTCACCGAGACCGAGCCTGGCTTCAAGGGTGACACCGTTCAGGGCTCCACCAAGCCTGCAACCGTCGAGACCGGCGCAACCATCCAGGTTCCGATGTACGTCAACATCGGCGATGTCCTGCAGATCGACACCCGCGACGGCCGTTTCGTCAAGCGTCTCTAATAAACGGATCACGTGCTCGATATTGAAATGGGCGGTTCCCCGTTGGGGAGCCGCCCATTTTGCATTCTGCGAGATACCGCGAAAAGCGCCCTATAAAGCCGAATCTTGCACGTGTCTTATTTCTCTAGGTAAGCGCGTTTAAGTTCTTCAACTTTGCCGTCCAGCGCGACGATGTCGTTAACCTTCAAGAGCTTCGAGGAATGCTCGACAAGGCCGAGCGCTTCAAGCTCACTAAGGTAGCGCGACGCGTTGCTGCGATGGATCCCCAGGTAGTTCGCCATGTCTTTGACGGTCGGCGGATAATCAACCAGCATCACCCTGCAATCCGTCGGGTCATGCTTTCCAAAAAGCAATGCAAGGTACGAGACATATTCGTACACTTTGACCTGAGCGGGGTAGAACATAGTCTCAACTTTGGCGAAATCATTCAGGTTTCGGCGATAGTAAGGCTCGAACAACTGATGCTCTATGAGCCTTGGCGAAGACTGCAAAAACTTGAAATATGAGTCGTTCGTTGCAACGTATATCGAGCAATCGGTGTTCGCGATCATGCTTTTACCAAGCTCATAACCGCTTTTCATTGTCGCCAACGTTGAATGCTGGGGCAAAAAGCCAAGGAAAACCTCTTGTCCCGCAGGGTTTGTGATGTACTGCTTGAACCTGCCTCGATGTAGGTAGACGATCGCGCCCTTACCGAAGGTGTTAAGGCTAGCGAAACGGTCTTTGCGATGGATGACGTCATGGTAGATGTAATTCCCCAAGAAGAACGCTTCAATCTCGGCATCGTAAAGTTCGAAGCTGTTTTTGGCGGCGGAGAACGTTTCAAGCACCGTGTTCGGATTGGTGCGATTGGCCTGCCTATTCGCAGCGATTCTACTCATTTAAATCCCCCTTATCAGAAGAACCACAAGTGTATCACCTGCTAAACCGCTCGCATTCCCTTCAAAAGGGACAACTGCACAGCGGTGTGTCGTTCAACAGCTTGCTGCGTTGATAAATGTGCTGAATAACACATTTGCCAGTGAATTGAGTGCTATTTGAACACGGTGTGAAAAACGCTGCCTTCTTATCATTTTCCCCAGATGAAGCGAAGACGAATTCGGTGGCCACCGCAATCGCGCATCTGGACGAACGAAAGAACCTTTCCAGTTTAGGGGGAATTCGAAAATGGCGAATGATAATAAGGTTTTGGTCCTTGGTTTGGACGGCATGGAGCCTAAGACCCTGAAGCGCATGGTCGATGCAGGCAAGATGCCGAACGTGAAGAAGCTGATCGATCGTGGCGCTGCTCGCGAGGACCTCTCGCTTTTGGGCTCGATGCCCACCATCACTCCGGCTCAGTGGACCACGCTTGCATGTGGCTGCAACCCCGGCACGCACGGCATCACCGACTTCTGGAACCAGGCGCCCGATGCGCTTGACACCATCATTTACGGTCTTGACAGCCACCTGTGCCAGGCTGAGCAGATGTGGAACGTTTCGGCCGAGGCCGGCAAGAAGACCCTTGTCTTCCAGTGGCCCGGCTCTTCGTGGCCTCCTTCGAGCGATTCCGAGAACCTGTATGTGGTCGACGGTTCCCAGCCCGCATCCGTGAACTACTCCATCGCGAACATCGACTTCGAGAAGCTGGCGGTTGCTTCCACTGAATTCACCGAGGCGACGTTCATCGACCAGACCAAGTCTGGCGGCAACCTGGGTGATTCTTCGACCGACTGCGTTATCGACAACCTCGATCTTGAGGAAGAGGATGACGATTCCTCCAAGTACGATGACTTCAAGATGTCGGCAAGCAGCATGAAGAATGCCAAGGAGCTCCTGCTTAACCGTTACAAGATGAAGCGCATCAGGAACGTCAACTTCCACAACGTCGACGAGGGTGCTGGCATTTTGGCAAAGGTTCCGTACGATCAGATCGAGTCGCCTATCTCTGAGCCGACCAAGTGGGCTCACGAGGTTCCCGAGGGCGCACGCGAGTTCGTCGTTTACACCTTCGGCGGTCAGCTCCGTCGCCCCTGCCTGATCCTTAAGGGTGAAGATGGCACGTACGACACTGTCGAGGTTTACAAGTCCAAGAAGGAAGAGAAGCCGCTGTGCACTCTTAAAGAGGGCGTTATCGTTGAGGACGTCATTGACGACGCTATCGATAAGGGCAAGAAGACCCAGGCTTCCCGTAACTACCAAGCTCTCGAGATCGCGCCCGATGGCACCAAGGTTCGCCTTTGGATGTCCACCGCATTCCGCACCGACTGCGACGATCGTTGGTCGCCGAAGTCCCTCTATCAGGAGATCACCGAGAACTGCGGCTGCACGCCTCCGTTCACCCAGATGGGCGGCACGTCGCTCGAGTTCGCTCAGAAGATCCTCACTCCGCAGTGGCGCCTGAACGCGCTGTGGCAGGCACGTGCGATCAACTACATGATCGAGGAGAAGGGCGTCGAGGTTGTCTTCTCGCACCAGCACTTCATCGATCACTCCGCGCACCAGTTCTGGAATTACGCGCTTGAAAAGCCCGGCTTCGGCCCCGAGGAGGAGTGGCAGAAGCAGATCGACGCCACCTACGAGGTTGCCGATGAGTACGTCGGTCAGTTCATGCATCTGCTGGACGAGGGTTGGGCAATCATCCTGACGTCCGACCATGGCGAGCAGATCCACGACAAGCCTCTTGCACGCCTTGGCTATGCCGGTGGCCTGTGCGCCGGTGTTCTGCGCGAGCTTGGCTGGACCGTCATGAAGAAGGACGAGAACGGCAACGACACCTTCGAGGTTGACTGGACCAAGACCAAGGCAGTCGCTGTCCGCACGAGCTATATCTGGGTGAACGTCAAGGGTCGCGACAAGCACGTCGAGGAAGACGGCACTGTTATTGACGGCTTGGTCGATCCTGCCGACAAGTACGATGTTGAAGAGCAGATCATCGACGATCTGTACCGCTACAAGGACAAGGACGGCAACCGCATCGTCTGCATGGCGCTGCATAACAAGGATGCCCGCATCATCGGCCTTGACGGTCCCTACACCGGCGACATCGTATACGCTAACCGCGAGCATTTCGTCTCGGAGCATGGCCAGGGCCTCTCGACCTTCGAGGCTTACTATGGCACGAGCGTTTCCCCGGTGTTCGTCATCGCCGGCCAGGGTGTCAAGCATGTCGAGAACATGCAGCGTGACGTTCGTCAGACCGACGTGGCTCCGACTGTTGCAGCCCTACTGGGAACCCGCATGCCGGCGCAGTGCGAGGGCGCTCCCGTGTATCAGGCTCTTGAATGCTGCGACAAGTAATTTGCGATCTGCTTTCTGACAAATGAATAAGGCGTCCGGGTGAGGACGTGAGTTGCAGGATTGTTGCCCGGCTCCGATGAAAAAGGGGCCGGGCGCATTCGCATAAGAGGAAACCCGTGCGTCTTTGGCCAAAGCCAAGGGGGAGCTTCATGGCTATCAATTTCAAGCACTACGCGTGCGAGGCCGCAACTGTCATTCTGATTTTTGCAGGCTTCTTCATTCACGCAGCGCCATTGCCGGATTACGGCTGGCAGGTTTTGTTTATCTTCATCGGCCTGATGGTTGGCTGGTCGACGGTTGGCCTGGGCATTCCGTCTCTTATCGGCATCTTGGCTTTGGGCCTTACCGGTGCATTCACTGTCGATACTGCTTGGCAGGCGGGTTTTGGCGGCAACGTTGTTGCTTTGGTCGTTCTGATCTCGGTGCTTTCCAAGTGGCTTGAAAAGGTGGGTCTGATCGACACCGTAATGGGAAAGTTCATGGCCTCGAAGCGCTTCGTGGGCAAACCCTGGCTGTTCATCACGGCGTTTTTAGTTTTGATCTACTTCTTGGGATTCCTGATTGGCTCGGTGCCGTCGATTCTTATTGGTTGGGCATGCGCTTATCAGATCATCCGCATTTCCGAAATGGACAAGCACAGCCCGCTGAGCGCTTTCCTTATCGTTAACATCGCCGCCATCGGCGCATTCGGCGACTATTGCAAACCCTGGAGCGTTTGGGGCCTCGTCACCATTCAGAACTACGACGCGATGTTCGTTCCCGGCGGCCTTTCGTATCCGGCGTTCATCGCTTGGAGCACGGCGGTTTATGCAGTTGCCATCGCGCTTGTCATTCTTGCCGCCCGTTTCATTTTCCGTATCGATGTGAGCAAGCTTGCGAAATGCACCGATTGCGATTTCTCGATCGGCGACGGTAAAACGCGTTTCACGGCAGAGCAGAAGTTCGCTGTCGGTGTTATGGTACTTATGATCGTCTTGCTGTTTGCGCCGACGTTCCTTCCTAATTGCGCTTTGAAGACGTTCTTGAAGACCATCGGCACAACGGGCACCATTATCTTGGTTGTCGTTATCGCTGCGCTTTTCCGTAAGAAAGACGGGGAAGATTATTTCAACTTCGCGAAGATGGCTGATTACGCCGGCGCGGTTCCGTGGAATGTCATTCTGCTTTTGACCGTTACGGTTCCTTTGGGCGCGGCTTTGAAGGACGCCAACGCCGGCATCATTCAGATCGTGGCGGCTTTTGCTCACACCAGCCTGAACGGTCTTTCCCCGATTTTGTTCTTAATCGCGGTTTCCGTCTTCCTGTTCCTGCTTACCCAGGTGGCCCACAACCTTGTGTGCCTGGTCGCCATCGTGCCGATCTTCATGGTGATCGCTCAGAATCTTGGGGCGAATCCTGTTCTCGTGCTGATGCTTGGCCAGTTGCTTCTTACCGCAGCTCTTGGCACCCCTGCAGCTTCCACGCGTGCCGGAATGCTGTACGGCAACACCGAGTGGGTGACCATGGGCAGTTGCTACAAGTGGGGATGGATTAACGGCATCGCTGCTCTGATTGCGGCTCTTGCAGTCGGAATCCCGCTTGGCATCCTGATGTTCTAGAAAACCGAAAAGCTGAATCGTGCTTTTCGAGCTTGCTTTCGATCCCGTAAAAACGTCCGTTTTGCGGGATCGTTTTTCATCGGTTGGTCTTTGGATGAAAGGGTATGTGATGGAAGGGCTTCCGCACAGGGACATTTATTCGGGGATGGTTGCCGAAGAGCTTGCTAAAAGCGGTGCTTTCGGTCGCGAGGAAGACCGATACGGGTTTTGTTCGTGGTCGGCCAAGGATGGCTATCGAATTTACATCTCCGAGAACGAGGACGAGTGTGCAAGGGAGCAGTTTCGGCGCTGGATGCTTTGGGGCGTTGTGTCCGAAAGGGTGTTCCGTCGTGTTCGTTTGTACGAGGGAGGGAATGACCGGCATCTGGATGAGGCGATGAAGGGCTATCTGGAAGCTGAAGTCATGCCAATGCTGAAAGCCAATGTGGAGGCGCGTTCGGACGCGATGCCGCGTGGTATAGGCCCTGCCATCACCGATTACGTGAAGGAACTTGCTTGCGAAGCCGACCAAAAGGATGCGGTAGAGTCGGGTATGGTGTCGCTTGCGTGGCATAGGGGTCTTGTTAACGGCGACTATCGCGCCGATCTTGTGCGCGCCATGGCCGAAGAACTGGCGAAACCGGTTTCGGGTGCTCGCTACGGCTTTGTGTACAGGGGAGCAAACGGCCTGGAATCGTACTCCAATGCTTACTTTCCGGCAGTGTGGGATTGCTGGAGGGACGTTACCTCCCCGACTGCGATAATTCGCATTCCGGCAAGCGACGATGTGCCGGCTTGGTTGCAGAAGAAAGCCGCTGGCAAGCAGCTGATGGCTTTGCTGGGCGAGGGGTATTACTCCGTCTTCGGAGAGTGATTTCCCGAGTGTGCCTGAAAGAGGGTGGATTGCGGGCTTGGACGAGGCTTGTCTCGTGTTCGATAGATGTCGGGATGCCCGGCACCTATTATTTGTTGATGGTCGTTGGGCAAAAAATAGCCCGACCCAGGGAGAAAGGGGGTCGGGCTTGGGAAAGGAGAAGGCCGGGAGGAGGCTTTGAATAGTAGGAGAGTGTCTCGTCCGGTCTTGTTAGCCGATGGTTTCCTCGATTTTCTCTTCGAATTCCTCGATCGGATGATCGCCGGAGAGCTTGCCAAGGAACTCGCCGTCGTTGAAGAACAGCACTTGAGGAACTCCCTTCAGCGAGAAGCGCTGGAACAAAGCGGGCTCTTCTTCGACGTCGACTTCGTAAAAGCCGAATTTGTTCTCGTAAGAGCCATCTTCAGAAAGCTCTTCGATTTTGGGGTGCACGTCTTGGCAGACATGGCAGGTCTTGCGGCTGAACATAACCAGACAAGGTTCTCCGTCGTCGTAGATCGCTTCGTCGAAATCGGAGCTATCGAGTTTCTTCATGCTGTCTACCTCTTTCGTGTCGAGATGGTTTTGAGTTAAGGGGAAGGGTCGATCCGAGGCTGTTTGCTTGAGTTGCAAGCTTGCCTTTCGTTCCCGTTTCCGATGCATTTGATTTTAGGAGTGCGTTTGGTTTGGCACTGTCGAAATAGGCTGCTCTTATCAAGCCGAAGTGTGTTATTTGCAACAGTCGGCCAGCCAGCGGTGCAACCGAGCGCGCTTCCGCGGAAGCGCAGCGACAGCTGCCAAACCGAATCTGAAAACGAGTTCCTCGGAACGAGCGGGCCGCGTAGGCTATGTAGATGTGAGAGCCGCGTAGGCTATGCGTTTCTCCTTATGCATCACCCAGAGACTTCTTCATTGCGAAGGGATCTCTATTTCGTTTCGGAGTCGGACTAGGCATCCTACTTCAGTTGATGCCCTTTCAAATCGAGTGCCGTTAACGGTGCTTCTCTTTGCTATAAAGTGCAGCCTATACTGGTATAAGCGTTGTTTATGCCAGCCCAGAGAGAGGGAGGATGCACATGCTTAGATCTAAAGGCCTTACCGAGAAGATGCTTTTGCTGGGTATCGACGGTATGGACCCCGCTTCGCCAGCCGTTTGGTTCGCGAAGGCAAGATGCCCAATTTGAAGAAGCTCATGGACAGGGGCGCCTGCCGTGACGACCTGATGATGCTGGGTGCCAATCCCACCATCACGCCGCCGATGTGGGCAACGCTCGCCACCGGCGCATACCCCATGACGCACGGCATCATGGACTACAACCTGTCTGCCGAAAACGACAAGGACGTCACGCTTGGCGCATTCAGCTCGCGCTTCCTGAAGGCCGAGCCTCTGTGGAACGTCACTGCTCAGGAAGGCAAGAAGACCTTGGTCATGCATTGGCCCGGCGGCTCGTTCCCTCCGACCATCGACTCTGACAACCTGGTTACCATTGACGGCTCTTCGCCCGGCGCTTGCTGCGCGTGGTCCAGCGTCCGCGACCTTGACATGATGTACGTGGCCAGCACCAAGTGCTCCAAGCCCAACTACATGCCCATGGCCACCATCACCTCCGAGGTTGAGGGTGATGAGGAGCTCAAGTTCCTGCACCCGCCCGTTCATGATGGCATCCCCGTATCCGCTCCGGGTTCCTCGCCCGAGGCCAAGGAGCGCATCAAGGAATACAAGAAGTGGTACAAGGAGTTCATCGACGTCGAGGGTTACCAGCCCAGCGACAGCTTCGTTGTTGATAACGTCATCTACGAAGAGCAGCAGGGCCTCATGTGGCACCTCGCCGACTTCCCCACGGGCGTCAGCGTGTCCCCGGTTATGCCGACCAACGGTTGGGAATTCGAGATCCCGGCCGACGCCAAGGAATTCCTGATCATCACCTTCTATGGCAAGGTCATGCGCCCGGCGCTTATTCTGAAGGGCGAGTCCGGCGCATACGACACCGTCGCCATCTACAAGGACAAGCAGACGGTCGAGCCGCTGGCAACCCTGACGGAAGCCGCTGGCCTGGTTGGCGTGTATGACGTCGTCCCCTCCAAGGAAGGCCCCGAGCCCGTGTACCGCAACATGCGCCTGCTCAAGATCGCCGAGGACGGCTCGTATGTCCGCATCTGGGCCTCCCGCGGCATGAGCTGCACCGACGGCTCCGTCTGGTTCCCGAAGGAGAACTTCAAGACCATCGTGGATCGCTTCGGACCTCCGCAACCCACTAGCCAGATGTCCGGCAACGACGCCGACCTCATCCTGAAGTGCAACAACGAGCAGTGGATCAAGGCCGCCGAGTGGCAGTCCAACGTCATTCACTACTTCATTGAAGAGCAGGGCACGGAAGTCGTCTTCAGCCACTTCCACAATGTTGACCTTCAGGGTCACAACTACATGAAGTACATGAAGAACCGCGACACCAGCCGCTACGACGAGTCCGAGGTCGTGAAGTTCGCCGAGGCAACCTACAAGGTTACCGACGATTATCTGGGTTCCTTCATGCACCTGCTGGACGAGGGTTGGACCATCGCCATCTTCTCCGATCACGCTCTGATCAGCGCCGAGGAAGAAGCCGTGGCCATGGGCGACAACACCGGCGTTTCCATCGAGCCGCTTCATAAGTTCGGTTACACCGTTCTTAAGAAGGACGAGAATGGTAATGAGCTGCCCGAGGTCGATTGGGAGAAGAGCAAGGCCATCATGACCCGCTCCAATTCGATCTACATCAACGTCAAGGGCCGCGACCCGCACGGCATCGTCGATCCCGCCGATAAGTACGAGCTCGAGGAACAGATCATCACCGATCTGTACGGCTACAAGCACCCCAAGACGGGCAAGCGCATCTTCGACCTAGCGCTCCACAATAAGGATGCTGTCTTGATCGGCTTGGGTGGCCCGATGGGCTCCGACATCGTCTTCGTCGTGAACGAGAACTACGCCGAGGACCACGGCGCCGGCCTGTCCACGGCATGGGGTCACAACGACACCTCGCTCAGTCCGATCTTCTGCGCAGCCGGCCCCGGCATCAAGGAAGGCTATCGCACCCCGATGCACATCCGCGAGGTCGACTTGGCACCTACCGCCTCTGTCCTTCTGGGCGTCGACTTCCCGGCTCAGTGCGAGGGTTCGCCTGCGTACGACATCTTCACCGAGCGCGTCTAATAAACCAGCTTTAGTTAGTTCGTTTGAGGCCCCTGTGGCGAAAGCGTCACAGGGGCCTTTTCGTCGTTTGGTGCGAAGATGCAAGCATTTACTGGCAGTAACGGATTTTCGTGAGAAATAAAGCGATTTCACCGATTAATGAGGTGTCATAGACAAACACGATGACTGTCATTACGGTAATTAATATTCTCTATAAGTGAATGATTCGGAATTACAGTTCGCTGACCAGCGGTTA
The DNA here is from genome assembly GCA_937937585.1 of uncultured Coriobacteriaceae bacterium. Taxonomy (GTDB): domain Bacteria; phylum Actinomycetota; class Coriobacteriia; order Coriobacteriales; family Eggerthellaceae; genus UMGS1502. The sequence continues at coordinate 206,379 of CALDCB010000012.1, forward strand.
TCCAAAAAGTCAAAGGGGGTGCAACTAAAAGTTCATACCCCAGATAATCTGCCATCCCAACTGTTGATTCACGCCTAAAGATGAAGACTATATGGTGAAACCATGGACGTTTGCAGCTGCCATTGAGCGCGTAGATCCTGACGGAGGGAGGCCGGAAGGATGTGCGCGCTGGTAGCGAAACAAAACGGAAGGATTGTAAGAGCTACAAAGAAAGGGGAGGGTTATGGATACTAAAGCGAAGAAAATTTCGCCTATTCATTACCTGGTGGTCGCTGCATTCTGCTTAGGCGGTCAGTTCGTTCCCGGCTTCGCGGGCATCACGCCGCTTGGCATGGGCATTCTGGGCTGCTTCGTCGGCGCAGTTTACGGCTGGATCACCATCGACATGCTTTGGCCGAGCATCGTCGCCATGTTCGGCTTGGGCATGACGTCTATCGGCTTCGACCGCGTCATTGCCGGTTCGTTCGGCAACACCACTGTTATGGCCCTGATCCTGTGCATGGGCGTCATTGGCATCGCCATGACCACCGGCGCATTCAACTGGTTGGCCAGCAAGCTGCTTGGCAACAAGCTCATGCAGGGCAAGCCGTGGGTAACCATCTGGGTCATTCTTTTCATCGCATTCCTGCTGGGCGCTAACAACCCCATCATCTTGATGATCATCTTCGGCGCATTCATTACCTCCATGCTGAATGCCTGCAAGGTTGCGAAGAACAGCAAGCTTGCCGTCTTCACTTACCTGGGCACTGCGTTTGCCCTCATGCTTGGCCAGATCCTGTTCCCGTTCATTTCCACGGGCCTGGTTTTCTACGGCGCATACATGAAGATGTTCGCCGCGTACCCCATGAACATGGTTGCGTACCTGCTGTGCATGTTTGTTGTCGGCGTTCTGATGATCACCTGCTGGGTGCTTGTCATGAAGTTCGTCATGCGCGTCGACGCAAAGCCCCTTGCTGAGTTCTGCAGCGACTGCGCCGAGCTCAAGGCAACGCGTTCTCAGAAGATCGCCCTTATCATGTTCGTCGGCTTCATTCTGGTCAACGTTCTGGCTGCTGTCGGCCCGCTTAAGCCTTACCTGAGCCTTCTTGGCTTGGCTGGCTTCTGCCTGCTTGGCACCGCTCTCATGCCGTTCCTTAAGGACGAGGAAGGCAACGCCATCGGCGGTATCGAGGAACTGCTTCACCTCTGCAACTGGGGTCAGGTCACCATGGTTGGCTTCATCATGCTGCTTTCGACCTATATGAGCGGTGCTGTTCCCGGCCTCGAGACCGGTATCCCCGCCGCAATGGCCATGCTGTTCGTGCCGTTCATGGGCATGTCTCCGTGGGTCTTCGTCGTCGTCGCCCTTGTTCTGGCAGTTATCCTTACCAACTTCGCTAACAACATGATCGTCGCTGTTATGGTCATGCCGCTGCTGGTCAACTACGCAACCAAGGTTGGCTTGGATCCCACCATGGTCGTCGTGATGCTCTTCATCATGGCTCAGTTCGCACTTGCCACGCCTGCTGCTTCGCCGGTTACCGCCGTTGCAATGACGCAAGAGCTGGCCGATCCTACCGAGATGACCAAGGCAGCTTGCAAGATCCTCCCGATCATGATGGTTCTTGGCCTTATCATCGGCCTGCCGGTTTGCGGCGTTATCTTCTCGCTTTTCGCCTAGGTAACGGGTTGGGTTTAGCTTATCGGCCGTGATAACCTTTATGGCATTGCTCATTGAGTTTTGTCAGGAATAGCGGGCTCGGACATTGCTGGAAGGCGGTGTCCGAGCCCTGTTTTACAGGAGAAACATGGATACGAAAAAGTACATACCCGAACGCGTGAAGGATGATCTGGGAAGTTATTTCGTCAAGGGCTTCGACGACCTGTATGCGCACGGCGCGAAGGTGCAGGACGAAGTTCTCGACGAGATAATCAAGATCGTCGCGGACAGTGCTTACGCGCACGACCACGGCTTCGCGGGCGTGTCCAGCAAGGAAGAGTTCCTTGCCAAGGTGCCTGTTTCTGAATACGCCGACTACGTCGATTACGTGGCGCGCGACATGGAAGGTGAAGGCAACCAGCTTTCATCGCTTCCTACCGATCATTACTTGATGTCCACGGGGCGAGGCGGTTTCGCGGGCAAATACTACATCGAGACGCGTGTTGGCGCTATCGCTCGTCAGACGTCCATCGACTTGTACCAAATGGGCATCGTGCACAACGAGCCCGTGCTACGCGAGCCCGGATTCAAAACCATGCCGGTTGTTAACCCCACATCCATCCCCGTTGCCCATAACGGCAAAGAGGTTCGTCGCACATCAAGTCAGGCCGGTAAGGCATTGTGGGAGAACGGCGGCGACGTTTTCATCTTCCCGTACGAGTTCCTTGAAGTGCAGATGAGCGAAACCGATCGCAATTATATGTATGCGCTGTACGCTCTTGTCGAGAAGAATCTGGTTCAAACGAATTGCAACAACCTTGACGCTTTCGGCGACTTTCTTGACAGCATCGAGGCGAACGCCGCTCAGATGATCGAGGATATCCGCACCGGTCACTTCTCAGTAGACATTGCCGACGAAGATCGCGTTCTGCTTGAGGGCATGTTCCAGCCGAACCCCGCGCGCGCCGATGAGCTTGCGACGTTGCTCAAGGAGACGGGTAAGTTCGACTTTAATGAAGTGTGGCCGCGTTTTCGTCTGGCCACGGGCTGGATCGGCGGCAGCGTCGGCTGCTTCAGTCGCGATGTGATGGACCGCCTGCCCAGCCGTATGCGCTACTACAACACGCCTTACGGCTGCACTGAAATCATGATCGCTGCAACCAGCAATCCTGGTTCCGACGTCGGGCCGCTCAACGTGTTCGGTGGCTTCTTCGAGTTTTCGCCGCTCGACGGTGGTGATCCTGTTGAAATGCGCGACCTGCAGGTTGGCAAGCTGTACGAGGTGCTGGTCACCACGTACTCGGGTCTGTGTCGCTACAACTTGCACGACATCATCCGCGTCGATAGCTTCAGGGGAGAAACGGCGTGCATCGAGTTCAGGGGCCGCGCCGCCGAGGTCATCAAGGTGAACGACGCGTCGCTTTACGGCTTCGAGTTTTGCGACCTGGTTTTGGGTGTGCTCGATTCCGAAGATGCCATCGCTTCGGTGTTCCAGGCGTTCGTCGAAAACGGCGCGCAGGGCGAAGAGCTTTCCGTTGTCGTTGAGTTCTATCGCGAGCCGGCCGACCGTGTTGCGCTCGCTGCTAAGCTGAAGGCCGCTATGGAACAGGCGGGTATCGCGTCCGGCAAGGTTTACGTTGTTCGCAAGGGCTACAGGCGCAACCTGTACCTGTCGCTTATGCAGCTCGGTCTTATCGTCCAGTCCATGAAGCTGCCGGTTGTTGCCGCGAAACTTCCCGATGAAGCAGAAACAGAAGCTGTTCTTTAGCCGCTGGAAAGAGAGGTTGCGGTGAAGGGTTACGAGAAGGCCATCCAAGACGCCGAAGCCGACGTCCATGCGAAGCGCATCGATAAGTCGCTGCCGCAGCGCCTGCTTGAAAGCGATCAGATCGAGCTGTATTACGGTATGCCCGAACTGTTCAAGGATTTCGACCGCTACGAGGACATCGTTCTGAACGAAATATACCTGCGTCTGCGCAACAGTTCATTCGGGAAGAAGCACGGTGCCGATAAGACGGGCAACGCTAAGGAGTGGCTGGAAAGCGCGCCCCTTACCACGTATTTCGACTATCGTCCGTTTGTGGAAAGCTCGATGCTGGGCGCAAAATCCGCTCTGTACCAAGACGATACGCAAGCTTACATCCTCACCAGCGGAACGACGGGCGTCCCGAAGATCTTCGCCGATAGCGTTTCGGGCAACTTCGCTAAGTTGCTGGTCATGCGCTTGCGCGGTTTTTACACGCGTACCGCGTTTCCTATCACGGGCGACCGTAGTGCGAAGAACCTCACGTTCTCGAACTACGCGGGCTTGGGCAATGCCCAGGACGGCAAGCCTATTCTGCGTGCATCCGGTTCGACTGCGCGCAGCCTGCGCAAATACACCGACACCATGAACATTATCCCAGCCCCCTTCTGGGAGCTGCCCGACATCGGCCCGCGCGAGCGTGACTACCTTATCGCGCTTATGGCGCTTTCCGATCCGGCACTGGCGAAGGTGTTCGCCAACAACCTGGCCCATTTCGGTCGCATGCTATCGCAGGTGGACGTTCTGGGCGATCAGATGATCTCCGACATCAGGGAGGGACATCAGTCGGTTGACCTACCCGAGGACGCCCGTGTGTTCATGCAAAAGTTGCTTTCGCCCAATCCCGAGCGCGCCGATGCGCTTGATGCGGTCATGCGCGAGTTCGGCTCTATTTCCTCGAAAGAAGCGCTTGAGAGCGTGTGGCCCAGGTTCTCACTGGTCAGCGGCTGGCTGAATGGACCAACCGGCCGCGATGCCCGTCAGGTCATGCGTCGTCTGCCCAAGAAAGTGGGCGCGTTCGCCATGGGTTACGGCTCAAGCGAGGGCAAGTGGAACATTCCCTTGAAGGCTGCCACCGCCGAGGGCGCTGCTTCTCCGTTCAGCTCGATCTACGAGTTTCGCGACCTGGTTACGGGGCGCCTTTACCGCGCCAGCGAGGTGTGGCCGCATAAGTTCTACGAACTGATCGTCACCACGTATTCGGGCTTGGTCCGCTACAACATGCAAGACGTCGTGTACGTCACCGGCCGCGAGGGTGGCTCGCCCGTGTTCGCTTTCTGCGGCAAAACCAGCGAGATCGTCCGCGTGGACGGGCGTAAGCGCGACAGTCATAACTTCTTGGCGTTGTTCGCTTGGATCGAGATCAAGCGCGGTATCGAGTTCGACCTGATGCAGGCGTGCGTGAAGGACGGCGAGCTGTCCTTCATCTTGGAAAGCGCCGACGACATCGATTACGCCGAGCTGCTTCGCTTCCTGAATTCCATCATGGGTAAGCATTGGGGCTTCACCGCCTCACATATATACGTGGTCGATTCTGCCTATAAGCAGGCGTATTTCGATAGCAAGGAACTTCCCGGTCGCGGCGTCAGCGGCATCAAGGTGCCTACGGTGACCGCAGACCTTCCCGATAGCAAGTTCATAAAGGCTCTTGTAAACAAGGAGGATTAACATGAACCAGAAACTGCCCCGTGTTGAGCACCTAAAGGAACGCGCTAAGGACTGCTGCTGCAGTTATTGCGGCGGTGACCTGGCAGTTCGCCGCATTTTGTACCAGACGACGGCCGAGTATCGCATCGAGCTGTACTGCGACAACTGCGAGAAGATCGAGTACGGCGTTCCGCGCGCCCTGTACGATAGCGCGAAGGCCGCCATCGAGCGCCTTGGCTTCAACTACTATCCCGAAACCGAAGAGGGCGTTACCCGCAATCAGATGAACATCGCCAAGTTGTCCACGCTGACGGCATGGCAGCTGCGCTATTTGGGCATGATCGACGACGAGCGCCTGAAGGATGCCGCCGAGGGGTCCACACAGAGCATGGACACCAACACCATCGTCTCGGAAGACGACCTTGATGAGCTGTTGAAGGAGGTCGAGACATGGAGCGAGCAACAATTGAACTGCGAGGAGTAGGCTGCACTATCGGTGGCCGCGCCCTTATCAAGGACGTGAACTGGAAGATCGAGCCCGGCAGCCGTTGGGTTGTCTTTGGCAGCAACGGTTGCGGCAAAACCACGCTTCTGTCGCTTATCGCGGGTTACGGCAAATACAACGGAAGCCTGAAAATCGACGGCGTCGAGCTGAACGACATCGACGCTTTCGATTGGCGTACGTCGGTCGGCTTCGTCAGCGGATCGTTCTTCGGCCGCATCTATCAGAACGAAACCGTCCTGAACATCATGACGGCCGGTTCCCGTGGAACCATGGGCGTACCGCTTGAGGAGGTTACGCCGGAAGAGATGCGCATCATCCGAAAGCTTCTGGCAAGCCGCGATTTGGGCCATAGGCTGGACTCGCCGTTTTCGACTCTTTCGAAGGGCGAGCAGCAGATCATCCTGGTTTTGCGAGCGCTTTTGCTGAACACGTCCACGCTGCTGCTTGACGAGCCCATGAGCGGCCTTGACGTTGGCGCGCGTGCCGAGATGCAGCACATGCTGTTCTCGCTGGCCGATAAGCGCAACGCCACGGTTGTGTATGTTAGCCACCACCTCGAGGAGATCTCGCCCGAGTTGTTCGACAACTGCCTCTTGCTTTCGCGCGGACGCGTTCAGGCCGAAGGCCCCATTCGCGACGTCCTGTCGTCGGAGGCTGCGCGCAAGATCATCGGGAAAAATCCCTACGCGCAAGAGGAGGTTTAGGAGATGACGACCTCATTGAAAGATGTCGATAGCGCGGTCATGGTTGGCAAACTTGCCGACATGAACGCTTTTCCCAAAGAGCACAACGCATGGGGCTATGCCTTCATGGCGAAGGACGGCAAGATCCATTACTGCCTAAGCGAGGAGTCCATGACGCTTCGCCGCATGCGCGATACGCAGCGCGAGGCAGGCGTGCCCATGTCGCCGCTCGTTCAGTTCTCGGAGCGCGCCATCGTTCGCGACGAGGATTATGACGACTGGATTTACGTGCGCAAGCTGCGCCTGGCCGATTCCATCCGCAAAGACTATGGTCATGCGTTCTTCGATATTCAAAAGCGCCTGATCGACGCGTCGTGTGACAGCCTGGCCTTAGACATCCTGCTTCCGTGGAAGGAAGAGATCACCGGCTACTTCGACGAAGTGTCGCTTGACCTGTTCGAGGGCGTGCTGCACGAGGCAAGGCGCATGCGCCATATCACCGACGAGCAGTACCGCGAGCTGGGGCGGTGGCTTAGGCAAGAGAAGAAGCAGTCCATCCCTGAGCTTGGCGGCAGCGGCTTGTACGCCCGCACGTTCCGCGGCATCGCATACAAAGAGAACGGCCAGACCAAATACCTGGTGAACGCGAACGCCGATGCGTTCTACGATCGCTACGACGAGTTTGACGAGCAGAACATCGATAAGACGCCCATCTATTCGTGCACGTTGCGTCATATCAACTCGATTCCCGGCGTGAAGTGGCGTCAAGAGTTTCTTGAGTGCCTGAAGGAGTACATGGACGACGAGTACATGGCTCGCATCGACGCGCTGAACGCGCTGCCCTCGTCGGTTCCTGCCGACCTTTGGGAGGAGGCGCTGGCTCAGGCGGATGCGGAATGCTCCGAGCCCGCCCGCGAGGCTCTTCGCCATTGGGGTGCGCAGATGCGCATCGCCTAGCGCGAATCGTCTGCAACCAACAAGAAAGCCGCTGCTCAGCGATTGAGCGGCGGCTTTCTACTTTTGCGAGGGGCGCGCTGGGCAACGCGTTGATCGACCCGAAAACGAAATGGACCGCCGGCATTGCCGGCGGTCCGAGCGTTCTAGCGTTGTGGGTGAACCAAGCTTGCGGTTTACACCATTGATTGCAGCGAGTTCGTAAGCTCAAGCAGGTGCGCGTGCGGGTGCGAGGTGGGGTAGATCGCCGTATGATAGATGACGCCCGACGGCGATTCCTCCAGGTACTTAACCGTGAAGTGCTTGGGGTTGAACGCCTTTTGGAACACGGAGCGCGGCATAAGCGTGATGACGCCCAGCTCGCGCATTGCCTCGTGATGGAATGCGACGTTCGACCCCGAGTACAACGCGTTGGCGTTGCCGCTTGCCTTGCCGTAACGCTTCACGTAGCGCTCCATGACTTCGTATGCCTTCTGGCGGTACACGATGTTCAAGGCCGTCCAGCCGTAAACCTTAAGGTCTTTGTGCGTGATGGTTTCCTTTTTGGCCATGGGGGACGAGGCAGACACGCAGCCAACCAGGCGGTCGGACAGCAGCAGGTTGTAGTGGAAATCCTTTTCACCGGCGTCGTTCCACTCTTTATAAAAATACTCATCGTTCACGGTAAGAAGCGCAAGGTCACATTTCCCCTCGCTGAGCGCGGGGAAGATCTCGTTGTATTCGACTTCTTCCACGGTGATGCGGGTGCGTGGATGCTTGGAGCGGAAGTTGGCGATGGCCTGAGGCAGCAGCAACGAGGCCAGCACCGAAGAGATGCAGATGTGGATGGTTTCGGGCGCGTCTGAATCGGCTTCGCCTTCCGTCGAGCTAAGGAATTCCTCGTGCAGTGCGTCGTACTGATCGATGAATGGGCTCATCTTGTTAAGGAACAGCTCGCCTTGCGGTGTGAGCGTGACGCCGAAGGGCGAACGAACCAGAACGGTGGCGCCGATCTCGGCCTCGAGTTGCTGCATGCTTTTCGACAAGGCCTGCGGCGAAACGAAGAACCTGCTTGCGGTCTTCGATATAGAGTTGGTTTGGTTGATGTCGCGCAGATAGCGCAGCTGATCAAGCCTCATAGCGCCCCTTCCCCAAGCGTTGAGACAACTGTTGGCTTAAGCCAACACCTCTCATTCAAAAATTGAGAGGTGTATCATTAATCCAGATTGTACGGCATAAATGATGGTAATAACAGCAGGAAAGAGGCTATATGATAGGGGTACAACCAATCGTTGATAGGTGATTCAATAACCGAAACCCATTGCTTATTCTCAACCCACTCCCCGCAAAGTAAAGTTGAAACATCGGTTAGGCGGTACGGCTTGTGCCGCTATTCGAATCGCATAGCGCGAAAGGAGAGAGGGATATGACCAAAGCAACTAAGGTCGCAGTGCTTGGCGTTGACGCAATGGACCCCAGGCTCACCCGTAAGTACGTTGACATGGGCATCATGCCCAACACGAAGAAGATCCTCGAGATGGGCGCTGCCCGTCAGGACCTCATGCTCTTGGGCGCACTGCCTACGGTAACCCCGCCGCAGTGGACCACCCTTGCAACGGGTGCTTACCCCGAGACCCATGGCATCACCGCTTTCTATCGTCAGGGCGGCGATCTGGACATGGTCAACCTGAACTTCGACTCTACCAACTGCCATGCAGAGCAGCTGTGGAACGTCACCGCTGAAGCCGGCAAGAAGACGCTTGTTTGGCACTGGCCCGGCAGCGCTTGGCCTCCTTCGAGCGACAGCCCCAACCTCAGCGTTGTTGACGGCACCTCCCCGGGCGGCGTTAACATGTCTTCCGCTCAGGTCGACGGCGAGTACATGGTCATGGCTTCCGAGAAGAACGAAGTCATCGAGTACCGCGCTGGCGCTATGACCGACGCTAAGGTTCCTTGCGTTGTTACCGGTCTTGGCGACGACGACAAGAAGAAGAAGCAGAAGTCCGGCGGCATGGCTTCCCTCATGCAGCGCAAGATGGACGACGGCTTCCGTCTGTACATCGTCAACCCCCACAAGGACGGTCAGGGCGGCTCCGACAAGATTCCTGCCGACGTTGCTTACTCCTCCATCAAGCCTGCTGCCAAGTGGACCATCGACGTCCCGGCAGACGCTAAGGAATTCGTCCTGCTGATGAGCGGCGGCCTTATCCGTCGTAACTGCCTCATCCTGAAGGGCGAGGACGGCAAGTACGATCACATCGCCATCTACAAGAACAAGCGCGCTGAAGAGCCGTTGGCTGTCATCCACAACCGCGAGTATGTCCGCGACATCGTTGATGACTGCGTCAAGGGTGACGACATGATCAAGGCTACCCGTGACATGCGCGTTCTCGAGCTTGCTGAGGACGGCTCCAAGGTTCGCATGTGGGTTTCCGCTTCCATGAACATCGCTGCTGACATGATGTGGTCCCCCAAGAGCCTCTACAAGGAAATCGTCGAGAACGTCGGCTATCCTTCTCCCTGCTCCACCTTGGGCTTCGGCGACTTCGAGCTCATCTACGACTGCATGCATCAGTGCTGGCAGCACGTTGCCGACTTCCAGGCCGACGCTCTGTGCTATCTCATGGAGAACGACGGCTACGAGGTTGTCTTCAGCCACTTCCATGCACCCGACCTGCAGAAGCATATGTTCATCCGCAACCTGAAGAAGGGCACGGAGAACGTCACGCCTGAGCAGTACGAGTTCATCATGCAGGCCATCTACAAGCAGATCGACAACTACTTCGCCAAGTTCATGCACTTCCTGGACGAGGGTTGGACCTTCTTCATCGTCTCCGACCATGCTCAGGTTTGCCCGAAGTGGGGTCTCCGCGGCCTCGGCGACACTGGCTGCAATGTCCAGATCATGGAGAAGCTCGGCTACACCGTCCGCGAGGTCAATCCCGAGACCGGCAAGAAGCGTCGTCGTCTCGACTGGACCAAGACCACTGCTGTCGCTAACCGCGAGATGCACATCTACTTGAACATCAAGGGCCGCAACCAGCACACCTTGGCTGACGGCACCGTCATCGACGGCCTCGTCGATCCCGCCGATCAGTACGAGCTCGAGGAGCAGATCATCACCGATCTGTACAACATCAAGGACGAGGAGTCCGGCAAGCGCATCATCGCTTGGGCTCTGCGTCGCAAGGATGCTGTGCCTCTGGGTCTCGGCGGCGAGTACCCCGAGTGCGGCGACATCATCTACTGCATGGCTGAGGGTTACGAGCATGACCATGACGACTCCATGGCTACGTCCCTCGGTGAGTGCGACACCTCCGCCGGCCCGATCTTCATCGCAGCTGGCCCCGGCATCAAGGAAGGCTGCACCACCAAGCGCGTTATCCGCCAGGTGGACGTTGCTCCGACCATCGCAACCTGCATGGGTCTGCGTATGCCGCATGAGTGCGAGGGCGCCCCTGCCTACCAGGTCATCGACCAAGAGGGCGTTTGCTAAATAGACTCTAAGGAGTCAGGCCAATAGGCATTTACCGGTGTGCGGGTTCGGGAGGTCCTGCACACCGGTTGCATATAAAGGCAAAGTTTGTACGAAAGGGAGGGTTTCACATGCTTCGATCGAAGGGTCTTTCCGAAAAGGTACTGCTTCTGGGCGTCGACGGCCTCGACCCCAAATTCACGCGCGTCATGGTGGACGAGGGCCATATGCCCAACACCAAGAAGCTCATCGAGCGTGGCTCTGCTCGTCACGACCTTAAGCTTCTGGGCGGCGTGCCCACTATCACCCCGCCGATGTGGACCACGTTGGCAACGGGTGCTTATCCTATGACGCATGGCGTCGAGGATTTCAACATCACCAAGAAAGGCGAGCTTGACGTCAACTTCGCCGGCATCTACTCCACCAACGTCCATGCCGAGCCGCTGTGGAACGTCACGGCCGAAGCTGGCAAGAAGACGCTTGTTTGGCACTGGCCCGGCGGCGCATGGCCTCCGACCAGCGATTCCGAGAACCTGATGGTCGTCGACGGCACCAGCCCGGGCGCTTTGGGCTTCAACTACGCAATGCGCGACGTCGAGGGCGTCATCTTCGCTTCCGAGAAGGCAACCAAGACCAAGTTCTACTACGGTGCCGCCCAGTTCACTGACGAGCTGACGGGCGACGACAAGGAAGTCAAGCGCTACAAAGCCGCTTACGAATCTCCTACGCATCAGGATTATTGGGACGAGCTTTGGGAAGAGTTCAAGGCAAGCGTCGGCGAGTTCAACGGCTACGAGGCCAGGCAGGTCATGGACATGCGCACTAACATTCTTATGAATGACCGCGCTCAGATGGATGACCTGCACAAGTACCCCGGCAGCCTTACGCTTTCCCAGATCGTCGAGCCCGAGGGTTGGGCAAACGCCCCCGAAGGCGCCAAGGAGTTCACGTGGTTCCAGGTTATGGGCCATTTCCCCAAGCCGTGCCTCATTCTGAAGAACGAAGAGGGCAAGTACGACCGCATCGCCATTTACGCATCCAAGGATGCCCCCGAGCCCATTCGCGTGGTCAAGGAAGGCGAGTTCGCCGTTAACGTTCCCGATTTCATGCCGCTTCCCACCGGCCAGCTCGAGAACGTCGTTCGCAACATGCGCATCCTTGAGATCGCAGAAGACGGTTCCAGCCTGCGTGTGTGGTACTCCACCGCATTCTCCGCAGACGACAAGCGCGTTTGGTGGCCCGGTTGGGTCTTTGACGAGTGCGTCGGCAAGTTCGGCCCTCCGGTTCCTACGGGCATGATTTCCAACGACTACAAGATCATGCGCGACTGCAACACTGTTCAATGGCATATTGCAGGCAAGTGGCAGGCTGACTGCATCAACCACATGATCAAGGAGAAGGGCGTCGAGGTTGTCTTCAGCCACTATCACTTGGTTGACCTGAGCGGCCATACCTACATGAACGTGCTGAAGGACCGCTACGACAGCCGTTACTCCGAGGAAGAGATCTACCAGCTGGCCATTGGCACCTACGAAGCATGCGACGAGTACGTGGGCGAGTTCCTGCACCTGCTGGACGAGGGTTGGACGATCTTCTTGTTCTCCGACCACGGCCTGGTTTGCCGCACCGGCGATTTCGATCCGCTGATCGGCGACAACTACAACGTGAACGTCGGCGTGCTTAAGCACCTTGGTTACACCGTCATGAAGAAGGACCAGTACGGCCACGACACCGCCGACATCGATTGGGAGAAGACCCGCGCCGTTCAGACCGGTTCTAACGCCATCTTCGTGAACCTGAAGGGCCGCGATCGCTTCGGCATCGTCGACCCCGAGGAGAAGTGGGAGCTCGAGGAGCAGATCATCTCCGACCTGTACAGCTACCGCGATCCGTTCACCAACCATCGCGTTGTGGCATTGGCCCTTCACAAGAAGGACGCCGTGCTGCTTGGCTTGGGCGGCGACTACACCAGCGGCGACATCGTCTTCTTCGTTGATCAGGCGTACGTCTACGACCATGGCGAGTCTCTCTCCACGGCCGAGGGTTATGCGAACACCTCCACCAGCCCGATCTTCATCGCAGCTGGCGCCGGCATCAAGGAAGGCTTCGAGATGAAGCTCTATCCTCGCGAGGTTGACCTTGCTCCGACGGCCGCAGCTCTTCTGGGCGTGCGTTTCCCCGCCGAGTGCGAGGGCGCTCCGGCCTATACGATCCTTACCGAGGAGCTGTAACCCGGCTTTGAATCACGAAGTTTGACGGGCAGTTAGCTTTGAAGGGTCGCATCGCCACTCGCGGTGCGACCCTCTTTTTGCCCGAAACCGTACATGAAAGGAGGGCGCTATGGCCGCGGAAGCTGAAGCGTCTCGTTCAGGGAATCCGTTTTTGGATGCGCCTGAGGCTAAGAAGAAGACGACTTTGAAGGGCATTTACATTGCTTTGATCGGAGCCGTTTGCTTCATGGCCGTGATCTCGACCATCTTGCCCGTTGCCGCCTTGGAGATCGGCGGTACCGACATCTATGCATTCACGTCAACGCTCAACTCTGTAGGCAGCGTCGTATTCATGCCGCTATGGGGCTACATCGTTGCCCGAAAGCCCGCTTGGAAGCGCCAGCTGTTCTGCGGCTCGATGGTCGTTGGCGTCATTTGCCTTTTGCTATTCGCGACTGCGCAAAGCATGATGCTCGTCATTGTCACGGGACCGTTTTATGGTGCCCTTAGTGCTGCGGTGTTCGTGTTGAGCTATTCGATGATTCGCGATATGTACGATGTGAAACAGGCCGGCTTGTACCTGGGCTTTTGCGGGGCCATCATGGCGGCTGGTGCGATTATCGGTCCTTTGATTGCCGGAGTCATCATTCAAGTGGCTGGGTGGCGCTGGGTTTGCCACTTGTTCTGGCCCATCATGCTGGTGGGCACGATGTTTGTATGGTTCGGTTTGCGTGTTCCCGACGGCCAGGTCGAATATTTGGCGCACAAGGGCGGCTCGTTTGACGCGCTTGGCATGGCAAGTCTTGGCGTGTGCTTGGGTTCGGTTGCAACCATGCTTTCGCTTGGCGTGAACTACGTTCCCTTCGGTAGCGCGCCTTCTAATGTGATGATAGCGATGGCCGTGGTTGCGGGCGTTCTTACCGTGTTCGCGATCAAACGCAAGGGAAACGATGCCATTATTCCGATGTCTGCTGTAAAAGACCGCGACACCATGTGCTTCACGTTGGCGAACATCTTCACCAACTTCTCGAATCTCGCTCCGTATTTCTTCTTGCCGACATTCGTGCTGTATGTGATGGGCGCTTCAGCCATCGAGGCTGCGCTTACGATTTCGGCGTTCACGATCCTGTCGCTGTTCTTGTCTCCGCTGATGGGCAAGCGCATCGGCGTTTCGGGAAATGCGCGCGGCGTTCTGATCTTGGGAACGGTTGCGCGAATCGTCGTCACGCTTATCTTGCTTGTTGTCTTAGTGCCTTCGGCGAATATCTGGGTGGTTTACGCCGTGTGCCTTTTGGGCGGTGTGGCCAGCGGCTCGTACGGTGCGGGGCTTTCTGCGGGCCCGCAGATTCAGCTGAAGCCCGAACTGCGCGTGCAAGGCAATTCCGTCATCCAAACGGGTCAGGCGGTTGGCAACTCTGTGGGTTTGGCGACGTATACCAGTATCATGGCGATTTTCGGCGTTGCGCAGGGCATGCATATCGCGCTGATCGTTTCGGCTGCGGCTGCGGTTATCGCGCTGTTGTGCGTGCTGGGGCTTTCGAAGCCGCATGCGAAGGGATAAGGCAGGGGGCATCGAGCATTATCGGTTATGTGGAAAATAGCAGGCTGCAGGGGCTACCTTGCAGCCTGCTTTTCATGTTCTTACGAGGTTGCGTTTGATGCGGCGTGCGATGTGCGGCAAAGGGGTGTAGCACGTCCTGCGGGGCTTGTGGCCGCCAACGAGGCGCTACGCGATATCGCCGTGGTGTTTCTCGATGCCTTCTGCAACGAGGTAGTTGATGTCGTACAGTAGCTTGATCATGTCGTCGCGATCTGCCTCGCGGCCGTTCTGAACCATGGTTTCAAGCAAATGATATTGACCTGCGCACAAGTAGTTGCACATATACCGGTCGTAAACGCTTTTGCTGGGGTGGATTATCGTGTACGTGCTCACGAAATAGTTGCGGTATCCTTCGGCAAATTGCTTGGAAACGCTTCCGAAAAAGAGGGTTTTCAAGAGTGCTTTGCTGGCAAGAAGGTAGTCGACCATCGAGGCGGAAATTTGGTAAAGCGCCCCCTCGGCGTTGGCCATCTCTTTACTGTAGGGTGGTTCGGCTATGTTGCGCTGGGTGTCGCAGAAACGCTCGAAGACATCGTTGAAAACATCGTTAAGAACTTCTTGCTGTTCGAAGTAATGATAGTAGTACGTGCTTCGTCCGACGCTGGCTCGACGTACGATGTCTAAGATCGATATCTTTTCGAAATCCTTCTCGTTAAGAAGCTCAACCAGCGCGTCTTTGATTTTCTGCTTGGCATTAGTCGTTGCCATGGTCCTCTTCTTCCGGTTCTGTATTTTGAGCAATAGTGGACGGGTTGACCATCGGTGAGGCGCATCGTCCCTTATCTACCTTGGAATTCATGCCGACATGGACATTTTTGCAAGAAGTGTTCGAACAGAAATGCCTCGTTTGCTGATTTCCTGTACGAAATCAGCTCGGTAAACTGATGATATCGGTTTCAATCAGGAAAAGGGAGGGACATATGCTTAGATCGAAGGGTTTGAGCGATAAGGTGCTTTTGCTGGGCATCGACGGCATGGATCCGAAGTTCACCAAGCGCATGCTCAAAGAGGGCTACATGCCCAATACTCAGAAGCTCATCGACAAGGGTGCTGCTCGTGAGGACCTTATGCTGCTTGGCGGCATCCCCACGGTTACCCCGCCGATGTGGACCACGCTCGCCACGGGCGCCACGCCCATGACGCATGGTGTTGAGGACTTCAACATCACCAAGAAGGGCGAGCTGGACATCAACTTCGCCGGCATCTACTCCAACAACGTCAAGGCTGAGCCGCTGTGGAACATTACCGCTGAAGCCGGCAAAAAGACGCTTGTTTGGCACTGGCCCGGCGGCGCTTGGCCTCCGACCAGCGACAACCCCAACCTCATGGTCGTCGACGGCACCAGCCCGGGAGCTTTGGGCTTCGGCTACGCCATGCGCGACATGGAGGGCGTCGTTTTCGCCAGCGATAAGGTTCCCGCAACCAAGTTCTACTACAGCGCTGCCAACGACACCGATGAGCTCGTCGGCGACGAGAAGATCAAGAGCTACAAGAGCTCGCGCGTCAAGCCGCCGCATCATCAGGATTACTGGGACGAGCTTATCGCCCAGTTCATCGACGAGGTCGGCGACTTCCAGGGCTTCAAGCCTGACACCCCTGGTCTGAACTACCGCACCGAGGTTCTTCTTGGAAACCGTTCTCAGATGGACGACCTGCACAAGTATCCCAAGAACATTACCATGTCCACCATTACCGAGCCGGAAGGCTGGGGCTTCGAGGTTCCCGAGGGCGCCAAGGAAATCACCTGGTTCAAGGTTATGGGCCACATGCCCGCACCTTGCCTGATCTTGAAGAACGATGAGGGCATTTACGATCGTCTTGCTATCTACAACACCAAGCAGGTCGATCAGCCTATGGTCGTCCTCGAGAAGGATGTTTACACCGCTAACGTTCCGGACATGAGTCCCACTCGCGATGGTTCGCTTGAGCATGTCGTTCGCAACATGCGCCTGCTTGATCTTGCCGAGGATGGCAGCAAGCTTCGCCTGTGGTACTCTGCCGCGTTCAGCGCCGACGACAACCGCCCGTGGTACCCGCAGTGGATCTTCGATGAGTGCACCAAGAAGTTCGGTCCTCCGGTCCCCACGGGCCAGATCGCCAATGACTACCGCATCATGAACGACTGCAACCTTGAGATGTGGCGTCAGGCTGGCAAGTGGCAGTCCGACTGCTTGAACTACATGATCAAGGAGCACGGCGTCGAGGTCATCTTCAGCCACTATCACCTGGTTGACATGTCCGGCCACACCTACATGAACGTCATGAAGGAGCGCTACGACAGCCGTTACACTGAGGAAGAGATTTATCAGTGCGCTGTCGGCACGTACAAGGCTTGCGATGAGTACATCGGCGAGTTCCTGCATCTGCTTGACGAGGGTTGGACCATCCTCCTGTTCTCCGACCACGGCTTGGTTTCCCGCAACGAGGATTTCGATCCGCTGATCGGCGACAACTACGGCGTCAACGCCGGCGTTATGTGCGAGCTTGGTTACACGGTCATGAAGAAGGACAAGTACCAGCAGGACACCGGCGACATCGATTGGGAGAAGACCCGCGCTATCCAGATGGGCGGCAACTCGATCTTCATCAACTTGAAGGGCCGCGACCGTCACGGCATCGTCGATCCCGCCGACAAGTACGAGCTGGAAGAGCAGATCATCTCCGACCTGTACAGCTACCGTGATCCGTTCACCAACCACCGCGTCGTTGAGTTCGCATTCCACCAGAAGGACGCCAAGCTTCTTGGCTTGGGCGGACCTCACACCGGTGCCGACATCGTCTTCTGCGTGAACGAGAATTACGTTTACGACCATGGCGAGTCGCTGTCCACCGCCGAGGGTGCTCAGGACACCTCGACCTCCCCGATCTTCGTCGCTGCTGGCGCCGGCATCAAGGAAGGCTTCGAGATGCAGCTGTATCCTCGCGAGGTTGACGTCGCTCCTACGGCAGCTGCCCTGCTTGGCGTTCGCTTCCCCGCTCAGTGCGAAGGCGCGCCTGCTTACAGCATCCTTACCGAGGAGCTGTAAAGCCAAGCGATTGGCAAACGTGCTCGAAGGGCCGCCGAATGGCGGCCCTTCGTTTTTTGCGCTAACGGGGAGAATCGCATGGGCGCCCCGCCGTGAGAGGCGGGCGGGATCGCGCGGATAGCGTTCTGAGGTGGCGGGCGGGATCGCGCGGATAGCGCCGTGAAGTAGCGGGGCCGTTGTTGCAGTGAGGCCGCCTCGAGCCGTGCGAATGGCGCCTTCAAAAAGAAACGGGCTGCAGGAAGATGATCACTGCAGCCCGTTCACATGTTCTTCCCGCGCGCTGTTGGCAGCTGCCCTAGTCGCAGGGGAGCGTCACAATGAAGGTCGAGCCGTTGCCCAGGGCGCTTTTCACACGGATGGTGCCGCCGTGTAGATCGACGATTCGCTTGCAAAGAGCAAGTCCAAGTCCGTTTCCCTCCTGCGCGTGCGATGTGTCGCCCTGATAAAAGCGCTCGAACAGGTGCGCGCGCGTCGTTTCGTCCATGCCGCAACCGTTATCGGAGATGGTGCAGGTTACCGTGCGGTTTTTTGCGTCTTGCGTGGTTTTGAGCGAAACGTCGATGCGGCCGTTTTCCGGCGTGAATTTGACGGCGTTTTGCAAGATGTTTGTCCAAAGCTGACTAAGATAGTCGGCATTCCCAACCAGTTCCGCCTCGTCGATGTCGACGTTGATGGCGATACTCTTCTCGTCGGCATTCGGCTCGACAATGGCAATGCTGCGGCGAAGTCCCTCGGCCACGTCAACGGTGCCGATGTTCGTCAGGATGCTTGACGACTCCATGCGCGATAAGTTCAGAATGTCCTCGGACAAGTTCGAGAGCCGTTTCGATTCGTCGATAATGATATCCAAGTATTCTTTGCGCTCCTCTTCGGAAAGGTTCTGGTCGCGAAGCAGCTGCGCGAAACCGCTGATCGAGGCGATGGGCGTGCGAAACTCGTGCGAGAAGTCGCTGATGAAGTTGGCGCGCATAATCTCGATGCCCGACAGCTCTTCAGCGGCTTTGTTGAACGACTTGGTAAACTGCTTCGCCTCATTGATCTCGATTCGCTCGTTTGGGGGCATGCGAATCGAGAAGTCGCCTTTCGCCAGTTCTCCCATGTGCCAGGTCATGTTGCGCATGGGCTTGACGATGGTACGCTCAATGGCAACGGAAATCACGACGGCAAGCAGAAGCGACAACAGCGCGATCATGCTCATGCTTGAACGGGGGAGGACAAGGAACGTCTCGCTGCCTACAGCGCTTAACTCGAACGGCTCGCCGCCCAGGAACGACGCGGCGGTCAGCACGATCATGATGAACGCTTCAAGGATAAGCGTGAAAATGCCGATCATCGCCATGCCGCGAATGCGCTTGGGATGGGGGCTTTGTAACTGGGTGCGTCGGGGTGCGGGCTCTGTGGCGTCGGGCAGGTTGTTTTCAGTCGCTTTTAGAGCGTCGATGGCGGCTTCAAGCGCGTCGATTGTTGCCTGGGTGTCGGGCTTGGCTCCCATGTTACTCGCTTTCGTTGACAACGGCGCGGTATCCAAGGCCGCGTACGGTTTGAATCTCGAAGTCGCCCCAATCGGCGAAGCGGGTGCGCAGGCGGTTGATATGGACGTTCACCGTGCTTTCGGCGCTGTCGGTATCCCAACCCCACACGTCGTCCAGCAGCTGAGCGCGCGTGAAAGTGCGTCCCGGGTTGGCCAGCAGTTTGAATAGCAACTGGAATTCCTTGGGTGGAAGCTCTTCGCGAGCATGCCCACGCACGACTGAGTAATCGGTTTCGTCAAGGACGGTTGCGCCGATGGTTATGCGCTTTTCGTCGAAGACGTTCGCGCGGCGCAACAAGGCCTTCACGCGAAGAACCAGCTCCTGCATGTCTGCGGGCTTGGTGAGATAATCGTCGGCCCCGGCGATGAACCCAGCGCGCTTGTCCTGCTGTTCAAGGCGGGCTGTCAGCATGAGGATGGGCTGATCGTATCCGTTGGCGCGCATAGTGCGAACCAGTTCGAAACCGTCGACTTTCGGCATCATGACGTCGCTGATAACCAGGTCGATGTGCGTTTTCTCAAGCGCCTCAAGCGCTGCAGCGCCGTCGGCGACCGAAACCGGTTCGTATCCGGCGTGGCGCAGCACAGCGCAGATAAGCTTGTTCGCGTTTTTGTCGTCTTCGGCAATCAAAATGGTGACCATGCGGGTCTCCTTCGGTCGATCGACTGGTTGGCGTTTGACTGGTGTTGTGCCAAAACAGGTGTTTTGCGCGGGCCGTCAAACGCATTGCGTTCAGTATACCGTCGAAGATAAACGCAAGATAAACTCGCAGGTGGAAAGCTTGTTTTTTGATGATCGCGCGCTGGTTGAATTGAGGTAAAACGACGTTGGCTTGCGATGGTCACTTAAGTTTTATTAGCCGAATGCCTTGCTTCTGGCATGTCTAAGAAACGACGAACCCCGACGAATGCTCGTCGGGGTTCGATCGGAGCCCGCTCGCTGAAGGGGAAGGGCGCGAACGGTTGATTGTTACGGCGATGGGAGGTGCCGCGGGTGGCATGCTGGGCCTAATGGGGTTAGTGCATTGCGGCAAGAGTGCGGCGAGCTGCGGTTGCTGCGACGGAGAAGGCATCGCGGTTGTGCTGCTTCATGTTGATGATGCGACCGCGGTTGACCTGTTTCTGTTCGCGGCGGAAGCTCAGTGCAACCATAGCCTTGCCGGCGTTCTTGGCCTCGACGGGCTCCCAGCCCATCAGTTCGAAAGCGTCTTTCGTGGTGGATTCGTCGCTGCGGGAGACGGTGATGGTCTTGTACTCGTAGGTGGTTTCGTTCGACATGATGTGTCCTTTCGCCATCTTGCTCGGTTTCCCGGGCAAGTCCTTTAAAAACTGTTTCGGCTTTCATCTTGCCGTTGACGTTATCTTCGCTGCGGAAGGTGAACTGCTCGTCAACGTTAGATGAACGGGTTGGTTTATGTTTCGGCAAGGGTTTGCGGGCGTTATTCGCAGGGGTATGGCTTCTTAGTCTTGCCTTGATCGCCTAAATACTCGCGATTCCCGCATTGGTTTCCTTACTGCAGTAATATAATTATACGAGGAGAGGAACCAATCAATAGGCAATTTACTTCCAATAGTAAGATAACTGACTATTGGATAATAAAATGTAAGGATGCCCCTATGGATATGCGCGTGTTGAAAACCCGCCGAGCCATCAGGAATGCCCTAATCGAGCTGGCCGAGGAAAAAGACGTAGACAAAATCACGGTGAAGGAGCTGTGCGAGCGCGCTGAGATCAGCAAGCCGGCGTTTTACTCGCATTATGGGAACATCTACGATGTGGTCGACGAGATCGAGAATGAAGTCGTGCAAAAGGTTTGCGACCAGATGGCGCATCGAAGCATCGACGATATCGCGCTTCCCGCCATGTTGCGTGAGCTGGGTGAGCAGGTATACCAAAACCCGCTTCGCAATGTCGTGAGGAGCGATGCGGAAAGCGGGGTGCTAGGACGCAAGTTCATCACGGCGTTCATCGAGCAGCGTCAGATAACCATGCATGAAATAGGGAAGCGAAGGGATTTTTTGGCCATTGCCTTCGCGTTCGATGGTCTTATGTCGATAATGCAGCGAATGAGCCAAGAACAGTTCGAAAGGTCGGTTGATGACCTGTCCGTGGTCATGCGCGCGGCCATCACGGCATTCGAGGATTAGCCGCCCGATCTGCCAGCGTTTCGCACATCGTCCAACCTGCATCTGGACATGAAAATGCCCCGGCTCTGGGAGAAAGTGAGAGCCGGGGCGGGTAGGAAAAGGTTTTGCGTCTTGACTGACGCGAAAGGCTGTTAGCCGATGATCTCTTCGATCTTCTCTTCGTACTCCTCGATGGGATGATCGCCAGCAAGCTTGCCAAGGAACTCGCCATCGTTGAAGAACAGAACCTGCGGAACGCCCTTCAGGGAGAAGCGGGAGATCATGCCGGGCTCTTCCTCGACGTCGACCTCGTAGAAGCTGAACTTGCCCTCGTACTGAGAGTCCTCGGAAAGCTCCTCGATCTTGGGGTGAACCTGCTGGCACACGTGGCAGGATTGACGGCTGAAGATGACCAGGCAGGGCTCGCCGTCGTCGTAGATGATTTCTTCAAAGCTTGGTCCATCAAGTTTCTTCATGATACTGACCTCTCCTCGAAATGGGTAAAACTCAACGTGATCAAAGAATATCAACCCCAAACTGATGTGTCCATCAAATATAAGTTGATATGCAGCTGTCCACGTCAAGTTCGAATTGATGCACGGGCAGGTGAGAGCGTGAAACGGGCCTTCGGCCCACCGAAGCACCCGATCGAGAAGCGAGACACGAGCAGCGGTGCTTTGCATGGCGAAACCCCGCCGAAACCCCGCCGAAACAGCGTTGCTCGAAAGCCCCTGCAAAGCGGCCGTTTATGCGCCATATCCGTGTAGTTGAGGTTTGACGATACCGCTTACGGGCTTATCTTCTATAATTCAAATCTCATTTGAAAACTTCTGCATTGAGGAGGTGCGTGCATGTCGGGTCTTCAGCTGATGGACACCACCATCCGCGACGGCCAGCAAAGTCTGTGGGCCACGCGTATGCAAATCGGCGACATGCTTCCCATCCTGCCGAAAATGGATCAGGTGGGTTATTGGGCAATCGAAGCCTGGGGCGGCGCCACGTTCGATACGTGCTTGCGCTTCCTGGACGAGAACCCCTGGGAACGCTTGCGCTCCATTAAGGCAAACGCTCCTAATACGCCTCTCTCCATGCTCACGCGCGGCCAGAACCTCATTGGTTACAAGCATTATTCGCGCGACATCGTCAACCACTTCATCAAAGCCTCCGCGCGCAACGGCATCCATGTCTTCCGCGTGTTCGACGCTTTGAACGACATCCGCAACGTGGTTGACACGGCCGAGGCCGTCAAGGAATGCGGTGCTCATTTCGAACCCGCCATCTCTTACACGGTTTCGCCTGTTCACACGCTTGACAGCTATCTGGAATACGGCCAGAAGCTGAAGGATCTGGGCGCCGACACCATCGCCATCAAGGACATGGCCGGTCTGCTTACCCCGTATCGCGCCGAGCGTATCGTCAAGGCATTCAACGCCGAGATCGGCCTGCCCCTTCATGTTCACTGCCACTACGTTGGCGGTATGGCCCCGGCCAACATCATCAAGGCCGCCGAGGCCGGTGCGGCAATCGCCGACACGGCTCATGCCCCGCTCGCATTCGGCAACTCGCTGCCCGCTGTCGAGATGATCGCTTCCGCACTGCGTGAAAGCCGTTACGACACCGGCATCGACGTCGACCTGCTGTTCGAGATCTCCGAGTACTGGGAAGAGGTTCGCAAGCGCGGTCATTACAAGCGAGGCGTTTCCTCGCTCACCCATATGAAGGTCTACTCGCATCAGGTTCCCGGCGGCATGATGTCCAACCTGGTTTCCCAGCTGGCCGTTCAGAACGCCGAGGATCGCCTGGCCGAGGTCATGGAGGAAATCCCCAAGGTTCGCGCCGAGGTCGGTTATCCGCCGCTGGTCACCCCGCTGTCCCAGATCGTCGGCACGCAGGCTGTGTTCAACGTTCTGACCGGTCGTCGTTGGGGCGTTGTCTCGCGCGAGATGAAAGATTATCTGTGCGGCTACTACGGCAAGGCTCCCGGACGCATCGACCCCGACATTCTTAAGAAGGTCGTCGGCGACAGCCAGGTCCTGCCTCCCGATGTGGCTCCCGGCTCTTTGGTCACCACCACGTATGACGAGGTGGCCGAGGAGATCGGCGATCTGGCGCAGAGCGAGGAAGACGTTCTTATGTACGCGCTGTTCCCGAATGAGGCGCGCACGTTCCTTAGCAAGCATCGCAATTCCGAGAAAGTCGACTTCCTCATGGCTGAGGAATCGAGTCTGACCAAGGAGGACGATTACGTGGATATCAATCAGATTCGCGAGCTGGTTCGCATCGCCGAGGAAAGCGGCGTAGGCGAGATCACCGTCGAGGAAGAGGGCGCGCGCGTTTCCGTGCGCATGCCGTCTGCCGTCGCCGCAGCAGCCCCGGTTGCTGTTCCTGTCGCTGCTGCTCCCGTTGCAGCCGCCGCAGCTGCACCCGCAGCCGCTGCCCCTGCGCCTGCAGCTGCCGAGTCCGCACGCCCCGCATCCTGGAAGCCCGTCACCGCTCCCATGGTCGGCACGTTCTATGCCGCACCGGCTCCCGGTGAGGCCGCATTCGTTCAGGTTGGCGACGAGGTTGCCGCTGGCCAGACCCTTTGCATCGTCGAGGCCATGAAGCTCATGAACGAGATCGAGGCCGAAGAGATGGGCACCGTCCGCGAGATCTGCGTCAAGGACGGCGAGCCGGTTGAGTTCGGCACCGTTCTGTTCTACGTCGAGCCGCTGGGTAAGCCCGCACCTGCTCCGGAGACTGCATAATGTTCAAGAAGATCCTTATCGCAAACCGTGGCGAGGTGGCGCTGCGCGTCATGCGCGCCGCTCGCGAGCTGGGTGTGAAAACGGTCGCCGTTTACTCGACCGAGGATAAAGACACCTATCCCGTTAGCTACGCGGACGAGGCAGTGTGCATCGGTCCCGCTCCCGCTAACAAAAGCTACCTGGTCATGGCCAACATCATCGCCGCTGCGAAGAACACCGGCGCCGAGGCTGTCCATCCCGGTTACGGCTTCCTGGCTGAAAACGCCGAATTCGCCCGCGCCTGCGCGGACAACGACCTGGTCTTCATCGGCCCTTCGGCTGAGTGCATCGAGCGCATGGGCGATAAAAGCACCGCGCGCGAAACCATGAAGGCCTGCGGCGTTCCCACCGTTCCTGGTTCTGACGGCTGCATCGACACCGCCGCCGAGGCGAAGGAGTTCGCCGACCGCGTCGGTTACCCCGTGCTCATCAAGGCCACCGCTGGTGGCGGCGGCAAGGGCATGCGCGAGGTCCATAATCCCGAGGATCTTGAGTCTCAGTACATGGCTGCTCGTGCCGAGGCCGGCGCGGCGTTCGGCAACGACGGCGTCTACCTTGAGAAGCTGGTTCTGCGTCCTCGTCACGTCGAGATTCAGGTTCTTGCCGACGATTTCGGAAACAATGTGGCCCTGTGCGAGCGCGATTGCTCGGTTCAGCGTCGTCATCAGAAGCTCATCGAGGAGGCTCCTTCGCCGGTTCTCTCCGACGAGCTGCGGCGCTCCATGAGCGTTGCCGCGGCAAAGGCTGTTCGTGCGGTCGATTACCGTAACGCCGGCACGGTTGAGTTCCTGCTGGACGAGTCCGGCAAGTTCTACTTCATGGAGATGAACACCCGCGTGCAGGTCGAGCATCCTGTTTCCGAGGAGATCACCGGCACCGACATCATCAAAGAGCAGCTTCGCATTGCTTCGGGCGAGCCCATGAGCTGCGCTGACCGCGCTCCGTTCAAGCCGTTCGGCCATGCAATGGAGTTCCGTATCAATGCCGAGGATCCCGAACACGGTTTCCGTCCGTGCCCGGGCACCATCACCAAGTTCGTGCCGCCTTCGGGTCCTGGCGTGCGCGTGGAATGCTACGTTCAGTCGGGCACCAAGATCTCGCCGTACTACGACTCGCTGGTTGCCAAGCTCATCGTGCATGGCGCTAACCGCGAGGAGGCGCTTGCGCGTGGCCGTCGCGCCCTTGACGAGTTCGTCATCGAGGGCATTCAGACGACCATCCCGTTCCACAAGCGCGTCTTGGACAACGAGGTTTTCTGCGCTGGCGAAGCCACGACTGATTTCATTGAAACCCAGATGGGGGATCTGCTATGAGTGAATTGAACATCGATGGAATGACCCTTGCACCGGGCGTTGTCGAGACCATTGTCAACCTTGCCGTTTCCGATGTCGAAGGCGTTGCTGGCGTTGGCGTTCTGAACGCCGCAGGCCGTGGTATCCGCAACGTTCTTGGCGGCAAGCCGGCATTCCCGGGCATCGAGGTTTTCGTTGACGACGACGGCAAGCTGTGCGTTGGCATTCATATCGACGTCAAGTACGGCTCTGTCCTGCCCGATGTGGCCGAGAAGGTCCGTCAGGCTATTGCCGACGCCGTCGCCGTTCAGGTTGGCGTCACGGTTGGCGCCGTCGACGTCTACATCGACGGCGTTCAGTTTGAGAATTAAATCTAAGCAAGTAAGAAGAGTGGGGGATTAGGGCGCCTTATGGCAGCACGAGCTAAACGACACGAACGCACGGTTGCGCGCGAAAGCGCGTTGGCACTTCTGTATTCAAGCGACATCACTGACGAATCGGTGGCGGATATCGTCGACGCCGGCCAGTACCCGGCCGACGACATCGAGTTCGCTCCGTACGCCGAGGCTCTTGTCCGTGGCGTGCAGGCTCATCGCGCAGAAATCGACGAGCGCCTCTCGTCTACTTCCGAAAATTGGGCCCTCGACCGCATGCCGGTTGTCGATCGCGCTATCCTTCGCCTTGCCGTCTACGAGATGATCTACGTCGACGAGGTTCCCGTTTCCGTCACCATCAACGAGGCCGTTGAGCTTGCAAAGGCATACGGCGGCGAGGACGATTCTTCTCGCTTTGTGAACGGCGTTCTTGGCCGCATTGCCGCAGGCATCGACGCCGAAGACGCCGAGCCGGCTCTGGAAGAGCCGAGCGACAGCGTCCAGGTCGTCGATGCTTCCTCGGAAGCCGCTGGCGACGAAATCCTTGAGGGTTCCGAGCCCAAGGAAGACTAATCATGGCTTCCCACGACCTTGACACATTCGCTGGCGTGAAGACGCGCTTGAGCGAGATCGTCGACGAAGTGAGCAACGATGCTCTCTCGCTTGACGACGCCCTCGCCCTGTACGAAGAGGCGGTTACCCTCGGTCTTCGCGCCAGCGATCTGCTTGAGGCCGATATCGACGCCGATGCAGATGCGGAAGACGGGTCTGCTTTGGAAAATCCTGACGACAACGCTAATGCCGCAGGCGCTTCTGCCGAAGCGCCCGGCAATGCGCGTGCTGCCGCTTTGGGCGAAGCCGCAGCAGTTGCCGGTCAGGGAATCGCGTAAGGAGCCGTTATGGCTAACCGAATCCTCGATTGCGTATCTTCGCCAGAGGACTTGAAGATCCTGAGCGATGACGAACTTCAGATCCTTGCGCTTGAAATCCGTGAGGAGATAATCAAGGTAACTTCCAAGACGGGCGGTCACGTCGCTTCGTCTTTGGGAGCCGTCGAGATCATCCTTGCCGTTCATTCGCTCATCAACAGCCCGCATGACAAGTTCATCTTCGACGTCGGACATCAAGCGTATGCGCATAAGCTGGTCACGGGCCGTTTGGCCGAGTTCCCGACCCTTCGCCAGTTCGGAGGAATCTCCGGGTTCCCGCGCCCCAAGGAAAGCCCGCATGACGTTCATCCTTCTGGGCATGCTTCCGATTCCATTTCCATCGCGCTGGGCTTGGCTCAGGCGCGCAAGCTGCAGGGTGGCGACGAGAAAGTCGTTGCCCTTATCGGCGACGCTTCGCTTTCGGGCGGCATGGCATTCGAGGCCCTGAACCTTATCGGTCAGCTGCAGTTGCCGCTGGTCATTATCCTGAACGACAACGAGATGTCCATCTCGAAGAACGTCGGCGGCTTGATGAAGCATCTTGGCGCAATCCGCACCACCACGAAATACCGCCAGGCGCGCGATAACGCTCAGGCTCAACTTGAGAACGCGGGCGCGCTGGCTAATGCCATGGTCTCGTTCGGGCGCAACGTGAAGGAATCTATGAAGCAGTTCGTGCTGCCTCAGTCGTCCATGATGTTCGAGCAGCTGGGTATTCTGTGCACGCCGCCTGTTGACGGCCACGACATCGGTGCCCTTAAGGAGCTTCTTTCCACGGCGCTTGCTGCAGACGGCCCCGTGCTTATCCATGCTGTCACCAAGAAAGGCGCTGGCTACAAGCCTGCCGAAGACGACCCCGAGCGTTTCCACGGCATCGGCGCGTTCGACATCGCCACGGGCGAAAGCATCAAGAAGCCCGCAGCTGCGCCCTCCTACACGAGCGTGTTCGGAAAGGCTCTGGTTGCCGAGGGCAAGGCGGACGAGCGCGTTGTGGCCATCACAGCTGCCATGCGCGGCGGTACTGGCCTTGATGCATTCGCAGAAGCCATCCCCGATCGCTTCATCGATGTGGGAATCGCCGAAGAGAACGCCGTGGCCATGGCGGCAGGCCTTGCCATTGGCGGAAACAAGCCGGTCGTTGCCGTTTACTCGACGTTCTTGCAGCGTGCGTTCGACCAGATTCTGATCAACGTCGCTCTGCCCGAGCTCGATGTCGTGTTCGCCATCGACAGGGCGGGTGTCGTCGGCGCCGACGGCTCTACTCATAACGGCATGTTCGACATCGCTTACATGCGCATGGTTCCGCATATGCGCGTTATCGCTCCCTCTAACGAGGCCGAGTTGGTGAATGCTCTTCATACGGCACTTTTACTGGAGGGTCCCGTTGCCGTTCGTTACCCGCGCGGTCAAGCCGAAGGCGTTCAGGTCCCCGAAACGCCTCGCGAGATTCCGTATGGCAAGGGCGATATTCGCCGCGAGGGCGAGGATGTGTGCATTCTTGCTTGGGGCGATATGGTGCGCGAGTCGCTGGGCGCGGCCGAGCTGCTTGAAGAGCAGGGCATCGACGCGCGTGTCGTCGACATGCGCTGGGTGAAGCCCCTCGATCACGATGCCATCAAGCATGCGGCGGCAACCAAGCTTGTCGTTACCGTTGAAGACGGCGTTATCGCTGGTGGTGCGGGCGAGGGCGTCATGGAGGTCATGCGCGGCATGGGTAGCCTTACCCCGGCATTGGTTCTGGGTGTGGGCGACCAATTCGTCACGCATGGCACTCAGGCTCAGCTTCTCCATTCGCTTGGCCTTGATGCCGAGGGAATCGCCGACAGCGTTTTGAAGCGCTTGGCTCAGGACTCCCTTTCCAAATAATCCCTTTCGGAAAACGCTATCTCAATGCGCCCTTCGGGGCGCATTTTTTGCGCATTTGCCGTTCGTGACGACGCGTGCGGGCTTTGCGGCGGACTTGCTTCGGCGCGTGCAGGCTTCGCAATGGCTATACTTCGGCGCGCGCGAAACATTCCCGTAACCGCGAAACAGTTTCCGAAACGATTCGAAACAAGCGTGTAATCACTGAAAAATTACCAAAATCGGCATTTGATCAGGCAATACACCACTCATTAAAGGAACGTTAATCGTGAAGTAACGACGTTGTAACACGCCCTCCCGAGAATCCAAATCGTAGCAAGGGACACCGAAGACGGATGGATCGAAGCGATCGGGAGAGAATCGCACCGATCCCACCGCCTTCCCGATTGGAAGAAAGAAGGAAAGGGCATGTACGACACTGGTTCAACAGCATTCATGATCGTTTGCGCGATGCTTGTTTTGCTTATGACGCCTGGCTTGGCATTTTTCTACGGAGGCCTTTCACGGCGTAAGAACGTGGTCAACACGATGATCATGTCGTTCGCGGTCATCGGCATTGTTTCCATTACTTGGACGGTTTGCGGATGGTCGTTCGCATACGGCGGGGATGGCTCCATCCCGTTCTTCGGTGGTTTTGACCAGCTTGGTTTCTTGGGCGGGACAAGCGATATGATCGCCGCAGCGACCGACGTTCCCGAGGATGCGGTTTACCCCGATATCATCAACTTCGTGTTCCAGATGGCGTTCTGCATGATCACCACCGCCATCATCACCGGCTCACTTGCCGGTCGAATGAAGTTCGGCGCGGTGTGCGCGTTTGCGGCTGCTTGGACTATCTTGGTTTACCCGCCGCTTGCCCACATGGTATGGGGCGGCGACGGCAGTTTGATCGGCGACACCATTGGCGCGCTCGACTTCGCTGGTGGCGACGTTGTCCACATCAGCTCGGGCCTTACCGGCTTGGTGCTTTGCCTGATGCTCGGCAAGCGCAAGGGTTTCGGCATGATGAGCTACCGTCCGCACAACGTCCCGTTCGTTGCTTTGGGCGCAACCCTTCTGTGGCTCGGTTGGTTCGGCTTTAACGGCGGTTCTCAGCTCGCTGCCGATGGCGTTGCAGGCTTGGCCGTCATCAACACTGTCGTCGCATCGGGCGCCGCGTTGGTTTCATGGATGATCGTCGAGCGTGTGAAGGTTGGCAAGCCCACGCTGGTTGGCGCAGCTACTGGTCTTGTTGCCGGCCTGGTTGTCATCACCCCTGCAGCTGGCTTCGTCGAGCCCTGGGCGGCAATCGTCATGGGTCTGTGCGTCTCCCCGATCTGCTACTTCGCCATTTCGGTTTGCAAGGCCAAGTTCGGCTATGACGACGCGCTTGATGCATTCGGTTGCCACTGCGTCGGTGGTATCGTGGGCGGCATCTTCACCGGCCTGTTCTGCGTACCCGAGCTGTCTTGGACCGACTTCGGCGGTCTGTTCTACACCGGTGACTTCTCGCTGCTGGGCAGCCAGATCGCAGGCATCCTGATCACCATCGCGTTCGTGGCAGTGTGCGACGTTGTCCTTGCCCTTATCATCAAGGCATGCTTCAAGGGCGACCTGCGAGTGAGCGAGGAAGAAGAAGCTCAGGGCCTGGATGTTGCAGCACACGGCGAATCTGCTTACCCGGCATACATTGGCTTGGACTAAGCGATTGCGGAAAGGATACGTATCATGAAGAAAATCACGGCAATCGTTCGCCCCGAGAAGCTTGAGGCAGTGAAGGAAGCTCTGTTCGCGGCAAAGGTCAGCGGCATGACGATCTCTCAGGTCCAGGGTTGTGGCAGCCAGCATGGCTGGAAGGAGTACTACCGCGGCACCGAGGTTCTGCTGAACATGGTTCCGAAGGTGAAGTTCGAGATCGTCGTTACGGACGAAGAGGTCGATCCCATCGTGGATGTGATCACGTCGGTTGCCCGCACGGGTGAGGTCGGCGACGGAAAGATCTTCGTTTTCCCTGTTGACGAGGTTGTTCGCGTGAGAACCGGCGAGCGCGGCGGCGACGCGGTTTAGTTTGTAGCCATCAGGTGATTGGCGCAGAGCGTCTTTCAGGAATCTATTGATTTCAAGCACGGCAGTCATCGGCTGCCGTGCTTTTTCTTGTCGTGATCGACCGTTTGCCGGACGAGTTTCACACGAGTATTGCAAAACGTGTGAAAGAAGTGTTACAAAGTGATAAATCGTAATACTGAAACGGAATCGCAATGAAGTGCGTGCGGCCGCCAAAGCCCAATCAGACTTCACCCTCCCTGCGAATACTAGGGGAGCCAACGCCAAGTTGGCACCTCAATGCGATTATCGAGCGACGAAAGGACGATCGCAATGACAGAACAGACCAACCTCACTCGCCGTACGTTCGCGAAAGCGCTTGGCGCGGGTGCGATGATGCTGCCGTTCGCCGGGGCTTTGGCAGGTTGCCAGGCAAAGGACAAGGGCGCGGCTTCTTCGGCCGCTGGCAGCTCTTCCAAGGGAGATGCTAAATCGCAGGTCATTGTGACCATGCCTGCTTCTTCAGAGCCCTCAGCCGGCTTCAATCCCTTTGTTTCTTGGGGTTGTGGCGAGCACGTGCACGAGCCCCTTATCCAGTCCACTCTTCTGACCACGACGGTTGACATGGGCTTCAAGAACGACCTTGCCACCGACTACAAGTGCTCTGAGGATGGCCTGGTCTGGACGTTTGCCATTCGCGACGATGCCAAGTTCACCGACGGCGAGGCCCTTACCGCCAAAGACGTCGCCTTCACTCTTAACGGCATTCTGGACTCTGAGACCTCGGAGTGCGATCTCTCTATGGTTAAAGAGGTTCGCGCAACCGATGACTTCACGGTTGAGGTCGAACTGAACAAGCCGTTCAACGCATTCCTTTACACCCTGGCCGTCATCGGCATCGTGCCCGAGCATGCATACAGTGACTCCTATGGCGAAAAGCCCATTGGCAGCGGCCGTTACATGCTTGAGCGCTGGGTCAAAGGTCAGCAGGTCATCCTTGCGGCAAACCCCGACTACTACGGCGAGGCTCCCAAGATGCAGCGCGTAGTCGTGGTTTTCAAGGATGAAGATGCCTCCCTTGCTTCGGCTAAGGCTTCGGAAGCGGACGTTGCATACACCACTGCCACGTTCGCAGCCAATCAGCCGAAGGGCTACGACCTGTTGAACTGCGCATCGGTCGACTCGCGTGGCATCGCGCTCCCCACGGTGCCCGCGAATTCGCCGAAGACTCGTTCCAACGGCGCCGATTACGAAACGGGTAACAATGTCACCTCTGACATCGCCGTTCGCCGCGCCATCAACTACGCAATCGATCGCCAGCTGATGATCGATCACGTCCTTTCCGGTTACGGCGAACCTGCTTATAACGTGTGCGACGGCATGCCTTGGGCAAGTGACGCCATGCACGTCGCAACCGACGTCGACAAGGCGAAGAGCATTCTGGACGAGGCGGGCTGGGCTGTTGCTTCCGACGGCATCCGCGTTAAGGACGGCGTGCGTGCAAGTGTCGAGCTGTACTACCCGGCGAGTGACACCGTTCGC
The DNA here is from genome assembly GCA_937937585.1 of uncultured Coriobacteriaceae bacterium. Classification (GTDB taxonomy): domain Bacteria; phylum Actinomycetota; class Coriobacteriia; order Coriobacteriales; family Eggerthellaceae; genus UMGS1502. The sequence goes on from CALDCB010000012.1 coordinate 238,367, forward strand.
CAGGCTATCGCCAACGAGTTCGCCGATCAGATGAAGGGCATCGGCCTGGAGGTCAACCTGAACGGCGCGGGCTGGGACGAGATCTACCAGCACGGTTTCAACGATCTGGTTACCTGGGGCTGGGGAAGCAACTCGCCCATCGAGATGTACAACTTGTACTACTCCAAGGGCACGGGTAACTTCGCTTCCTACAAGAACGAAACCGTCGACAAGCACATCGACGCTGCTCTGTCCTATGCTAACGTCGAGGACTCTTATGAAGAGTGGAAGCTGGCTCAGTGGGACGGCAGCGAGGGCGTCGGCCCGCAGGGTGGTGCGACTTGGGTTTGGTTCGCGAATGTCGATCATCTGTACTTTACCAAGCAGAACCTGGTCATTGCCGAGCAGAAGATGCATCCACACGGTCATGGCTGGAGCTTGGTCAACAATGTCGATCAGTGGGAATGGGCGTAGGGAACGCCGCCGCGTGAAGAGCGTGAAGGACGCTGCGTCCATGTTCGTCTGATTGGGTAGAGGCCCCGTTCGCCGGTTTCATGTAGGCGGGCGGGGCTTTAAGGATATCTTTTGCCAATGGTTGATTTCATTTTCAAAAACATACTGCGTTTCGTGCTGCTGATGTTCGCGGTCAGCTTCGTGGTGTTCGCGCTGGTCAGCTTGTCGCCCATCGATCCTATTCAGGCGAATCTGGGCCAGGCCGCCTATGTGAATATGAGCGAGGCGAAGCGCGCCGTGTTTGCCGAGCATTGGGGCGCAGACACGCCGATGCTCGAGCGCTATGCAAGCTGGATGGCCGGTCTGCTTCACGGCGACATGGGCACCTCACTTCGATTCAACGCGCCGGTGTCGCAGGTTATTGCGTACCGTGCCGGCAATTCGCTCATGCTGATGACGGTTGCCTGGGTGGTCAGCGGCGTTCTTGGTTTCGTGCTGGGCATTGCCGCCGGCGTGTTCCGCGGTAGCTTCATCGACAAGTTCGTTCGCGTTTACTGCTATGTTCTGGCTGCAACGCCGTCGTTCTGGATCGGCCTTATCTTGCTAACCGTTTTCGCGGTGCAGCTCGGCTGGTTCCCGTTGGGCCTGTCGGTTCCCGTGGGCGTCTCGGGTGAGGTTTCCTTCGCCGACACGTTGTCGCACTTGGCGCTTCCCGCCATCACGCTTTCGCTGGTGGGTGTTGCGAACATCGCGCTTCATACGCGCGAGAAAGTGGTCGACGTTATGGAAAGCGAGTACGTGCGTTTCGCCCGTGTCAGGGGCGAAAGCACGGGTTCCATCATGAGGCATCACGTTCTGAGGAACGTCGCGCTGCCGGCGCTTACCTTGCAGTTCGCTTCGATTTCCGAGATCTTCGGCGGTTCGGTGCTGGTCGAGCAGGTTTTCTCGTATCCGGGCTTGGGTCAGGCCGCCGTTACCGCGGGCGTCGGCAGCGATGTCGCGCTTCTTGCGGGCATTGCCTTGGTTTCGGCGCTGTTCGTTTTTGGCGGCAACACCATTGCCAACGTGCTTTACGGCGTGATCGATCCGCGCATGAAGACTAAAACCGCGCAAGGGAAGGCGGTTGCCTAATGACAAATCTTGAACCTTGCACGATCGGTGCTTCGAACGAGTCTGCCTCGCAGGCTGCGGCTCCCGTGTCGGCGTCGGTCTCCCCGTCGCATAAAGATTTGGAACCTGTGCTTTTACATGAGCCTTTGTCGCGCGTTTCCAACCGAAAGGTCACCCTTGGGGTTTGTGTTGGCTCTGCGCTTGCCTTGGCCGTTGTGGTCGTTGCCGGCTTGCTGCTGAGTGACGAAGCGGTTCGCACGAATTTCGCTTCTAAGAACATGGCTCCGTGCCTGGCTCACCTGTTCGGCACCGACTGGATGGGTCGTGACATGCTGGCGCGAACCTTGACAGGTCTTTCTACCAGCGTGCTGCTGGGCTTGGTTGCGGCAACCGCTTCCGCTTTCTTCGCCTTGATCTTGGCTTCGATCGCGGCTCTTGGCGGCAAGAAAGCCGACGCGGTGGTCACCTGGCTGGTCGATCTGGTTTTGGGTGTGCCGCATATCGTGCTGCTTACCCTGATCTCCTTCGCCCTTGGCAAGGGTTTCTGGGGCGTGGCCATCGGCGTCGCGCTCACTCACTGGCCAAGCCTTACGCGCGTGCTGCGCGCCGAGATCCTTCAGTGCCGCGAGGCACCGTATGTGGCGGTTGCGCGCAAGCTTGGGCAAAGCCGTTTGAAAATCGCGCTCACACATATGCTGCCCGCGCTGTTCCCGCAGTTCATCGTTGGATTGGTGCTGCTGTTCCCGCACGCCATCCTGCACGAGGCCGCGGTGACGTTCCTGGGCTTCGGCCTTTCGCCCGATATGCCGGCAATCGGCATCATCCTAAGCGAGTCGATGGGTTACCTGTCCATTGGCGCATGGTGGTTGGCCGTGTTCCCGGGCCTTGCCTTGGTGGCATGCGTTCTGCTGTTCGATTTCGCTGGTTCGGGACTTCGCAAGCTCATCGATCCGCATACGGCGCAAAGGTAGGTAACCATGGAGAACGGTAATTCCGGCGCCAAGCTTTCGGGCAGCGCTGTTGAAGTGGCTCGCGAACAAGCTTCTTCGCATAACGAGACCCATGCTAATGCCGAGCGCCACCATCATCACGCGCATGCGCCCGCTTCTCATCACGAGCACGGCCACCACCTGCTTCAGGTCGAGGATCTCACCGTTGCGTTCAGCATGTACGACGAGCGGCAGAGCTTTTTCCGCGCGAAGAAGAAGCGCGTGGAGGCGCTGCATGGCTTGAGCCTTTCCGTCCATGCAGGCGAGATAATCGCGATTGTGGGCGCGTCGGGTTCGGGCAAGACGCTCCTTGCCGACGCGGTCATGGGCATTTTCGAGCCGAATGCTCAGGTTAAGGGCAAGATTTGGTATGACGGCGAACTTCAGGATGCGACCGGTCTTGCCGCGTTGCGCGGCCATGGCATCTCGATGGTGCCGCAAAGCGTGCGCGCTCTTGACCCGCTGATTCGCGTGGGCAAGCAGGTGGAAGGCTTCGGCGCTTCTGCCTCCGACCGCGAGTCGCGTCGTGCGAAACGCGAGGAGCTGTTCGCACGTTATGGGCTTGACCCACAGGTTGCCGACATGTATCCGCATGAGCTTTCGGGCGGCATGGCCAGGCGCGTGCTTTTGTGTACGGCGCTTATGGACGACCCACGCGTCATCGTGGCTGATGAGCCGACGCCTGGTTTGGACCTAGAGCTTGCCGTGCGCGCCATGGATGACTTTCGCGCGTTCGCCAACCAAGACAACGGCGTGCTGCTTATCACGCACGATATCGAGCTCGCCCTTCGTGTGGCCGATCGCATCGCGGTGTTCAAGGATGGCACCGTGGTCGAGGAGACCTCTGTCGAGAACTTCGCCGCCAGCACGCCTGACGGGCTGATCCATCCGTTCTCCCGCGAGCTGTGGCAGGCGCTTGCCGATCTCGGCGCCTCGAGTGAGCCCGAAAGCGGCCAAGGCTCAGCCCCCGATGGCGCTTCCTTGGAAGTGCCTGAGGACGGCCGATTTATTAAAGAAGAAGGGGGTTCGGCATGCTAGAGGCGCGCGACGTCACGTTCGGTTACGGCAAGCGAACTCTGTACGAAGGCTTCAATCTATCCATCGCCCCTGGTGAGCGCGTTGCCCTGAGCGCCCCGTCCGGCTTCGGCAAAACCTCGCTCTGTCGCGTGTTGGCCGGATACGAGCGCCCGTGGTCGGGTTCGGTTCTGATCGACGGCGAACCGTTGCCCAACAACGGCCCGAGCCCTGTTCAGCTTATCATCCAGCACCCCGACACCGCGGTCGATCCGCGTCTGCGCATGGCGAAGACCCTCGCCGAGGCAGGGGACGTCCCCGGGCGCATCGTGCGCGGCCTCGGCATTCGCGACGAGTGGCTCACGCGTTTCCCGCACGAGCTTTCCGGCGGTGAGCTTCAGCGCTTCTGCATCGCCCGCGCATTGGGCGCTTCTCCGCGCTACCTGATTGCCGACGAGATCCCGACCATGCTCGATGCCGTGACGCAAGCTCAGATCTGGAGTTTCCTGCTTGAGGAATGCGAACGCCAAAACATGGGCTTGGTGTTCGTGTCCCATTCGCCCGCCCTGACGAAGAAGATCGCAACGCGCGTTGTTGACCTGCGCGAATGCACCATACGGTAAGCTGACTGCAAAATCATTTGAGCGACTCGTGGTGAATTGTCGACGTCATTGAAACGCATCGCACGGGGGCTTGCGGCATGATATACTAATGCGGCTTGTAAGACGGACTTGCAAGCAACAGTATTGGCCCCCGAGACATGTTTGTTGCACAACGAGGGGTTCGGCATCAGCTGGGCTTCGCGTCACCCGAACATGGTAAATGTCAGCAATCATTCATGGCGAAGGGTCCCCGAGAATTGAAAGGGGTCCGTTTTGACCGAAATCAAAAACCCGTCCGTCATCGATTTCTCCGACATCTCCGATGAGCAGATGAACCAGATGATCGATGGCACCCTCACCGAGTTCGACGAAGGCGATCTGGTTGACGGCACTGTCGTCAAGATCGAGCGCGACGAGGTCCTGGTGGACATCGGATTCAAGAGCGAGGGCGTTATCCCCGTTCGCGAGCTCTCCATCCGCAAGGACGCCGATCCTGCCGACCTGGTCACCGTTGGCGACAAGATCGAGGCTCTGGTTCTTCAGAAGGAAGACAAGGACGGTCGTCTCATCCTCTCCAAGAAGCGTGCCGAGTACGAGCGTGCTTGGATCTCCGTCGAGGAGAAGTTCAAGGCCGGCGAGCCCGTCACTGGCGAGGTTATCGAGGTCGTCAAGGGTGGTCTCATCCTCGACATCGGCCTGCGTGGCTTCCTGCCTGCTTCCCTGGTTGACCTTCGCCGCGTGAAGGATCTGGATGCTTACCTGGGCACCGAGCTCGAGGCACGCATCATCGAGATGGATCGCAACCGCAACAACGTTGTTCTTTCCCGCCGCGTCATCCTCGAAGAGGGCCGCAAGAACGAGCGCGTCGAGATCCTGGCCAAGCTCTCCAAGGGCATGCGCCTCAAGGGCACCGTTTCCTCCATCGTCGACTTTGGTGCATTCGTCGACCTGGGCGGCATCGACGGTCTGGTTCACATCTCCGAGCTTTCTTGGAACCATGTCAACCATCCCTCCGAGGTCGTCAAGGTTGGCCAAGAGGTCGAGGTCGAGGTTCTGGATGTCGACCTTCAGCGCGAGCGCATTTCGCTGGGTCTCAAGCAGACCACGCCTGATCCCTGGGTCAAGCTCGTCGAGAACTACCCCGTTGGCACCATCGTTGACGGTACCGTCACCAAGGTCGTTCCGTTCGGCGCATTCGTCGCTCTGGGCGAGAACACCGAGGGTCTTGTCCACATCTCCGAGATGGCTCCGCGTCACATCGACACCCCTGCACAGGTCGTGAAGGTTGGCGACGTCGTCAAGGTCAAGGTTATGGACGTCAACCCCGAGCGTCGTCGCATCAGCCTGTCCATGAAGGCTGCCGCTGCCGACCTGGGCATCGAGATCGCGGTCGAGAACATTGCCGAGGACGGCAAGAAGGAGACCGAGGCTCCCGAGGCTGAGGCTACCGAGGCTGCTGCTGAGTAGTTTCTGCTAGCACCGAAACCGCTAAGGGCGGGAAAGCTTAACGCTTTCCCGCCCTTTCTTTAATATGAGCAGGACATTGTCAAGAGGCAAAATCGGGCCTGGCTCCAGCTTTTTCGCTGGAGTCAGGCCCTTTTCTCTATATCCACTCGCGCTGCGGCGACTTCGGCGTGTCTTTCCGACGCTCGTCTTTGCAGTTTAATATCCGCCCGTGGCGACCATTCGCTGGGCAATCCGTTGCTACGGCTGAGGCTACCTCGTCGATTCGACAGTCTGTTGACGCGGATGGCGCCTTCGGCGCTCGCAAAAAAGGAGACTGGGATTCGCCCCAACGGCCTCGGATCGAACCGCGGCGCGAGAAGACGGCGCTATATGTCTTCGCCGGGTCCTCCGCGTCCTATCGCGCCCCCTCCGCCATCAGGCCCACGGCCCAGCACCAGCACGCCAGCTCGCGCGCGGTGGCGACGTTCGCCTTGTTCTTGTGGACCCCGCGCTCCAGCAGGGCGGCGCGCCTCTCGACGAGCCGCCGCACCCCTTTCGACGCATGCCGCCTGGCAGCCGGGTCGGGAGCCTGGCCCGATGCCAGGCCCTTCGAATGGGGCGAGGCGGACAGGTAGTGCCACGCCGCCTCCACCATCACCTTCCTCAGATGCTTGTTGCCGGCCTTGGTGATGCCGCCCTGGGCGACCTTCTCCCCGCTGGAGTGCTCGGAGGGGACGAGCCCGAGCCACGCGGCGAACGACCTCGCGTTCCGGAACCTCGCGAACTCGCCTGCCTCGAAGACGATGTCGGCCGCGGTCATGACGTCGACGCCCTTCAGGCAGCGCAGGGAGTCGACCCTCTTCTTCCACCTGGGCTTGGACGCCTCGTCGGCCACCAGCTTCTCCAAGCGCCTCTTGTCCTCCTCGGCCTGCCTCACCGCGTCGACGTAGAAGGCGAACGCGTCATTGTCCGCCTTCTCCCCAAAGGAAATCGACTTTGTCCAGGACCAGTGGGCGCCGGTCCAGTTGCCCTTGCGCCGACCGGACGGCGTCCTCTCGTCGAAGACCAGCCCGTGGCGCAGCAGGAACTTGGAGAGCCTCTGCTTTTGGCGCTTCAGGTCCTCCCGGGCGTCGTCCAGGGCGCGCACCAGGTCGCGGGCGGCCTCGCACTCGTCGTCGGGCACCCACACCTCCACGACGTTGCCCACCGAGAGCATCCTGGCCAGGAACTCGGCGTCGTTGCGGTCGTTCTTCCTGCGCCTGTCGGCGGCGGGCTTTATCATCTTGGAGACGGCGCCGATGACGCAGTCGACGCCCAGCGCGGCGAGCTTCTTCTGCAGGTCGAAGCCGGTCACGCCCGACTCGTAGACGCATCTGGCCGCGGGGTCGACAGATCGGGTCCATTCGGCCACGGCGCAGGCGTCGTAGCCGAAGGTCGCGGATCTGACCTCTCCGGTCATGGCGTCGAGCGCGACCGCCTTGATCGAGCGCGCGTGCACGTCCAGGCCTACGAAAGTGGTAACATTCATCGCGAGAGCCCTTTCCATGAGTGTGGCGTGGCCGCCACGGTTGATTAGACACCTTCCATTGTCGGCCTAATCCGCGGAAAGTCATGCAGCAGGGGCTCTCAATTTATTGTGTCCTGCTCATATCGTCTATGCCTCTAGGTCACGGCATGGAAAGAGGGGCGAATCGCCCCTCTGAATCATTGGTATTCGGTTGTCGAGGCGGCAGGCAAGACTGTGATTCTACGCCGCCTCATCACTAGTGGCCTCGTCGCCTTCCGTAGGTTCTTCGGCAGCGGCTTCGTCTTCGGGGTGCTCGGGCAGGTACGCTTCTACTGCACTCTTGACCAGTGCGGTGTAGATGCCGGCGCCCTCTTCGGTAAGATGCGTGCCATCGCCGTCGAAAAGGTCTTCGCGGTTGGCGCTGAATCCAAACCAGTCGATGATCTGGACGTTGCTGTAACGGGCGGCCGCATTCCACAGCGCGGCATTCGACTCGTCTTGCCAGTCGGTGGTCGAGCGCGTGGTCACGAACCATACATCCCTTTCGGGTCCGACCACTCTCATCACGTCATCGATCTGGTCGTCGGTGACCACGCTGTTGGTTCCCAGTGCGAATACGACTACGTCACCAACCATTCCCATGTCCAGATAGTGCTGCAAAATGCCCGGCGCATCCCAAAGCTGGCGGTTTACCTGCGCATCAATGAGGCCATGTGGGAATGCTTGGCTGAAATCGGGGATAGCGCGCACCGATACCGAGTCGCCGATCATGACGATGTCGTAGGGGTCGGGTGCCGGGGCAGCAGGCTCGGTCTCGTTGTTTTCGGGCGCATTGGTTTGGGCTTCTTCGCTTTTCAGAAGATCGCCGCCTTCAAGGGCACTGGTGTCGGGAACGAAGATGCAGCCGATAACGGTCACTAAAACAACCAGTGCGCAAACGGCTATGGGAATCAGATGGCTTTGAACCCATTCGCGCAAGGTGAACGCGCCTTCGCGCAGGTTGCGCACGAAATTGCCGATGGCGCCGTGCCTGATGGGGTTCTCGACGAAGGTGTAGGAAAGCCACGACACGCCGATGATCAGGGCAAGCTGCAAAATCCTAAGATACCAAGGCAGGCCATCTTGAAGGTTGCCCGGGGTGGTAAGAAGCAGGATAGGGTAGTGCCACAGATAGATGGAGTAGCTGAGTTTGCCGATGGTCACCAGCGGCTGCCACGAGAAGATCTTCCCGATAATGCTGACAGGATGAACCATCACGGCAATGGCGAGCGCGGTTAACAGCGAGCAAAGCACCAGTCCGCCATAGTAAATGAAAGGCGAGTATCCGTTGGTAAGGCCTATCATCAGCACCAACCCGATAAGCGCTGCAACGCCCACGCCGTCAAAGGCGATGCGTTCTGCGCCTGAAAGGTCGCGACCGCTGATATCGGAAAGCTTTGTCGAGGGCCAGATCATGGCAAGCAACGCGCCAATCAACAGCGAGAACGCACGTGTGTCGGTGCCGTAGTAAACGCGGCTGGGGTCGCCCGCCGGATCGAACAGGATCGTCATCAGGACGGCCGAGATGACGATCAGCGCCGTGGTGACTTTGCGCAGCGTCCCCTTGCGCATGCCAGCGCGCAGAGCCAGCAGCATGAAGACGGGCCATACGATATAGAACTGCTCTTCAATGGAAAGCGACCAGCAATGCGTGATGGGAGAGGGGGCGCCAAGCGCTTGGAAGTATGAGATGTTGCCGAAGATCTGGAACCAGTTGTTGAAGAACAGGGCGGTTGGCAGGATCTGCGGGCGCATCTTGGTAAGCAGCGCGTGGTTGAACAAAACGCATAAGAAAGCAACCCCGAGCAGGGTAAAGAAGACGGCGGGGATGATGCGGCGGATTCGCCTCATCCAAAAGTCTTTAAGGTCGATGGTGCCCGAGTAATCGAATTCGGCGATAAGAAGTCCGGTGATGAGGTAGCCGGAAAGGACGAAGAACATGGTCACGCCAAGAAGGCCGCCGGGGGCCCAGGACATGTTCATGTGATAGGCGATGACGGCCAGAACAGCAAATGCGCGCAGTCCGTCAAGCGAAGGGATGTAGCGTGTTTTCGGTCGACTCATCGAACGATTCCCCCATCAAGCTATCGATCGGCCGTGGACGTGGCGAATGCTTTCCGAGAGGCCGTTGTTTTGCGCCGACCCCAATCGACGCGTTTGATCACGCCGCGGAAAAAGACGCAAGTTAAATGCGGTAGCGGCGAAACGCTCGTGTATTATAAAAACGCTCGTGTATTATAAAATATACGGCTCCGCACATACCTATTATTTATCCTTATTGTTTCAGATCGACATGTAGGAGGTCACCATGCTCACAATCTTCGTCATCGGCGGGATGGGTGCCGGAAAATCTACCGCACGCAAGGCCCTTGTCGATCAGGGTTTGGACTGGCTCGACCTCGATCAAATCGGTCACGACGTCCTTATGTGGGAGACGGTGAAAACCGACCTGCTCGGTGCTTTCGGAACTGACATCTTCGATCCGTACGGCGAGGTCAGCCGTCCGGCCCTTGCACGCAAGGCGTTCGAAAGCCCTGCTCAAACGCGTAAGCTCAACCGTATTACCATGCCTCGCATCGAGGAACTGTTCGTCGAGCGACTGGACGAGCTGAAGCGCAAGGGCTGTAAGGCCGTGGTTGTCGAGTATTCGGTGTACAAGAATCGCGCATCGTCGATGGGCTATGCCGCCGACATCGTCATCGGTATTCTGGCGCCGCTCGATGTTCGCCTTCAGCGCGCTGTTGCCGCAGGCTGGGCCGAGGACGATGTTCGCCGTCGCATTGCCCAGCAGGTTACCGACGCCGAGCGCATCGAAGAATCCGATGTCGTGTTCAGCAATGACGGCACTAAGGAAGAGCTGTATAACAAGGTTGTCAGCTGGTGGAACGACTATGCTGAAAAAGAGGGCATCCAACTCTAACACCGCTAGCATGTTGCTATGACGCGGCGCCATGCCCGTGCGGGCGCGGCGCCGTTTTCTGTTTCACCATCGTGTTCTAAGGGGCATTCGCAATGGCTCATCTTTCGAATCTCGAAGGTATCGCTATGGAAGGCAAGCTGCCTGACGTAAGGCTTGCCAACACGCCGTTCAAGGTTGTCTCGCCGTACGAGCCTGCAGGCGATCAGCCCCAAGCCATCAAAGCGCTTGCCAAGAACGTTGACGACGGCATGCGTTATCAAACCCTTTTGGGCGTTACCGGCTCGGGCAAGACCTTCACTATGGCTAAAGTCATCGAGGCCACGCAGAAGCCCACGTTGGTGCTTGCCCCCAACAAGACGCTTGCGGCTCAGCTGGCGGGCGAGCTGAAGGAGTTCTTCCCCAACAACTCGGTTGTCTACTTCGTTTCTTACTACGACTACTATCAGCCCGAAGCATACGTCCCTGCTTCGGATACGTTTATCGAGAAGGACGCATCGATCAATGAGGAAGTCGAGAAACTCCGTCATGCGGCCACGTCTGCTTTGCTTTCGCGCCGTGATTGCATCGTGGTTGCGTCCGTAAGCTGCATCTACGGCATCGGCTCGCCAATGGATTATGCGGGCATGGCGGTTTTTCTTGATAAGGAAAAGCCTGCCGAACGCGATGATGTCATCCATGATCTTATCGACATTCAATACGACCGAAACGATTATGAGCTTTCGCGCGGGACCTTCCGCGTGCGCGGCGACAACCTGGATGTGTTCCCTCCGTATGCCGACAACCCCATCCGCATCGAGTTCTGGGGTGACGAGATCGAGTCCATCTCGGAAGTCGACAACGTTACGGGCGAGGTTCTTCAAACGTACGAAGCGCTTCCCATCTGGCCGGCTTCCCATTATGTCACTGCGCGTCCGAAGCTCGATCGCGCCATGGCAAGCATTCGCGAGGAGCTTCAAAGCCGCCTCGAGCAGTTCCGCTCCGAAGGTAAGCTTCTTGAAGCGGAGCGCCTTGAAATGCGCACCAGCTACGATCTTGAGATGCTCGAGACCATGGGCTTCTGCAGCGGCATCGAGAACTATTCGCGCCATATCGACGGCCGCGCTCCGGGCGAGCCGCCGTACACGCTCATCGATTATTTTCCGAAGGGCTTCCTGTGCATTATCGACGAGAGTCATGTCACCGTGCCGCAGATCCGCGGCATGCATGAAGGCGACCGTTCGCGTAAGATCACCCTGGCCGAGCATGGCTTCAGGTTGCCCAGCTGTCTGGACAACCGTCCGCTGCGTTTTGACGAGCTCGAGCAGCGTGTGCCGCAGTTCATTTATGTGTCGGCAACCCCGGGCGATTATGAGGAACGCGTCAGCCAGGCGAAAGTCGAGCAGATCATTCGCCCAACCGGGTTGCTTGACCCCGAGATTATCGTGCGTCCCGTCGCCTCGCAAATCGACGACATCATCGACGAGGCAAAGTTGCGCGCTTCGCGCGACGAGCGCACACTTATCACCACGCTTACCAAGAAGATGGCGGAGGATTTGACAGATCACCTGCTTGATCAGGGAGTTCGCGCGCGATACATGCATTCGGACATCGCCACGCTCGACCGTGTCGAGATCCTGCGCGATTTGCGCATGGGCAAGTTCGACACGTTGGTGGGCATCAACCTGCTGCGCGAGGGCCTCGATCTGCCCGAGGTGTCGCTTGTCGCCATTCTTGATGCCGACAAGGAAGGCTTCCTGCGCAACCACCGCTCGCTTATTCAGACCATTGGGCGTGCGGCGCGTAACGTGTCGGGCCAGGTATTGATGTACGCCGACAAGATCACCGATTCCATGCGTTTGGCCATAGACGAGACGCGTCGCCGCCGTGCTATCCAGATGAAGTACAACGAGGATCACGGTATCGAGCCGCAAACCGTCCGCAAGGCCATTAGCAACATCATCGGATACGTTACCGAGGGAAGCGCCGGCAAGACGGCCGAGCAGGTCAATCAGGAATTGGCCGAGCTTTCACGTGAAGAGGTCCTTCGCATCATCTCCAGCATGGAGGACGAGATGGCCGAGGCGTCAAAGAACATGGACTTCGAACAAGCTGCCCAGATCCGCGATCAAGTGGTCAAGCTGCGCGCGTCGTTCGAGGGTACGTCCGAGGAAGATGCGCTGGCCGGTTTGAAGAAGCAGGCACGCAAGGGAAGCGCATTCGGCAATAGGAAAAACGCGGCGTATGGTTCAAGCCGCAGAAGCTAAGGGAGCAACAGCAGATGAAAGCAGTGATCCAGCGAGTGACGCAGGCGCAGGTTCAGATCGAGGGCAACGTAGTCGGCTCTATCGGCAAAGGCTTCCTGATTTTACTGGGCGTGGGTCAGAACGATTCGGAAGAGCAGGTCGAGAAGCTGTGGTCGAAGATCTTCCGTATGCGCATTTTCGCTGACGAGAACGGGAAAACCAATCTTTCGCTTGGCGATGCCGCTGGCGAGGTTCTGGTGGTCTCGCAGTTCACCCTGTATGCCGATTGCCGTCGCGGCAATCGTCCCTCGTTCACGAAGGCGGGTTCGCCCGATAGCGCCAACGCCTTGTATGAGCGCTTCGTCGAGCGCGCCCGTCGAGACGTTGAACGTGTTGAAACGGGAGAGTTCGGCGCCGATATGCAAGTCTCCCTGCAAAACGATGGCCCCTTCACTATTTTGCTGGATACCGACGAATTGTAGGACGCCGCGAACGGTGTTGGCTTCCTGTTTGACCGTGCGTTTGCGGCGCGGTGTGTGACCTGGTTTTGCGGCGAGCCGCAGTTGGGCGCTTGTTGGATTCCCGTTGGATGACGGTTGGGCGCCAGATGGGACCGCTTTGTTATACTCGGAGCGGTTCTCTGAAACCCTTTGGAGGATGAATGATCGACGAGATTCAAGTTCGCAACGTTGCGTTAATCGAGCAGGCAACCTTGCTGCCATCTCGTGGGCTTACCGTGCTCACAGGTGAAACAGGTGCGGGTAAAACCGCGCTTCTTTCTGCTATGAAGCTGCTCATGGGTGCCCGGTCAAGCGCCGACATGGTTCGCGACGGGGCTTCAGGGCTTGAGGTTTCGGGTCGCTTTTTCTTTACGCCTAGCGAATCGGAGCAGCATGACGTAGGCGACATTCAGCCTGATGAGGCCGACGAGCCCTTCGAGGACGACGGCGAGCTTGTCGTTACCAGGCGTGTTGGCTCGGACGGGCGCTCGCGCGTGTCGCTGAACGGGCGCATGGCCAGCGTGCGCGAGGTTGCCCAAAAGGTCGCTCCGCACGTAGACTTGTGCGGTCAGTTCGAGCACCAGCAGCTTATGAAGCCCGCAGCCCATGTCGGGATGCTTGATTCGTGGGCGGGGCAGCAGGTTCTCGACGTGCTTGGCGATTACCGTGCCGCGTTCGACGAGGCTTCTCGCGCCGCGGCCGAACTCGACCGAATCAAAACCGCAGCCTCCGAAGGTTCGGCAAAGCTTGACGAAGCACGCTTCACATTGGCGCGCATCGACGAGGTTTCTCCAGTTCCGGGTGAATACGAAGATCTTCGCCAAAGCCTCGAGCTTGCCGAGCACGCCGAATCGTTGGCAACGGCGGTTGCGGTCGTGCGCGACTCTCTTGCGGGTGACGAGGGCGCTCTTGATCGCCTGAGCATCGCCGCCGATCAGCTTGAGCAGGTTTCCGGTGTCGACCCGACGCTCGGCCAGCTTGCTTCCTCGTTGCGCGAGGTTGGCTACGTGGTCGAGGACGTGGCTGCCGAAGTGCGCGGCTATCAGGACAAGATCGACTTCGATCCGCAAATGCTTGCGGAAAGCCAAGAGAGGTTCGCTGCCCTTCAGGGGCTTATGCGCAGTTTCGGTCCCACGATGGATCAGGTTTTCGAAAAGCGCGATCAGGCCAAAGAGGCAATCTCATTGGTTGACGACGCCGATGTCCGCTTGCGTGCGGCAACGGCTGCGCTTGATGCCGCCGAAGAACGCCTGGCTGCAGCGGCCGATGCCCTCGATTCCGCTCGAGGTCAAGCGGCGCCCCGCTTTTCGGAGGCGGTTTCCAAGAACATGGCACGCATGGAGATGTCGGGTGCCGAAATCGAATGCCGCATCGAGCGGCTCGATCGTTCTCAGTGGACGAAGTCGGGCTCGTCGGCTGTCGAGTTCATGTACCGTCCCGGTCGCGGCATGCAGGCGCGACCTCTTGCGCGTATTGCTTCCGGCGGCGAGGTCAGCCGCGTGATGCTTGCCATCAAGGTTGTCCTTGGCGAAACCGACGCCATCGATACGCTGGTATTCGACGAAGTCGACGCCGGCGTGGGGGGTTCAACCGCAGTTGCTTTGGCCGAGGTTCTTGCTGACTTGGCTAAGACGCATCAGGTTATCGTGGTCACGCACCTCGCACAGGTGGCGGTTCGCGGCGATTCTCATTACGTGGTGAAGAAGAGCGTTTCTTCCGAGGGCGCTCCCGTCACTGTGCTCTCTAGCATTTCGGGCGACGATCGCGTGGCCGAGATCGCGCGCATGCTTTCGGGTGATGCAACCGATGCGTCCATCGCTCATGCCCGCGAAATGTTGCTGAAACAAAACTCTTGACAGGAAAGTTGCGGCAAGCTAAATTAGCGCCACAACTTAATAGTTGAAACCGTTGAGGCGAAAGTAACGTCAGCAGAGGCGCTCACAGAGAGCGGGCGATGGTGTGAATCCTGCAGTAGCTGGTTGGCAAATGGTTCGCCGAGGGAAAGGGGAAAGGCCGCAAGGCTGAGTATCTGGACCGTGAGCCCGCGTTAGAGGCAGGACATGTGTTGGCATGTTCGTGAGAGGGTTCCTGACCAGAACCAATCAAAGGTGGCACCGCAGGTTTATCAGCCTGTCCTTTGAAGTCCGCAAGGGCTTGAAAGGACAGGCTTTTTTGTTTGTCGGGGTCACGCGCAGTAAGTCGCGAAAGCGCGGTAAGACGAAGCTTTGATTTCGTTCGTCGGCCCTGTTCGATCTGCCGGCAGTATTGGATGGCTCGCAAGAGCCCGTCGGCGTACCGAACAGGTCGCCAAGAAAGGAACGATCATCATGGCAACTCAAGCAACCGCACAGAAGCGTACCGTCAACGCAACCGCAAGCAGCAACGGCTTGTCCGTTCACGATCTTATTCTTGTCGCTGTATTGATAGCGGCTGGCGCTGTTTTGAAGCTGACCGTTTCAAGCTTCCTTAATTTCGGCGGAATGAAACCCAACTTCATGATCGCTATGTACTGTTTGGCGATCATCCTCACTAAGCCCAAGGTCTACCAATCGGCGATTATCGGTTTGCTGGTTGGTTTGGTCAGCCAGATTCCCATGTTGAACGCAACGCCCCTTGTCAACATCGCCTCCGAGACGCTGGGCGCGTTGGTTTGCGGCATGCTTGTTGCGGCGCTTGTCAACGTCGCGCCTGGTAACAAGGCCTTCCAAAACGTCATCGCCCCGATTGTCATCACTTTCGTCACGACGGTCGTGTCCGGCTACACCTTCGCGATGATCGTGGGCGTTGCCATCAGCCATCTTGCCCCGCTCGCGGTTTTCGGCGTGTATGCGGCGATGGTTTTGGGCACTGCCGCGATGAACTCTGTGCTTGCGGTCATCCTTGTCCCGGTTCTTCATGCCGTGCTGAAGCGCTAGAAACGTCGCTCGTGTGTGCGATTGGGCGGATCCTTCCGGTTGATCGTTTTCGATCAATTCTCCTTCGCCCGATCGCCGCTTCCCTTGAAAGGTTCGATCATGATTGAAGTATCTCAATTGTCGTTCCGCTATCGCGAGGGCGAGGATCTTCTGCTGAAGGACATCAACCTCGTTATTCCCGATGGATCGTTCGTGGGCATCACCGGTGCTGCCGGATCGGGAAAGTCCACTCTCACGTATGCGCTTAACGGCATCATCCCGCATTGCTATCCGGGCGATTTTTATGGAAGCGTGAAGATCGACGGCATCGATACGTGCGAGGCATCGCTGACCGATGTAAGTCGTTTGGTCGGTAGCGTTTGCCAGGATGTCGATTCCCAAATCGTGACATCGGTGGTCGAGGACGAGATCCTGTATGGTCTTGAGAATTTCTCGGTTCCGAAGGATCAGGTCGAGGGGCGCCTGAACGACGCTTTGGTCGCAATGGGAATCGAGGACCTGCGTTACCGCAGCATCGCCGGTCTTTCTGGAGGCCAGAAGCAGAAGGTCGCCGTGGCCTCGGTGATCGCGTTGAAGCCTCGTGTGCTTATATTGGACGAGCCGACGGCGGAGCTTGACCCCGCGTCGTCGCTTGCGGTTTTCGAGTTATTGGAGTCATATGCGCGCGACCAGGGGACGACGGTGGTTGTCGTGGAACAGAAGATCGCCCTGCTGTCACGTTTCGCAGATACCGTTCTTGTGCTCGACGACGGTCGAATCCGCTTTCAAGGATCTCCCGCTGAAGTGCTTGAACATTCCGACGAACTGCTTGAGATTGGCGTCAACTGCCCGCGTTCGACAAGCTTGGTCAATCGTTTGAAGCAGCGGGGACTGGCAACCGGCAGTGCTGTGCGCGATGTCGACGGCGCAGTGCGCGTTTGCTCAGATCTGCTGAGCGCGAAGGGGGCGGTCGCATGATCGAGTTTCGCAACGTATCGGCTTCGTACGACACGCAAACCCCGGTTCTTCGCGATGTCAGCTTCAAAGTGAGGGATGGCGAGTTCGTTGCGTTCATGGGAACGAACGGCGCCGGTAAATCAACTACGATGCGCCTGATCAACGGCCTGCTGAAGCCAACGTCCGGAGAGGTTTTGATCGACGACGTCCCCACTTCCCGCTTGAAAACAAGCGAGTTGGCCGCGCGTGTCGGCTTTTTGTTCCAAAACCCCGATCGCCAGATCTGTTGCAAGACGGTCCGGGAGGAGCTGGCATTCGGCTTCAAGGCGCAAGGACGGTTCGACGAGCAGGCCAAGGAGAAGGTCGAGGCGATGATCGAGCTCTTTGCTTTCGATGGTGACGCCGAGCCGTTTCTTTTGAATAGAGGAACGCGCCAGCTTTTGGCGCTTGCCTCGATCATCGTGCTTGAACCGCCTGTTGTCGTTCTTGACGAACCCACCACGGGCCTTGATTTCCGTGAGTGCGGAAAGGTGATGGACGCCGTGCGCGACCTGTCGGCGAAGGGGACGACCGTCATCATGGTGTGCCACGACATGGAGGTTGTGGCCGATTACGCACAGCGCGCCATTGTGATGACGGCCGGCCAGGTCGTTGCCGACGGCGCGACGTTCGACGTCTTTCGCAACGAAGCGGCCTTGAGTCGAGCGCACCTGCTTCCCCCGCAGATCGTCGAGGTCTCCCTGAGGCTTGAAGCTCGGGGCGTGGTTGCCTCCGATTCCGAAATCGCGCGCGCGAACACGCTTGACGAGATGACCGACGCGATTGCCGTGCAGTGCGCAAAGAAAGAAGGTGCGCTATGAAGGGGTTCTTGGAGTTCGTTCCCGGCGACAGTTTCCTGCATAGGATGAACCCGATCGCGAAGCTTGCCTCGGCGTTCCTCATCGTTGCGGGGTGTTTCGTGACGGATAGCTTCGTGCTTTTGGCCTGCGTTCTGGTTCTTGACGTGGTTTTATCCGCTCGGTGCAAGATGACCCGGCAGACTTTGGGGCTGGCAAAAGCCGTTGCGGCTTTCTCTCTTTTGCTGGCGCTGATAGCCTTGCTGTTCTCGCCTTTGGGCGACGTTTTGGTCGCGCTTCCCTGGGGTTATATCGGCACGGGCAGCGTGGTCTCGGCGTTGCTGATCGTGGTTCGCCTCGTTGCCTGTGCGGTTCCGCTGTTCTTGGTGTTCTATGTCACGAAGCTCACAGATATGGCGAATGCGCTGGTGAAGGTGTGCCACGTGCCCTATCGATACGCGTTCGTGTTCGCGTCGACGGTTCACTTCATCCCTGTTTTCCTGAACGACATGCAGGGGGTTATGGAGGCTCAAACCGCGCGTGGCGTCGAGTTTGACCAGGGCGGCATCGTGAACAAGGCTCGCTTGATGATTCCCCTTTGCGTTCCGTTGTTGGTAAGCGCGGTGCGCAAGACCGATTCCGCGGCGATCGCCGCGGAGGTTCGCGGCTTCAACCTGCGCACGCGGGAAAGCGGGTTCAAGGAGTATCCGTTTTCGGCGGGTGATATCGCGGCGATGCTGATTACGGCAGCGCTTCTGGCGATTGCCGTTGTGATTTAGGCGCCCAGCAGCCTGATGAAAGGCACGGCAATGAAGATCGCGCCAACGATCAGCGCAAACGGCACCAGCGCGATGTTCTCGAATCGGTTGACCTTGCAAATGGTTAGGTCGTTCTTGTTCACCCAAATGGGGTATTTCTTCCCAACGGTGAAGCGGCGTTCGATCTGCCCTGTGGTGAACGTGTCCACGCTCGTTCCGGTCAGGCGCGCGTCTTCGATGTTGTACGAGAACGTGAGCACCTGCCTCCCCGTTTCGCGCGATTCGATTTCGGGGGTGTGACCGCGGTAGGTTGCGTCGATTTTGATGTTGCAGTTGGCGGCGTCAAGCAAAGGCATGATGCCTGCCCAAACCATGCCCGCGCCTAAGGGCACGCAGATCAGGAACGCAAGCGCGATGGGGGAGTCCGCCAGAACGGCGGCGCCCATCAGGAAGAACCAAGCGGCAATGCCGATGGTCAGGCGTGCATCGCGCGATATCCCTTGGCGCGTGAAGAAAACGATGAGCGCGCCGCCCGCCCAAAGCGCAACGGTTATCGGCCACGAACCCAAGCCCATCTTGATTCCTTTCGTCGTCGGTGTTTCGCCGGTTTTGCAGCGCGGGCATGCAGGTTGCCGGCGCGGTTTCGGTAGTCTTCGAAGAAGTGTAGCCGCTTGGAATCTTTGCGGGTTGCACGAGGGGTTTCTTTCGCGAAATCAATTTGAAGATGCCCACGGATGACGCCGTGCCTTGCCGATTGCGCTATACTGACGGCTACATGCGCTCGACGAAGACGACATCGTGCAGGCGCCCGTTCCAAGAGATGCCCCCCCATGGCTGGAAGGGGGCAAGCGGGTAGCACGGTGGTTCCCCTTCGGAGCAGCCTGCCTGAAAGCGAATGCGCGGCAAAGCGCGCAAGGCGAGATAGGGCGGGACGGATTCCCCGTTATCGGATCAAACAAGAGGGCGTGGCTTAGCCGCGTCAACCAAGGTGGTACCGCGAGAGCTTTCTTTCGTCCTTGGACCGGGTTCGACAGACGCCGTTCCCCCCAAGTCGGAAGAAGGCTCTTTTTCGTTTTTCGGAAAGGAAAGGCAAAGGCATGGCAATTACTGATGAGCTCGCCCAGCTGCGCGTCGAGACGCTTGCCGCGATCGAGGCGGCGCAGACGACTGCCGCGCTCGACGAGGTGCGCGTGGCCGTCGTGGGCAAGTCCGGCTCGCTTACGGGCTACTTGCGCAACATGGGCAACGTCGCGAAGGAAGAGCGCGCTACGGTTGGCAAGACCGTGAACGAGGTTCGCAACGCAGTCGAGGCGGCGCTTGAAGAGCGCAAGGCCCAGCTCGCTGCAGCCGAGCTCGAAGCTTCCATCAACGCTTCCGCAATCGACATCACGATGCCCGGCCGCTCTCAGCAGATCGGCACGCGTCATCTGATCAATCGCATCACCGATGAGATCTGCGACATCTTCCTAGGCCTTGGCTACACGGTTGCCACCGGTCCCGAGGTCGAGACCGACTGGTACAACTTCACGGCCCTGAATGCGCCGGCCGATCATCCCAGCCGCAGCATGCAGGACACCTTCTACGTGCTTGATCGATCGGGCGACCAGGCTGCAGTCCGCGGCGAGTCCGACGTCCTTTTGCGCACGCAGACCTCCGGCGTTCAGGTCCACTGCATGGAAGACCAGGATCTTCCCATTTACGTCATTGCTCCCGGCAAGGTGTATCGCCGCGATGTGGCCGACCCTTCGCATCTGCCCCAGTTCACGCAGTGCGAGGGTTTGGTTGTCGACAAGGGCATCACCTTCGGCGACCTTAAGGGCACGCTTGAACATTTCTGCAAGGCCATGTTCGGCCCCGATCGCAAGACGCGCTTCCGCGCTCACTACTTCCCGTTCACCGAGCCTTCCGCCGAAGCCGACGTCAGCTGCGGCGTGTGCGGCGGCACGGGTCACACTCACGACGGCGAGCGTTGCCGCATGTGCAAGGGCACGGGTTGGCTTGAGATCCTGGGTTGCGGCATGGTCGACCCGAACGTCCTTGAGATGTCCGGCATCGACCCCGAAGTTTATTCCGGTTTTGCGTTCGGCGTAGGCGTCGAGCGCGTTGCGTGCTTGAAGTACAACGTTCCCGACCTGCGTCTTCTGCTGCAGGGCGACATGCGCTTCCTGCGTCAGTTCTAGGAGGGTGTTGAATGAAGGTATCTCTTAAGTGGCTCAGCGAGTACGTTGACGTGCCCGCAGACACGCAGGCTTTCTGCGACAGGCTTGACCTTACGGGCACCGGTGTCGAAGGTGTCGACAAAACCGGCGCCGCGTTCGACCACGTGGTCACGGCCAAGATCGTTTCCAAGAACCCGCATCCCGATTCCGACCATATGTGGGTGTGCATGGTCGACGTGGGGCAGACCGGTGCCGACGGCGCCCCCGAGCCCCTTCAGATCGTGTGCGGCGCTCAGAACTTCAACGAGGGCGATCATATCGTCACGGCGCTTGTCGGCGCCGAGCTTCCCGGCGACGTCAAGATCAAGAAGTCGAAGCTGCGCGGCGTCGTCAGCAACGGCATGAACTGCTCGATGCGCGAGCTTGGCTTGGGCGGCGACCACGAGGGCATCATGATCCTCCCCGAGGATGCGCCGGTGGGCATGCCCTTTGCCGATTATGCCAAGCTTTCCGATACGGTCCTCGATCTTGAGATCACGCCGAACCGTCCCGACTGTCTGTCGATGGTGGGCATGGCTCGAGAGGTTGGCGCGATGTACCGCACGCCGGTCACGTTCCCGCTCTACGAGCTGGAAGAGGACGCGTCCGAGTCTTCCGTCGACGAGCTTGCCGACGTCGCCATTGCCGACGAGGATCGCTGTCGCCGCTACACCGCTCGCGTCATCAAGAACGTGAAGATCGGCCCGTCGCCCGACTGGCTGGTCGAGCGCGTGACCGCAGCGGGCGCCCGTTCCATCAACAACGTCGTCGACGTCACCAACTACATCCTGTTCCTGTTCGGTCAGCCGCTTCATGCGTTCGATTTCGATCGCGTGAAAAGTGCCGACGGCAAGGCGCACATCATCGTGCGTGCCGCGGAAGACGGCGAGAAGCTCACCACCCTTGACGGTGAGAACCGCGAGCTTACTTCCGATATGACCGTCATCTCCACGCCCGAGCGCGCCGTTGCGCTGGCCGGCGTCATGGGCGGCCTCGATTCCGAGATCACCGATGACACCACCACGGTTCTGCTGGAGACCGCAACCTTCAGCAGCAGCCACACCAGCCGCACCAGCCGTAATCTGGGCCTGATCAGCGAGTCGTCCATGCGCTACGAGCGCGGCGTCGACGACAACCCCATCGCCGAGATCGCCGACATGGCCGCAGCCCTTTTGGCTGAGGTTTCCGGCGGCGTCGTTTTCCCCGGCTTGGTCGACGTTTATCCCACTAAGACGGTTGCCCCCGAACTCAACTTCCGCGTCAATCGTTTCGGTTCGATGATGGGCCTTGACGTGCCGCGCGCCGACATCGTCGACATCCTCGAGCGCCTTGACTGCGACGTTCAGGACACCCAGGACGCCGACGTCCTGAAGGTCGTTCCGCCCACGTGCCGTCCCGACCTCGAGCGCGAGATCGATCTTTACGAGGAAGTTTTGCGCCTTTGGGGCATGGACCGCGTCGAGTCGACGCTTCCCGCAAGCCCTGCTCGCGTTGGCGCCCTGACCGAAGAGCAGAAGCTCATGCGCCTGGTTAACAACAGCATGCGCGCCAGCGGCCTTAACGAGACCATGACGTACTCGTTCGCCGATCCGGACGAAATCGCCAAGCTGCGTATGAGCACCGAGGGTCTGGGTGATCCGGTTGAGCTTCTGAACCCCATGAACTCCGATCAATCGGTGATGCGCCAAAGCATCATCCCCGGCCTGCTGCGCAGTGTCGCTTACAACCAAAGCCATGGCGTGAAGAACGTCCAGCTTTACGAAACCGGCAAGGTTTTCTTCGCTCACGAAGGCAAGAAGAAGCCTAAGGAGAAGTCGCGCTTGGCAGGCGTTTTGGCCGGCTCCATGCATGACGCCGCTTGGAACGCCCCTGTTGTTCCGTTCGATTTCTTCGATGGCAAGGGCGTTGTCGAGAACCTGATGCGCGAGCTCGCTGTTCCCAAAGTTCGCTTCAAGGCCGCTACGGCTGAAGAAGCTCCGCACCTGCAGCCTGGTCGCGCCGCTTTCGTCTACTCGGGTGGCACGCTGCTTGGCTGGCTGGGCGAGCTTCACCCGCTTGCTGTCGATGCATACGAGGCTCAGGCCCCGGTCGTTGCATTCGAGCTCGATCTTGAGGCTCTTCAGAAGTCCACGCGCCCCGCGCGCGACTACGTCGACGTTCCGACGTTCCCCGCGGTCAGCACTGACATCGCTTTCATCGTGAACGAGGAAGTCACCAATGAGACCATGATGCAGCGCATCAAGTCGGCTGGCGGCAACCTGCTTGGCGAGGCTTGCCTGTTCGATGTGTACCGCGATGCCGAGCGCATCGGCGAGGGCAAGAAGTCCATGGCGTACGCGTTCACGTGGCGCACGGCCGACCGCACTCTGACCGGCGAGGAAGTTGACAAAGCCCAGACCCGTCTGGTCGAGAAGGTTTCCCGCGCCGTCGGCGCCGAGGTTCGAGGGTAGGCGACGCTTGATGTTCGACGACATGAAATCGCCCGGTCGCAACGACGAATGCTGGTGCGGCAGCGGTAAGAAATACAAGAAGTGCCATCTTAACGCCGATGAGCGCATGGAAGAGCTTTTCGAGCAGGGTTTCGAGGTTCCCGATCGAACCCTGCTGAAAACCCCTGCCGATATCGAGGGCATCAAGCGTTCCGCCGAGGTGAACATCGGCTCGTTGGACTACGTGGCCGAGCGCATCAAGGCTGGCGTTTCGACCGAAGAGATCGACAAGTGGGTTTACGACTATTGCATCGAGCATGACGCGATCCCGGCAGATCTGAACTACGAGGGTTTCCCGAAGAGCGTCTGCACGTCCATCAATGAGGTTGTGTGCCATGGCATCCCTTCGCCTGACGACGTGCTGAAGGAAGGCGATATCGTCAACGTTGACATGTCCACCATCAAGGACGGTTATTATTCGGATTCTTCTCGCATGTTCTGCATCGGCGAGGTCGATCCCGAGCATAAGCGCCTGGTCGAGGTCACGCGCGAAGCGGTTCAGGCCGGCTTGGACGCGATTCGTCCTTGGGGCTTCCTTGGCGATGTCGGCCACGCGGTTAACAAAGTATGCACCGATGCCGGCTTCACGGTTGTTCGCGAGTTCGGCGGCCACGGCATCGGACACGAGTTCCACGAGGATCCGTGGGTCAGCTTCACGTCCGAGCCAGGTACCGGCATGATCTTGGTTCCGGGCCTGTGCTTCACCATTGAGCCCATGGTCAATCTGGGCGCTCAGGAGATCGATATGAGCGATCCGAACGGCTGGACCGTGCGCACGGTTGATGGCAGACCCACCGCCCAGTGGGAGGTACAGGTTGTGGTGACGGAAACCGGTTACGAACTGATTTCTTGGTAAACACAAACAAATGTTCGTATTCTGTGGTATAGTGTTCGTAGACAATTCAACGAGCGCTATACCACTTTCTTTTTGGTGCAGCCCACTGAAACGCCCCGCGATTTCACCGAACGCTCGTGCTTTTTTTCATCGGGAAAGGGGTTATCAATGGAACTCATCGCATCGGAAGGCATTGCTAGTATTCGCTCTTTCTTGAACTTCGTCAGCTTGTCGGATGAACCCGTCATCGTCACGCAGAATGGGCAAGAGTGTCTTGTGGCCATGACGCCGGATGTGCTCGATCGCCTGCTGTTCGACGTTAACCTGCTGAATTGGTCCGAACGGTCCATAAGCGATTATTAGATTTCAGGTATGTTGGCTCTGAACGGGCTCAAGACCCTCTACGCTATCGTTGCTGTGCTAGGCGTTGCTTGTTTCGCGCCAAGTTGACCAGCGGCTCCAAGAACGGACGCTCGTCTTCTTCGAGTCCCTGCTTTGCCATTTCCAGCAGTTCTGTAACGGCTAGCTGTGCGGGCTTCCCATAGGCGGTTCCGTCGTAGCCATGCGAAGCAAGGTTCGTTCTTGTTGTGGCAATGTCGCTTGTTTCCACGTTGCA
The DNA here is from genome assembly GCA_937937585.1 of uncultured Coriobacteriaceae bacterium. GTDB lineage: Bacteria > Actinomycetota > Coriobacteriia > Coriobacteriales > Eggerthellaceae > UMGS1502. Next base: position 262,731 of record CALDCB010000012.1, read on the forward strand.
ATACAGCGCGTCAAGTCGGTCCAGGTTCTTTTCGCAATACAGAAGGCCTTTGATCAGTGAGGCATATGCGGCCACATAGGGTGCCGGCATCGAGTCTGCGGGCCTGATCTCCAGATAGGTTTTCACTCGAACGTCGGTGAACAGCATCGATAGGGCATGTTCTATTTCATGATGGTTCATCAGCGTGGTTGCGTACACTTCACCGAACGTTTCGGCTGTGGGGCGGTAGTCGTCACCGTCTGGCACAAGTATCGCCGGGGTATCAAGCACGAACGCTGCGTAACTCTGAAGTGAGAAGCCCTTGTCGGCCACGTTCGGAACGCTTTCGCACCTGTCGGGGTCGCAGTAATGCCATACGTCAGCCCTCATCATGGGATGGCTGCTTGGCTCGTTTTCGAAAACGGGCGTGTTGTCGCATAGAAGAGTAAGCAAAGGGGCAAGTATCGATGCAAGGCGCAGCTTTCTTAAGCAGTCCGCCTCCGAAAAGAAGTCGACCGATATTTGGGTTGCGGCGCTGCAGCGCATCATGCGCCTTCCGTAGTCGCCGATTCGAGCGAAGTAGGCGTCCATGAACGCATAGCGCTTTTTCGGAATAAGCTCGATGTCGGCGGCAATGCCGTGGGGCCTATATCCGAATGCCACAATGCGCTCGTCGTAGGGGGCCAGAGCTTCCGACACGGTGCGGACGAACCGTTCGAAATCCTTCTGAATCGAGCAAACTTTATCGTACGGGCCCGAAGAAAGCTCAACTTGGGCGCCTGGTTCAAGGGTCACGCTTTGGCCGTCCCTTGCAGCGCCGATAAGTTCGCCGTCGGTTCCGTAGGTTTTCAGGGGGAAGGCGCCGGAAAGCTCGTTAAGAAGCCAATCAACGCCGTGTTCGTCGCTGAACATCACCGGTTCGTTGTTGTTTTTCGCAATGAAGTGCTCAACCTCAACGCCAAGCTTGCCGCCGACGTTTCGAGGCTTAATACCTTCTTTGATGTACTCGACGATGGCGTCAATGTTCGCTTGGCGCATAGGTTGCTTGGGGTCGTCGATGTTGAGTTCGAGTGGCTTGACCATGCGGTCCGCAGCCCTTTCTTATGTGGTGGTGCCAATGGCATATACGATACCGCAAAATCAAGGGCATGGCTCCCGCTCGGACGAAACCGACAACTTGCCTTTGTCAAACTCGGAAGGGAGGCAAGCTCCCGAAACATAATGGAAACCTAGCGTCGTTGATAGCGTGAAATCCTTGAAATAACATCAGGGGTTTTTTACGATGCCTTAAAGGCGCAAAAAGATGCTTTTTGCCGATATGTGGAAAGGAAGCGGTGGGAATGTCCATTAAAGCCGGCGTTATCGGAGCAGCAGGATTTGCGGGTGCCGAATTGGTGCGCCTTTTGCTGCGACATCCCGGCTTCGAGTTGGTCGCGGCAACCTCTAACGAGCTTGCCGGAAAACCCGTTTCCGATGTGTACCCGCTGTTCACGGGAAGAACCGATCTGGCGTTCTCCCGTCATGACGGCCCTGTTCTCGACCAGTGCGAGGTTGTCTTCTTGGCGGTTCCTCATACCGCTGCGTTGAATCACGCCCCGGGTTTCATGGAGCGTGGCATCAGCGTTGTCGACCTTTCGGCTGATTTCAGGTTCGAAGACCCGTCTCTTTACGAGCAGTGGTACAAGGTCAAACATACCCAAACAAAACTTCTGTCGGAGCGGACCTTTGGGCAGCCCGAACTGTTCCCGCAGGGCCTTGCGGCCGCGCGCGAATATCGTGCTGCGGGCAATCCTGTTCTCGTCGGTTGCCCGGGTTGCTATCCGACAGCCACCTCGCTTGCCGCCGCTCCCGCTCTTCGTGCGGGTTTGGTTGGCAACGGCCTTATCGTGGCCGATGCCATCTCGGGCGTTTCCGGTGCCGGCAAGAAGGCGACCGAGCGCACCCACTTTTGCTTTGCGAACGAAAACGTCGAAGCTTACGGCGTCAGCAGTCATCGTCATACTCCCGAAATCGAGCAGATCCTGAGTATTCCGGGGAGACTTGTCTTCACGCCTCATCTTGCACCTTATAACCGAGGACTCCTTTCGACTGTCACGCTGCCCTTGGTTGATTCTTCGGTTTCCCAAGATGCCGTTCACTCCATGTATCAGGAGTTTTACCGCGACGCAGCGTTCGTGAAAGTTCTCGACGGCGCCGCGCAACCCAAGACGTCTTCGGTCGCAGGAACTAATTTCGCGCATGTCAACGTTGTGGTCGATCAGCGCGTTGGCGCTATTGTCGCTACGTGCGCCATTGACAACGTCGGCAAGGGTGCGGCAGGTCAGGCGGTTCAGTGCGCCAATTTGGTTTTCGGGTTCAACGAGGCTGACGGTCTTGAATCGTTCGGCATTCCAGCATAGCGAGGGAATTATGAGTCAATCTGTCATCGAGAACGAGTTCGCACCCCTTTCGTTAAACGTTGGCGAGATCGACCAGACCGGTTTATCGCCTATCGAGGACGGTGGTGTTTCCAGCGCATTGGGCTTTAAAGCTGCAGGCATTCATGCGGGGTTCCGTGCCGACCCCGACAGGCTTGATTACGGTCTCGTTGTGGCCGACCAGCCTTGTCCGGCAGCGGCAACGTTCACTACCAATGTGTTCTGTGCAGCTCCGGTCATCGTTTCCCGCCAGCACCTGAACGGCCAATCGTTTGGCTTGGCGCGAGCCGTCTCTATTAATTCAGGAATCGCAAATGCAGCTACAGGCGAGGTCGGGTTGCAAACTGCTCAGGCTTCTTGTCGGATCGTGGCGGATGCCGTTGGCTGCACTGCCGACGAAGTTTTGGTGGCGTCTACGGGGGTCATCGGCCAGCATCTTGATCTTCTTCCGTTCCAGTCTGGTGCTCCTGCTGCGGTCGCGTCGCTTTCTCGCGACGGCGGTGACGCCGCTGCTCGCGCTATCATGACGACCGACACCCATTCAAAGCAGTACGCTGTTTCGTTCTCGGGCGACGGCATCGGATACCCTGGTGCGGTTTTCACCGTGGGTGGAATGGCGAAGGGTGCCGGCATGATCATGCCCAACATGGCAACCATGATCTCTGTTATCACCACTGACGCTCCCGTGAAGGCCGACTTCCTGCATGATGTTCTCGTTCGCTGCGTAAACAAGTCGTTCAATAGGGTTACCGTCGATTCCGACACTTCAACAAACGACTCTTGCTTCCTTATGGCAAGCGGCGCTGCTGCGCCCGAGCAGGGATATTTCGAGCCAGACGCACCGGCTGGTCAGATGTTCGAGCGTGCCGTCATGTGCGTGTGCGCTTCGCTGGCGCGCGAGATGGCTGCCGATGGCGAAGGCGCAACGCGCCTTGTTTTGGTGCGTGTGGCGGGTGCCGCCACCGATGCCGACGCCGATGCGGCGGCAAGGACCGTTGCCAACTCCCCCTTGGTTAAGACGGCGATTTTCGGTCACGATGCAAATTGGGGAAGGATCGCCGGCGCCCTTGGCCGCTCCGGCGCTCGTTTTAATCAAGAAGATGTTTCCATTGACATTCTTGGGCTTCCCGTTTGCAGGCAGGGTCTAACTGTGCCTTTTGACGAGGAAGAGGCGCTTCGACGATTCGAGCGCCCAGAGATCGACATCGATGTCGATCTGGGCGCGGGCGAATGCCAATCGATGATGTGGACGTGCGATTTCTCGTACGAGTATGTGAAAATCAATGGAGAGTACCGTTCATGAAGTACGCAAAAGACTCACGCCCTAATGGCGTGACAGATAAAGAGTCGGCGCAGATCCTCGCTGAGGCTCTGCCTTGGATCAAGAACATCACCGGCAAAACCATTTTGGTCAAGTACGGCGGTGCCGCCATGACCGATAAGAAGCTTCGTGCCGACGTCATGAGTGACATCGTGCTACTGAAGATCGTCGGCGCGAACCCGGTTATCGTGCACGGAGGCGGCAAGGACATCTCCCGTGCGATGGATCAGGCGGGCCTTCCCGTAGAGTTCATCGACGGTCAGCGCGTTACCACTGACGAGGGCATGGACGTCGTTCGCACGGTTCTTGCGGGAAAGGTAAACCAGCAGCTGGTACGTGCTTTGAACGAGCATGGCAATTTCGGCATTGGCGTTAACGGCATCGACGGCGGAACCATCATCGCTGAACCCGCTTCGGGCGAGCTTGGCCGTGTTGGGAGCATTAAGCGAATCAACGCCGAGCTGCTCAAAGACCTTATCGCCGCCGATTACATTCCCGTTATCGCCTCGGTTGCGATCGGCAACGACGGCGGTTACTGCAACGTGAACGCCGACCTTGTTGCCAGCGAGATCGCTGTGGCGCTCGGTGCAACCAAGATCCTATTCCTTACCGACGTTGATGGTCTGTACATGGACTTCGACGACAAGGACTCGCTTGTTTCGTCGCTTACGGTCGACGACGCTCGCCGCTTGGTTCGCGAGGGCCTTGTTTCCTCGGGTATGATCCCGAAGCTCGAGTCTTGCATCAGATCGCTTGATGGCGGCGTCGAGCGTGCCTATATGATCAACGGAACCGTGCCGCATTCCATCTTGATCGAGCTTCTTACCAGCGCCGGCGTGGGAACGGCCGTGTATGTCGAGGGCGACGAAGTCGAGAACCCTTCGGCGCATCCTTTGGGAAGGTTCGCTTCGAAGCTTCTCGAGAACAAGGGTTTTTAATCGTCGGCAAAAAAAGACAGCGCCCGTTTAATCAAGCGGGCCTCATCGGATAGAGGGAAACATGTCATTCGAAGAAGAGAAACAGCTGGAAGAAACGTACGTCATGCACACGTTCGGCCGCAAGCCTGTCGAGCTGGTTAGCGGACAGGGCATGATCGCGAAGGACGATAAAGGCAACGAATACCTTGATTTCATTGCTGGCATCGGCGTAAACAGCTTGGGCCACTGCCATCCTGCTTTAAGCGATGCGCTGGCAAAGCAGGCTTCGCGCCTGATCCATGTTAGTAATTACTACTACATCGAGAACCGCGGCGAGCTCGCTCGTGACTTGTCCGAGTTGCTGAATGAAACGGTGCCCCAGGATCAGCGCGAGCCCTGGCAAACGTTTTTCGCGAACTCCGGCGCCGAGGCAAACGAGTGCGCCATCAAGCTTGCACGTTTGCATGCACGTCGCAAGGCGCTTGAAGCCGGCTCCGACCGTATCCCGCGCACGATCGTCACTTTGCAGCGCAGCTTCCACGGCCGCACGCTCGCTACGCTCGCCGCAACAGCCCAGCCTGCCAAACAGGAGGCCTTTCAGCCGTTGCCTGACGGCTTCGTCGCGGTGCCTGCCAACGATATCCAAGCCATAGAGGCTCTTTTCGAGCAAATGGGCAATGAAATCTGCGCGGTCCTTCTCGAGCCCATTCAGGGCGAGAGCGGTGTGCATCCTTGCACTGCCGAGTTCCTTCAGGCGGTTCGTCGCCTCACCAAGCAGCATGGTGCGCTTATGATGCTCGACGAGGTTCAGTGCGGCATGTTCCGTTGCGGCACGTACGCATTCGCCTTCCAGCATTTCGGCATCGTTCCCGACGTCGTCACTATGGCGAAGGGCATTGCGGGCGGCGTTCCTATGGGCGCCTGCGCCGCTCCTGCAAGCATCGCCTCCGCGTTCGAGCCTGGCGACCACGGATCGACCTTCGGTGGATCGAACCTTGCGATCACCGCCGCGAAAACCGTTATCGACACGGTTAAGTCCGAGGGCATCGCCCAGAACGCCACCGAGGTTGGCGCGTATCTGCAGGAACGCCTTGCGTCGCTTGAGGGTGTCGTTGCGGTTCGCGGTTTGGGCTTGATGGTTGCCGCCGATCTAGCAGAAGGTCTTGATGCCACGCAGATCGCCGTCGATGCATTGGGCAAGGGCCTGCTTTTGAACGCAACCGGCTTGCACACTCTGCGATTCCTTCCCCCGTTGATTTGCACAAAGTATGAAGTCGACACGCTCGTCGATCGTTTGAAGCAGTTGCTGTAAGAAAATGTGCGCCATTACAGGCGCAATGATCCTAAGAGAGGAAACATCATGGCAGAGGAAAAAGAGAAAGTTGTTCTTGCCTATTCGGGCGGCCTGGATACTTCCATTTGCATCAAGTGGCTCCAGCTCGTTAAGAACCTTGACGTTATCGCTATGATCGGTGAGGTTGGCCAGGAGCATGATGGCCTCGAGGCAATTCGCCAGAAGGCCCTTCGCACCGGTGCAATCGAAGCTTATGTCGTCGATATGCGTCAGGAGTTTGCCGACGAGTACCTCACGCATGCTTTGGCTGCCAACGCCCTTTACGAGAACAAGTACCCCTTGCTTTCCGCGCTTTCCCGCCCGGTGATCTCGAAGCATCTGGTCGAGATCGCTCATCAGCATGGGGCGAAGTACATTGCCCATGGCTGCACTGGCAAGGGCAACGATCAGGTTCGTTTCGAAACCGCTATCACTGCGCTTGACCCCGAGATCAAGATCATCGCTCCCGTCCGCGAGTGGGAATTCAAGACCCGCCCAGAGGAAATGGATTGGGCAGAGGCTCACGGCGTCGAGGTTCCCACCACCAAGAAGACCCCGTATTCCATCGATGACAACCTGTGGGGTCGCGCTATCGAGTGCGGCATTCTCGAGGATCCCTGGAACGAGCCGCCTGAGGACATTTACACCATGACCGTTTCCCCCGAGGCTGCTCCCGACAAGCCTGAGTACGTTGAGGTCTCCTTCGAACAGGGCATTCCTTGCGCGATTGACGGTGAAGAGGCAAGCTACCTCGATGTCATTTACAAGCTCAACGAGATCTCCGGCCGCAACGGCTTCGGTCGCCTTGACGTGATGGAAAACCGTCTTGTTGGCGTGAAGAGCCGTGAGTGCTACGAGCAGCCCGCTGCCTTGGCTCTCATCACTGCCCATAAGGCTCTTGAGGATATGTGCCTCGAGCGCGAGGTTCTGCATTACAAGCTCGGCCTCGAACAGGAATGGGCAACCCGTGTTTACTACGGCCAGTGGTTCTCGCCGCTTAAGGACGCTATCGACGCCTTCATGACCGCTACGCAGCAGTACGTTACCGGCACGGTCCGCCTTAAGTTCTATAAGGGTAACTGCACGGTTGTCGGCCGTAAGAGCGACTACTCGCTGTACAGCTACGAGCTTGCCACGTATGACAAGGGCGACACCTTCCACCACGAGTCTGCCGCCGGCTTCATCGAGCTTTCCGCATTGCCCACCAAGGTTTGGGCAATCAACCGCCGCCAGGCAAAGGGCGAGTAGGGCAGCCCGAGCTCTGTTCCAGCCATTGAAGCGCGATCGGGCATTCGTCCCGGTCGCGCTTTTTCTTACGACGCGCACATCGTAGGGTTTCGCGTCGTGTCAGTAAAAAGCATGCGGTTCAGCACCGCTTTCCGAAAAAGAAAAACGAGGGGGATCATGGCACTTTGGTCAGGTCGTTTCACCGAGAACGTCAGCGAGTTCACTCAGCGCTTCGGCGCCTCGCTTCCAGTTGATAAGGCGCTGTACGCGCAAGATATCGCGGGATCGAAGGCCCATGCGCGTATGCTTGGTGAGCAGGGTGTCATCTCGAAAGATGACGTTGCCCTTATCGAGCAGGGCCTCGACAACATCAAAGACCGCATTGAGGCGGGCAACTTCCCGTTCGATATCAACGACGAGGACATCCATATGTCCATCGAGAAGGCCCTTATCCAGGACATCGGCGAGGCGGGTGCACGCTTGCATACCGGCCGTTCTCGTAACGACCAGGTCATCACCGACACCCGTCTGTTCGCTAAAAAGCGTTGCGACGACCTTATGCGCGCGAACCTGGCGTTGCGTTACGAGCTTGTCGCGCAGGCCGAGAAAAACTTCGATGTCATTCTTCCTGGCTACACCCACATGCAGCATGCGCAGCCGGTGCTGCTTTCCCATCATTTGCTTGCTTACGCATGGATGCTCTCTCGCGACTTCACCAGGCTTGTCGCTGCGCGCGACGTCGCCGACGTGAACCCCCTGGGATCTGCTGCGCTTGCGGGCACCACGTACCCGCTTGATCGTCGTATGACCGCCGATGAGCTGGGATTTTCCTCGGTAACTCAGAATTCCCTCGATGCTGTTTCCGACAGGGATTTCCTGCTCGATCTTTTGTATGCCTGCACCGTTTCCAGCATTCATCTATCTCGTTTGGCCGAGGAAATCGTTTTGTGGTCCACTACGGAATTCGGCTTCATCACGCTTTCCGACGCTTTCTCGACTGGATCGTCTATCATGCCGCAGAAGAAGAATCCTGACTTCGCGGAGCTTGTTCGTGGCAAGACCGGTCGCGTCGTCGGCGATCTTGTTGCGCTGCTCATGACGTTGAAATCTCTTCCCCTTGCGTACAACAAGGACCTGCAAGAGGACAAGGAGGGCGCCATCGACGCGGCGGCCACTCTTGAGGACTGCATGAACTGCATGTCGGGTATGATCTCCACCATGAAGGTCAACGAAGACGCCATGGCGACCCAGGCAAAGAAGGGCTATCTTGCCGCAACCGACGTGGCGGACTATTTGGCAAAGAAAGGCTTGCCTTTCCGCCGCGCTCACGAGATCGTCGGCCATCTGGTGCTTCTCTGCGATCAGCGCGGTTGCGATCTCGAGGATCTCACCCTCGACGACTTCAAGGCGGAAAGCGACTTGTTCGAGTCGGATATCGTGAACTGCCTCAGCTTGCGCGACATCGCCAATGCTCGTCTTACCGAAGGTGGCACCGGCCACGACGCCGTCGCTGCTCAGCTTTCCAAAGTGAAAGAAATCCTGACCGCCGACGAGGCAAGGCTCGCGTAGCAGAACTGGGGACTCGATCGTTTCGGGTTCGCCTGCTAGCTGTTTGCGGATAGGGGAATCTTCCTGAAAACCTCGCGAAAGAACGAAGGCTGTCAAGGCCGCTTGTCTGCAGGGAAAGGCGCAGGCAAGCGGCCTTATATGTAGTTTCGCTCGATGCACAGGGTCAATGCTAAAATGCATCTTAATTGTCTGCATGAGGATGGAGGGTTTTGCGCATGGGATCCCGCTCTATGAAGAACAGACCAAGCGCCAAGAAAAAGCACCCGGTAACAGGCGTTGCCGCTGTCTTTACTGTTCTTGGCGTTTTGATCGTGTCCCTTTGCGTGGGTGCGCTTGCGGTATGCGCATCTTGGCTTCAGGACCTTCCCGACTATAAGAACGCCGACGCGTATTTGAACGATTCGAAACCGACGGTCGTGTATGCCGCGGATGAAACCACCGAGCTTGCGCGTTTTCAACTTGAGTATCGCGAAACCATCGAGCTTTCGCAGATCAGCCCCTATGTGCTTAAGGGAACCGTTGCTACCGAGGACGAGCGTTTTTACGACCATGGTGGCATTGACATCGCCGGCATCGCTCGTGCGTTGGTTAACAACCTTACCGGAGGCGCACTTGAAGGTGCGTCCACCATCACACAGCAGTTGGTGCGTAACACCGTCTTGGCTGATGAGATGGATGATATCTCCATTAAGCGTAAGGTGCGCGAGGCTTATGTGGCAACCAAGCTCGAGGAGCAATACTCCAAAGACGAGATCCTCGCCATGTATCTGAACACCATCAATTACGGCTCGGGCGCATATGGCATTGAGGCAGCCTCTCAGCGTTACTTCTCAAAAAGCTGCATGGAGCTTACGCTTCCTGAAGCTGCGCTGCTTATCGGCATTCCCCAATCTCCGACGTACAACGATCCCATCAACTACCCTGACAATGCGTTGAAGCGCCGCAACGTCGTTCTTGATCGCATGCTCTCGAACGGTTATATCACCCAGACCGAACATGATCAGGCTGTGGCCGAGCCTATCAACCTCAACGTGCACTCCAACCCCGATGACGGCATCTTGGCTTACCCGTACTTCACCAGCTATGTGCGTAATCTGCTGTACAACAGCTATAACCTGTCCTCAAGCGACATCCTCGAGGGCGGTCTTTCTGTTTACACCACGCTCGATGTCGAGATGCAGGATGCCGCTGAAGCTGCCGCTCAGAACAAGCGCGACACCTTGCCCGATGGCATTGACTGCGCAATGGCGGTGGTCGAGCCTTCCACTGGTTACGTTAAGGCAATCGTGGGCGGCGCCGATTACTATACCAACCAGGTCAACATCGCCACGGGTGACGGTGCGGGCGGCAGGCCTTGCGGCTCGGCATTCAAGGTCTTCACATTGGTTACCGCACTCGATAAGAAGATCAACCCGCAGAGCTACATCGACTGCACGTCGCCTGCAACTATCGACGGCTACACTGTTCAGAACTACGACAACATCAACTATGGCACTCGTACCATCACGCGCGCTCTGGCTGTGTCCTCGAACACCGGTTTCGTTCGCCTGATCTCTTCGATCGGCGTGAATGACGTGGCGCAAATGGCCAAGGCGATGGGTATCTCTTCGGAGCTTAGCCCTCAAACCGCCGGCGCGACGCTTACCCTTGGCGTCGAGAATGTCACGCCGCTCGAGATGGCCGAGGCGTTCGCCACCATCGCCAATGGCGGTGTCCACTGCGACTCCACGCCCATCATGCGCATCGAGGACCGCAACGGCAAAGTCCTTGTTGACAACACGGACGTCTCGAAGCGTAGCGAGCGCGTTATCTCCGAGGAGGTAGCTTACGCGGCAGAGCAGGTCATGGAAAGCGTCGTCAACTCCTCCGAGGGCACCGGTACCGCCGCGCGCTTGACCAGCGGTCAGGTCGTTGCCGGTAAAACGGGCACCACTGAAAGCTACAAGGACATCACGTTCTTCGGTATCATCCCCCAACTGTCGGTTGGTATTTGGTGTGGCGACCCCACCAATGTTGACTCGGTTCCTGTCGGCACCGAGTGTGCAGGGGTTTTCTCCGACTTCGTCAACCGAATCCTCTCGTACGGAGACGTTGAGCAGTGGAAGAAACCTTCGACCCAGATCCAATACGTTAACTATACCGACAAGAAATATCACATTTACGGGACGAACTACGTTAATGAATCGGCATCAATCTCTTCGTCCAGCTCGAGCTCTTCTAGCTCAAGCTCGTCTGCTTCCACCTCGTCCGACACAGCTACTGCTGGAGGCAACGCTGGTGCCACTACCGGCGGGGGCGGGGCGACGACCGGTGGCACTACCGGCGGCGGGGGAGCTACCGGCGGCACCACCACAGGCGGCGGCGCTACCGGCGGCGGCGCTACCGGTACTGGTCCCACTGGCGGCGGCGCTGGATCAGTAACCACTTCGCCTACAGGTTAAGCGCTCGCTTGCGCAGTGGTATGCGGTTGAGTAACGGTTCCATTCGTCCGTTTCCCAACGTGGTAGATTCTCCAACGGAACTTAATGGCGCCGATCGCTCGGCTATGGATAGATCAGGAAAGAACGCTTATGAACTTTGGGAAGCTCGCGGTAGCGATTTGCACAGGATCCCTCGCAGTTGCCATGCTTGCCGGCTGCACGGCAACCCCGCAGAATTCGCTCACCGACGAACAGAAGGCGAATCGCGAGTACATGTCTGCGGTTAACCAGAAAATGACCACGCTTGGCTCGACGCTTGATTCTTTCAACGACGCAGTTTCGCGTGAAGATGTAGTCACCATGAAGACGCAGGCGGCGAATGCGTCCAAGGTGCTCGACGAGCTCGCCAACGTGGAGACGCCTGAAGCGTTTACTGACGTACACACCAATTATGTCGACGGCGCAAAAAACCTCGAGGCTGCCCTTAACGAGTACATCGAGCTCTATTCCGAGATCCAGTCCGCCACCGAGGCGAATCCCTTTGATTGGTCCTCCTATGATCAACGCGTGCAGACCATCCAGTCCCACTACGACGAAGGTGTCGCCGCCCTCAAGGCAGGCGACGAGGCTGTTTCCGCTATGGAATAGTCGTTTCGTCTGATAGATGCGAAGCTGCAACTTTCAATGGCGGGATGCGCACAGCAAAGCGCGTTCCGCCATTTCACTTGAATGGCAACGAACGAAAGAGATGAAGTGACCAAGAAGATTGAGCTGCTTGCGCCTGCGGGAAACGCTGAGTGCCTTCGAGCTGCCGTAAATGCCGGCGCAGACGCCGTGTACCTCGGTTTGGGTGAGTTCAACGCTCGCCGCAACGCCGACAACTTCACTATCGACGATTTGCGTGAATCGTGCGAGTATGCGCACTTGCGCGGAGTTCGCGTTTATGTGACGTTGAACATCGAGATATTGCCGTCTGAGCTTCAAAACGCGCTTGATTTCGCCCGCGATGCTTATTACGCCGGCGCAGACGCTTTCATTGTTCAGGATATCGGTCTGGCACAAAACCTCGCGAAGTATGTTCCCGGTGCGCGCTTGCACATTTCAACTCAGATGAATACCCACAGTGCCGCAGGTATTGAGTTCGCGGCCCGTCTAGGGGCGAAGCGCGTCACTTTGGCGCGTGAGCTTTCCGTTGCCGAGATCGCCGAGCTGGCCGAGGTCGCCGGTTCATTCGGCATGGAGATCGAGACGTTCGCGCATGGTGCCATTTGCATCAGCTATTCGGGCCAATGCCTGATGTCCTCGATGATCGGCGGGCGTTCTGCGAATCGTGGGCTATGCGCTCAAGCATGTCGACTGCCTTATGAGCTGCACCGCGCCGATATGGAAGGCGCGCTTCCTGCCGAGGGTGAGCATCTTTTGTCGCCGCGCGACCTTTGCTCCATCAACCTTCTTCCGCAACTTGTCGAAGCAGGCGTTTCGTCGTTCAAAATCGAAGGCCGCATGAAATCGGCCGATTACGTTTACGCCGTTACCTCGGTATATCGCTCCGTCCTTGATCGTGTCCTTTCGGGTGCCGACACCGACGCCGTTAAAGCAACCGTCGACGAAGAGAACCGTTTGGCCGAGGCGTTTTCGCGTGGCTTCACCACGGCTTACATGAATGGTAACCGCGGAAACGAGATCATGAGCTATGGCCGCCCGAACAACCGTGGCGTTTTCATCGGCCGTGTGTCTGCGATTCACGATGATGTTGCAGAGGTCGTCCCGGAGCGCCCGCTTATCGAGGGCGACGTCCTTGAATTTTGGACGAACCGCGGCCATTTCGCCGAGACGGTCGAGGACGCGACTCTAACAAGGAACGGGTCGGTCAAGATTCGCGTTTCCCAGCGCACCGGGAGGGGCGATCGCGTTTTCCGCGTACGGAGCGCCGCCTCTGCCTATCACGACGACCCGCTTGAGCCTCGAATCGTTGTCGACGGCTTCGTCGAGGCTCGCATTGGCCGCCCTTTGAAGATCTCCTTCTCATTGGCCGACGGTTCTCTTTCCTATTCGGCCGAGGGACCCATCGTCGAGGCCGCAAGAACGAAGCCGCTTGAGTTCGAGGACGTCCGCGCGCATGTTGATAGGCTCGGGCAGACGCCTTTCGCGATCCGTGATCTCTCAATCGATCTCGATGACGGGGTAGGGATGAGCTTCTCGCAACTTCACCACGTTCGTGCCGATGCGCTCGATGGTCTTGCGCAGATGCTTCTCGCTCCTTACGTTCGCGAGGTGACTCCTCGTGTGAAAGTGCCGTCTTCGCGAAAACCGCGCCGTTTTGAGGGGCGTGTTGCCTCGTGCAAAGTTGTCGCTTGGGCGACGAACCCGGCATGCGCTCGCGCTGCGAAACGCGCCGGTGCGGACGAGGTGTACGTACCTGTTGTGAATTACCGTCGTGGCCAGGCTGTTTACGGCGGCGAACGCGTTGACCAAGCGGAGCAGGCTGGCTATCCGAAAAAGTGCATCATGGCGCTGCCCACCGTCGATCACGATCCCGTTGCGGGAACGCGTGAGTCAACCCTCGATTACGACATATGGGATTACGTGAAGGCCGAGCGAACCGTGTACGTTGACAACATGGCCGATTGCATTCGCGCTTCGAGCATGGGCGCAACCGTTCAGCTGGGTTCGCACGTTCCGGTTACCAATGCTATGTCGGTTAAAGCCGCAAAAGACGTGGGCGCCTCTTTCGTCTGGCTTTCGCCCGAGCTTTCGCTGGGGCAGATCGCCGACATCGCCGAGGAATCCGAGCTTCCTTTGGGCCTTACGGTCGTGGGTGCTCAAGAGGTCATGATCACCGAGCATTGCCTGCTTATGAGCCAGGGTCCTTGCGACCAGCGTTGCGCTATGTGCTCAAGGCGAGCAGTCGAGCATCATTACGTCGACCGCAAGGGTTTCTCGTTCCCGATCATCACCGACGCGCTTGGCCGTAGCCATTTGTATAACGGGGTTCAGCTTGACGTCGCGCCGACTGTGCCCGACCTGATGGACATCGGTCTTGAGGCGCTTATGGTCGACACCACGCTCATGGACAAGAACGAGGCCTACAGTGCGGTTTCCCGTGTAGTGAAGGCTCGCGACCTTGCGCTCGGCGGTCAAGGAGCCGTTGCCAAGAAAACGGGTGTGACAAGCGGACATTTGTTCCGCGGCGTCTCATAACGAGTTGGGCGCTGTGCTAGAATCGCACCCATTACCTAGAAAGATCAGTCGGCATTTGCCATTGAAAGGGGTTCCCCAATGCTATCTGCAGAAGAGCAGCTGCACATCATCGCTTCGGGCGTTGATTCCATCGTCCCTAAAGAGGATCTGCTTAAAAAGCTGAAGCGCGGCGAGCCGCTGAACATCAAGCTCGGCGTCGATCCCACAGCTCCCGATATCCACATCGGCCATGCTGTTCCGTTGCGTAAGCTTCGTCAGTTCCAGGATTTGGGCCATCGCGTCACTCTTATCATCGGTGACGGCACAGCTCTTATCGGCGACCCCTCAGGCCGAAACAGCACGCGCCCGCAACTTACGCGCGAGCAGATCAACGCAAATGCTCAAACCTATGTCGATCAGGCCTTCAAGATTCTTGATAAGGAAAAGACCGACCTGGTGCACAACGCTGACTGGATTCTCGATCTTAAGATGGAAGACGTCTTGGGCCTGTTGAGCAAGTTCACCGTTGCCCGCATCCTCGAGCGCGATGATTTCTCTAATCGCTATCACTCGAATCAGCCCATCAGTCTGCACGAGTTCATTTACCCCGTTATGCAGGCATACGACTCCGTTGTCATCAAGGCTGACGTCGAGCTTGGCGGACGCGATCAGTTGTTCAATCTTCTTGCCGGTCGTGAGCTCATGGAGAAGATGGGTATGGAGCCGCAGGTTGCGCTTACCCTGCCGCTTCTTGAGGGCACCGATGGCGTTCAGAAGATGTCGAAGAGCTATGGCAACTACATCGGCCTTACCGACGAGCCTTCTGACATGTTCGGCAAGGTCATGTCCATCCCCGATGAGCTCATGGTCAAGTATTTCCGACTTGCCTCTACCATGCCGGTTGATGAGGTGGACCGCATTGAGGAGGGTTTGAAGAACGACGAGCTTCATCCCAACAAGGTCAAGCGTCAACTCGCACGCAACATCGTAGCCGCCTATTATGACGAGCAGACGGCTGCCGATGCCGAGGGGCAGTTCGATCAGGTATTCAAGAACCACGAGGTTCCTGATGATATCCCCGAGTGCTCCGTAGATCTTACGCCCAACGACGAGGGCAAGGTGTATCTGGCGAAGTTGTTGGCAGACGCAGGTCTCGCTTCCGGTACGGGTGAGGCGCGTCGACTCATCGATGGCGGCGGCGTCAAGATCAACGGCGAGGCCGTTCCCGCAAAGCAGTACAACGTCGACCCCTCCGCTTTGGCCGGGGCGACGCTGCAGGTCGGCAAGCGCAAGTTCGTCAAGCTGGTCTAAACCGCGTCGATCGTATATGCAAATATAGGCAGCCGCGAGGCCCGCCCCCTTCCTGCAGGGGGCGGGCCTCTCCCGTCCCCGGGCGGGCTCGCGCCTCCGGAAGCCCGTCCCCGGGCGCCCCGACCCGGCCGTCCCCCGCGATCCTGCCCGCCGGGTTGTGGAGTCCCTGTGGAGCGCGGCCT
>CALDCB010000013.1 GCA_937937585.1 uncultured Coriobacteriaceae bacterium
GGTGATATCGATGGCTGAGAGCTTGAACGTCTGCACGGTGAGCGGGAACCTTGGCAAGGAGGCCGAGCTTCGCCTCACGCCTACCGGCATGGCCGTTGTCACGTTTCGCCTTGCGGTGAACAGCCGCCGCAAGATGCAGGACGGCAGCTACGAGGATGAGACGAGCTGGGTTCCCTGCGTGATGTTTGGCAAGCGCGGCGAGGCGCTGCAGCAGGGCGGCTACCTGCCGAAGGGCGCGAGAGTCGCCGTCACGGGGCACCTGCGCGAGAGCCGATGGGAGAAGGACGGCCAGCAGCACAGCAAGCTTGAGCTGTACGTGGACAACATCGTGGGCATGACGCAGTACCGCAAGGGCCAGCAGAGCGCCGCGGCAACAGCTGCGGCGGCTACCGCAGCCGCCATGCCAGCGGCGCAGCACCACGAGCAGCAGGGCTTTCCGATGATGCCGCCACCCCAGGCACCCAACATCTACGACGACATTCCGTTCTAGGGGTGCTTGCGATGATCGTTTACGGAAGGGGCTGCGCAGGGTGCCAGACCATCCCGCAGTCCATACAGCCCCAGGAGCCGAAGGAGCTACCCGAGGGCGCAGAGCACGGGAACATGATCGCCTACCAGCTGTACGGGTGCCGTTGCCGCAAATGCCAGGAGTGGGCGCTTGCAAGTAGGAAGCCTAAAGGCCGCCTGCGCCACCGCGTGGCCATAGGCAGCGTGAGGGCGGAAAGGAAGGAATGGGAATGAGCAAGGAGACGGTTGTGCGCTGCGATATGTGCGGCGCTGTTGTGGACGACAACACCAAGGGCGTGCTGTACCGCGATGTTTGGGGGCACATCGATGCCACCGACCTGTGCGGGAAGTGCGCGGAAGAGGTGCGCGAGTTCGTGAAGGGGAGCCGAAACGGAAAGGACGGCAGCGATGACTAGCTACGACTTCTTGACCGAATGCTGCGAAGGGGAAGCAGAAACCCAAGACGTGGCAAAGCATTTCTGCGAGGCTGAAGCACTTCAAAAAGCCATGTCCGAGCTTCGTTCCGTCAAAAGTGCGATAGGGCACGCGAACAGCGTTATGAACCGCGCCTTCGGCAAGATAAACATGCTTGAGCGTGAGAATCGGCAGCTTATGGAACGGTTGGAGGAGATAGAGGGGGGCAAGCCTCTGTTTACGCCCTTCAAGGACAAGCACGGTTGCATGATTCCGCTGGGTTCGTTTGTTTGGAACGGCCGTGCGGTCAACGTGGTGACAGCTCTTCGCTATGAAGACGGAATGGCACCCATGGTCGATTACGAAGAGGGCTGCGACCGGGCATTTAACGTTGAGCTTTGCGTGCTGGACGCAAACGGCGAGCCCATCACTGTGGGCGATACTGTTTACGTCGTCAACGGTTCGGGCGTGCCTAGAAGGGTAGAGGGCATCAATCCCGAAGCGAGTGCTGCCCTGCTCGAGGATAATCTAGGTTCCGTCGATGGGAACCTGCTTGCTCACCGTAGCCCCGACAGCTGGGAGGAATTGGAAAAGAGCACCCATCAATCGCCGACCTATTATGCGATGAAGTGCAAGGGGCTTTCGCATGGGGAAGTTTGTTTGTATACCTACTTTGACATGATGAAAGACCTTGTCAGCCGAGCCAAGCGCTTAGCGGGTGTTGAGAATGATTAGCGGCGAAGAGCGCCGTGAGGTGGCAAGCAGCCTTCGGCGCGATGCGGCATGCGGCGAAGGGTCGCTCTCGGAATGGTGGGGAAGGCTTCAATTTATCGTTCTTGATGAAGACGATTTCCCGAAACCAAGGGAGGTTTTCGAGAAGCTTGCCGACTTGGTAGACCGCACGACAATGAGCATTGACGTTGATAAGCATGGTTGCGCTTACTGCACCAAATGCGGCTGCGATGATTGTTGCCTTTCTGACGGTAATGCATGTTATTGCCCAAAGTGCGGCGCGGAGGTGGAGTGATGAGTGGTGAGAATACACTGCCGACCTGCTACTCTTGCCATGCGCCGGCAAGAGAGAGGTGTGTTTCGAAGATCACTGGCGAAGATTACACGTTATGCCCTGCTTGTGACCGCAGGCTTGGCGCGCTCGTCGATTGGGACAACACGCAGCTGCTCGAGGACAATGCGATCTGCCCGTATTGCGGATACGAGGACCTGGACAGCTGGGAATACGAGGAAGGGCACCAGGAGGTCAATTGCCCGAACTGCGGCAGGGAGTTCAACCTCGAGGTTGTTGTTGACGTCAGATACACGAGTAACCGACGTGGCGAGGACATGCCAGACGGTTACATGTACATGAGCGACACGGAGAGGTTTGAGTACGGAGAAAAGCTCATGGAGGTGGTCGAGTGATGTTTTTGAGGCACCCGATTGTAATGACCCGCCGAATGCTTATCCCGCCTTGCTCCGAATGCGGGCATTTCCTTTCAGTCAACGATTCGCCGTGGAGTGAAGATGCTTGCACATGCCCTAGCGCCATCAGGTTCTTTTCCAAGAGGGAAGCTTGCGATGTCAACAACCCCAAGACAGCAGCTGCGCGCGGCCGTATTTGCTGCCGTTTCGAGCGAAAGAGGCGAAGCAATGAGTGAAAAGCTGAAGCCCTGCCCCTTCTGCGGCGGGAAAGCATGGGCGTATAGCGGTACCACTTACCATTTTGAAAGCGGTTGGGGCTGGATATGCGCCTGCAAATCATGCGATGCGCAGGGGCAGATTGGCGAAACGAAGGCAGCCGCGATTGGGAACTGGAACCGCCGAACCGCGCAGCATTGCCGCTACGAGAGCACCGACCATTGCACTGAAAAATACAGCGTTTGCGGGCGGGAGGTCGAAACTTTCCATCCAGGTTATCGACATTGCCCCCGCTGCGGATCGTACATCGAGCCCGAAGAACGGATGCGTGGTTTCCGCTGCGATGGGGACATGAAGGAGGCGGGGCTGTGAGCATTATATCCGTCTGCATGTTCCTTCTAACGGCTTTTCTGCTTGGTGCGTTGGTAGCTCTGTTAGGGATGTACGTATCGATGAGGAGAATTGCCGAGTTCCGGAAGTTGGAGCGTGATTTGCATATATACAAGCAGGCTTACCAAACGGCCCGAGCTGAACGCGATTCCTTGAAATTCGGAGGAGGTGCGTAGCTTTTGGGAACCAATTACTACCTTCGCAAGGTAAAGCCGAGGCTGGTTTACGATGAGTACCACATTGCCAAGCGTTCTGCGGGGTGGTGCGTCAGCTTTCAGGATTCCGAGGACTACCGGGGCGAGGAAGGGGCACCTGCCTACCACTCGGTTGCGGATATCCGCAACCTCCTTAAATCGGGGGAGTATGAGTTGGCGAATGAGTACGGGGAAAGGTTTGGAGCCGATTCCCTGAAGGAATTCGAAGAGCTTTGTGAGTGGAGAGGCGGTGCCGCCTACGACGGCAAGCCCCTCGGCACCTACCCGCAGGACGAAGCACCTTGGGATCATGAGCCGGGTGCCACGGGCTACCGCGACCCTGAGGGCTATGCCTTCGACTCCCAGTATTTTAGGTGACGCGGCCGTTGAGCCCTTTTAAGGGATTCGCCAGTATCTAAAGCACCTATAGTGTCATTATGCTAAAATCCCAAATCAGGATTCATAACAATCTTCTCCAATCTGAAAGCCCCTGCGAACAGGGGCTTTCGCATTATGACACTATGGTTTCCGCAAGGGGTGGCAAATGTGTGAGCTTTCCGAGTATGACCGTCTGCGAATCGACTGCGCCAAGCGCTACCTGGCAACCGTCCATGCGGCGCGTGCCAGGCTGGAGCGCCAATGCGCCCGCCGAATCGAGCAAGCGCAGAAGATGGAGCCTAAGGCCATCGTGTACTCGGGAATGCCCGCAAGCCCCAACGCCTACGGCGATGCGCTGCCCGATGCGGTTGCGAAGCTGAGCGTTATAGACGATGCCATTTCCGCTGCCTCTGCGGAATGGGAAGAAGCTGTATCCCAGGCGTACAAGTGCCTTTACGCGATGGAAAGCCCCGAATACTCGGAGCTTTTGGAGCGCCGATACATCAACGGCGAGCAATGGGCGGAAATCACGTGTGCCATGGGCAAGGGCATAACCTGGTGCCAGTACTCGAAGGAGCCCGCCCTTATCCAGCTTTACGACACCTTGCCGAACGAGTTCCGAATTCCGCGCGTTCCAGCGATATAGACGAAAGAAACGCGCTTCTTTTTAATCTATTCCAAGCGAATGAGCCAATCGACAAAAGAAACTCGGCATTTTTCGACAAAAATCGGCAATTTTCGGCAACATTCGGCAAGAATCGGCAACATTCGGCAATTTTCGTCAATGAAAAAGCGCTATAACGGTATGCGTCAAAAAAAGACAAGGAAACCCGCCAAGGCAAGCGCCGAAGCGGGTTTCTTCGTTCTCGGGAAAGAAAACCTTATGACAATCGAATACATGGCGCGCGCTGCGTCGAGGCATGAAACCGCTTTTGCGCATGCGATGCTTCACGCAATCGCCGTTTACCGAGCCTATGGAGGTCGCTTCGTATGGCCTACTGCCTAGCGTGCGGTTGCAACCGCGATACAATCGGCGGATTCTGCCGGCAATGCAGGGCAGACATGGCACGGCGCAAGGTTGCCGATGCCAAGCGAAGCATACGCGTCCCGCGCGCCGAGCAGCCGCATGGCCATGAGTCCAAGGCTTGCCAGCCATGACGCGCAACGTTCGCCGATCTTATGCCAGGGACAAGCTGAGACAGAGCATAAAGCGCCAAGGCTTGCCGTGTCATATATGCGGGCTGCCCATAGACTACAGCCTGCCGGCGGGGCACCCCATGAGCTACGAGCTTGACGAGTTGGTGCCCGTGTCCCGCCTGCCTTACGAGCAGCGCAAGGCCGCTGCGTGCGACCCTTCCAACGTCGCGCCCGCGCACCGCAGGTGCAACCAGCGCAAGGGGAACCGTATGGCAACGGACGCGGGGCTGGACGCTGCCAAGGCCGCGCCCATCGCGCATTCGCGGCAATGGTGAGAGGCTGCCTTGGTGCGGCATATCCTTCTATCTGTCTTTGCTATGGAATATAACGATCTGACCTGGACAAACGAAGGGGTGGGGTATCCCCCTCCCCCTGGGGTGCTCCGACGCCCGGGGGCATAGTCGGAAAATACCCCCGAATCAGAAATTTTGCCCAGGGGAAGCCTTCGGAAAGGTTGTTTTTGAGCCTTGAAGCTATCCGATATCCGCCCGTACGAGCGCAACGCCCGCAACAACGAGAAGGCGATTCCCGCCGTGATGGAGTCCATCAAGCAGTTCGGGCTTCGCGGCACCATCGGGCTTGAGTCTCCCGATAACCCGGTGATCGTCTTCGGACACACCCGTGTCGAAGCGTGCAAGCGCCTTGGTTGGGAGGAGATACCCGATTCCAAGGTTGAGTACTGCGACGACCTCACGCCAGAGCAAGTAAAGGCTTTCCGTATAGCGGACAACAAGACGGGCGATATAGCCACCTACAACAAGTCGATGCTGCGCGAGGAGATACGCACGCTCAAGGATTTCGACATGTCCAAGTTCGGTATCGACTTCAAGAGCAAGAAGCTGCCGCTTGGGTACGAGGCGATGCGCACCGATAAAGCCTACAACCTGGATCTGGTGAATCGCTCCGACTGTAACGCAAGGGGATTCCCGAAGCTGCGCCCTGTGATGGCCGCACCTGAAGCCTTTGTGCCGTTCAACTACGCGAAGAGCACGAGCGAAGATGAGAAGAAGGGCGCGGCGTGCCACTTCTTCAAGGACGATTACCAGTTCGAGCGCATTTGGCAGCGCCCCAAGGCTTACCTGGACGCGCTGGGCGGCTTCGATTGCGTGCTCACGCCCGACTTCTCGCTTTACCTGGACATGCCCAAGCCGATGATGGCGTGGAACCACTACCGGCAGATGTGCATAGGCAAGGTTCTGCAGGATGAGGGGATGAAGGTAGTGCCCACCCTTACCTGGGCGGGCGAGGAATCGTACTCGTTCTGCTTCGAGGGCATACCGAAGCACGGCACGGTTGCCACCTCAACCGTGGGCGTTCTGGAAAGCGAGGAATCCGTTTCTTTTTGGAAAGCGGGCATGGCTGAAGCCCTTAGGCGGATACGCCCTAAGTGCGTGCTGGTGTACGGCGCGGAAGTGAAGTTCGACTTCGGCGATGCCGAGGTTGTCAGGTACAAGGCGCACATAAAGCGCGGAAAGCGGGTTTGCTGATGGGCGGTAGAGGGGCCTATTCCGTATCTTCAGGCAAGAGAAAGATGCATATTAGACTTCTTGGCCACGATAGCTCGTGCCACCCAAAGAACGCAGGCGGCAATCCCGACAGCCGTAGCGGTGTCGAAGAGCTCGCTAAAATGGCTGGCTTTGCTGCTACAGCGGGCACGGATGAGATAGGCACCCAATCGATGGGTGCTTACACAAGCGCGATAGGCAAGCTTGAGAGAAAATTCGGTGCTCTTAAAGCTGTTCCAACAACTTTGGCGGGAGCTGATGGCTCAGGTTTTTATGCTGCTGCCGGTGGTTCCGATAAGGGCGCTGTTCTTATGCTCAACCGCAAGGCTATGGCCAATGCTGCCAAGCATGCGAAAGCCCAGGGGAAGGAAGAGGCGGACGGCTTCAAGATGCCGACCGATGGCAAGCTCACTTCGAGGGCAAACTACACGGTTACACATGAATACGGTCACCTTCTCCAGAACGCGCTTTATCAAAAAGCCAAGAAAAACGGTTACACTGGAACACGTAGCCAGCATGCGAAGAAAGCATATAAGAGCATTCAACGAACGGCATTCATGAAATATGGCGCCACAAGCAAATCGCTTTCCCGCTATGGAAGAACGAATGAATTCGAAGCCTTTGCCGAGTCATTCGCGAACTTAAACTCTGGTTCCCCCAACGCATTCGGAAAGGCGATGGGGGATTACTTGAAGAAGAACAAGCTCTAAAACCGTTAGGAGGTACCCTCATGGATCAAGGGATGCCTTTCTTCATGACGAATCCTGATTGGTACACAACGTTTGATATCAGCGGCGATTTCCCCGAAGATGGCAGGGGCTATCACCTCACGGACAAAGCACCGCAAGAGGCCATCGATTCCTATAACGAGTTTTACGCGCTTCACGACCAAAACGCATTCGACAAGATTGTCGAGCAGCTGGTGAAGGGGCCAAATGAGCGTTAGCGATTTCGAGTTAGGGAAGTACAAGGCGCTTTCCTATCTTTACGAGTGCATCCGTGAGGGCGTGGAGCCAAACGATGCCAAGGCGCAGGAAGTGACGAAGCTCAACCCTGTTTTCTGGCGGGCTGTGGAGAACGACCTTGTTAGAAACGAATTGGTTACGGCTGTTGAGGTAAAGACGCTCAAGGAAACGCTCTACGGCAATCTGCAAATCACTTCTGCCGGCGTTGCCTACCTTGAGGAAAACCCTGGCGCGCGCAAGGCGCGGGAATTCCTGGGCGCGGCTTTCGAAACAGCACTGAAGGTTGCCGTGGAAGCCACCAGGTACCTATAACCAAAACAAACAATCGAATTCGCAAGCGCCCTGCGGGGCGCTTTCTTTATGCCCTGTTCCTAAGGAGGCGGTGTCGCTTTGCCCCTTGATAAGCCGGGGTCTGTTGCCAACGACCCCATAAAGAGCGCGAAGTGGGACGAGATAACCGAGGGGCGTAGCTTCACGCGCTCGGACGTGCCCGCGCTTGCCCTGCTTTGCCAGTGGCACAAGATCGTCGAGCTTGCCACCGACGAGCTGGACAGGTTCGGCGAGCAGACCGCCTACGGAAACGATATGGGCGATCTGAAGGAGTTTCCGCAAATCGGCACGTTGAAAAAGGCGAGCGCCGAGATACGCGCCCTGAACAAGCAGCTTGGAATAACCGACTCGCATGAGGAGGGTGAGGCAGATAGCCAGCAACAGCAAGCAAGCGTCCTCACCGTGTTCCAGGGCGGGCGTGCGCAAAGGCGCGCAAGAGCCACGGGTTAGGGTCGAGCGCGGTGAGGTATGCGAATCGGACGGTACCGATGCCGCCAACCTCATGGCGAACATGGGAATGACACTGTTCCCCTGGCAAGCCGATATCCTGGATGTGTGGTGTTCCCGTGATTCGAGGGATACGCCCTCTTTCGTGACCTGCGGCCTTTCGGTTCCGCGCCAGAACGGCAAGAACGCCATACTGGAGGCTTTCGAGTTCTACCAACTGGCCATTTGCGGGGCACATATCCTGCACACGGCACATCGTGTGAAGACCGCCAAGAAGTCGTTCCAGCGCCTGGTGCGCTACTTCACCGACAAGAAGCACCGCGACGTCATGCGGGCTGTGGAGAAGATCCGCTACACCAACGGCGAGGAATCCATACAGCTGAAGAACGGCGGGGTGATCGAGTTCTCCGCCCGCAGCCGTGCGGGTGCCCGTGGCTTCGACGATATCCAGGTTGTCGTGTTCGACGAGGCGCAAGACCTCACGGACGACCAGCTGAGCGCAATCATGTACACGCTGGCAGCATCCGCAACGGGCTACCGCCAGATGATATACACGGGCACGCCGCCCGATATCGCCAGCCCCGGCACCGTCTTCCGCCGTACGCGCAAGAACGCGCTGGACGGCGGCGGCAAGCGCCTTTGCTGGCACGAGTGGAGCGTGGAGAGCGCCCCGAAGCAGGGCGCGACTTTCGCCGATGTGCTCGATGACGTTTACGCAGCGAACCCCTCCATGGGCTACACGCTTGACGAGGAATACACGGAATCGGAGTTCGGAACCGCTGACTTGGAGTCCTTCGCGTGCGAGCGCCTGGGCTGGTGGAAGTCGGACGTTCTGGAGCAGAACCTGATAATCGATGCGAAGAAATGGGCGAAATGCTGCATCAAGGACGATGATGCCCCGACTGGGGGAAAGCTTGCCTACGGCGTGAAGTTCACGCCCGACGGCAAGACGGTTGCCGTCTCCGCCGCGATACTGCCAGCCGAGGGCAAGCCCTTCGTTGAGTTGGTGGACATTTACAGCACCGGGCGCGGTGTCGGGTTCCTCACCGAATGGCTGATGGAGCGAAAGAGCAAGTGCGCGGTTTGCGTCATAGACGGCCGCGCGGGCGCGCAGGCGCTCATGCAGCAGCTGCGCGCGGGCGGGTTCCCGCGAAAGGGTGTGGTGGAGTGCACCACCTCGAACGCCATTGCCGCCGCATCGGGCTTTCTTGATGCGGTGAACGGCGAGGCTTTGGAGCACATAGCCAGCCCTGCCATGGATGATTCCGCCCTGAAATCCGTTAAGCGCGTGATAGGTCGAAACGGGGCCTTCGGCTTCGGCGACGGCTTGGAATCGCTTTCGGCCCCCATCGAGTCGGGGGCGCTTGCCCTGTGGGGCGTTAAGAACACACGGCGCGACCCTAAGAGAAAGGCGAAGGTGCACGTATGACAGTATCTGTACCCTACCAGGTGGCCGCTGCCGACGGGCTGCGCGAGGAAGACCGCGAAACCGTGCGCGGACTGCTGAACAACTGGCAGACCCATTACGCGGGCAACGTGCTTCGCAACAGCTACTACGAGTCGCACTCCATGCTGAAGGACTTGGGAATATCGGTTCCCGATTCGCTCAAGAACCTGGAGGTTGCGTGCGGATGGGGTTACAAGTGCGTGGAGGTGATGCGCGACCACCTGGCTTTCGACGGCTTCAGCGTGGAGGACGAGCGGTACGACTCCGACCTGCGCGCCATGGTGCGCCGCAACTCGCTTGATGTCCGAGTAGGGAAAGCCTTGAACAGCGCGCTTAAGTACTGCTTCAGCATGTGGGTCGTGACCGCCGACGAGGAAGGCCACGCCCGCATATCCGCGTACCCGCCCACACTGGCAACGGGGCTTTGGAACGATGTGTCAGAGCGTTTGGACGCCGGTATGTTCGTGGTGCGTTTCAGGCGCGAGAACGGCGTGAAGACGAACCACCCCGATTGGGTTGACGTCATGCTTCCCGATTGCCTTATCCGCCTGCACGAGCAGCGCCCGGGCTACTGGTTCGCCGAGTACGTGCCGCATGGGCTGGGCGTGGTGCCCATGTTCGTGATGCCGTACAACCCCGATGACGACAGGCCGTTCGGCACCTCGCGCATCACGCCTGAGGTGCGGTGGCTCATAGACTGCGCGATACGCGCCAACGTGAACGAGGAAATCGCCTCTGCCTTCGCCGCATCCACGCAGAAGTATCTGCTGGGCACCGATGGCGAGAGCTTCGAGGGCGTTTCCCGTTGGGACGCGTTCATAGGCTCGATCCTGGAAGTGGAGATGAACTCGGACGGCGGAACGCCGCAGTTCGGGCAGCTGACGCAGCCCAGCATGCAGCCGCTTTCCGAGCACTTCAACAACCTGTGCAAGCGCATGAGCGCGGCAACGGGAATCCATGTGGGGCAGTTCGGGATCATGTCCGACAACCCCAGCAGCGCCGAGGCGATATACGCCGAGAACGAGCCCCTGATTCTCAAATGCAAGTCGTTCATCAAGCAGGCGAAGGGTGCTTTACGGCGCGCGTGCACGGCGGCGCTTGCCACCGAGTACGGCAGCGACTATGACACGGCAGAGCGCACGTTCGATGTCTCCGCACACTTCCTGAACCCATCCATGCCCACTTTGGCGCAGCAGACAGATTCGAGCATCAAGCTCGCAAGCGTTTGCGAGGGGTTCGCGGAAACGCGGGCATTCTGGCGGCTTAACGGCTTCGACGATGACGAGGTGCAGGAAATAGACTCGCAGATTCGCAAGGCACGCGCCCGCATAGCCGCCCAGAGCGCGGCGCTCGCGGCGGTGCAGCAGCAGGAAGGCCAGGCGGCAGCAGATGGCGGTATCCCAAGCGCTACTTGACGCGTTCCGCGCCGAGCTCGAAACACAGGCGGGCAAGGCTTCATCTTATGCTTTGGCGTATTTAGCGGCGATGCGCGCCATGTTCCCCGATGTCGGGGTAGCCGAGGTTCGGGATGCGGCCATCGAGGGCATCCGCGAATCCTTGAGCATCTACGGCGACCAGGCGGCCGCCTTGGCGGGAGCCCTTTTCGACCAGCTGGCCGCCGAGCACGGATACGCTGCTAGTTCTACCGTGCAAAGCGTCATAGACGATGCCGAGATTGAGCGCAAGGTGCGGTACTTCGCTGGCTCGCTTGCTTCGGGCAAGGTAGAGGAATTCGACCGCAGCGTATCGGACTTGACGGGTTACTACGTGAAGCGCAGCGCGTTCGAGAACATGGTGCGCAACTGCGAGCGGAACGGGATACGATACGCCCGCGTGCCTTCGGGCACGGAAACGTGCGCGTTCTGCTTCATGCTCAGCTCGCGCGGGTTCGTGTACCGCTCGAAGGGAAGCGCAAGCAAAAACCACCGCACGGGCGGCGGGTACCACCTGAACTGCGATTGCATCGTTGTGCCCGGCTTCGGCGATATGCCGCCCGATGCCCAGGTAGAGGGATACGCCCCCTCAAAAATGTACGATCGCTGGAGCCAATGCGCCCGAACCGTGGGCGTTGACGCCGAAAAGGCGCTGGGTTCAGAAGAGCTTCGCCGCGCTGTGCTGCAAGAGGTTAGAACCCGCGACTGGCGCTGGCTCTACACGGGCGAGGTGCCCGAGGTGACGTTCTGCGAAGAGATCGCCTCAGGTGCCTACAAGAAACCCGAAAAGCACGAGTTAACCATTGCGAAACTGTTATCGCGAAACGGGTTCAAGTGCCATTTTGTTGTTGACAGGCAGAAAGCTTTGGAGCTGAAAAACGGCTCAACCGACTGGATAGGGCTTCCAGACCTAGAAGGCGGCATCGAGCTCAAATCCCTTATGAACGCCAAAAGCGTTAAGGCGATAGATAGATTGCTGAGGGATGCAGGAAAGAAAACCGGCTTAGCCGTTTGCGTTGTCGATAATTCGCGCGGCGTTGTTTCCGATCATGATGCACTTGCCGAAGTGCGTGCGCGAATGGCGAAGAGAAACGTTCACAACGTTATCTATGTTGATTCGAGCGGAAAGCCGATAAGAATTCGAGCGTAAACCAAAAACCCGGGAGGGACCATAAAGGCCCAACCCAGGTGTAGGGCTATTTTAACGCATGCGAAGTCAAAGGGAGAGAACATGAAACGTGATTTAGACCTTGTGAGGGCGATTCTCGTTACGGCTGAAGATTCGTCTAGGGCGGTTTCCGAAGGCGAGCTTTTGGAGCTTGACGACGACATTCATAAACTAGCATTCCATGTCGAACTTATGGTGGAGCATGGGCTTATCGTGGGTAGCGTTACCTATGACGGTTTCCGTACCCGCCCTCTTTCAATCGAGGTTCACCACGTCACTTGGCAGGGATTCGATTACTTGGACGCTATCCGATCTCCGAAGGTTTGGGACAAAGCCAAGAAAGTTATCGCGAAATCGGTAGGTGACACTTCGCTTTCCGTGGTGAAGCAGACGTGCCAGGCTATTGCGTGGCAGATGATACAGCAGCAGATAGGGCTTTAGCGCCCTGTTGCGAAAATAGAGCATGGGCAGGTGGCGGAGAGGATGAACGCGCCCGGTTGCTAACCGGGTGTGCCCCAAAGGCACCGCGGGTTCGAATCCCGCCCTGCCCGCCATATTCAAGTTGATTGAAGCAGTCCGCATGGGCTGCTTTTTTCATGCGGAAGATATGACCCGCATGGGTCGAAACGAAGGCCGCACGGCCAGGAAGAGAGGATGCAATGGCACAGAAAACCGAGCCCAAGGAACCCCAGGAGCCGACCGATCCCAAGGAACCCCAGGAGCCGACCGATCCCAAGGAACCATCCGAGCCGAACGGCGAGGGCGGCGCACAGGGAGAGGATTGGGAAGCCAAGTACCGCGAGGCGGTGAAGCACTCCCGCGAGTGGGAGAAGAAGGCCAAGGCCAACCTGACGGACGCTAAGGCGTACCGCGATTCCCAGACTAAGCAGAAGAGCGTTGAGGAACGCTTGGCGGCATTGGAAAGCGAGAACGCGGCGCTGAAGGCAAGCGCCGAGCGCGCCAAGGCCGTGAAGGAAGCCGCGAAGGCGGCGGGCGTT
Source organism: uncultured Coriobacteriaceae bacterium (assembly GCA_937937585.1). GTDB lineage: Bacteria > Actinomycetota > Coriobacteriia > Coriobacteriales > Eggerthellaceae > UMGS1502. The sequence continues at coordinate 13,009 of CALDCB010000013.1, forward strand.
CCCGAGGCCATCGTGGCCACGCTTTCCGGCGAGGACGTGGAAGCCCTAACCGAGCAGGCAAACGCCATCGCGGCGGTGATGAAGCCAAAGGGCGGCGCACCTGCGGCAGCCGAGGCGGGCAAGCTCGACAACGGCACCCCGAAGCCCACCAAGAAATCGATCATGGGCATCAAGGACACCAAGGAGCGCCTGCGCCAGATAGCCATGCATCCCGAGCTTTTCAAGAACAAGAACTAACCAGAAGGAGAAACGCATATGCCAGCACCAACAGGGGCGGTAACCACCGAGCAGATGAGCTTCGCGCTCGACCAGGAGTTCGTGACCCACTTCGATCAGGACGTCAACCAGCTTAAGGACATCTTCGGCATCGTGGATGTGGAAGTGCTGAAGGCGGGCGTGACGCTCAAGCAGTACAAGGTAACGGGCTCCCTCAACGCCTCCCAGGCAGAGGAGGGCGAGGAAATCCCGCTTTCCCAGTACAAGGAAGATCCCATCCCCATCGGCGAGATGGTGCCCAAGACTTACCGCAAGCTGACCACCGCCAAGGCCATCTTGAAGAGCGGCTACGAGCACGCCGTGGTGCGCACCGACAACAAGATGCGCAAGGACGTTCGCGCCGATATCCTCAAAGGCTTCTACGAGTACCTGAAGAACGGCACGGGCACCGCCGAGGGCACCGACCTCCAATCCACGCTTGCCAACGTCGATGCGGCATTGGACGTTGCTCTGGAAGACAACGACGACTCCACAGACGGCAAGGTGTACTTCGTGAACTCGCTCGACCGCGGCGTTTGGCTCGGTTCCCACGAGATCACCGGCGCTCAGACCGCGTTCGGCATGACCTACATGGAGGGTTTCCTGGGCCTGACCGGCACCACCGTGTTCACCTCCAAGGTTCCCCGGGGCACCGTGTACGCAACGCCCAAGGAGAACTTGCACCTGTACACCCTGGACTTCAGCTCCCTGGGCAACGCGGGGCTTGCCTACGAGGTCTCCGACAACGGCTGCATCGGCGTGCACCACACGCCCGCATACAACCGAGCTAGCGCCGAGACCCACGTGATGACGGGCACCACGTTCCTTGCCGAGGCAACCAACTACATCTTCAAGGGCACCATCAATGGCGGTACTGCCAGCCAGACGATTCCCGTTGCCGTCGTGGACGAGCTGGAGCCCGCAGCAGCGGCAACGCCCGTTGTGCAGGCGGCAGTGGCAGACGAGGCTCCTGTAACCCAGGCGGCAGCCGCGAAGAAGGCACCGGCACGCAAGACTGCGAAGGCAGCCGCGAAATAACCCAAGGCCGTTAGGAGGTGTCGGCATGGAAGAAACCGCTTTCGCCTCTTACGCCGACTACTCCAGCCGCTACGGCACCGATGCGGACGAGGAACGCGTTTCAACGCTGCTCTCGGACGCATCGGGGTTCCTGACGGCAGAGTACGAGAGGCGTTACGGCTGCGCTTGGGAGCAGGGCGCGCACCCCATCTTCGACCGAAACGCCGCCGCCGTGTGCTGCGGCATGGTTGCCCGCATGCTGGCAACGCCCGAAGACCTTTACGGCGCGAGCCAGTACAGCCAGGGTACGGGCGTTTACAGCGCATCGCTGACGTTCGCGAACCCAACGGGAGACATGTACCTGAGCGCCGCGGACAAGAGGCGCTTGGGCCTTGCGGGCGGGCGAATGCGCAGCATTCAGGCGGCAACCTGGCAGGACAGGGGCTAGCCATGGAGTTGATAAAGCCCGAAGAGGTAACCGTGGTTCGCCGCTCCCTTGCCCTGGACGACCTTGGCGAGCCCAGCGGCGAAACAGAGACAGCCGAAACCGTTATGTGCGTGGTTGCTCCGGGGGCAACCGCCGATTTGGCCGCTTCGCGCCCGAACGGCGTTTCGGTTGCCTACACGCTGCATTTTCCCAAGGGCTACACGGAATCCCTTTACCGCGCCCATGTGCTGGTGCGCGGCGAGGAGTTCGCCGTGGTGGGCGACCCGAAGCCCTATTCCGATGCGAACACCCCTGGCAGGTACAACCGCGCCGTGGAGGTGACCCGAGCCTATGGTTAGGTTCCAGGTGGGCATAAAGGCGGATTTCGGGAGGTTCCAGTGGGACAGGGACGGCTACGCCGCCGTTGCGTCCATGCCGGGCGTGCAGCGCATGGTGTCGGATTCCGCCGAATCAACCAAAAAGGCGGCGGATGCGGCGCTCTCGGAAGGCGGCTACTCTCTGCCCGGCCACGAGGTGAAGGACTTCCAGGGCAAGCTTGCGCCAGGCAAGGTGGTTCGCACCAAGACCGACCAGGCGCGCTACACCCAGGCGAAGAGGAAGAGCCTCACCAAGGCTCTGGGAAGTGCGAAGGGGGCGTAAGGCAATGGACATCGAAGCGGTTGCGGCACGCGCGCTGAAAGCAGCGCTTGGCGTGCCCGCGTACCCGGAGGCTCCAAAGGAAGCGCCAGATGAGTTCATCACCGTTGAGGCAACGCGGGCAACGGGCGGGTTCACCGACCGCGTGGCGCTTGACATCGACTGCTTAGCGCCGCCGAACAGCCGAAAGCGGGCGAAGGCCCTTGCGGAAAGGGTCATGGGCGCGGTGCCAGGGCTCTGCTCCGAGCCGTGCATCTTCGCCCCGGCGGTTGCCAATTGGTACCGCATGAACGAACCGGACACGAACCGTTCGCGCTACGTAGTTCAGGTAGAGCTTACGGTTTGCGAGTAGAAAGGAAGGCAGCGCATGGCGAAGAACAGCGTTGCGACGACGAACAACCAAGAGAACGTATCGGCGGGCAAGGGCGTAGACGGCGGCTACATCTTCGTGGCTCCCACGGGCACCGCCCTGCCAACCGATATCAAGGCGGAGCTCGACCCTGCGTTCAAGGTGCTGGGCTTCATCTCGGAAGACGGCTACGTTGAGACCGTTGACGAGGACACCAGCGACATCGTTGACATGAACGGCGACCTGATGGACTCCACCAACTCCAACCGTGTGGAATCCGCGCAGGTCACGCTTGCCGAGATCAAGGCGGGCACGCTGAAGGTCCAGTACGGCGAAGAGAACGTCACGGACGAGAACGGACTCATCACCGTGAAGCACAACGCGAACTCGCACCCCACGTTCAGCTACGTTCTGGAGCTCGCGCTTAAGAACGGCCGCCGCTGGCGAAAGGTGGTGCCGCTGGGCAAGTCGTCCGAATTGGACGACTTGAACGTTGTCAGCTCCGAGCTGTGCCAGCGCCCGCTCACCATCAAGTACCTCACCGACGAGCAGGGCAACACCTGCTACGACTACATCGAGTCCACCGAGACGAACGCCGCGGCCTAAAGCCGCGCGAGGAAGGCCCTGCGGCCGCGTGCTGCGGGGCTTTCCCTTTCTTCAGGGCCGTTCGCCCATGGCCATGCCGCTTCAGTAGGCGGCGGCATGGCCATGGGCGGGCCGTGCCCGCGAGAGCCTACGAGCCTACGAAAGGAAAAGAAATGACCGTTATCACCAAGCCGACCGTGGAAATCGAGTTCCGAGGGGAGCGCTTCAAGGTAAGCAAGGCCGCGTTCCGCTCCATGAAGGTGCAGAAGAAGATGGCGCTGATGGAAGAGGACCTGAAAGGCGCGTTCGAGGCAATGGACATGATCCTGTGCGGCGGGCTGGACGATGCGCTCGACCGCATCCCCGAGGCCGACGGCACGGTGTCGGAGTACGGCGCTTCCGCCGAGGCTTTCGGCGCGCTGTTCGAGAAGATCGGCGAGCAGCTGGGAAAAAACTAACCGCCTTCGCCGCCGACTGGCTGGCGAACCCCGTGGACCTCATATGCGACTTCAGGCAGTTCTACGGAATCGACCTCCCGCTTCCGGAAGATGCGGAAGGGCTGGATTTCGACATGCTGCGCTGGTCGGTGCTGTGGGAGGGCTTGCCCAGGGAGTCGCGAACGGCAAGGCGGCTGGACGCGTCGCTTGAGTGGAGCCCCACCGACTACCTGCTCCATTCGATAGAGTTCAGCGCCCGCTGGCTGCAATGGGCGCGAACCAAGGACGGAACCCGAGGGCGCAACGCGCCCAAACCGATTCAGACCCCCGGCGAGCGCCAGCGCAACCGCCAGAGGGCCGATGCTGCGCTGGCGCGGCGCAAGGCGATAGACAGAGTGCTTGGGATGACAACCGAATAAGGGGGCTTGGAGCCTATGGCGGCAAACGTCGGCACTGCGTACGTAACGGTGCTGCCCTCAATGAAGGGCTTCGGGGCGGCGGTCAGCAAGGAGTTCCAGGGCGCGGGCACCGCCGCATCCGCCGCATTCGGCAAGACCGCCGCCAAGGGCTTCGAGCAGGCTGGCAGCGAGAGCGGCGGCAAGTTCCTCTCGTCCGTCACCTCGAAGCTTAAGGGCGTCGTCAACGTCGCCACCAAGGCGTTCGGCATCGTGGGCGCGGTTGCCACCGGCGCGTTCATGAAGGGCGGCATAGACCGCGCGCTGAACATCGAGCAGGCGCAGTTCAAGCTCAAGGGCATGGGCATGGACGTGGAAAGCGTCATGGCATCTTGCAACACGGCGGTGAGCGGAACGGCGTTCGGCCTTGCCGCCGCCGCGACCGCCGCAGCCAACATGGGTGCGGCGGGCGTTGCCGCGGGCGACCAGATGACCAGGTCGCTGCAAGCCGCAACCGGCGTTGCCGCCATGGGCGGCGTGGAGCTGGAGCGCGTGGGCGGCATCTTCGCCAAGGTTGCCGCGAACGGCAAGCTCTCGGGCGACGAGCTCCTGCAGATGTCGGACATGGGCGTGAACGCCCTTTCCGCCCTGAGCTCGTACCTGGGCAAGTCGCAGGCCGATGTGCGCGCCATGGTCACCAAGGGGCAAATCGACTTCCAGACCTTCAGCGACGCCATGTACGCCACGTTCGGCACTGCCGCCTACGGCGCGAACGATACGTTCAGCGGTGCCATGGCCAACGTGCAGGCGGCGCTTTCGCGCGTCTCGGCGAAGTTCGCGGACCCTGCGCTGAAGGGCTTGAAATCGGTTTTCCAGGCGACCATACCCGCCATCAACGCGGTGAGCGCGCGCCTTGACCCGCTGATATCCGTGTTCAGCGCTCTTTGCGAGCAGGTGAGCGGGCAGGTCGTGACGGGCATCAACGCCTTCACGCAGGCGCTAAACGATACGGGCAACCCGATAACGGCCCTGAAGGCGGCTCTTGATGCGGTTGTCCCGGCTGGCAGCCGTGCAAGGGAGATCTTCGATACGGTCTGCAACGCCGCACAGGGCTTGCTTCCCGTTGCGCAGGAGGCGGGCTCGATGCTCGCGGGCATCTTCGATACTGCCGCTGCCGCAGCGGGAAAGTTCGCGCCTGTCGTCCAGGACGCGGCGGGCAAGGTCGTCGCGTTCCTTGCAAACGGCGGGGCGCAGGCAACCGCGTTCGGTGCGGTGTTCGCCGGTGCGTTCGCCTTGCTGGCAACGCCCATCGGGCAGCTTGCGGCGAAGCTGCCCGCGATTATCGGGCTGGTAACGGGCCTGGGCGGCTCGGTGTCGGGAATCGTCGGCACCTTATCGCTTATGGGCGGGAACTTCGCCAAGCTTGTTTCTCAGATGGGCTTGCTGAAGGGCTCCATGTCCTTCTTCAGCGGAATGCCCGCATTGTTGGGCGCTTTGGTATCGCCTGTGGGCCTTGCAGTTGCGGGCATAGCCGCGCTTGCGGCGGGCTTCGCGTACTGCATGGCGACGAGCGAGGAATTCCGCAACACGGTGATGAACCTGGTTTCCGGCATAGGGGCCAGCCTTCTTCCCGTGTTCGCTCAGCTGGGAACGACGCTTGCAAGCATCGCATCTGCAGTGCTGCCCGTGATAGTGAGCGCCGTGCAGCAGCTCGCGCCCATCTTCGGGCAGGTAGTGGCCCTGGTGCTCCAGGTTGCGGCGGCGCTCGCGCCGATGATTGCGCAGCTGATGGGCTCGCTTCTGCCATGCGTCACAACGATAATCGGCGTTCTCGCCAACATCGTTAGCGCGGTAATGCCGGGGCTGGTGGCTGTCCTCAACGTGGTGATGTCTGTTCTTCAAGCGGTTATCCCCGTTGTGATGAGCATCATCTCGGTTGTGGTGTCCGTTGCCTCCCAGATAATCGCGGCGGTAACGCCCATCGTGGCGCTCATCGGAACCGTGGTAACCGCGGTGATGGGCGCGGCAAGCATGGTGGCATCCACCCTTGCCGCCGTCGTCTCTACTGTGGTAAGCGTGTTCGGCGCAATAGCCAGCACAGTGACAAGCGTCATAGCAACAGTCGTCTCGGTCGTCACATCCGGCTTCCAGGCGGCAAGCTCGGCGGTATCCGCCGCAGTGAACGCCATCGGCTCGTTCATTGCAGGGCTGCTCTCCACGGTTTCGAGCATCTTCAACTCGATAGCCCAAACCGTTACCAGCTGCGTGCAGAACGCTTTTTCCGCCGCGCAGTCGGCGTTCAACAGCATGCTCAGCGCCATCGGCTCGGTGTGCGGGCAGATATACGGCGTGGTTCAGAGCGGCTTCAGCTCCGCCATCAGCTACATAACGGGGCTCGCATCCCAGGCTTGGCACTGGGGCGCTGACATAATCAACGGCATAGTCGGCGGCATACAGTCCATGATCGGCAACGTCGCGGGCGCGGCAGGGCAGGTCGCGGACACCATCCGTTCGTTCCTGCACTTCTCGGAACCCGATGTGGGGCCGCTCTCCGACTTTCACACTTACATGCCCGATATGATGGGCGGCATGGCCAAGGGAATAAAGCAGAACATGGGAGCCGTGCGGAAGGCGGTTTCGGGCGTTGCGGACGAGATGGCTCAGGGATTGGGAATCGCCGAGCCGCAGCTTTCCGTTGCGGGCGCTTCCCCTTACGCCGTTGGTTCGGCTTCGCGCCCGGCGGCAAGCCAGGGCGCGGGAGCGTCCTACTCGTTCACGGGCGATATAACCATCGCGTGCGAGGACGCGCAGCAGGTTCACGATATGGGCGAGCTGGCCCGTGCGATCATGAAGGCAGGCGGTTACCGTGGCTGACGCTTACAGCTCCTGGATCGTTGAATGGCACGGCGGGCGAACCCGCGCTTGGGTGAGCGCTTGGCTGGAGTCCCAAACGGACAAGACCGCCACCATCCGCGTTCAGGGGTGCTGCAACGCATGGCGAATCACGCAGTACGGCCGCCGCATCCGCCTTTACGGCGACGGCAGCGAGATAGGCACCTGTACCGATGTCGTGTTCAGCCGATACGGCAGCGGCAACTTCGGCTGGCTGGACAAGCGCTTCACGGTGCAGAAGGGCAAGGAAGCCCGAAGCGTCACCTGCTCGTGCCTCATCAAGAAAGAGGTTGTTGACGGCTACGGCGCTTCCGGCAAGAACGAGAGCCGCACCGCCAGCGTGGGCGTTTGGGTGCCCGCGCAGACCTTGCGCCCGCCATCGATGCCGGGAAAGCCGACCTGCAAGCGCGGCTCCGCCGGGCAGATAGTGATTTCCTGGAAGAACAACGCCGCCAACGCCAAGAAGACCCAGCTCCAGCGCATGGAGTACGGCGGCAGCTGGGCAACGGTCCTCAATTCATCTGCCGTGGTCGCCGACTACACCGATTCTGTGGGCGCGGGCACGTTCGCCTACCGTGCGCGCTACGGCAACGACGACGGGTGGTCTGCCTGGTCGGATTCCTCCGCGTTCATCGTATCGCTGTGCGCGCCCGCCGCGCCGACCGTGGTTTTCCCTCTTTCGGGGGACACCCTATCGCAAGCGGACGGCAACCCAACGCTGAGGTTCCGGCACAACCCCCTGGACAACTCCGAGCAGACGGGCGCTCAGCTCCGCTGGCGCGAGCAGGGGGGTTCTGCGTGGACCACCGTAAGTCTGGGAACCGCCACGCAATGCACCTTGGATGTCGTTGGCTCGGGCGACGTCAACGAGACGATTGAATGGCAGGTTCGCACCAAGGGCGCGTACGACGGCGGCGGCACAGCTGAGAACGCATGGTCGGCGTGGACGGCGGTTAGCCTTTTCCATGTGAAGACGCCGCCCACGGTTCAGGTCTCCGTTGCCGATGAGATAGCCGAGGTTCCCGTATCGGTTTCGTGGGAATACGAGGACGCGAGCGGCACGCAGGCCATGGCAGAGCTGTCGTTCACTGATTCGGAAACAGGCGAGGTGGCGTTCTCCGACCGCTTCGACGGAACGGAGACCGTTGCCACCGTTGCGGCAAGCGAGTTCACGCCCGTTCAATCCCATACCTACACGGTAACGGTGCGCTGCACCTCCACAAGCTCGCTTTCCTGCGAGGGCACGGCTGAGACCACGGTGAGGTACATCCCGCCATCGGAGCCCGTTTTCGCGGTGATGCGGGACAACGGCATGCATGCCAACATGATTACCGCATATGACACCATCGAGCTTGACGATGAGGGCAACGCCGTTACAGCAGCAGCCGAGAGCTTCAGCGTGTTCCGTGATGGGGTTTGCATAGCGGAAGGCTTGCAGGATTCCGAGGAGTTCCTAGACCGCATGCCGCCCTTGGATGTCGATACGGTCTACCGCGTGGTGGCCTACGCCGCATCGGGCTCGGTTGCCGAGTACTCGCAGACTGTGCGCATGCCCTCGAACTCATTCCTGGTAGTGAACTACGGCGAGGGCTTGGCCAAGGTTGCCAAGGTGCGCCGCAACCTATCTCGCCCTGACGGCGTGGAAGGCGAGAAGGTGGCTCGCACGGTGGCGAGCTCGCGGCTGCCCAAGGTGTTCTACGGCACCCACCGCACGCGAAGCCACACCGCCACAGGCGATGTATGGGTTTTCGAGGACGAGGGCGGGGAGGGCGATTCTGCCGGGCTTGCCGCGTTCTTCGACTTGGAATCAAACAACGGGGACGTTTACCTGAGGTTCCCGCGCGGCATGGCGCTTTACGCCACCGTCGACGTTTCCCATACCCAAGACCTTTCCAATGCCAATTGGGCGAAGGTCTCAATCGATTGGCAGGAGGTTTCGCATTGATAGACCTGCGCAAGTCGGGGCGCACCACCTCCTGGCGCTTCGTGCGCGTGCGGTGGGTGCCCTCCGACTCCACCACAAACACCCCGGCGCGCTTCGAGGAATTGGGCGAGGTGGGCGGAATTGAATCGTGCTCTATAGACGAGGCGAAGCTAACCAGCCTGAAGGTATCGGGCAGCGTGGTCTATGTGGGGAACCTGGATCTAGGGGACGACCTTCTGCGCGTGTACGCCGATATGGAGCTTGACGGGCAGCGGGAGAGCAAGTGCTACGGCACCTTCTTCTGCTACTCGTCGAAGGAATCCATAGCGAACGGCGTCCATGCGGGTACCGCCGATTTGTACAGCACGCTAACAGTGCTGGACAAGATGCTGCTCGAATCGGATGTGACGCTGACGGCCATCGATGGCAGCGTCATAGAGGAGTTCATGTGGGACGCGGCGCGGCTGCCGTTCATCCTCACGCCCACTGCAAAGACGTTGAGCGTTTCGTGCTCGTGGGATGCGGGCACCTCGACCTTGGACGTGATGAACGATGTGTGCGATGCGCTGGGCTACGGCTCGCTGGACGTTGACGTTTACGGCAACGTCGTTGCCGCCCCTTACCAAGACCCCGATTCCAAGGAGCCCGCGGACACCTTCAGCGATACCGAGGACGATGTGTGCAACGAGGAAGTGGAGCGCGAGTGGGATGTGCACGATACGCCGAACGTCGTGGTGGTGCGCTGTAGGAAACAGGACGATACCACGGTTTCGGGCACCGCGCGCAACGACGATGCGCACAACGCCTACTCTACCGTTTCCCGCAAGCGCGAGATAACGCGCGTCGAGGATGTGGAGGGGCTTGCCACCGCCGAGGAGTGCCAGGCGAAGGCCGAGGCGCTGCTGATCGAGGGCATGCAGGCCATCGAGCGCCTTACCGTGAGGCACGCTGGCAAGCGCTTCGAGGCGGGGGACACCGTTGCCATGGACTACCGGCGCAGCGGCCTTGACGGGAAGTTCAGCGCCTACAAGCGCAGCATCAAGGCAACGCCGGACATCGAATCGGAGACCACCATGCGAAGGACGGTAAGACTCTATGGCAACGTATCGAAATCCTGACCAGCTGATGAAGGCGCTGTGCGAGGGCTGCCTGCCCTTCTTCCGGAAGCGCTTCGCACGGCTTTCCGTCCAGAAAGCGGTGGCGGTGAGCGGAACGGAAGTCTCGCTGGAAGGCGGCGGAACCGCAACGCGCTTCTGCTCGGGTGTGAGCGCTGGGAAGCTGGTTCTGGTGCTTTCCCAAGGCGGCAGCCGCTATGTGGTGGGGGTGCGCCAATGATAGAGGTTGCCCTGCGCTTGGGACTGGACAAGCCCGCCGAGTCGCGCCGCGTGGTGCTGCGGCAGGGCGAGTTCGGCAACATGAGGCTGAGGCTTGTTGTTTGCGAGGGCGGTATGGCAAAGGACGTATCGCTTTACGATGCCGCCCTGTGCGTTGCAGGGCTTTGCGTGGAAGTTCCCTGCAATATTGCTGACGGCGTAGTTTTCCTGACGGTTCCGAAAGGGCTTACCGCGAAGGCGGGCAAGGGGCGGGCGTACGTGCGCCTTTCCCAGGTTTCAGACGGCACCGCAGACGATGCCGATACCTTGCAGACCGATGTGATAACCACGCAGACGTTCGAGTTGGAAGTGCTGGAAGGGGTGCAGCCATGAGGTACGCGCTGAAGCTGGACACCGCGAAGCCCGAGGATATCCGGACCTTGACCGTCCGCAAGGGCGAGTTCGGCTCCATGACCCTCGTGTTCGAGGTTTCCGAAGAGGGCAAGCGCATAGACCTTGCCGCGAAGGATTCCGAGGGCGAAAGCGCCTACACGGTGCGCTTCTGCGCGCGAACCGGGAACGGTGTCGTGGTCGACGATGTGTCTGTTGCCGAAGACGGCAGCGCATCCTACACGCTTCCTGCCGCCATCGGCGCGAGCGCGGGCATGGTGAAGCTTGCGTACCTGCGCATCGAAAGCGCGGGCGCGGTGGCCACCACGCAATGCGTTTGGTTCAAGGTTCTGGACGCGGTTGATATGGATGCCGCACGCGAGGTGTACATCCCCGAGTTCGAGCGCCTGAAGGGCGAGCTCGACGGTTACGTGCAGCAGTTCAAAGACCAGTACGATGCAATCGCAGCAGCGGAAGAGGAGCGTGCAAGCAAAGATGCGGGCCGTGATGCAAAGATCAGCAATGCAGAGCAGAGCGCCAGCATTGCCGTCGGTGCAGCGAACACCGCCAAGGAAACAGCGCAATCGGTTAGGGACGATGCGGATTCCGGCAAGTTCAACGGTGCAAAGGGCGACCCGGGCGAGGGCGTTCCGTCTGGCGGCTCAGCTGGTCAGGTTCTTACCAAGACGGCAGCCGGGACGGCATGGCAAACACCAACGCAGGGTTCGACGAGCTGGGACGACATCGCCGACAAGCCAAGCTCCTTCGTCCCGTCGGACCACACGCACTCGGCAGGCAGCATAACGTCCGGAACGCTAAGCTCCCTAAGGCTTCCGACCGTTCCCGTATCGAAGGGCGGCACAGGCGCGACTACCGCCGCAGCTGCGCTCGCTAACCTCGGCGTGACAATTGGAACGGACGACCCTCCAGCAACTGGGGCTGCTGGGAGCATCTACATAAAGCTGGAGGCTTAGCGTGGCCTCATTCGCATACAAGGATTATCTGAACTGGTGGTACCAGTACGCCGACAGCAACAAGACCAGCGGCGGATCGCAGTTCCGCGTGACGGCCATGCTCAACGTGAAGGAGTTCGAGGACGGCCGCATGAAGGCGTACGTCAAGGCAACCCTCGCTGTGCTGTCGAACAACTTTGAGGGCGCAAACTGCAACTACGAGCTGACGGTCAACGGGGCCACCAAGAAGAGCGGGTCCGAGAGGATATACGCGGCAGGGGACATGCACACCTTCGCAGACAACCTCGATCTTGGATGGTTCGGCAGCGGAACCGAGATAAGCATCAGCCTGAGGTGCTGGTACACCGGTGGAAGCGGAACCACGTACCAGGCAAAGGCGTCGTTCAGCAAGGTTGCGAAGGGATACGACGACTTCATGCCGCCAGCGTTCACGGCTGCGATTGGCTCCGCGAGCATTACAGACAACGTGGAGATGAAGCCAGGCGGCGGTTCTGTGCTTGTCACGGTTCCGCTCTGCACCGCCGCTCAATGGACTACGCCTGTTGCGCAGCTCGGACAAACGTACCGTCCTACGAGCCTGATCATCGACTGCCTTGGAAACTCCCTCGCAAGAAGCGACACGGCTGCGGCTACGCTGAACCTTGACCCAAAGAAGAAGCTCGCCGAGCTGTACGCAGCGAATGGGGGATACGAGGGGTACAGGGATGCCATAAACAAAGCATTCCCAAACACGCAGTTCGTGCACGATGTCCCGAAGGGAACGATGGCGCTTGCCCTTCGCCAGTATTTCAGCTACGGGAACGATGAGGTTGGGTATCTGTCGAGAAGCAGGACGTACTACGTCTTGCTGAATGTCCTGACGGGCAGCATCGTCGCTTATTCCGCTGGCGGCATTGCGAAAGAGGCAACCGTATACGCATTCGATTCGGACGGAAGGCTCTGTGAGTGCGAGGTGTACGCATACGATTCGGGCGGATCGCCCGTGCAAGTCCAATAGAAAGGAAAAGAGGCAAGTACCTGCGAAGGCCCACGCTGCAGCGTGCCAGGCGCGTGTGAAGCTATTGGGGCTGGTTCGCGAACTCCGATTCCATGGCCATGACCGCATGCAACGGGTTCAACGAGGTTTTCAGGAAGGCAAGGTGGCACGTATCGGCCGCGGAAAGGAAGAGATATGAGCTATGAAACATGCTCTGTAACGCCGCTTGAGGCGGTGCAGGTTGAGCTGCGCCCTGGCGGCGCGGCATCGGACGTTTGGCTTCGCCGCAACATCGAGAAGGACGTTTGCGGCAACGGGCACGATGCCGAGGATGCAACCGAGTTCTACAGGGCGGAGGAAATCCACTTCGTGCAAGCTGACACGCCTGCAGAGGAAAAGCTGCAGGCTGTCTTCGATGATTTGTGGGAAGCCTACGAGTCGGACGAGTTGACTGATATCGAGCGCATTGATGCGCTCATGAGGCAGCTGGGCACCGTGAACGCGGCATTAGACGACACCGTTTCCGCGCTCATGGAGCTTGGGGACATCGTAGGGGGTGGTGAATAGTGGCGAAGTTCTACTTTCTTGCCGTGAAGGCGGGCAAGCGAACCTTGGAAGAGGTGCCGAAGCTCTGGCGCGAATGTGTACGGAAGATGATTGAAGAGGACGAAGGTTAGGAGCCGCCCGGGTTCGGCGGCTTTTCTTTTGCTTTGGAACCAGAGAGAGGAAAAACATGGACTACCTATTCACGGAAGAGCAGCAGTGGGCGGTGTGGATCACCGCAGCGTTCGTGGTGCTCGACGTTCTGAGCGGCGTCATGAAGGCCGCGAAGATGGGCGAGCTGTCCAGCTCGAAGATGCGCGAAGGGCTGTGGCACAAGTCGGGCTACGTGCTGATAGTGTGCCTTGCCATCCTTATCGAGGTTGGCAGCCAGCATGTGGACATCGGCTTCGAGATGCCACTCATCATTCCAGCGTGCTTGTACATCGTCGGCAGCGAGGTTATGAGCATCTACGAGAACGCGAAGGAGATAAACCCAGACCTTAACGATTCGAAGCTTTCCCAGTATTTCGAGAAGAAGGAGCAGTGATGGGCGATTACGAGGTAGACACCGCAACGGTGGAAGAGCTTGCGGCCATGCCCAGCGAAGAGGCAACGGATGCCGAAATCCCAGAGCAGACTTTGGAAGTGCTGGAAGGCAAAGATGGCGACCGCTAGCGATTTCGTCAAGGTGGCTGCAAGCCAGATCGGCACCAAGGAGCAGCCAGCGAACAGCAACCTGACCAAGTACGGCAAGTGGTACGGGCTGGACGGCAACCCATGGTGCGACATGTTCGTTTCCTGGTGCGCTGATCAGGTCGGCGCTTTGGGAATCGTGGGCAAGTTCGCCTACTGTCCTAGCCACGTGAACTACGCAAAGAAGCTGGGCCGCTGGCTCGACCGCGAGGAGAAGCCGCAGAAGGGCGATATTGTGTTCTTCTCGAACGGCTCCCGTGCCTGCCACGTGGGAATCGTGGAATCTCGAAACGGCTCTGCAAGCGTGACCACTATCGAGGGCAACACCTCGGTCAGCAGCAACGACAACGGCGGCGCGGTAATGCGCAGAACGCGATCCTATGGCGTTAATGGCTCAAAGTGGTTCATCATGGGATTCTTCCGTCCTGCATGGGACGGGCAGAGCGCGAACGTTCTCACTTCCAAGCCAACGCAGGAATCGACCGATTACAGCGGTTGGTCGTTCACCGATTGGGTGCGCCGTTTGCAGAGCGAGTGCAACGCTCAAGGCTACTCGCATCAAACGGTTGACGGCATTCCTGGCGCAAACACGCTGAACGGCTGTCCCCAGCTTGGGCGCAAATCGCGCGGCAACATCACCAAATTGATGCAGGAACGCCTTATCGTCCTTGGCTACAACTGCGGTTCTTGCGGCGCTGACGGCATCAACGGCGACGATACGCAGCGAGCGGTAAGGGCATTTCAAGTAGACAATGGACTTGATGATGACGGCATCGTTGGGCGCAACACTTGGCGCAAGCTGCTTGGATTGTAAGCGGCTTAGCTTCGACAAAGGTTCGATAAACGGAGCAGAGTCGAATAGAACGTACCAGAACGAAAAGAGGGGCGCC
>CALDCB010000014.1 GCA_937937585.1 uncultured Coriobacteriaceae bacterium
GTTCTGAACAGGGGTTGGATGTCAGAATCGGACACACTTTTCTGCCTATAACCCTAAATATGACGAAACGGTGAACTGTTTTCAAAAGAACGGTTTGCAGAGGGTCTATAAGCCCCAAGGGCCGATCTTGGAAAAACGAAAGGCGACGCGTGTGCGTCGCCTTTCGTGTTACTTTGCGAAATCCCTTACATAATCAAGAAGTGCTTCTCGTTCGTTCTCGACGCGCTTGTCGATCACAGCCGAGAGTGTTTTATCAAGAAGGTCGCCAATGAGGGGGCCGGGGGTTATACCACATGCGTCTATAACGTCAGACCCCGTGATGACCAAATCACTCAATTGGTACGCCTGCTCCTCTTCGAGAACTTGATCGAGCACCTGCAGCAGCTCATCTGCCATTTCCGATCGGTCGGTGCAACATTGCGCGTGAGCCAGCGCATCTGCTTTTTTCAGATCGCATAACGCCCTGAACAGTTCGATATCGCCGTTAAAGCGGTGGAGGACGTGCTTCACGATGCGCGGGGTGGGACCGATGATGTCGTCGTGCATCTCAACCAACGTCAATATGTCATCTTGCAGCTTGCGGGGAAGCTTCAGGCGCGACAAGGCCCCTCTTGCGATCAGCACGCTTTCCAGTGCATGGCCGTAGAAATGCCCCGATCCCTTCGCCATGTAAAACGTTGCGGGCTTTCCGATGTCGTGGAACAGGGCTGCCCAGCGGTTCAATGGTTCGGGTTTCGTCCCCTGCACGGCGTGGGCGGTGTGCTCAAGTACGTCGTAGCTGTGGTAGTGCGAACGCTGGTCGAATCCCTTCATGGCAACTAGTTCGGGCAGCACGGCCGAGATGACATCGACGGTTGTCAAAAGGGCATCGCAGACGTGATCCCCCAAAAGAAATCTCTCAAGTTCGCGCGAGACGCGCTCGGCGGGAAGCGAGAGCATCAGCGATTTTTCGAAGGTCATCGACCAAAGGCATTGTTCTTCAATGGTGAAGCCAAGTTCCGAGCAGAACCTGCACCCGCGTAAGATGCGAAGATGGTCTTCCTCGAATCGGTCGTTCGGGTTGCCGACGGTTCTGATGATCCCATCTTTTATGTCAGCCAACCCGTTGTAGGGGTCGCGAAAACCTCTTTCGGGATGGTAGGCGATGGCGTTGATGGTGAAGTCGCGGCGGGCGAGGTCTTCCTCGATGGTTTCAGCCAGCGAAACGCTGTCGGGGTGGCGCCCATCCGAGTAACGGCTTTCGGTTCGAAACGAAGTGACCTCGATAGGGTTTCCGTCGACAATTGCCGTGATAGTGCCGTGGGCCGTTCCCGTTTCATGAACAGCGAATCCGGCCGACTCGAAGGCGGCTTTCGATTGCATCCATGGGGCGTTGCAGGCGATATCGACGTCGTAGACGGGTCGTCCAAGAATCGAATCGCGCACGAAGCCGCCGACCAACCAAGCTTCATGTCCTGAATCTTCCAAGGCGCGAAGTGCTTTGAGGGCGTGTTCCGGTGCAACGAGCGTGTTCATTCGGGATAACCTTATCTGCGGCGCCGTTTATGGCCGCTTCTTAACTGATAACGTCTTCAGCTGATAGAATAGCGGATTGTCGTGGCGTGGTTATATAAGCTTCGACTAACGATACCCGAGATCCGACGAAGAGGGGTTCGCGGGTTCTTAATCACCGAACGAGGAAACTACTGTATATGGATGCTGTATTTGCCGCTGTCGCTTCCGTGCTTCAGCTCATTGTCGACCCGTGCTATAAGCTGACGGGGAACTGGTGGGTCTCGATCCTGCTGTTCACCCTCGTCACCAAGGTCGTCCTGCTGCCGATGTCGCTGTGGGTCCAGAAGAACTCGCTCGTCATGGTCCAGCTCATGCCTGCGCTCAACCGCATCAAGGTCAAGTACTACGGCGACCGCGAGGCCATCGGCGAGAAGCAGAGCGCCCTGTACAAGGACCGCGGCTACCACCCGTTGCTCTCGATGGTCCCGCTGCTCGTCCAGATCGTCATCCTGTTCGGCCTGGTCGACGTCATCCACTCCGTCACCGACGGCGGCGCCCCGGGGACCGAGTTCCTGGGCATGGTCCCCGTCGCCGACGGCGGCGCCTCGTGGGCCATGCCGCTTCTGGCCGGCCTTTCCGCCGTGGCCATGGGCTTCGCGCAGAACCGCATCAACCCGCTCCAGAAGGAGCAGTCGCGCGCCGAGAAGAACGCCACCAACGGGCTGTCCATCGGCCTGTCGCTGGTCCTCGGCGTCTTCGTCTCGGCGGGCATGTGCTTCTACTGGATCTGCTCGAACCTGTCGTCCATCGCCATCCAGGCCCTGATGAACGTCTGCATCGTGCCCGCCAGGCACATCGACTACGGCGAGCTCGCCGCCAGCCGCGCCGAGGTCGAGGAGCTCGAGGCGCTCGAGGGCGGGCGCAAGTCGCGTTGGTGGAGGCCCGACCCGCTCTCGAAGCGCGAGAAGGCCGACTACAGGCGCTTCTTCAACGTCGTCGGCAAGCACATCGTCTTCTACTCCGAGGGCTCCGGCTTCTACAAGTACTTCAAGGGCGCCATCGCGTACCTCCTCGACCACTCGGACGCGAGCATCCATTACGTCACGAACGACCCCGACGACAAGGTCTTCGAGCTCGCCGAGGCGCAGCCGCGCATCAAGCCCTACTACATAGGCCAGAAGCGCTCCATCACGCTGATGATGAAGATGGACGCCGACGTCGTTGTCATGACGCTCGAGGACCTCGAGAACTACTACATCAAGCGGAGCTACGTGCGCAAGGACATCGAGTACGTGTTCATGCCGCATCACATGACGTCCATGCACCTCACCCCGTCGAAGGGGGCCTACGACCATTTCGACACGGTGCTCTGCGTCGGCCCCCACCAGGAGAGGGAGCTGCGCCGCGAGGAGGAGCTCTACGGCCTGCCCGCGAAAAGGCTCGAGCGCTGCGGCTACGGCCTGCTCGACGAGGACATCGCCGCGGTCGGGGCCCGCGCGGCGAGGGCGGCTGCGCCAGCCGCGCCCGCGAAGGGCCGCCCGACGGTGCTCGTCGCCCCGTCGTGGCAGGAGGACAACCTGCTCGACCTTTGCGCCGACGACCTCCTCGGGCAGCTCCTCGGGCGCGGCTGGCGCGTGGTCGTCCGCCCGCATCCGGAGTACACCAAGCGCTACCGCCCCCGTTGGGAGTCGCTCCAGGCCCGTTACGCGCACGTTCCCGAGTCCGACCTTTTCTTCGAGCGCGACTTCTCGTCCAACGAGACCGTCTTCACGTCCGACGTCCTGATCACCGACTGGTCGAGCGTCTTCTGCGAGTTCTCGTTCTCCACGCTGCGCCCGAGCGTGTTCGTCGACACGCCCATGAAGGTCGGCAACCCCGATTGGGAGGAGCTCGGCATCGAGCCGACCGACATCTCCCTGCGCAACCAGGTGGGCCGCTCCTTCGACCCCGGCGACCTGTCGGGCCTGGGCGACGCCGTCGCCGAGATGATCGAGCACCCCGACGCATGGTCCGCGCGCATCGCCGAGGTGCGCTCCAACACGATCTACAACATCGGGCGTTCCGCCGAGATCGCCGGCGAGTATTTGCTTCAAGCTATGCTCGATAAGCAGACCACGCACGATCGAGAGGGCGGGTTGATAGAAGATAAGGTGCCGAACGATTCTGTCGGCAACACTGCTTGCGGTTTGGAATAGAAAGGAAAGAGCAGTCGATGAAGCGTATAGCGGTTTTTGCTTACGATGTTGTTGGATTGCTCGTCGTTTCAGCGGCGCTTTCTCTCGCATTCGTGAAGCCTGCGTATGCGTACGTCGACCCTTCGGTCATGACGTATGCCATCCAAGCTTTTGCTGGTGTCGCGGTTGCTCTTTCGACGGTCTTCGGTGTGGTTTTCCGCAGGACCAGGAAGAAGCTGTTTCGCGTTTTGGGCATCGATGAGAATGCCCGCAAAGATGTCGATCCGCGCCTCCATCGCGTAGACGCGTCGGGCGATGTCGTACGCACTAAGGTCGATGAGGTTATCGACCGCAATGCTGCAGCTGCCAATGAGTCGGCTCGCGGTCAATTCGATTATTCGCTCAAAACCCGTATCGGCCTTGCGGCAATCGTATCGGGTTTTCTGTCTTTCACGCTGTGCTTCGCGGCTCCCGCCGAGATTGTTTCGGCAAGTGCGGGAAGTCTTGTGGTCCGCATTGTAGACGTGCTTCCTGTCATCGTTAGCGTGTTTTTGCTCGTTTGGGTTTTGCTTGCCATCGTTGCGTGCTTGTTCAAAAAACGCGCGTTCGCGGTTGTCGTTGCCGTCGTGTTCTCGGTGGCGCTTTCGTGTTACGCCCAGGCGTTGTTCATGAACGTTGGTTTGCCGCAGGCCGATGGCGGCGCTGTCAATTGGGACGACTACACCACCATCACGGTTCTTTCGGCTGCTGCGTGGATCGCTTTGATTGCGGTTTCCATCGTTGCGGTGATTCGTTATCCGCGAAAGGCGCAAATGGGCTTTTGCCTTGTTGCTCTTGCTCTTGTTGTTGTGCAGGGAGCGGGCGTGGCAAGCCTTTTCGTTGGCGAGTCGGGTGCTTCGAATGTCGCTGGCAGAACCATGATGGTTTCCGAGAAGGGCCTGCTCGATGTTTCCGCGAAAACCAACGTCGTCGAGTTCGTTCTTGACAACTATGACACCGCTCTGCTTGAGCAGGCTGTTTCCGAAGAGCCTGAGATGTTCGACGGCTTCGAGGGCTTCACGTGGTTCAAGGACTCTGCGGGGTCGATGATCCCTACGCGCTACGGTAACGTGTTTCTTTTGACGGGCGTGCTGCCGCGTGAGGACGAGCCATTTTCTGCATTCCTTGCCAACCGCTACGCTCGAAGCCCCTACTTGAGCGACATCAGGGAAGCGGGTTACGACATCGGGGTTTACAGCGATACGCTCGGCGAGCAGTATTTAAGTGCGGATGAAGCCAATCAACATATATATAGGTACACAAGCAATATCGCTCCGCTCGATCGTGGCGCGATGGACGTTCCGGCAACTGCGGCGTCTCTTATGCAGTGCGCACTGTACCGAGACCTTCCCTGGTTGGCGAAGCCCCTGGCTTGGTTTTATTCCGATGAAGTCAACAGGAGCATATTCGGGTCGGGTAGGGCCGCATCGGATAAAACGCCGTACTTAATGGATGATGGCTCTCTGCTTTCGCGGTTGCGTACCGAAGGTCTGTCGACTAACGACCAAGATGCTTCGTATCGATACATTCATGTTCTAGGCGCGCATGACCCGTTCTCTCTTGATCGCAATGGGGAAGAAGTAGGTGTTGGCAATTCGAATCCGCTCGATCAAGCGATCGGTTCAATGAAGATCGTTGAGACCTATATTACTGAGCTGAAGCGACTTGGCGTGTATGATCAAACGACCGTGATCGTGACGACGGATCATGGTTCTTGGTGGTGTCAGGAAGGTGAAATCGACCAGCCGAAATCGCCCATTGTCCTGTTCAAGCCTGCCGCGAGCGTTGCGGGCGGCAGGGATAAACCCTTTGCCGTTTCCGAATCGCCTGTTTCAGCTGGAGATATCTTGGCTACAGTGGAGGAAGCGGTCGGGGCGCCGAATCCTGCTACCTTCGGCGAGTCCTTGGCCGGCAAGGTGGGGGATAGCAACCGCCATCATAAGGGTGATCAAACCCGGTACTTTTATATGACGACAAGTGATGGCGTTCACGACCAGAAGATCCAAAAGTATGCGATCAATGGTGATGCGCGTGACTTGGGAAGTTGGTCGCGAACCGACGTGGAGTGGGATGCTCAAAGCTAGCGTTACCTAAATAGTGAGCCTTGCATGAACGGCGGCTGCTTCAGGCAGTCGCCGTTGTTTATGGAAGGCATCACATAAATATGGAACCCTACTCAACATCCAATGGCACCTCTGGGTGCTTGTGCGGCCTCGGCCAAGGCGGAAGCCGCCCGGGCGAGGACGCTCCGCGCGCCTCGGAGCCTCGGAGCCCTTGCGCCCGCGGGGAGGGCTCCGCCCGTCCCCGGGCGCCCCGCCTAGGCGCTCCCCGCGATCCCGCCCGCCCGGTTGTGGAGTCCCTGTGGAGCGCGGCCTCGCCCTTGACCCGGGCGCGCGAGGGG
>CALDCB010000015.1 GCA_937937585.1 uncultured Coriobacteriaceae bacterium
TAACGGCCGTTGGGCTCTTTTGGCGCCAGCCCTTCTCGACCCGCACGCCACTCATTCGTCGGCGGAGCGGCAGGAAGCATGGCGTTCAAGCCCGTCTCGTCTTGCGTCATGAAGGTGTGCGTCAATTCCGGCGTCACGTTCTTCGGCCTCGTCGAGCAAGACTACGAGGTTCCCAAGCACCTGCTTTCGATGCTCGGCATCAAAGGGGCGAGCATTAAGACGGCGAGGGTAAAGACGGCCGCCGTTTCGACGGCGGCCCGGCTCTCTGCGCCATCCGTGAAAACGGCGTGCCTGCACGCCGCAGACGTCGTCTTCTTTGAACGAGGGCTCGTCGGCGTCAGCAAGGTTGCATATTCGTAGGGCGATGCCGGTGCGCATGAAACGACCTGCGGTTTCGCGAATCAATCGAGCCATTCCCGAACCCGCGAATAAGGGGTTGATTCGCACATCGGACACTTAAGACTTCGCGAACAGAATGCATGCGCTACAATGCAAACCAGTTAGCCCCGGTACGACCGCTGATGCAAGTCGCCGGGGCTCACTTGCTTCAGCAGGCAAGTTGCCCCTACGGAACACGTCGATAATCGGCGGGGGCATGCTGCACCTCGGAATCTCCAGTGCCAGAAACCGCACTCGCGTTATCGCGCCCTTTCGCCTCTTGACAGGTTGCTGCAGCTCTATATAAACTGTATTAGCATACATAGTACAGTTAATACAGATCGAACACCGAAAGGAGGTCTTGCCCCATGATTGCCGTTGATTACCGCGACCAACGACCGCTTTATGAGCAGGTGCGCGATGCGTATCGACGCCAAATCCTTGCCGGTTTGCTTGAACCAGGCACTGAAATGCCTTCGGTACGCAGCTTAGCCGCGCAGCTTTCCGTAAACCCCAATACCATTCAACGCGCCTATCATGCGCTTGAAGCAGATGGCTGCATCTGCTCTGTCAAAGGCAAAGGCAGCTTCGTATCGTACAACCCCGAAGCGTCTCAAGCACGAAAAAACGAACTTCTTGCCGCTTTCGACGAAACCGTGCAGGAACTTCTCTTGATAGGGGTAGACCCCGAATCTTTAATTGAACGCATAAACGGAGGTGGAAACCGTGACTGAATTCGCCGTACAAACGCTTCATTTAACGAAACGTTTCGATGATTTCGTTGCGCTGAACAGCGTTGATATGCATGTCCCCACAGGATCGGTCTACGGGCTGATTGGTCCAAACGGCGCAGGAAAAACCACGTTGCTGCAGCACATTGCAGGCATCTATCGCAAAGACAGCGGTGATGTGCTGGTGCTGGGGCAACCAGCGTTCGAAAACGTTGCCATCAAAGAACGCATTGCATTCGTGCCTAGCAGCTTCTACATTCCCGCGCGCGCCACACTCAAAAGCCTGGCCTCTTTGCATGAATCAATAACGCCTCGCTTTGACAGGGGTCGCTTCGAAACGCTGCTTGGCAACCTTAACCTGACCCTGACCCTGCCTTTCCGCAAGTTCTCGAAAGGCATGCAAAAGCAAGCGATGCTCCTGTTGGCGCTGGCATCGCGCCCCGACGTTTTGCTGCTGGACGAGCCAATGGACGGATTGGACCCGCTGGCAAGGAAAACGGCGTGGAGCATTGTCCTGAGCGATGTTGCAGAATTCGGCACTACCGTTATAGTGAGCAGTCACAATTTGCGTGAACTCGAAGGCGTATGCGACCACTTGGGGATTATGGCGGAAGGCCAGATCATAAGCGAGCACGACTTGTTCTCGCTTGATAGCTCGCTGGTGAAGGTGCAGCTAGCGCTTCCCGATGGCGTGGAGCTTGCGGGCGTGGACGTGCTGCACGAAAGCGCCGAAGGACGCCTGCGCACCCTTATCGTGCGCGGCAACGCCGATCAAGTGCGCACGGCGCTTTCCGCGCTGAACCCCGTGCTGCTTGAGATTATCCCGCTGTCGCTGGAAGAGCTGTTCCTGTATGAACTGAACGAGGTGAGCCCCCATGTCAAGAATATCGTTTTGTAATTTCGCTCTAGCAAAAGAGCTGTTCAAGCGAAATTGGTACGTGAGCGCTCTGTACCTTTTGGGATGGCTTCTAACGCTCGTGCCCACTATTTCCCGCATGCGCTACACCGTTTACACGTACAGCCTGGACCCAACGAACAGCCTTTCAAGTTATCTTCCCTTGTTCCTAACGTTTTCAGCATTCTTCACGCTGGCGTACTGCGTGGTTGCCACCTGCGTGAACTGCGATTACCTGTTCAAGCCGGAAAGTGCGCGGTTTTACGGGGCAGGCGCGGTGCGCAGGTCAACGCTGCTGCTCACGAGCTTTGTTGTTACCGTTTTGCCCGGCCTTGCAGTAAATGTGATTACGGGCTTGCTTTTCACGTTCGCGGAGGCATCGGCATGCTTCGAACTTTGCCTGGGCCCCACACTCATAGCGTCGGGCTGCCTGCTTGTTATCATTCACAGCGGCTTGTGCCTGCTCTGTGCGGCGCTTTCGAGCTCGCGCTTGGTGTTCATCATTGTCACGCTTATGCTGCACGGCTATGCTTGCGTTGTTGATTTCGGCTTCAAAACCGCCGCTGCCCTGTTCTCATACGGCGTCACCGGCAACCTGGAACCGTCAAATATCGCCTTGCTCTTCTCGCCCATGGCGCAAATGGAAACACAGTTCATGATGCCAACCCGGTATGACATTTGGGGCATGCTTGCTGCCTACGCAATTGTTGCTGTGGTTGCCGTTGCCGTAGCCTGCGCGCTCTTCAAGTACCGCCGCGTGGAAGAAGTGGGCGAAGGCGTTGCGTTCAAAAAGCTGCGCCCTGCGTTCAGCATTATGTTCAGCATTGCGTTCGGACTGGGGTTTGCCCTGGTTGGATGCACGTTTACCGATTACGACGGCAGTGCGGCTCAGCAGGCGAATAATCTTGGCCTTATGGGCGCGCTCATCGGCTTCTACCTTTTGGGTGCGCTGGGATCTTACACAGTTCTGGAAAGCATCATGGCAAAATCGACACGCGTTATCAAGCGGCGCCTTCCCGGCTTGGCGCTGGTAGCACTGCTGTGCGTTGGCGTGAGCGCAGGTGCTTATGGAGTAGCCAGCTGCGAATCGAAATATGTTCCCGCCGAATCCGACATCGAGAGCGTCTTTATAGACGGCCTAGATTTTGCCGCAGACAGCCCTGAAAGCATAAAAAACGTCACTGACCTGCACCAATTGATTATCGATGAACACGAATCTCCCACACAGAAAGGTTTGCCATCGGCAAGTGCCACATACAGCGGCAAGTACATATACGAAGGGACCACCCGTCTTGATGCCTCGTATTACTACCGTTCCTACGTAAGCTTCAATTACGAAATGAAAAACGGTGACGTGATCAGACGCGGTTACGACATATCCCTGATCAAAGACGAGCTAGAAGATCCTGCGTCATTCTCAAGCAGGATTGCCTCCTTTGCATCAAGCGATACAGCGCGGGCAAACCGCATTGATCGGCTTTACGATTTGGCGAACGCCCGCCCCACCGCTACCGTGGGAAGCATCAACCTTTACCACGGAAAGTATGGAGGTATTGAAGTCCTTGAGGACGAAATCACGCAAACCGACGATGCATCCGGAAGCCTTGATGTGACTCTGACCGGCAACGTGCTCAAGGAGCTTCTGGACGCCGGCATGGCAAACGAGCTGCTAACCAGCGCTGCTCATGATCCGAGCCTTGCCGTGTGGGCGCAGGGAAAGGACAACGCAGAGTACTGGGAAAACGTTATTGGATACCTGAACCCCGGAGTTTACGCGTATGACCGATACGGCGAAGGCGCCATCGACAAGTTCCAGATTTACAGCGCCGTGAACCTCTCGTTCCAGGAAACGCCGAAAACCCTTGAATGGATTGCACAGCACTACCGCATTGATCTTTCGGAAGCGATGCAACAGCAGTAGAATTCGCGTCGGGCGCTGAGGCGGGCGGCAACCGAGTAACAAGGCAGCGCGTGCCGCATCTGCTCCCGCAAAAATCGCTTCGGCGTCGCACGAAGAAGCACGGCGTCGCACGGGGTGTCAGCGCCCGCAAAATCGCCCTGTCGCCGTTCGCTTTCGAATCGAAGTTCTTGCAAAAGCCACCTTGTCACCGCACAGAAAACGTCCCGCATACTCACAGGTGCGGGGCGTTGTTGTTTTCTTCGCTTTGGAAAGAACGCTTAGTCCAAATGGCTTTCGTGCTGCGCGCGCCGCATCGCTATAGTTTTCTTTGTAGCGCACGTCAATAAGCTCCGCAACAATAGAAACAGCCAGTTCAGCAGGAGTTTTTGCGCCAAACTTCAAACCGATGGGCCGCTTGATGCGTGCCCAGCCCTCTTCGGTTGCACCCAGGCCAATGACCAGGTCATGAACTGTTTCGTTCTTGCCCTTGCAGCCCATCATGCCCACATAATGCGCATTGCACACCACGCCCCACGCACAGCTTTGCGGGTCATACATATGGCCGCGCGTGAGCACGCACACGTAATCGGCGGAATCGGCAGCATATTTCTGCAAGTCATCGAAGTTACCACCCTCGAACAAAATACGCTGTACGCCCGGGAAGCGCTCTTCGTTCAAGAATGCGGGATCGTAATCGGCAACCGTCACAAGAAAGCCCAGATGGGTTGCGAGTTTCGCCACTTCGCAGGCAACATCTGAAGCACCCAACAGCCAAACGCGTTTTGCCTCGAACAGCGGCGTGGCTTGCCAAATCAGGCCATCGAACTGCTCGTTATGCATGGCGGGCCCACGCGTTACATCTTTCATCTGCCTCAAATCGCGACCCGAATATTCATGCGCGCACACAATTTCCTTCGCATCATTGGCGAAGAATATGAACGACAACATTGCATAAAGAATGACATGGACAATGGCAGTGCGTGTGCAATCAGAAATCTATAACAACGCCCGCATACGGGTAGCTGGGCAGCAGCTACCCGAGTAGCGGCGTTCTTTTTCTCAGGGCCAGAACGGGAAAACCCTTGCGTGGATAATCCACGTGTGGCAAATCCCCATAGGGAAAATCCCGCACAACGAAATACCCATGGAATCAAATATCAATCTACCAATCAAACTTGATATGATGGGAAAATGTTCAAAGTCCTGCATTTTTGAAAATACGCAAGAAATTTTCATTGCGGGAATCCTTGCATGGTCGGCTTAAATCTGGCATAAGAATCTTGGTGGCTTTCTCGGCTACCTCCAAGTGCCGGGGGCTTATCCCCCCGGCTTTTTCTAGATCATTTATTGGCGTGCGGCCTGCGGGCCAGCTCGCCGTTCCGGCGCGCTTGTCATGCGAAATAAAGGCATCCTCTAATCTTCGCGCCTTGACTCGATACTGCGAGCTAGGTACAATATGCGTTGCTAAAGCTGGAAAGCCTCTCTTTGATGCGCAACTCCAGCTCTTTTTATATCCAGAGGGTGAAACATGAAATACGCCAAGAAGTGGATTTCCATAGATGACCAAGTCGATCTGCTGACGAGGGGCAAGGGTCTCGGATGCAGTAACGTCGATGATCTCAAAAGATCCTTGGAGACCATCGGCTACTACAGGCTCTCTGCATATTGGTTCCCGTACAAGACCTCCTCGGGCGACGGCAAGACGGTCTTCCGCGAAGGCACTACCTTCGACGAGATAATGCGGACTTACGAATTCGACAGAAGGCTGCGCCTCCTGATGTTCGAGGCGGTCGCGAGAATCGAGGTGTTCCTGAGAAGCCGGCTTGCCTATTTCGCCGCGAAGGAAGACGGGGCGTTCGGGTATCCCGATTCCGCAAGGACCAAGCTATCCCGGGAGTACTCAGCCGCGAAGAAGAGCGAGCAGTACATCAAGCACTTCGCGAATACGTATGGCGACGAGCACGACCTTCCTCCCTACTGGATGATGGTGGAGTGCGCCACCATGGGCACGCTCGAGCCCTTGTTCTCGAAGGTTTCGCCGAGCACGAGAACCGCGGTAGCCTCGGATCTTGGCGTGAAGGTCCCCGTATTCAAGAACTGGCTTTCCGTCCTTCGCGTCACCAGGAACGCATGCTGCCATCATTCCCGCGTCTGGAACAGGGAGTGGGGCGTTTGCCCCAAAATCCCGAACGCATGGAGCTGGTCCGGGGTTGCAAACGGCAGAACGTTCGCCGTCCTGTCGGTGATTTACCATCTGCTCGCAAGGATCGGCGATGCGGCCGAGCCATGGAGGGGCGAACTGGAGAGTCTATTCGAGGACTTTCGGGACATCGGTTTGGACAAGGTCGGTGTTCCAAGCGGCTGGCGCGATATGACCCCGTGGTCGCGATCGGAATGACCCCCAAGCGCGACATCCTCCTCGACTGGCGGTTCTGCGGTATCAGGTGAATCTTGCGTTTTGACGTGCGCGCTTTCCGCTGCTGGTGGCGCCGCCTTCGTCGCTCCATCCATCGCAGCAACCTTATCTGTTTTAACGTTGCTGCGATGGATGGGAGCCGGAATCATCGCGCCTGCAATTATCCCCGAATCACCCCTTTCCAAGCCGCCTGCTACGAATCCTGGTGGAAAATCGGGAATGATTAAAGCCGCGAACTGCGGTTTCGCGAATCAAGTGAGTCATTCCCAAAATCGCGAATCACCGGGCTGATTCGCCCGAATTGCGCACGAATCAGCCCTTCGGCGACATGGCCTGGCACAACCTGGCACCATGCGGATTCGTTTAGTCACTGAGTGGGAGTAAGCCGATAGGGCTTTGACCTGCACTTGAGTGCCGCACTGTGCCGCTGAGTTTCGTTTCGTACGAGAGTCACGGCAAAGCCGCCAGCGACATTGGTGAGTAAATCCGATTATCGAGCCTCCGTTCCTATGTTGGAACGGAGGCTTTTTCTTTGCCTTTAGACCTGGTTGTATCGTCTCCAGGCTTTTACCGGGACCGCATTCTTCTTTCCGTCCTTGAGGGACGTGTAGAAGACGATGAGGTCATCGTACAGGTCCGCATACCACCAGTTGCGGAACCTTCCGTTCTCGTGACTGAATATCCGCCTTTCCATCATGCGGCAAGTAAACAACGGGCCCCTGTCCGGCTCGCTGGGGTTGCCGAGGATTTCGTAGTCTGGCTCTCCGCTCGATTTATGCTTGCTGCCAACGAACCAGTCAACCTCGTTGAGCAGGAGGTTGTTAAAGCAGATTCCTCTCTTGTGCTCGCGGGCGAGCTCGTCTTTGCCGAGCGATTCGGCGTCGATACGCCTCATGTAACGCGAAACCCTGGCGCTTGGGCCATCGAAGAACATCATCCTGTCGCAGACGTCGCACTTCCAGATTTCGGTTGACAAGTCGTTGTACTCAAGCTCGAAGAAGGCGAAGTCATCTTGATGAGCTTCGATGATTCCGTACTCGACGAAATAGTATTCCGTCTCATCCCCGTCGCAGCTATTCGAAAGGCTGTTCCCGCATGGGCATGCTAGACGGGCCATGATCCCCTCTTTCCTATTCTTTCAGTTGTCGGGTCATAGCCTAGTTTCGATTTGCGCATCGTCGTATTGCCAGCTGGCTTGCGACTGTTCATGGAAGTAGACGGCGACAAGGCGCTGGTTCGCTTCGGACATGCGCGTAACCAATGGCGGCGGCACGTCTCAACGAAATCCCGCAACGAGCACGGCATTGCCGGCGTTTCGTTAGACGAGCTTCTTGCGCGTCTCCTTCAGTATGCCCTTCTTGAAATCGGACCACTTGCCGAAGAATTTCTCATCTGCGGCGGTGGCGGCGTGCTCGGCGTACTTGATCGCGGTGAGCTCCATGGTGCAGATGTAGTCCGCCGCCTGCGACAGGCGGTACTCGGAAGGCTGCGCCGATCGGTAGATGACCGCGTCCTTCGACAGCGCGTACTCGATCGCGCGATGGAGGGACTCGGCGATGGAGTGCTGGCCGTTGTCGCAGTAGACCTTGACCGCGTCGTATGCCTGCAGCTGCGCGAGGTTGTCGAACAGGAAGTTCACGATGTCCCTGCGCATCGCCGCCGCGAGCTTGTCGAGCGAGGCGAACTCTTTGGTCGCGTACGCGAAGGTGTGGTACCTCACGGGCATGTGGCGGAAGAAGACGCGGAACGAGCCGAGCAGCATCTTGCGCGTCCTCAGGTCGAGCCCCGAGTACTGGTCCTTTCCGTTCATGAGCGGGGAGGCGTGGAAGGGTATGTCGGGGAGCCCCTTGGCGCGAAGGGCACCCTCATATGCCGCGATCGAATCTGCGATGCTCTCGGATTGGTCGTGCATGACGACGGTGAGCAGGTAGTGGCGGTCGGAGAGGCCGTCGCTACCCGACTCGTCGACGAAGATGCTGAGTTCTCGCATTGTTCTCCCGGATAAGAAAAAAGCCGGGGAAAACGTCCCCGGCACTTGGAAGCCTTCCTAACGGAAAACCAGTTACCTTATATCATGTGCTGTCTGAAAATTCAAGGGAGCTCGAAGCGTTTCCGGACGTCAGCGGAATCTCAAAGCCCGTTCGTCAACCCATAGGCAAGCCGCTTGAGACTACTCACTTCGCCTGTCGATGGCGAAGGCATGCGACCTGCGGTTTTACGAACGGCGCGAAAGCTGCCCGCGTTAATTCACTTACGATTACAGCTGGCGGCTTGCAAGCTAAAGGGCGGCTGAGTTTCAAAACGGGCATTTTCGGCACTATCGAGCCTCCAAAGGCGGACAATCGCGGCCTTTGGGACAAAAACAAAAATTCAACGTCCTGAGGAATCCCGCAATTGCGCTCGAATTCGAACTCATCCCAAGCGCCCTCCCCTCTGGCGCGCGTTCTTCCGCAACCTGGTCTTTCCTTCCCCCTCTTCCATCCCGGGCAAACGAAAAGGGAACCGACCGCATGATCGGCTCCCGTGATTTCAAGAGGCAAAACATATCGCTGGCAAAACTTCCTCTGCGCCTCCGGTTCGCAGATATGCCGAGTGGGGGCTTCGGCACGTACCCGACCGCCCCATCTCACATCGCCTTTGCGTTAGAGCACCCACGCCTCGCTTTCGCGCTGCAGCTCCAACATGCGGCGGTATCTACCATCGGGCTTCTCACGCAGCTCTGCTGGGCTTCCCTGCTCCACCACGCAGCCGCCTTCGAGCACCACGATCTTGTCGGCGTTGTCGACCGTGCGCATGCGATGTGCGATAACGAGGACCGTCTTGCCTTGAAGCAGTTCAGAGAGAGCAGCTTGCACGTGTGTCTCGTTTTCCACGTCGAGTGAGGCCGTTGCTTCATCGAGCAGCACGATCGGAGCGTCTTTCAGCAGAGCACGCGCAATCGAGATACGCTGGCGCTCACCACCGGAAAGCCTGCTGCCGTTTTCCCCGATCATGGTGTCGTAGCCGTTGGGCAAACGCTCCACGAACTCGTCGCAGCGCGCCGCCCTCGCCGCAGCGAGAACCTCCTCGTTCGTAGCATCCTTCTTCCCGAGACGGATGTTCTCACGCACGGTGTCGTCAAAGAGCACTACGTCCTGGAACACCTCGGAGAATGCAGAAAGCAGCGTTTCCGGATCGACAGTAGAGACGTCGACGCCTCCCACGAAGACCGCGCCAGAGCTTACGTCCCAAAAACGCGAAGCAAGCTTGACGGCTGTACTCTTGCCCGAACCGGACGCGCCCACAAGCGCTGTCACCTGCCCTTCTCGCGCCGTGAACGATACGCTGTCCAAAACATCCTCACCGTCGGCGTATGCGAAGCCCACGTCTTCAAAGACCACGTCATAGCCCTGAGGCTCGAACGAGGCGTTACCCGTCTGGACCGGCTCGTTCTCGATGGCGCGCATGCGCTCCAAGCTTAGACTCATGTCCATCAGCTCGGCTACAGCCTGCAAAACAACGTTGATGGGATCGTAGACCCTCGTCACCGCCAACAGGTATACAAAGAACACAAGAAAGTCGACTTGCCCCGCCACGAGCAGCATCGTCCCTACCACGATGACGGATGCGATTCCCAAACGCAGGAAGCCTTGGGCGGAGCATACCGCCACACCCATAGCCAACTCAGCATCGATCTTCTCTCTCTCGAAACGATCGATGCGGCAATCAAGCTCATCCTGGAATGCGCCCACTTTGTTGAGAGAGCGTATCTCACGATGGCATTCAAGGTATTCCTGCAGACCATCGGCAAACGAAAGGGACGCCGCGTTCTTCTTCGCGGTATGCGATTTCTGGATGCGCGCAGTCAGAAGCAACGCCGCGAGCGCCACGGGAATGGGCCACAGGGCAGATGCCGCCAACCTCCAATCGAACGCGAACATCATAGCGGCGAATACCAGCGTCGAAGCGCCCATGCCGAAAAGCTGCGGCATGGTGTGCGAGAACAGGCGCTCCTGATCGGAACAGTCCTTCATGATAACGCTCGTCAGGTCGGCCAAATCGCGCTTTTCGAAGAACGAGAGCGGGAGCAAGCGCAAACGCTCCGCGATGGCGATGCGCTTGCGGGCGCTTTCTTGGTACACCACCGTATACGTCGCACGATATTCCCACATCTGCGTAACGAACATCACGGCAAGCGCCGCCACGATTCCCACTGCGTAGAGCGCCATGCCAGGCAGGCCGACAGCAGGTTCGCCAAGGTACCTGACGAAATCGCTCGCGACGAAGTACAGCACCACAATGGGCAGCATCAGCATCAGGTTCGCCAATGCGCAGAACCCGGCGCCGCGCATAAAGTCCTTCATGCCTTGGTCGGTCAGGGCGAAAATGTCTTGAAGCCTACGCCGCACGGTTGTCACCCCCTTCGATCCTCCACATCGCGCTGGTTCGGTAGTCTTGCCACATGCGCGCATACAGCCCGCCCTGCGCGACAAGTTCTTCGTGGGTGCCCTGCTCCACAAGAGAACCCCGATCGATAACGAAAATGCGATCCGCATTCGCGACTGTAGACAGACGGTGCGCAATCATAAGCACCGTCTTGTCTTTGCAAAGCGTCGCAAGAGCAGCCTGAATCAACGCCTCGTTTTCGGGGTCGGCAAACGCCGTCGCCTCATCGAGAACCACGATCGGGGCGCCTTTCAGAATGGCACGCGCAAGCGCGATGCGCTGACGCTCTCCCCCGGAAAGGTACACGCCCTCTTTTCCCACCACGGTGCTCACACCATCGGGGAACTTGGCGATGATGTCGTCGCACTGGGCCGCATGGAGCGCCGCGAGCACCTCGGCATCACTCGCATCGGGGCGACCCGCACGCACGTTGTCGGCCAAGCTCCGCTTGAACAGCTGATCGTTTTGAAACACGAAGGAAACGGCACCCATCAGTTCATCGGCGGGAATTCGTCGCACATCCACCCCGCCCACCAAAACGGAACCCTCATCTGCGTCCCAAAAGCGCGGAACGAGCGACGCAAGCGTCGACTTGCCGCCGCCAGACGGCCCGACAAGAGCCACCGTCGCTCCAGCAGGAACAGAAAGCGATACATTGCGAAGCGCCGGTTCCCTAGACCCCGGATACGAGAAGCTGACGCCTGCAAGCTCGATGCTCGCCTCCTTCGGATGGAGAGCCTTGGCAGGCTCCACCTCGGCGATGGGATCGACCTCCATGATCGTGTTCATCCGCCGCAGCGCGTCCTCAGCGATCATGACGGCCTCCGACGAATACATGATCTTCGACATCATCGTTGTTGTCATCGCCGAAAAGAAAGCATAAAACAGGAAGTCGGTCAGAAACGCCGAGAAATCAGGCGCGGTGGCGGCAAGCGCAATGCCCGCAGGCACGAGCACCGCAAAGGTCGAGTTGATCGCAACCAACTGCACGACTTGGGGTCGTCGGCAATACTCGGTATAGTTCGTCGCCATGTCACGATAGTCGACGATCGCCTCGTGGAACGCCTTGAACGAAAGCACCGTCTGCTGGAATACCTTTACCACGGGTATGCCGCGAACGTATTCGGTTGCCGCAGCGCTCATACGCATGAGGGCCGCCTGATAAAGCTCCATGAAATGGCGGCCGCCCTTCGCGTCCTCGCGGCCCATCATCCACCACATCGCAGCAAAGGAAACGGCGATGGGGACAAGGCACAGAAGTCCCATCCTCCAGTCGAACAGGAACGCCACGACGAAGAAGATCACCGGGGTGGCGAAAGAGCCAACGAAATCGGGCAGCTTGTGGGCGATGAGGTCTTCAGTCTGACCCGCGCACCCATCGATCACGCGGCGCATCTCCCCCGATGAGTGCGCGCTGAAATAACCTATAGGGATTCGTGCCACGTGGCGTACCATCATCTTGCGCATATTAGCCGCAATACGAAAGGCCGCCAGATGTGAGGCCATAAGCGCGCCGAAATACACGATGATACTCAGCACGGCAAGCACCACGGCAAGCACGGCCCACATCGCGGCCGATGACGCTTCTGCCCAGTTCGGGTACACCGAAACCAAGTCGCGAACCACGAACCATACGCAAACAAGCGGCATCACGGTGAGCACGGCGTTCAGCACCGAAAGGCCGCATCCTACATACGCCAAGACCCGCCGCTTGCCAGCAAACTCCAACAGCTCGAGAATCGCGTTTTTCTTCTTGGCAGGACCTTCTTTCCCCACGTCCTTTCCTACTCCTGTCGTTAGATTGTTGTCTTCCCTGGTCATTGCCATATTTGCCTCCCGACCGTAAATTTACATGCCAAGCTTGGCAAAGTGCTTCGAGAACACCTTGGTACCGATGAAGCCGCCGACGAGGCCGCCAGCGATGGTGGCAGCGCCGGTAACGACGCCCATTGGGCTTAGAATCGAGTTAACGAGCGTTTGGCCGTACTCGAGGGTCATGCCAGCTTGAACGCACATCTCGGCATAGGCTTCGCCCATCATAAGGATGAGAGAGATCTGCCCCAGCCAGAAGCAGAACGTGAACGCGGCAAAGGCACAGATAAGCTTGGTCTTGGTGCGCTTCTGCGGATCTCCTGCGATAAGGTCTGCCACGATACCGCCCACGACAATGCCGACAGGACCGCTCCAGAACATACCCATCAGAAGGCCAACCGCACCAACGATGATGCCCATGATGGCGATCGCACCACGCTTCGGCACGCGATAGACCAGGTACATGAACACGGTACCAGCGAACAGCGCGCCCACCGTGTGGGTGAACCAGCACAGGTTGGCATTCGCACTGAAGATAATCGAGAACACCATGAACACCAGGAACAAAAGGATGCCGAACACGGCGATGAAGACGAAATCCTTCGGGTTCAAGCCATCACGCTCTTTTGCGGCAGAACCGATTGTTGCTTTACTTGTCATTGTGAAGCCTTTCTCTTGTTACTGTATTTCTGCAAACCCGAAATTGAGCTTCAACTTCGGAAGTGTTGCCTTGTTTAAGGGGATGCGCTCGGCGATGCGCCCGTCTTCGACCAGGGCTATCTCATCGCATGCCGAGCAGAGGAATTCATAGTCGTGCGAGACAACGCAGACGGCGATCCCTGCATCGCGCATGCGCGCGATCTGGGCATCTATTCGACGCATGTTGCGATAATCCAAGCCGCTCGTGGGCTCATCGAGAATCATTGCGCGGGCACTCGAAAGCAAGCCAGCAGCGATGGAGAGCCGTTGGCGCTCCCCGCCTGAAAGGGAGAGCGGGTGCCTGTCGGCAAGACCTTCGAGGGCAAGCGCAGCCTTTATTGCTGCAATTCGGCCCTTGTTGCCTAGGCCGTCCTCCACGCCATCCGAAGTGCACGCGCTTGCAAGTTCGTCGTCGACTGTGCTGCTGAACAGCTGGTATCCCGGTTCTTGCATGACCAGGTACACGCGCCCCGCCCGTTTCCTTGCGCGAAGCGGCACGTCGTCGACCTCGATCATCCCCGCCTTTTCCTTAAGGAGGCCGGCCATGCAACGGGCGAGCGTCGTTTTCCCAGCCCCGTTGTGCCCAACGATGCCGACGACACGACCCGGGACGAGGCTGAAATCGAGACCGTTCAAGACCGCAGGCGCACCGCGGTAGCCAGCAACTACGCCGCTCATACGTACAACGGGCTTCTCGCACGAAGGCGAGCTGAAAACGGCCGAATCGGTCGAATCGCCTAAGGGCGACACCGCCACAACAGAGTCGATTTCCGCGAGAGAGGCGGCGCGCAGCCCCATATCGGTTCTCGTTTCAAACGGCAGAGCAAGGAACTCTGCCGCCGCCCAATCTCCTATAACCGAACCATCGCTTATAACCACATAGCGGTCTGCGATGCCATCAAGCCACCACAGGCGATGTTCGGAGATAAGCACGGTCTTCCCCTGACTCTTCAGAAGCGCAACCGTTCGCGCAAGATTCCGCATCGCATGCACATCGAGCGACGCGGTTGGCTCATCAAGCACGAAGATGTCAGGATGCACCGCATAGGCCGATGCCAGGATAACCGACTGCTTCTGCCCACCGGAAAGCGCCTCGGTACCGCGCCCAAGCAGGCCCTCGATACCGAGCGTTGCCGCTGCCTGCGCCACACGTTCGACCATTTCCTCGCGATCGATTCCGAAGTTCTCGCAGCCGAAGGCGATTTCCGAGGTCACGTCGAGATTGACGAACTGGCTACGCGGGTTCTGAAACACCGACCCGACATGCGCGGAAAGCTCGCCCATCGTCCATGCGGAAACGGGTTTTCCCGCAACAAGCACCTCACCTTGAAGGTCCCCTTCGTACATAAGAGGAATAAGCGCATTAACGAGGCGCGTAAGCGTTGTCTTGCCACATCCTGACTGCCCGGTCACAACAACGCATTGACCGCGAGGAACCTTCAGCGAAACGTCACGAAGCGATGAACGGGAAGCGCCTTTGTAGCAAAACGTGCATCCATCGAGCTCGATAGCATAGGGCGAAGCCTTCGCCGCGGCGGCATTTTCCATCATCAGAGCACCCCCGCTCTAAAGCAAACGGAAAGCGCAAGGAGCACCATCGCAGCGATGAGACATGCAACATCGATAGCGCGCACCCTTAAGCGGTAATACGAGGTGCGGTGCGCACTCGCCCCCACGCCGCGAACGACGACCGCGTTCCCCAGTTCGTCGGCGATCTGGCCCAAACGTGCGATCACAGGCACAAGGAAATGTTCGGCGGTCTTGGCGGGATGGCACACAACCGATTTCGGCGTGAGGGCGATACCGCGCGTTTTCATTGCATCGGCTACGGCGGAGAATTCGCGTCCCATGGTGGGAAGAAAACGAAACGCCACGCACACGGCCACCGACACGTTCGCGGGAACGTGCATCGCCTGCAGCGCACAAGCGAGCTCACCAAGACGCGTGGTTGCGATCATATTGAAAGCAAACATGAAGGCGGGCAAAACATGGCGGTACATGAGAAGCGACGCCGCAAAGGGCGAAAGCAGGGTGTTCCCGCTCGCCACGAACAACTGTGCCGTCACGGCGAACAGCGCATAGAAGGCAAGCCAACGCACAATCGCAAAGAAGCGGTGGCAATAGACCATCGCGACAACGGCAAGCGCTAAAACGCCCATCTCGGCAAACAGGCTTTGAGTAAGCGCCATCTGCACGTTGATTGCCACCAGCACGGCAAGCGATACGCGCGGATCGAGATGGCGCGGCGCGGCGTTGGCAGACGCCGAAGGCCGCGTCTGCGCTACCGCACTCAAGGGCAAAGACGCATCCATCAAAAGAGCCAT
Source organism: uncultured Coriobacteriaceae bacterium (assembly GCA_937937585.1). GTDB lineage: Bacteria > Actinomycetota > Coriobacteriia > Coriobacteriales > Eggerthellaceae > UMGS1502. The sequence continues at coordinate 15,581 of CALDCB010000015.1, forward strand.
GTGGTTTTCGTCTCTCTTCCTAATGGTTAGCCATGAATAACTTTCTCACAATAAAATAAAGTTCGATGGAGCGATGCAAAAGACGGAACGATAAGATGGAAAACTTCACCGAAAAGAATTCAAGTTCAACCGAAAAATCAAACGGGAGCTACGCCACAGGACAGAGAAACCCGCTTTACGACATGTTCGTCACGCAGCTTTCTCAGTTGCACACCGTATGCGCGAAGGAAGCGCTCGCGCGCGGATTCGGACAGGCCAACCTGGTGCGAAGCATCGGCGAGACATGGTTCGTCGACCCCCGATACGGCAGGGGCTCTTATTGGTTCTACCTCATGGACCGTGACACCATCGTCGTGTCGATGGACATCACATACGAACGCGCCGTTGAGGCAGTCATAGAGACTATTCCCTATCTGGGGTTCGGCCTCTATGAACATGCGATGCCCATGTATTGCTCACCTGAGTGCGCTGGATCAAACTGCAAGCTCATAGGGCACGACTGGAATGGCGGCCCCTACATAAGCTCGTTCGCGCCCGGCAAGCGACTGTCATCGGCGTCGATCACCATAGCCCCTGAAGCAATACGCCGCTATGCGGATGCCTTGCACTGCGACGAGAAGAAGCTGCGCCGTGCCATCAGGCAGCTCACCGCGTCGGACGGCGTGCCCGGCTTGCCCTCGGCGCTTCGAGGGCTCGACATCACCTACCCCGCCGCATCGGTCGCTGATTCGTATTATCACGCCAAGGTGATTGAATGCTTCGCGCTGCTGGCAAGCAGCATTCCCGAAAGGGTCACGGCAGCCGACGCCGTACGCATAAGCGACAGAGACTGTGTCAGCTGCATCTGCTCCTACATCGACAGCAACCTATCATCCGATCTCAGCACGAAAACGCTGTGCGACATCGCCCATGTAAGCGAGGGAAAGATGATATCCGCATTTCGCAATGTGCAGGGAGACACCCCACAAAGCTACATCCGCGCACAGCGTCTGGAGCACGGTCGGCGCCTTCTCCTTGATGGAAACCGCAAAATCAGCGAAATCGCCAAAAGCGCGGGCTACCGCAACCAGGGAGCGTTCACTGATGCATTCAAGCGTGCCTACGGCACGACGCCACTCGCTTATCGCAAAAGACTCTGAATCGAATAGGAATAGCATCGGGCGATGCCCAGTCGCCTGAGATGTTTACGCTCAACAGATGCGCGAAACTACCCTGATAGTTACAGATCCTCTCAGCGGGAAACGTCTTCTCGACCTGAGTAGCCACATTGGTGCTCAGGATGAAGTATTCCTTATGGTCGATAAGGGATCGCAGGTCAAGATAAGGTTGAACCCGGCGGCGCTCGACATGCCCGAACCAATGCCAACGATGATGGCATCGGCATCGTCGATGAGGCTTCGAAGCCCGCCCGCTTCCTTTTCTAGAGACGGCATCGGAGGACTTCCTCGAACGCCGGGGCCATATCGCCGTCAACGAGAATTGTCTCGCACGAGACGTCGGGCGCAATGGCCTGGCTGTAGTTGAACACGATGTAGGTGGCGTGCTCGCAGGCGTTCGCAATCTGAGCGAGCATGCGCTTTATGATGCCGTTTCGCAACCCCACGCCAAGCTCGAGGATGGCAACCCTGTCCGTGCGATGGGCCCGCACAAGTTGAGCGAGTTCTTCGAGCTGGGCCGCGGCGAAGGCATCCGGATGAGCGAGACGGCGCTCGTCGATCGACGTGCGTATGCTCCCCTCCGTCTCGAGCACACGGTTCTCGTCGAACCCAGCACGCGCGAAGTGTCCGTCGATATTACACGTGATCACGAAGGTGTCAGCATGTTCCGTAAGATGCCGCAGCCCATTCATGAGCGGACTGGGCCCATATTCAAGATATTCTTTTTGATGAAACCGCTCAGCCCATCGACGTCGCACGCTTGCATCCGGAAAGGAGAGCCCCTGCAGTATGCAGCTGATATCGTCGGTCTGAGCAAGATCCCCGTAAGTCTCCTGGAAATGAGCATCGGCACGGAAAAGGTTGAGCCCCTCTGCCATGTCGAGCCCGTTGCTAGCACCGATAACGATCAGATTCGCCTCGGCTAGCGCGCGACGAATGCGAACCGCTTTGACCATTTCCATGCGCTACCTCCCGAGTATCTTGCGCACGTCAGCAAGCACATCGGCGATGTCAGCACGAACAGCAAGCCCCCGATCCTCAATCGCGCGGGGAAGAAACTGAGTCTTGTTATTCACGGCGATGTAGCTTGCCTGAGGCAACTGCTCCGTGAGGGTCCAGAACGGTTCCTGGATAAAAGCAGGCGTCATGCGACCCACGCCCAGTTCAAGGAAAAGAATCTTCTGCAGCTTGTGCGCGTCGAGCCAGTCGGAAACTTTGCGATACTGCTCATCGTAGAGCTCGCCTTGTAGGAAGTTGCCGTAGCCGCGAACCCAGGGGAACGCCTCGGCCCCACAGTGCGGGCAGCGCGGCACAAGCTCTGTTGGTACCTCTAGGCCGTCCCCCATGGCCTCCATCATGCGGGAGACCGGCTCGATCGCATCCCACACCTCGTCGGTGCAGCAACGGGAACACTGGAAGAAACGGTGGTCGCCTTGGATCTCGGCTACTTTCTCCCAAGGGTAACTTTTCACGAACTGGGTGTCCTGGTTAGTGGTGAGCGCGAAAAAGTTCTTCTCAGCAAGGATGGCGTCAAGATCCTTGTACGGCTCGCGTAGAGGGGCGTTGAGCGTAGTATCGAGGAAGGTGGCAAGGTAACCCCAGCGCGTCTCGGGGGTGGGCCAGCGATAGAGCGACCCCTCAAAAGCGCCGTCGAATCCGTAACGTTCGGCGAACTTGCCGAAATGTTTGCGATAAGTCGCATTGTCCTCATAGTAGAAGTCGCCTCCGCCCGCAGCGGAGAGCCCGGAGGCCCCGCCTACAAGCACGCAATCGGCATCCTCGATCATACGAGCGAACGTTTCTATTTGCTGTCCGTAGGGGGCGGGGTTGCGGTCGCTCAGGTCGTAAGGCGTGCCTCCGTTTCGATAGACTGCATGATGGGAAAACGATCGTTGGGTAAGCTCAATGACGAGCTGCTCGTACGAAGTCACTCGATACCCTCTTTCAGCTATAATAAACAGGTGTCGATAATCAGTATCTATGTTGATTTGCGTAAGAGCAATGAACAGATGTGAAGCGCTGTCGATAAACGAGCATTTGCTGGATATTGTCGGGCAGATCGAACGGAGGAACCATGGAAGTGGAAAGAATGGACCGTCGCCGACGCTATACGCTCTCGGTCATACGCGAGGCGTTCTTTGCGCTACTGGCCGAAGTCGGCTTCGCAAAGATGACGGTGGCGGACATCTGCCGTCGCGCGGATATCAACCGCGGTACGTTCTATCTGCATTACGAGGACAAGTTCGCACTGCTCGACGCGCTTATCGACGAGGCTCTGGCGGCAGCGCCCCCGCTCGAGGGAACAGAGGCGGGAGCCCTCTGCCAGCGCCCGCCGGCAAACGAAGACTATTATCTGCTCTACTCGGATGACGACGCGTACGCCCGCGTGGCACAGCGTGTCATCGAGCGTGGAGCCGAGCAAATGGTTCCCTCGATCATGAAGAAGACCGGGCTTTCGCGCGAGGAAGCCCATCTGATCTTCGTCCATAACGTTCAGGGAAATCTTGCAGTTAACCGCCTGCTCGGTTGGAGACGAGGGCCCAAGTTCGCACATGCTCAGGAGCTACTCAGCACCTATTCCGAAGGAGGCTTGCGAGCGGTATCGACTTGTCGCAACTCCCGTAGTTCGTCTTGAAGGCCGACCCATTTCAAGAAGTCAACGAAGCGTAACATCACGTCGCTCGACGGAATGCGTTCCGTCCTGACACAAATAACCACGTGTAGCTGGAATGGCAAACCACGTCGCTCATCAAGCTTTAGATCGACTCAGCCAATCGTCTTTCGTCAGGCACGTGATCTGCTCTGTGCGGATGTCGCCCATCAGCTCGCAGTAGACATCCTTGCGGATATGGTGCCAAGTGAAGCCGCATTTCTCCTGAACTCGTTTCGATTTTTTGTTCCCGTCGAAGTACCCGCACCAGATTTTGTCCAGTTTCAAGTCCTCGAAACCATGGCGAACGAGCTCCTGGGTCGCCTCCGGTATCAGCCCTTTGCCCCAGAACGGGACGCCGATCCAATAGCCTATTTCCCCCTCGGTGTCCGGAATTTCCTTATCGGACTGCGCGCCGATCATCAACCCTATGCCTCCGATGGCCCTGTTGTCTTCTTTCAGGCAGACGGCGTAGGTCTCCGGCGCAGAAAACACGGTACGGATGACTTCCGCGCTGTCGTCAACGCTCGAGTGAGGCGGCCAGCCGGCAACCGGGCCCACCCTGTCGTCCTTCGCGTATCTGTACAGGTCCTCTGCGTCCGTTTCGGCCCATGGGCGAAGTATCAGTCGTTCTGTTGCCAATTGCATATCTACCCCCATCGGTTGATTTCGATTGCTACTGGTTGCCCCATTACATTCGCCACGATACAACTCGAGACAAGGGACGCTAAGTCTTCCGCACGTGGGCACTTATGACACTTAGTTGAGCATCCGCCTGTACCACAGCGGGTTCATCTTTCAAAGCGATTCCTTAATCCGCTTCTCATTCTACCAATGGCAGCAGTAGTCAACCGCGAACGCGAAACCATTGACGATTCATCCGTTCCCGCTCTCGCCGTAGAACAGCTCTACCTCCATACGATCAAAGAACGAGTTCTTCCACCATCGGGACTGGAACGGCGTTCCCGTAGAGTTGTTCTGCATTATGTCTCTAACGCCCACGTGGAAAGCGGTACCCTCCACCTATCCCCATAGCGGCACTGACTACGATTCGTTTCAGGAAACTGGTGCCAGAAAATCGAATCCCCTGTTCCTATACCCCATTGAAAAACGAAGAAACCGAACCTGGACTACCTCCAGACTCGGTTTCTTTCATTAAATGAGCTATAGCTCTATCACGCAACAAATGAAGCGCAGCAAGCGCAATAGCTAGTTCATCTTCCTGCGACGCAGTGCGAATGCTGCAACAGCAGCGGCCGTAACGGCGATCAGGGCAATTGCGCCACCGAAGAGAGCAAGGTTGTCGCCCGTCTCCGCGAGAGCCGTCTTAGATTCGCTTGCCGTTTTGTCACCGTTGTCATTAACGGTATTGCCGGTTGCATTCTCGTTTGCGGAAGAATTTTCGCCGTTGCTTACGTTGCTTCCGTTAGCGGCGTTGCCTCCGTTGTTAGTGCCGTCGCCCTTGCCGGCGTTGTTACCATTATCCCCGTTGTTGGCATTATCGCCAGTGCCAGGCTTATCGGTAGAAGGAGCCGCTGTCTTCCAGCCCGCATACAGGGTGAACTCGGGCTGCGTGCCGTCTACAGCAGCATCGAACTCGTAAGCTTTGGTGCAGTCCTCGTCAGTGAACCACCCAGTAAAGGTATAGCCTTCCTTAGTCGGATCTGCCGGCTTTGCCACCTTGCCGCCAACGACAACAAGCTGAGAGTCAACTGCTGAACCCTGTTTGGAGTCGAAGTTAACGGTAACCTTCAAAACCTCAGGAGATTGGGCGCCCGATTCCTTGGCATAGTCGTTGGCAGCCTGAGGGTCAGTGAAGCAAACAACCGTTCCGTCTACATTATTGGTAACAGAATAGATTGCGTCGCCCTTCACGGCTTCCTCGTTAGCAACAGCATATTTACCGCCGCGGAACAGAACTGCCTTGCCGCTCTTGAGGTGCTTGGCGACTTCATTGTCCGTGAATTGGCCGCCGTTAACATCAATGTTGCCTAGACCAACACTGCCGTTAAATTCACCGCCAGAAACAGCAACGGTGTTGTCGGCATTATCAAAAGGTAACTCCTGTTTCGTCGAGGAATCCCATTTATAAGCCTTGATTGCTGCGTTTTTATTACCCTGTGCTGTGAAGGTGCCACCGTCGATAGCTACCTGGTCGAGGCCCTTGTAGCCTGGACGATTAACGATGGAGATCGCCGCACCGTCCTGGATAGCGCCGTCGCCCTCAGTCTTAGCAACAGGATCGCCCGACACGGTAATCGTGCTACCTTCATTGATATTCAGGTTGCCCGAGCACACCTGCACGCCCATCGTTTTGGCATTGATCGTGGAGTTGTCAATGGTCAGCTTTCCGCTGCTGGGGAAGTATATGCCGTAGCCATTGGGAACGTTAAGGGTACTGTCCTTCAGGGTAACGTTGTCATTGGTGTTGTTGCCGTTGGTCTCAATACCGCTCGTGGCAGTGGTAGAGGCCTCGACACCATCGAACGTAAGGGTAGAGTTGTCGTACGTGATGGTGCCGCCCGAGGCAGACGGAATCAGGCCAATCAGCTGCGAGCTCACGACCTTGCCGTTTTTCACCGTAAGTGATGCGTTGGAGTAATTGATCTCGAACGCTGCGGAGTTCGCGTCGGTTCCCGTGCACGTCCAGGTATGGCCGTTCAGGTCAACCACGCGGGCAACAGATCCAGAGTTGAAGGTGCTGCCCGTAGTGTAGTCGCGCAGCAAAGTGATGGCTTCACCACTTGTGGTTTGAGCTTTAAACGCCTCGTCCATGGTGTAGTAGCTGGTTCCGCCAACCTGAGCGAGGTAAGCCTTTGCCACACCGTACGTACCGTCGGCATTTTGGGTAGCAGCAGAGTCTTCAATCAAGTAGCGGGACGGATCGGTGCTGAACGTACCGCCCGTGATCTCGATGGTTGCCTTAACGGGGTCGATGATTTCGGTCGAATTGTATTTGCTTGCACTCAGCATGCCATTGACGGTGCCGCCCGTGATGGACACCTTCGCCGTTTTGCCTTCAGCGCCATCGTAAGTCACCGACTCAACGTTGCCGTTGACGGTGCCACCGCTGATCGTCAGATTGCTGTTGGAACCGTCGGTGTACGTCCAGGCCGAGACGTTGCCGTTGACCGTGCCGCCCTTGATAGTAGCTCGGTGCCAGTCCTCAATGGCGTAGCTGTTGGCGGAATTCAGCGTACCGCCGTTCAGGAACAGATCGCCGCGATCGACCTTGATCACGATGAAGTTATCCTGCGTGAACGTGCCTCCCTTGATATTCAGACCGGGGTACTTGGCAACGCTGTCATCGCCCACGCGCACCAGGGATGCGCCCTTCGTTCCGCCAGCACCGCTGTTATTAATCACGTTGCCGCTCTCGAAAGTGAGCCAGCCAGCGCCCTGAATGTCAATGACATAGTGGGACGAAACGCCGGAATTCTCTGCGGTATCCTCACGCTTGATGGTGCCCGTTTGGGCTTCGCTGGAGTCCATGACGGTGACGCGAGCCGTAACGGTCAGCGCCGGCTTACGCTCGCCCGTGCTGCCGTTCAAGGTGTGGCCGTTCAGATCGAGCGTAACATAGTTCGTGGAAATTGTGACGTTCTCTCTCGTGTCGGCCAGCAGCTTCACCGTCTCTTTCCGCTTTGCAGCGTCGATGGCCGCCTGAAGGCTGGGATAGCTCACACCCTTAACTTCTGCAATCGCTGCGGCAGTGCCTTCCCCGCCAGTTTCCGCTGCGGGAGCAGCTGCCTCATTAGCTGCTTCTTGATCGGCTGCCTTACCGGTCATCGTATCGGCTGCTTTGCCAGTCGCCTCGGCCTGTGCAACAGATGCGCCACCCGAGATCGCACCAGCATCAGCGCCTTCTGCTTGGGCAGAAGACTGAGTAAGTTCAGTCGGGAATGACGATCCCTCACCCGATACCGCGTCGTCATCAGCCGCAAATGCTGCGGTTGGCAACATCATGGGGCACATGGCAACACTCATGATCACCGGAATGACTTTGTTCGCGTTGCTTTTCCTCATTTCTTTCGCATCTTCCTTTCGGTTTTCTCTATTTCTCGTAATCGCTCTGTGTATTCATTCTTGACGTTATGGCTTCCGCAAAGAATTGCGGGAATAGGAGATGAATCAATTGAGGGTTGCCGCTTTGCGTTGAAGGAGCTACTACACCTAATCACGCTGACAACAATGATCTAGCTGTTGCGCAACACCGATAGCAGTACACTGCACCCTCGTTTAGCTTGCTCCCGTTCGCCCCCGTAAATCAAAAGGGTGCCATCACAGTTTCGATAGCACCCTACCGTTTACGGAATTCAAATCAAAGCGAAGTTCACTACCAGCGATAATCATAGCTTCACCACGTTGCGAAACACACAGGTCTCGCATTTCCGGTTTAACCATCCTATCACCCTCCCAATGAAACGGCACTCGAGCAGAACCAACGGAATACATGATAGCAGCCTAAACTTTTAGATTATGTCGAATTGGTAATGTTTTGTTGGGCAACATGTTTAACGACAAGCTCGATTCGCATTCGTTTCGAAGCGTAAAAGCACCGCGACCACACCTTACAAGCCGGCGGACTGTCGTGCGCAAGGGAATCATGTCAAACAATCCAACCATCCCCTTGCGCGCATCATGCTCAACCCCAACTTCGGTGGAGGCGAATCTCTATCGAATTGCGGAACTGCAAATGCGTCGAACGCATACGGCCACCAGCCCCGAACCTCCGATATCAAGAAGCCAAGGCACGCTTTCGCGCACCCCCCCATCCATTCGCTTATACTTGCTCAAGAAATAACTGCGCGATCGCGCGTGAAAAAAAGAACCCCATGCTGAAATTACATGTGCTTGCAAGCGGCAGCAAAGGCAATGCCGCTATCGTGGAAAACGCAAAAACCGGCACAGGCGTGCTAATTGACTGCGGAATATGCAAGCGCGATTTCCTAGAACGTTGTGACCAGGCAGGCTTCGATCCCGCTGGAATTGAAGCCGTGCTCATCACGCACGAGCATGGGGATCACACCAAGGGTTTGGGCGTGGTGCTACGCGGGTTAGCGAAATTAGGATGTGCTCCAACGATTTTCGCCAACAGAGCCTGCATCGACGCGAGTAGCACGCTGCAGAAAATCGCAGATGATTTTGGCATTTCCCCGCTAGCGCTGAAGCAGGGTTCGATAGAAGCCGCTGGCTTAAACGTACTCCCTTTCGCCACCAGCCACGATGCCGCCGCTTCGTTTGGCTTTCGCATCGAAGCATCCGATGACGACGCGTTAGGATACATAACCGATTCGGGCATCGTGACAAGCGCCGCACACGAAGCTTTGCTCGACGTGCGCATTTTGGCTTTGGAAAGCAACCATGACGAAACCATGCTACAAAACGGCAGCTATCCTTACGTCATTAAAAGGCGAATCGCCTCGGAATTCGGGCACCTATCGAACCCGCAAGCCACCGAGGAGCTTGCCGCCCTTATTACCGAATCTCGCAACGCGGGGCTTCGCACACCCGAAACCGTTATCGCCATGCACGTCTCGCAAAACAACAACGACTACAACCTGCCAAGAGCGGCGCTTGAAAAAGGCCTCGCTATCGCCGGCGGCAACGCGCGCGTCCTAAGCGGCTATCAAGGGCGCCTCACAAGCGTGAGTTAGCCAACGCGTTTACTACCCCATGACCGGAACGATCTCATCCAAAATCACCGAGCCATCCATGCCGCTCATGTTGATTGAATAACTGATTGCTTCGCCGCTGTCGTCGACGTAAGAAACCCCAAAATACGGCAGCGTTCCGAAAAAAGTCATGTTCAACAGCAACGGGCAATCAGGCGTCAGCTCGCCGCAATCAAACAAATCATCAGTGGAATACAGCACGGTGTTTTTCGTGGGAATAGCTTGAACGCCCAAAACCTTGAAGTCTTTAACGGCTCGATCGCAGGAGAAAAGCACCTGGGCCACAGGCTCCTCCGAGCTAACGGATACCTCGTTGTAGCTCGAGTAATCGCCAAGCGCATCTTCCGCCCAGTCCCCCTGAACAGCAGGCTCGAAAGCTAGCTTGATGCGTTGCAAAGCATGCGCGTTCGCTGCCCCTTCGCCAGTGCCGTTAAACAAATCCGCACTCAGGAAGCGATAGGTTGGAAAGTCCCCAGTTTCATCTTTAACCACGAAATACGTGAACTGCTCGTACCCGCAAAGCCTTCCGCTGGTATCGAAATACAAACCATCAGCCAGCGAAATATCATCACGCGAAGTCGTCAAGAAAGCGGGTTCCCAGTAATAGACGGTGTAGGTTCCGCTTTCATCCGAAAGGGTTTCTTTTTGATAGAAATTCACGACCTCATAACCACTCAATGCGGTGGTTTGCAACTCAGAAGAGCATTCACCCAGCAATCGCTCTGCGCGTCTGTCCAAGATGCCGGAATAAACGATATAAGCGTCTTGATCAATCCAAGACTCAGTACTCTCGGGATAGAAAGAAGGAAGCGACGACAGCTCCCGCAAACCCTCCGCCATCATTGTATCCACCCGATCAGAGATGGCCGCCTTAACAAAGGTGGTCCCACTTGGCTCAACCGAATTTGCGGCACAACCTACCATTGACAAAGAGAGCGCGAACGTCAGCGTAATGATTAGCACTCGCTTCATAAGGGGTCCCCCCTTTCCGCACATCGCCGAATTTCGCTTTGCGATATTGATCTCAGATAAATCAATTTCACCACACAAGCAGCATCGCTTTCAATCGCCAATTAGACGCAAAAGACCAAATGTTTCGACTAACACCAGATCATCGAAGGTAGCCTGTGCGAACGAAAAAGGAAAACAGCCCGAGAGAGTCGTATGTTCGAGGGAACCCAATGCACTTGTTTAGGCTGCAATCAAGCCAACATGCATCACGCGATTTCGCTCCTCGATTGCGCGGTTCACCCTTACAGCATAGTCCTGATAGTTTGCAGGCAGCAAAGGATACAGCGGTGCAAACGTTTTAACTGCTCCCTCTTGGGTTACAAACGAACCAACAAGGCTCTGCCTTTCGCAAAACCCTAGAAACGAGCCGAAGTAAGCGAAATCGTCAGCGTAATACCGAAGAGAATCAATAACTCGCTTCAAATGGGGTTTAACCTTCTCGAATCTTCTTTGACCCGGGAAATACCTGGACATCTCGTTCATAAATGCAGAAAAGTCGCGAGGACTATCGCCGGATTGCAATTCAGGACAATCATAACAAGTTTTCAAGCACAGCAAAGTGATATCAATTCGGTCGAACACTCCAGCCGCTCCGCCGCGAGCTTGGTTCAAAGTAAGGTGACGACCGCTTTTGTCCCCAGGGACAGTGCCGCGCGGGAACAAAACATGCCCTCCAAGCTTGCGGCTTACTTTTAGAAATTCACGAATGGAATTATCAGCCGCCTCAGAGCAAATCCCCTGATCAGCATAGAAGCGCTTAAGCCAATAGACACTCGGCCCAATGTAATCCACAGCTAGCAGGATATTGCGCCCGCCCGACTTCACTTCAACATCCCAGAAAGGGCCGTATCGAAATCCTTTTTCCTTGAAACGCGCGCTTCCGTATTATCAGAACCCCAGAAAACCTCGATAAGGTCTTCTTTGAGGATCATTGATTCAGTGTCAGGATCCGGCCGATTGTCTACATCGAAATCTTCGGTTGTAAGGTCATGCAAGTAATTGAAATCCTGCGTATGCATTGAACTCCTTCTCTTTAAGAATTCACGTTATGAAACCGAGCGCCAGACCGTCGCCGCAACTCATCCGTCTGCACGCTTTCGACACGGCGCTCATTAGGCCATTTCTCCCAGTACTCCCCCGTAACTTCATCAAAGGCAAGAACTGGAATGACTCCCGTATCCACCACGCAGCCATCAATGAAGAAATGAGATGCTCCGTCGTACCAGACGCCCCTGTACCCCGCGATACCCGATACCGATTCAGAACTAACATGACCGCTAATAACATCTAGATCGAAGCGTTGTCCTACGTATTCTGGTGACATAGCGGTGAAAAACTCGGGAGGGGTGCCCACGCGCCACAGATCCCCCGCCTCCTCATCAAGGCCGGCATGAACAAACACTTGCCGTGGCGTTTCGTAGAAGTATGGGAGGGCCCTTACCCAAGCAAGCACATCAGCATGGTTTTCCTCGATTTGACGAACAGTGAATCGGTAAGCTTCATGGAACTTCTTCCGTGCGAGCAAGTGTTTCACCTGGCAAAATGCCTCAACATTAAGAAAGCTCTTTGCAGTGGCCAAATTGGAATCGGCCAAAATCCAAGCTTGCGTAAAATTCAGAGGATCTACCGCAACCATATCGCAATATTCCAAAAGCATTTCTTCATGATTCCCACGAAGAGCAATCACCTGACCCGGGAATTCATTCTGAAGGTCCATGATCTTCTGTAGCACCTGCATACTGGATGGTCCACGATCGCAGTAATCACCACACAGAACGAGCGTCGAGCTCCCTTCCGTCAGCTCAACAAACGAAAGTGATTTCTCAAATGCGTCCATATGCCCATGGATGTCGCTCATTGCATAGATCAAAACTGCACCATTCCGAAATAAATCCCTTGGCACCAACCCTATCTTGTAGCGAAACGCGGGTGTAAACCCGTTCTCATAATACGGGTGTGCTCCCGCTCTGTCAAATAACATTCTAATGAGACAGGCAGAATTAAACTAATTTGAACGATTAAACACGCTCTCGAAACACTTGCTTCCACAGTGCTCGATAGCAAAAAGCCCGCGCAATAGCGCACGCAAGGCGAAATTGGTATACACAATATGGACGTCGGGAAAACCAAGGTCGGCAAGCGACACGCGAAAGTCTTCAAGCTTCAAGAAGAACTCCTCCGACCCGAACAAGGAAGCCTCGTAACGCAGGGCGCCATCGAACGTGGCTGGTACGTCAAACATCGAAAGTGGCAAACTCATTAAAGCCTGATAGTCAATTTTCCCAAAGTGTTTCTCATATTCGACCACACGCTCCAGTGCGTATTCGATGCAAGTGGTGAACGACGGCATATTTGAAATACCATCCCTGACGCAGCACTTCGCAGCAAACGGAGCGAGTATGGCAACCTCTCGGGCACACTTCACATTCTTCTTTTGCAGAGCCATCCGCTTCCTCTTTCTTACTGCAACATGCATTAATCAACACTCTAGCACGCAAGAGTACGCCCGTATTTCAATTTCCCGATAAAGGCGTGATACAAAACGCGCGTCCCGATTCTCGAGGCGCGCGTTGTAGTTGCTAGTTGAACATGTTCGGTTGAATGTAGCCGTGAGGGCTCCAAGCATAGCCGTTTTGATACTTGATTGTCATATACAGAACGCTGTCGTCTACCTGCAGCTGAACGTAACATATGCCGTCTACGAATTTATCGGTTACGTCAAGCTGCTGGTTAAGGTAGTAAACAACCACGCGACCATCTTCCTCGTATTCAACCTCGGGGGCGTTGATATCATCCAAAAGCTCCCCCTCGGTCAAAGGCCGCTCAGTCCCATCAGGATTGATCGCAACGCCACCGCCTTCCCTATGCACCTGGTTTCCGTCCTCGTCTTCATAGTCAAGCGAGTACGAGCCGTTTTCGACAACGAGAGTTGCATCCGTTTGATCGCCGTGGATCCAAACTTGCACGGTTCGCTGAATTCCACCGATGTCCATTGCATAGGCACTGCCGCCTAACCCGACGACAACCGCAAACACAGCAGCGGCTGCGGCAAACCTAAAGCCAGCCGGCTTGCGCTTCACCTGCCTGCGGGGCGTGCCTTCCGCATGAGCTTCCTTAGTTTGCACCGCACTAATTTCACTCGTTAACGTATCGAGAAGCTCGTCTTTGCGCTTGTCGCTCATTTCGATTTTCTTCATTTCATCAGCATATCGATTGGTCATTCGAATTCGCCTCCTAGGGTTGCACGCAGCATTTCGCGTCCGCGGGAAAGATTCTTAGCAACAGCGCTTTCAGATTTGCCAACCAGGCGCGCGATCTCGGCGATCTTGTAACCCTCGCAGTAATGCAGAAAGATAGGCTCACGGTACGCTTCCGGAAGCGCGGCGACGGCCTCGACAATGTCACAGCCCTCTTCCGTTGACGCCGGTCGGTCGCAAGCCTCGTCAAGGGCAACGGTTCGGTTTCGCGAAGCCGACTTAAGCACATCTTTGCAACGATTTATCGCCACGCGCGCAACCCAAGCTTTCTCGTGTTCCGCATCAGCAAACGCTTCACCGCGCCTAATCAGCTTCACCAGCGTCTCCTGGCAAAGATCCTCTGCATCCTCTTTTGAATGAAGGTACGTATAGCCAATCCTCATTATCAAAGGTGTGTATGTTTCAACAAGGCGAACCGCCTCGCTTCGTGCATCCATAAGCACCTTTCAACTTGCATGCGATTTTTCATCCGTAGAAAAGCTTCTCTGCTTACAACACGAACGACCAAGCGAAAACCTGACAGGAATCTATCGATAGTTTGCACAAAAAGGAAAAATAAAGATTTGCGGAAAACACTAAAGCTGGCGCTTAGTAACCCCAAATCAATCGGGGGTCCACGCTTAAGCTCGACGCTAACGGAGCAGAAGGCGCCGCATTGCGGGAAAAGCTACAATGTATGCTGCTTTCGAACCTTGAGCTCATACTCGCTAGCAATCTGCTACGCGTTCCGAAATCAAGTCTTCAAACCGAACGATCACCTCAACCAAAGGCCCGGCATGAAACCGATTGCCCATATTCGCACCGATCTACCACAGAAGTTCGGCATTCCCCGCAACAGCTTTCTCGCACCCCACTTGCAAGGGCGCATCATATTTGAACCAGAATACGCCTTGGAATCGGCGGTTGCGGGAATCGAAAGTTTTACGCATTTGTGGTTGATCTGGCAATTCGAAAATGGTGTAACCGGCGGAACCGCTAACGACATCGCCCAGGACACCGCCACGCCCCGCAAACAGGGCACGAAGAACAAATGGTCGCCAACAGTTCGACCCCCTCGACTTGGCGGCGTCGAACGCGTAGGCGTATTCGCCACGCGCAGCCCCTTCAGACCCAATCCGCTTGGCTTAAGCTGCGTTAAGCTCGAACGGGTAGAGATCACCGACGAAGGTCCCGTGTTGCACGTACTTGGAGCCGACCTGCGTGACGGCACGCCGATCTTGGACATCAAGCCTTATATCCCTTTCGCCGACTGCCACACCGATGCCCAAGGCGGATGGATCGACAACGCACCATGGCACGAGCTTGAGGTGGATTTCCCTGAACGACTTCGCAAATCGATCAATCCAAGCAAGCTATCGGGGCTTCTGGAAGTGCTAAAGCAAGATCCGCGACGCGCAGGTAGCAAGCATGAGCCAACCCGCATTTATCATCTGGCTTATAGCTCTCTTGACGTTGCATTCACCGTTGACAGCAATGTGCTGCACGTGATCGAAATCAACTAGAAAGTCAAACACGAGGGTGAATCGATCGCGTTCTTTTTCCCTCTACTTTTCTATGAGTTGAACCGAACTGGGTACTATGCCATCGAAATAACCTGCGGACATTTCCAGGACATGACGGGCACCTTTCACTCTCTTGCCAAGCTGCCACGGAAACAGAGTTTCAACCTCGATCCCCCTTAGGTTGGAATCTAGATATAAAACATCAATCGGAAATCTCATGAAACAGCAGTGTACCCGCGAACAGTTGGAAAGAAATAGCCCCTCTTCTTCACCGAGCGATGCCCTTCCCATCAGACCACGCAACCGAGAAGAAAACGTTCTGGCTACAGGAACGCTAACCACTCTGCCTTCCTTCTTTACAAGCACACTCTCCGCGTAGGAACGCCTTGAACTCATAATCACCTCGATAACGTCTCCGTTATAGCTTGTCATAACGAATGATATGGTTGTTATTTAGGACATTCAAGCAGATGGCGAACGTATTTTTATTCAGCATCTTCACGCTCTCTTGCTGGCGTTTTTATGTACCGAAAAGGCATTCGTTGCCGAAGCGTTACTATAGACATCCTCTTGCGGCACAGTTTTCCGTACAACCCGAAAGAACAACGCTTCATCTAGGGTAAAACACCCCTAGCGGGAGCCTTGTCGTCTTTACTCGCTTGCGCAGCTGCGACACAGGAGCCATGAACACAACCAACTCGACACGAATTGAAGGCCATGCAGCGCGACAAAATCAAACCGATCCTGTTCAGCATCATCAAGCATACCGACAAGAAAGAGCTTCGCAGGCAAATCCCAAAAGATATCGTCTCCGGCATCGTCGTAGCAGTAGTCGCACTTCCGCTTTCCATCGCGCTGGCAATTGCTTCGGGCGTCGCTCCCGAACAAGGTTTGTACACTGCAATCGTCGCGGGCTTCCTTATTGCGCTGTTCGGCGGCAGCCGCGTGCAGATCTCCGGTCCGACTGCAGCGTTCGCCACCATCGTAGCGGGCATTGTGGCAACAGACGGTCTTGACGGTCTGATTGCGGCCACCATCATCGCGGGCGTCATCCTTATGCTGATGGGCTTGCTGAAACTGGGCACCCTCATTCGCTTCGTGCCTTTCACCATCACCACCGGCTTCACCGCCGGCATTGCCGTCACCATTGTCATCGGGCAGATAAAAGACCTGCTGGGACTAACCTATCCCGCAGGCACCGTCACCATCGACGCCATCGACAAAATGACGGCCGTTGCGCAAAACATCGGCACCTTTAATGCGCAAGCCCTTATCGTGGGAGTGGTTTCCCTTGCGATACTTATCGCGTGGCCCAAGGTGTCTAAGCGCATCCCCGGATCGCTTGTTGCCGTCATCGTGGGTGCCGCGATGGTTCCCTTGCTGGGTCTTGACGTCAATACCATTGGCGACCTGTATACCATCAACGCTGGATTGCCCACCTTGCATGTCCCGCACATCAGCCTCGCCCTGCTGCGCGATGAGCTTGCCAACGGCTTTACCATTGCGCTTCTTGCTGCCATCGAGTCGCTGCTATCTTGCGTGGTTGCCGACTCCATGATCTCAAGCCACCACCGCTGCAACATGGAACTGGTCGCTCAGGGCATGGGCAACATCGGCTCGGCGCTTTTCGGCGGCATTCCCGCAACGGGCGCCATAGCCCGCACCGCCGCAAACGTTAGAAGCGGTGGCCGCACGCCAGTTGCCGGAATGGTTCATGCCGTAGTGCTTCTTGCCGTTCTAGTGTTCCTTATGCCCTACGCCGCCCTCATTCCCATGCCCACCATCGCCGCCATTCTTCTTCAGGTTGCCTACAACATGTCGGGTTGGCGCAGCTTTGCCCACCTGTGCGCCACTGCATCGCGCGGCGCCATCGCAACCCTGCTCCTTACGTTCACGCTGACCATCGTGTTCGACCTGGTAACCGCCATTGGCGTCGGCATGGTGATCACTGTGGTCTTGTTCATGAAGATGGTGAGCGAAGAAACCGAAGTTAAAGGTTGGAAGTACTACTGCGACGACGATTCTCAAGTCACGAATCTGCGCGAACTGCCGAAAAGCGTGCGCGTGTACGAAATCAACGGCCCCATGTTCTTCGGCATGGCCGACCGCATTTCAGACATTTCGGTAAAGGAATTTACTAAGTACTTGATCATCCGCATGCGCGGCGTTCCTTCCTTGGATGCAACCGGCATGAACGCGCTGGAGAACCTGTACAAATACTGCAGCGAGAACGGGGTACGCCTGATCTTCAGCCACGCAAACGAGCAACCCATGAAAACCATGGAGCATGCAGGTTTCGTCGACTTGGTTGGCAAAGACAACTTCCGCGCGAACATCGACGACGCCATCGAATACGCCACGAAGCTCATCGAGGAAGAAGAGCAGGCGTAACCCCATTCGAACCACATTCGCCAAAGATGACTTTATTCGAACCGATGCATTCGATGGATCCGGATTTCACCTCTCTTCAGGGCTTTCTTCTTTTTCATCAAGGCTGCCAGCAGTATTTATGAAAGAACAATTAATTAACTGTTACGAACTTATTTCACATAGCGCGACTTTGAAGATGATGCGACAATACTTCGTTATATCGGAAGGGGTTCCCAACCGAAAGCGTCCAAGCAAGGGCGCGTAAGAAGTAAGTTCGTACAAGTCAGGAGTCGCACATGAAAGACATACGTGTCAGTGACATCACGATGAAAGAGGCCGCTACCTCCAAAACGCTCTCCCTATCCTTCAAGGAGAAGCTAGAAATCGTGAAGATCCTAGACCGTATCGGTGTGGGCTCTATTGAAGTTGAGGGTATCGAATCTTCCAAGGTCGATGCCCTGCGAATCAAATCCATTGCCTCTCTGGTGAAGAACAGCACGCTTGCCGTCCCCGTGAAGATGGACGAGCAGAATATCGAAGCCGTCTGGAACGCAGCTAAGGGAGCAAAGAGCGTTCGACTGCAGGTGGAGGCGGCTGTAAGCCCCTCATGCATGGAATACATCCAGCGTAAGAAGGCGGACAGTCTGGTTACCGATGCTGCCGCGGCTGTGGCCAAATGCGCGCAACTTACCGACGACGTCGAGTTCGTGGCCGTTGATGCCACCCGCACTGACGTTGCCTACTTGGCCAAGATCATCGAGGCTGTTGTTGACGCTGGCGCCAAGACGGTTACCGTATGCGATGCCGCCGGCTCCATGCTTCCCGAGGAGTTCGCCGAGTTCATTAGCAACCTTACCCAGGCTGCACCCCAACTGAACGATATCACCCTTGGCATTTCTTGCTGCAACAACCTGAACATGGCCGACGCCTGCGCAGTTGCCGGCGTCATGGCAGGCGCTTCCCTGGTGAAAGCAACCTCCTACCCCATGGACGTCGTCGCGCTTGACAACATCTCCCGCATCCTTGCCGCAAAGGCCGACGCGCTTGATGCCCAATGTCACGTCCGTGTAACCGAACTTAAACGAGCCATGAATCAAATCGCTCGCCTGTGCTGCGAAGATCGCTCCAAAGCGCTCAAGTTCACCGATTCCGTTTCCGAAGCGGTAGAGGGACTCGTCCTCACCGCGGGCGACGATCAAGAAACCGTTATGCAGTACGTCGAGCGTTTGGGCTACAGTCTCTCCGACGAAGACGCCGCATCGGTGTTCGAGGCATTCAAGAAGATTGCCGCATACAAAGAAAACGTCGGCGCCACCGAACTTGACGCCATCGTCGCCTCGGCCGCGCTGCAAGTTCCGCCTACGTATGTTCTTGAGGGCTATGTCATCAACACCGGCATGAGCTTCAAGGCAACCTCGCATATCTCGCTGCGTAAGAACGGTGAGATCCATGAAGCGGTGTCGCTGGGCGACGGCCCCATCGACTCTTCATTCAAATCCATCGAATCGGTTGTGGGCAAGCACTACGAGCTTGACGATTTCCGCATCCAAGCCGTTACCGAAGGCCGCGAGGCAGTAGGTGAATCCATCGTCAAACTCATTGCCAATGGCAAGGTGTATTCCGGACGCGGCATTTCCACCGACATCGTCGAATCCAGCATTCGCGCGTACATCAACGCGCTGAACAAGATCGCATACGAGGAGCAGAACTAATGAAGCTTTCCTTTTCTACCCGCGGTTGGGCCGACCATTCTTGGGACGAGCTGGTAAGCACCGCCCTCGAAATGGACTTCTCGGGCATCGAGATCCACAACCCGCTGATCAATGAAGCATTCACCGGCAAGGGCGCCCCCCTTGACCGCTACAACACCCAGGCCACTGCTCGCGCGCTGCACGACAAAGGTCTGACCATTCCCGCACTTGACTCTTCCATCGATATTTCAGCTGGTGAAGAGCAAGTTCAAGAAGCAAAGAAACTTATCGATCTTGCAGAAGCAACATCTGTCGACATGGTTTGCGTCGTCGTTCAAAACGATGACGAAGCCGCCATCCATTGCGCATTGGAGCAGCTTGTCCCTTACGCAGAGGCGCATGGCGTCATTCTGCTGATTGAATCGAGCGGCATTTTCTCTAGCACTACGCGTCTGACCGGCATCATGGACAAGTACGCCAGCGATTACCTGGGTGTTCTGTGGGATGTTCACAACGTTTATCGCGTGGGCGGCGAAAGCCCGGCAACCACCATCAAGAACTTGGGCGCCTACGTCAAGCACGTTCACATGCGTGATTCAGACAACGACGGCACGTTCAACCTGGTTGGAGAAGGCACCTTGCCCATCGACGAGGTTGTACGCGCTTTGTCTTCCATCGACTACGACGGCTTCGTGTCGCTTGAATGGATGCCCGAATGGATGGAAGACCTTACCGACATGGAAGTCATCTTCCCCCACTTCGTGAACTACATGGAGCAATTCGAGGATACGCGCGGCAAGCGCCGCACCCTGTACCTGAACCACGACGGCACAGGCGAGTACGTCTGGAAGAAGGACGAACTCATCGACCTCACCTTCCCACAAGTTTTGGACAAGATGGTCGAGTGCTTCCCTGATCAATACTGCTTCAAATACACCACGTTGGACTACACGCGTACTTACGAAGAATTCCGCGACGACGTGGACACCTTCGCACGCGCATTGGTTTCCATGGGCGTGAAGCCCGGTAGCAAGGTTGCCGTTTGGGCCACCAACGTACCTGCTTGGTACATCACTTTCTGGGCAGCCACCAAAATCGGCGCCGTACTGGTTACCGTGAACACCGCGTACAAGATCCACGAGGCAGAGTACCTGCTGCGTCAGTCCGACACGCACACGCTGGTCATGATCGACAGCGCGCTTGACTCGAACTACCGCCAGATCATCAACGAGCTGTGCCCCGAAATTGCTACTACTAAAGCCGGCGAGCAGCTGCATTGCAAGAAGCTGCCGTTCCTGCGCAACGTCATCACCGTTGGTTTCGAAATGCCCGGCTGCCTGACCTTCGAGCAGGCAATGGAGCGATCCGAGCTAGTGCCGCTTGAGAAGATCCAGCGCATGGCCGCCGAGGTTCGCCCCGACGACGTCTGCAACATGCAGTACACCTCGGGCACCACGGGCTTCCCCAAGGGCGTCATGCTGACGCATCGCAATGTCGTGAACGACGGCAAGTGCATCGGCGACCGCATGGGCTTGTCCACCGCCGATCGCTTCATGATCCACGTGCCCATGTTCCACTGTTTTGGCATGACGCTGTCCATGACGTCCTCCATGACGCACGGCACAACCATGTGCCCCATGCCTTACTTCAGCGCCAAGGCTTCGCTGCATTGCATCACGCAGGAAAAGATCACGGCATTCAACGGTGTTCCCACCATGTTCATTGCCATGTTCAACCACGAGGACTACCGCAAGACTGACTTCAGCCACATGCGCACGGGCATCATGGCCGGCGCTGGCTGCCCGCCCGAATTGATGAAGCGCGCGGCTCAGCCTGACGAGATGAACATGACCGGCATCGTGTCGGTGTATGGCCAGACCGAATCGGCCCCGGGCTCCACCATGAGCGCCTGGACCGATCCGCTTGACCTGCGCACCGAAACCGTTGGCTACGCCTTCCCACATGTTCAGTGCAAGATCATCGATCCCGAGACCGGTGAGGAGCTTCCCGACGGCCGCATTGGCGAGTTCTGCTCGCGTGGCTACAACATCATGAAGGGCTACTACAAGATGCCCGACGCCACGTACAAAACGGTTGACGAAGACGGCTGGCTGCATTCCGGCGACCTGCTGATGCGCGACGAGCGCGGCTGCTTCGTAGCTACCGGCCGTTTGAAGGACATGATCATCCGCGGCGGCGAGAATGTCTATCCCAAGGAGATCGAGGATTTCGTCATCACCCACCCCAAAGTCAGCGACTGCCAGGTTATCGGGGTGCCCGACAAGAAGTACGGCGAGGAAGCCATGGCGTGCATCATCCTGAAAGAGGGTGAGACCATGACCGAGCCTGAAATCCGCGAGTTCATGATGAATAACATCGCGCGCCACAAGGTGCCTCGCTACATCAAGTTCGTGGACTCCTACCCCATGAACGCGGCTGGTAAGATCCTCAAGTACAAAATGAGGGAAGCCGCCGTCGAAGAGCTGGGGCTCTAGAGCCTACAGAATCGGCGCTTTCGTCCGTGATCTTTTTAAGGACCGTCCTAGACGGTCCTTTTCATGACTATCAATGCGCCCGAGAACAAGGAAAGCCTGCGGGAATCCGATTGAACGGAAACCCGCAGGCTTTTTGTTACTTGCAGTCAGCCTCGGAATAGACCGATGTGGTTCTGGCTTAACGCTGGTTCTTACGACGCAAAGCCACGAAGGTGAGGATAGCAGCAGCCGCAGCTACAGCCAGAACAACGGGAATAGCGAATGCGTTCACATCACCCGTTGTTGCAAGGATCGGCTGTGCTTCAGGCGCCTTTGCCTGATCTTCCTTCTCTTCCGTCTTTACTGGAAGCTTAGCGATGACGTCATCCTTGGTCTGCGTCTTGAAAACATCACTCTTGAAGGAAGCGGTATACAGACCAGCGCCTTCCTTCTCGGTAGTTGCCGGAGTGGTTACCTTGTAGGTAGCCTTCACGGTCTCGGCCTCGATATGGGTGGCATCACGCTTGCAGACACGGGTTGCGGTGCAGTACCAGTCCTCGCCGTCCTGCTTCCAGGCGTACGTGGGCTCGCCCCAGTCATGGCCGAGACAATCAATGGCCTCGCCGCTCTTGGTCTGTGGGGTAAAACACTTGTGGGTGAAGTTGGCCACATAGGAAGTCTTACCCGCCTCAAGGCACGTTGCAGGATCGACAACAACTTCAGCCTTTACCTTTTCTTCAATCAGCCAACCACAGTAACCGCACTTAGCATGACCGGTGCAGTACCAGTCCTCGCCTTCCTGCGTCCAGACATAATCGTTCTGGTCTACGAAGTTATCCTCATGCTGACCATCAGTGTAGGAGTGGCTCTTCATTTCGCCCTGAGCCCACACCAGCTCGTCGCCGAAGTACACATCGGAGCGACCAGAGTTGTAAGTGGATTTGCCGCCAAAACCAAACAGCTGAGAACAAGTCGTATTGTCTCGCGCTGCCGTTGCAGTGTTATTACCCGTGAACTTAATAATGTACTTATAGGACCCCATATTGGAATCGTTGATGCTCAGAGCCTGCTTGCCCTTACTATCATTCGAGTTGAACGTACAGTTGTTTACGTTGACGATGATGTCATGCTTGCCTGCGCCGTAATCAGTGTAGACGTTGATCGCTTTGCCGGTGCAATTAAAGGTGCAGCCGTTGAACGTCATGGTCGGCGAGCTGTACGTCCAGAGAGAGTAATCGCCATCGGGCGCGTTGAACGTCGTGTTCGTAAACTCGGCGGACTCGTAGCCCCAGTAGAACGTCTTACCGTTGACAACACAGCCGTCGAGCACGGTCTTATTGGCTCGAATGAAACCAAGATAGTCGGCGCTGCCAGAACGCATCGTCATATTCTCAAAGGTTACAGTGCCGGCGCCGTCAAAGGAATAGTCGCCGTTGTACTCAGTGCCGAAATTAGCGGGATCGGGCACAAGAGCGCCGATATTCCATGCAGTCTTGTCAGCACCCAAACCCACGAACGTCAGATCTTTGTCCTTGGTGTGGCCCTCGGACATAACCCCAAAGAGGGTGTAGTTGCCCTCGCCGAGCAAGATGGTATCGCCGCTCTGCGCCTCTGAGGTTGCGGTGGCGATATCGGTGTAGGTCGCCTTCGTGCGATCGTTAGTGATGCTTGACGCGTCAGCGTGCGCTACTGCCGGCATGAAGCAAACAGCAACAAGCGAGATCAGCAAAGCTAAAAACGCGACCCCCCCCCCAAGATGCTTTTTCAGCCGCCCTCATTCCTGCATGCACGATAAACTCCTTTCAACAATGTCGCCCCTCTGCACGAACACCTTTAAAAAACGTCGTGCGCGCGATAACATATACAGGCAACCGACTGTTGCACAATGATTGATTACCATTCACAAGTCTATCATTTCAAATAAGCGATTTACTCAGCTATTTAAAATAGGTCCTGGAGTAGTTGTTATCCATTTGAGTGTTCGGTAATTTTGTAACAATTTACCGCGCACTACAACGATAAGGCCGCCGCCGAATTCACTTCGACGACGACCTGTCATAAACCAGAGCAGCCTGTATCCTATATACAAGCTGACAACATCGCTCCGTTTTGATTCCCGGGAGTCCCCCTACAGCAACGACGGATCCCATTCCACGATGCCGCTGTTCAAGAACGGCTTGGAGTCTGGAGCATCAGCGTTGACCATACGGAACCGAGCTTCTCCTCCTGCGGTCTTCCAAACGATGGTCCGCAAGCGAACGCCCGGCAGCACCGGAGAGGTGAAGCGGCATTTGAAGCGGGTCATGGCCTCGGGCTTGCCCGGGAACAGAAGCGCAATGACATGACGCATAGCAACACCCGCGCTGCTGACACCGTGGGCAATGGGGCGTTCAAGACCGGTCTGCTCGGTGTAAGACCAATCGATATGCTGCTGGTGCCAGTCGCCCATCAAACGGTAAACAAGTGGCCAGTTCAAACCGTAGGTTTCCTCATAAACAAAATCAGGCTCGCGATCGGGGTACTCGACAACATCCTTGGGAGGCTGCTCGCCACCCCAGCCGCCATCGTAAATGCAGCAGTCGTATGTGTCGACCGTGCACAGATACGTGCCGTCGGACGAATACGACTTGCCAACCTGCTTAGAAAGAGAGCCACGGCCCTCGCCACGATCCCAAATGGCTTCCTGGGTTACGAAGGTCTCAATATGGTCGGCCATCTTGAACGGCGCATGGAAACGAACATCAATACCGTAATGCAGCGAACCGGAGTAATCGAAACCGTAATCAAGCGTGGTGGTCATTTCCTCGTTAACGGTCAAAGGCACCGCGAAAATCGGAAGCACCTTCAAATTGGGGTTCTTCGCATCGCCTTCGTTAACGTATTCCAAATCGACCTTGCCGTCCCAGCCGGCACCGCAGCCAAGCGCACAAATCTCCAAATCCTTGAAGGTGTAATCGCGCACGAACGGTCCAAAGGTCTTGCCAACGATCTCGGTAGAAATTGCCATTCTTTCTCCTCTCAGATCCGTCGCTGCCCCATTACGGCAGCGCTCGGGCGGATTATGTCCCTTAATTAGGAGAAAAAGCATCGTTAAATATTAGTGAGACATGCTTAGTGTCGCGAATCTTTAGTTACTCGGACGTGAAATCGCGCAGATTCGAATAAAGCAGAACCTTCCGCATCGACATCGGAGAGAGCGAGAACAATTCATGAATCGATCCAGGATCAAGGGTAACAACAGCGTGCTAGCGAATTGCAGAAAACTTGATGGCTTCCCTCATAACTTGCTTCAACGAGCCACCGAAAATCAATCGGGTTTCCATAATCAAAAGCCCACAACAGTATAGTTTGTAGTTATAATTAATAATTCATGGCCAACTATGGCCGACACGTATTCTTGCTGTGATTCACTTCAACATACAGACTGACTTGTGCTAGGGGAAACAGATGAGCGCTAAGGGATCAGTCCCTGAAAAGGTGGAATCGGGCTTTAATTCACCCAGCCACCCAAGTTACCGCTATGTCGGCTTCGCCTTGCTTCTTGCATGGCATTATAATCTTTGGTTCTTGCACGGTTCGTTCGTCGGCGCCCAACTTCTTGACGACTGCGTCACGCAGTCGTGGCTTATCGCACTTGTTGCCGCTGGCATCTCGTTCCTCGCAATTCCAATAGTCCTGAACAGGAAGCGTCATCTTTCCGACATACCATGGCTTCATTGGACTGCCACTGGCTTCGCCGTAGGCTCTACCGCCATCCTCACCCTGCTAGCATTCACGTTCCCAACCGACCTTATCTCGTATGGCCTAGCCGTAATCGTCGGCGTAACCAACGCCATTCTCTGGATAATGTGGGGTGAGCTGTATTCTCGCACGCAGACCACGTTCCAAATGGGCTACATCGCAACCACGGTCGGCTTCGTCATGTTCGTTTCGTCGCTTATCTGCTACCTCTTGCCCAGCGGTGTCTCCTCGGTTTTGATTTCCCTTATGCCGCTTGGTGCCGCCATCCTCTACGCGCATGGTGAAAACGCCGCAAAAGACCTTCCCTACCCCACGCTGCTTCCCAAAAGCACCGCTCATCGTGCATTCAAGCCGATGATCGTTGTCTGCGACACGACGTTCGTTGCGGCAGCCGCCTGCTACTTCCTTGTGGCGATCATTCCGTGGGACACCTTTGCATACGGCGATTCGGCCTTCACATTCGGATCGATGGGCGGCGCCCTTTTACTTCTGCTTATCGGAGGCATCTGCGCTCTCACCAAAGAACGCTTAAACATCTACAGGATATTCCCTTGGCTTATTGTCCTGGCCATTATTGCGTTTGCTGTCTTCCTAATGGGAAACAATCAGTATAATGTCGCGTTCTACCTGATCCTTGCGGTTGTCGCCGTGTTCGAAATCCTGCTGGTTATGTACTTCGGTGTTTTGGGTGTGAAGGGCTATATTCCGGTAGCATTCGCTTTCGGTTTCAGCGGCGCGTTCATTCGCTTGGGCATCGCACTCGGTAATTCCATTGCACTGGCATACGAAGCACATCCAGAGTTCGCGATCGTCGCCACCAAGCCCACGTCGCTTATCTTCGTTTGCATCCTTGCGGCCATCGTGATCCCTCTGGTTCGCCAGGAGTACAACATCATGCAGCTTATGGCTCCCCCGTCATCCGAATCCACGCAGGAACAGCGCATTAAAGAGCTCGCAGCGGAATTCTCACTGTCCGCTCGCGAGACCGAGATCGTCACGCTTATCGCTCGTGGCTTCACCACCGACAACGTGGCCAAGAAGCTGTATATCTCGCCGTACACGGTTAACACCCACATTCGCCACGTCTACGAAAAGGTGGGTATCCACAAGCGCTCCGAGCTTATCGACTACATCAACCGTCACGGCAACGATAAAAACAATTAGCCTCCTTAAGCACGCTATCGAAGACGAACCCTTGCCCCTTACGATCGCCGCGATCGTAAGGGGCTTTTTGCGGCGTTCATGCCGATTCGCCCAAGGCAATGGCGTGATCAATCAAAACGAGGTTGCCATGCAGCTCCCGCCACATCCGACACACCGTTCACCTCGGCAGCAAAACAAAAGGCGCCGCAGATCTTAATCTGCAGCGCCAAATCAATCTATGAGCAAGCTTGCCGTGCATCTTAGCCGAAGCGATACTCGACACCCATGGTCGGACCGGGGTTAACCCACTTCTTGACGATGGTACCCTCGCAAGCGATACGGCAGGTACCGCACTCAAGGCAACCAGCGTAGTCGAAGGACTTCACGCCGTCCTCGTCGATCTTGTACAGACCAGCAGGGCAAACGCGCACGAGCTTAAGAAACTCCTCGTGATAGGTCTCAGAACCGTCGTCCTCGGTAAGCTCGATGTGAGCAGTCTCTTCATCGACCTCGTACTTGTTAACAGACAGCGCCTCGTCGACGTTGACCGTGATTTCGCAAACCTTACTCACAGTGCCTTCACCGCCTTCATGACCTCGCGGCCAAGCTTGAAAAAACCGCGCTTCTTGATGATGGGCATCATACGCTTCTTCAGGGGAACCTGGGGCTGACCGTCAACGCTGAACATTGCGTTGAAGATCTCCTTCACCATCACCGGATAATCGGTGAACATGGAGTCCCACTCCTCCATGACATGCGGCCACTTCGAGAAAGTGCGCAGGTCTTGGATAACGAAGGAGTCTTCCATCTTCTGCTTGTAGGAAGCAAGGCCGGCCTCAGAGGTGTCGCCCTTGTCCAAAGCCTCAACAGCAGCCCGAGCAGCCATCTGACCAGAAGCAACGGCGAAGTCCATACCGCGAACCTGATAGCCCATGTTCATGCACAGGCCAGCGGTCTCGCCAGCGATCAAGCAGCCGTCGAAGATGTACTTCGGGATCATGTTGTAGCCGCCCTCGGGAACCATATGCCCGGAGTGCTCGACCATCTTGGCGCCACGGATGATGGGGGCAACAGCAGGATGATTCTTGAAATCCTCGAGCATTTGGTAAACCGGCGTCTCGTTGCGGCTACCGTCAGCAGCCAAAGAGATTGTGGCAACAAGGCCCAGGGAAATGGACTCTTTGTTGGTGTACAAGAAGCCGCCACCGACGCTGCCCTTGGTGCAGTCGCCGACGAACAGCATTGCGGCACCCTCGCCCTCGGGAACCAGGAAGCGATCCTCGATGACGTTCTCAGGAAGCTCGAAGACTTCCTTGATGCCGACGGCCATCTGGTTGGCCTTGGGACGAGCATTGCCAAGGCAGCGCTCGGAAAGCATGGAGTTGGTGCCCTCGCACAGGATGACGACATCTGAGGTGATCTCGTCGTCGCCTGCGCGAACGCCGATGACACGGCCGCTTTCGTCTTTCATCAGCTCCTCAACGGCAATGCCGCAGATGAACTCGGCGCCGGCCTCTTCGGCCTTCTCGGCAAGCCACTGATCGAAGGGTCCACGCAGGACGGAGTAAGAGTCCTTGCCCTCCTCGCCCAGCTCGGAAGAGGTGAAATCGATGGTCATCTCGGACTTCGGATCCAGCATGGCGATGCGCTCATGCGTGATCTTGCGCTCAAGGGGAGCCTCAGACTCAAAATCGGGGAAAACTTTCTTAAGGGAGTGCGCGTAGATACGGCCACCGGTCATGTTCTTGGCACCGGCGAAGTTGCCGCGCTCCACGACCAGGACGCTCTTGCCGGCTTTGGCAAGCTCGTACGCAGCGACCGAGCCAGCGCAGCCAGCGCCTACCACAATCGCGTCGAAATCTGACATATCGGTTCCTTTCATTGACGACCTAAGCCGTCAATTTATCGGTCATAATCCTTCAATTGGCGGTCGAAACCGGCCGCCAATCTAAAGTTCAAGTAAGACTCCCGTACCGCGCTTCGAATTAATTAAAGGGAGAGTTAATATAGGGAGAGGTTGTTTTAATAAGGAGTGTTAAAACAAAAGGGGTTGCAGAGAACCGCGGTACGGGGGAGTCTCGTTAAAGTGCCGCGGTAAGCGCAGGAAGAATATCCTTAAGATCGCCCACCAGGCCGTAATCGCACTGCTTGAAGATCGGTGCATTTTTGTCTTTGTTAATTGCGAAGATCGCGCCGGAGCGGTTGCAACCAACCATGTGCTGCATCTGACCAGAGATGCCAACGGCAATGTAAGCCTTGGGGGTCAGCATCAGGCCGGATACGCCAACGTAACGCTCGGTCGGAAGCCAGTTAACACCCTCAGTCAAAGGACGAGAGCAAGCCAGGCCAGCACCAAGCTTGTCGCACAGAGCGTTGGCCATATCAAGCTGAGACTCCTCAGCAAAGCCACGGCCAGCAGCAACGACAACTTCAGCCTTGAACAGATCCACACCGCTCTTCTCGATTGCCTTGGAGGAGATAACCTTCGCGGCGCGAGCGGGTTCAACCCACTCCTGATCGACAACGCTGCCGTTAGCAGCCTCGGCGCCCTCGAAAACACCAGCGCCAACGGTGTAGATTGCAACTTCGCCAGCCGACTTCTGCACGCGCTCGGCAATACCGCCGAAGTACATGCTCTTAGCGCCAGCCTCTTCGAAAGCCATGACATCAGTGATAACCGAAGTCTCAGCATGGAATGCAAGGCTACCAGCGATAACCTTCATATGACGTGCAGCCTCGACCAAGACGATCTCGGGACGCTCGGCGTCGAATGCAGCGTTCACGGTGTCAGCAGCAGCGTCCAGGGCGATGCCCTCGGGAACATTGATGCGGATGACCTTGTCGGCTCCGCAGTTTGCGGGCTCGCCGAAAGAAATGGCTACGACCTCGTCGGCCATGGTACGTGCACCAGCTGCCAGCTCTGCAGCGGCACCTGCGTGTTCAGCAATAATAAGTGCTTTCATGAGTATCTACTCTGCCTTTCTTGAGCTTTAAAACGCTTGGGCCTACAGGGCTGCCTTGATGGCGGCTGCGAACTTCTCGATGGCGCCATCTTCGGCGGCGTCGATGATCTCGAGCTTACGGTCGGCCTGCTCGGGAGCCTTGCAGTCGACAACGGTGACAGCGGAAGCAGCAACGTCGGTTGCAGCGCCGACGGTCATCGGCTTCTTGCCGGCGGCCAGGATGTCCTTCATGCCCGGGATGCGGGGCTCAGCGGCATCGGGAGTAACGGAAACAACAGCGGGGAGGCTCACTTCGACGACCTCGACGGCGTCCTCAAGAACGCGCTCAACCTCAAGAGCGCCATCCTTGACGGTAACCTTGGCGCCAGCGTTGACAACGGGCCAGCCAAGCTTGCAAGCCAGCTGTACATCAACCTGCTGCGCATAGTTATCCGCGGAACCGTCGCCGCACAGAACCAGGTCGACATCGCCGATCTGCTCAACGAGCTTAGCAAGCTCAGCTGCAGTGCTCTTTGCATCCATGTCAGCGCAAGCATCGTCTGCGGTCATGAACAGCTCGTCAACGCCACGTGCAAGAACGTTCTTCTTAAGCTTGGACTCATCGATGGCAGCAGGGCCAGCGGTGATTGCAACAGCAGAGCCGGAAACCTGGGCAGCGAGCTGAGAAGCAACTTCCAAAGCGTTCAGGTCGTACACGGAGATGGTGTTCTTAGCCTTCGAGTAATCGAGCGTGCGATCACCGGCGACCTTGATGTCCTGATCGTCAGGAACCACCTTGAATGCAGCGGCTATCTTCATTTTGAGCCTTCCCTTCAATTAACTTTCCAAAGGTGTTTCTTTCGAAGCGCTCCGTCTCAACGTTTGTTCGCATGTTGTGCGATCGGTTGCGCGGCTCGCTTTCGTGATGCCCGCATAATGCCCTCGGCGGCATCACCTGTCATCGCTAAATAGCCGTGAATGCCCCAATACTTAAAAACTAACTATGCCTGCAAAACCCCTGTTGAGCGGCTCACAGCAGCTCTACATGCGGTTTTACGGGCTTCAGACGCCCACTTCTTTCTTTTTTCGGATTTCGGGTAGGGGTGATGTCTCGTGACGTCCGAAACACTCCTCACAAGAAACTGACGATGCCCCTGTTTTTCGCTATTGCCGCTTTACTGAAGTTATAGCGATGTTCCAAGACGGTCTGCCCCATAGCATTCAATACGAGCCGGGCGCCCATCACATAAAAACCTAAGTCGTAGGAACAAAGGTTTGATGGCACGCAGAGGAAATCCGGTTCAAGGCATCCATTTAAAGGAGGAGTAATGGCAGATTTCTACGGAACCCCTGAGGTCGTAACCGACCTGCGCGAAGACGGCGTGCTTATCATGCGCATCAATCGCCCCGAGAAGCGCAACGCCATCAACGCAGTGACCTCTGCCGCCATGGAAGACATCATGAACAAGGCAGAGAAGGATAACCGCGTTCGCGTCATCGTGGTTACCGGCACCGGCGAGAAGGCTTTCTGCGCTGGCGAGGACCTCTCCGAGCTGTCCAGCGGCGGCGAGTGCATGACGGTCACCGACCACGGCTTCGGCGGCCTGACCGACCGTCTTTGCCCCAAGCCCGTCATCTGCGCAGTCAACGGCGTCGCAGCCGGCGGCGGCATGGAGATCGCGGTTTCCTGCGACATCGTCGTCGCAGCCGAACATGCTCGCTTCGGCCTGACCGAGCCCAAGGTTGGCCTGATCGCCTCTACCGGCGGCCTAGTTCGCATGGCTCGCGACGTTCCCCGCAAGCTTGCTATGGACATGCTTCTTACCGCTCGCCTGGTTTACGCTGCGGAGGCTAAGGAAATCGGCTTCGTCAACTACGTCGTTCCGGCCGAGGAGGTCATGGACAAGGCTCTGGAGATCGCTTCCACCATCGCCAAGAACGCTCCTTTGTCCCTGAAGTTCACCAAGCAGATCGTTCATGCTGCTTCCCAAATGTCCGAAGAGGACGCAATGCGTTACTGCGACGCAGCTTACCGTTTCATCGAGAAGACCGAAGACGGCGTCGAGGGTCCTCTGGCCTTCGTCGAGAAGCGCACCCCCAACTGGCAGGGCAAGTAGTCCCTCCTCTTTTTTCCTACGCATAAGCGAAAGAAGTCTTTAATCACCAATCCTCCCTTCTTGCGGAAGGGGAAGCTTTCCCTCTCACCTCTCTCCCTTCCCTTCCCCTTCCGCCCTACTTCATAAGAAGGATTTATCGCATGCCTGGCGAGAAACGGGCATCCAGCACTACGAAAGGATCGAACATGTCGCTGCTTGCAAAGAGCAAGGGCGAGGTCACCTACCAAGACCTGACCGGTTTTCACAAGTGGTTCCTCATTATTCTTGTTTCGATGGGCTCTTCCATCATCTACACCCCTATTTACCTGAAGAACGTTTTCTATGAGCCCCTCATGCAGGGTCTTGGCTGCACCAACGCAGACCTGGGCGCTCTGCTGTCCTGCTACGCAATCGTGGCAGTCATCGCCTACCTGCCTTCCGGCATCATCGCCGACAAGGTCCGCATGCGCACGCTGTCTTGGGTCGGCTTCGGCGCGACTGCGGTTCTGACGTTCATCTACGCCATGCTGCCGTCCATCCAGATGCTCTACGTCGTGTTCGTCGGCTTCGGCATCACCACCATCCTGATTTGGTGGGGCACCCGCTTCAAGATCGTTCGCCTGTGCTGCTCTGAGGACGATTACGCTTCCAAGATCGGCGTCAGCTACTCCATCTTCGGCGCTGCAGGCCTGGTCGTCGGCCTGATCAACACGGCCATCATCTCTTCTGTGGCCGACGCTTCCCAGGGTATCCAAATCCTGCTGATCTTCCTGGGCGTCATCATCGCCGTTCTGGCAGTCCTGTCCTTCATCTTCATCCCCGACTTCAAGGGCGAGATCGACAAGAACGCCAAGCTGTTCAGCCTGAGCGACGTCGTCACCACCATCAAGCACCCGGGCGTTCTTTGGGCCTGCCTTGCTTACTTCTTCGTGTACCTGGTGTACATGGACGTTACCTACACCACGCCGTTCATGACCACCTGCTTCGCCGCTCCTGTGGCTGTCGTTTCGGTCGTTGGCCTTATCCGCACTTATGGTATCGGCCTTGTCGCCGGTCCTGCTGCTGGTTTCTTCGCTGACAAGTTGAAGAGCCCCTCGAAGTCGATCCTGATCTTCTTCGCCGCAAGCGTTCTGGTTCTGGCTGCCTTCATGGTCATGCCCCGCGATCCCGGCATGGTTATCCCCATCGCTGTTCTGGTTGTTGCTCTGGGCTTCGTTACCTACGGCGCCTTCTCCATCGGCTCCTCGCCTCTTACCGAGGCCAAAGTTCCCATGAACATCTTCGGCACCGCTTCGGGCCTGCTGTCCGTCATCGGCTTTTTGCCTGACGCATTCGTGCACACCTGGTTCGGCGGCATGATCGACGCTCAGGGCGCCGCTGCATTCAACACCATCTTCCTGGCTCTGGTCGTCTTCGCCGTTCTGGGCTGCATCTGCCTGATCATGACGCGCCGCGCTATGAAGAAGAACGCCGCGAACGAGGCTCAGTAGTCTTAACGCACCGCACTACCCCAGCCGCATGAGGAAATTCCCCATGCGGCTGAACCTTAGATCCACGCACCACGATCTACCCCGGAATCACAGCGCTGCAGAAGGCGGCACTGGATATATAAAAGGAGGATTCAATGGAATTCCGTTTGACCGACGAGCAAGAGCTGATCGTCGAAAGCTATCGCGACTACATGGAGAGCGAGAACTGGGAAGCTTACTTCGCCGAGTGCGATGAGAGGCATGAGTACCCGCTGCGTTGGGTTCACGGCCTGTGCGAGCTTGGCTTCGACCTGATCATGCTCCCCGAGAGCCATGGCGGCCTTGGCCTTGAGCAGCCTGCTGTCACCCTGATGGCCGTTTACGAGGTTCTGGGCCGCTACGGCGCTCCGACCTACGTCCTGTACCAGCTCCCCGGCTTCGAGACCATCATCCGCGAGGGCACCGAGGAGCAGATCGAGGCCGTACTGTCCACCCTGGGCACCGGCGAGCAGATCTGGAACTCCGCTTGCACCGAGCCGGGCGCTGGTTCCGACGTTGCCGCTCTGCAAACCACCTACAAGCGTGAGAACGGCAAGATCTACCTGAACGGCACCAAGACCTTCATCACCTCTTCCGCTGGCGTCAAGTACCTGGTCATCATGGCCAAGAACGCCGACGATCCCGAGATGTTCACCGAGTTCTTCCTGGACATGAGCAAGCCGGACGTGTCCTTGTCCCCGCTTCATAAGCTGGGCCTGCGCATGGACTCCTGCTGCGAGGTTTACATGGACAACGTCGAGCTCGAGGAGAAGGATATCTTCGGCACCGAGGGCAACGGCTTCTCCCGCGGCATCAACGACTTCAACTTCGAGCGTTGGCTGGTCGGCGCTTCCGACTACGGCATGTCCATCGCCATTTACGAGGATGCTCTGCGTCATGCCAACCAGCGCGTCGCTTTCGGCAAGACCATCGGCCGCCAGCAGCTCAACCAGCTCAAGGTTGCCGAGATGGCAATCAAGCTGAAGAACATGAAGAACATGCTGTACGAAACGGCTTGGGAAGCTGACAACAACGGCGGCAAGTTCGACCCGGGTGCGGCTGCTATGTGCAAGTACTACTGCGCCAACGCCGCTTTCTCCGTCGTCGACGATGGCATGCAGATCCTGGCCGGCGTTGCTGTCGCTGGCGAGCATCGTGCTCAGCGCATCTGGCGCGACCTGCGTGTTGACCGCGTTTCCGGCGGCACCGACGAGATGATGATCCTCACGGCTTCCAAGTTCGAGCTGAAGAAGTACCGCGACTAACAAGCCGCAAGCAAGCAGTACACGCTAGTAAACGAATCCACATGACGGCGGCGCTACGGCGCCGCCAGAGCGAAAGGAATTCAAACATGGCTCTTGAAACCAACAAGCCGTCCTTCGGCGTTCTTGACGACGTCAAGATTGTTTACGCAGCAGTTGAGCTGGCAGTTCCCAAGGCCTGCGACCTCATGGCCGACTGGGGTGCCGACGTCACCTGGCTCGAGAACACGGGCGCTGGCGACACCATCCGCGACACCGCTTATGTCAAACAGGCCGAGCGCCGCAACCAGCGCTCTGTTTCGCTGAACTACTTCTCTGACGAAGGCAAGGAAGTCCTGTTCAAGATGCTGGCCGACGCCGACATCTTCATCGAGGCTTCCAAGGGCGGCACCTGGGCTCGCAAGGGCATCACCGACGAGGTGCTGTGGGAGATCAACCCGAAGCTCGTCATCGTTCACCTCTCCGGCTTCGGCCAGACCGGCGACCCCAAGATGGTCAAGCGCGCTGCCTACGACCTGACCGTCATGGCTTACTCCGGCTACATGTGCCAGAACGGCACCCAGGAGCAGCCGATGAACCCCGGCCCCTACGCTGGCGACTACTTCAACTCCCTGATGATCGTCTCCTCAACCCTGGCTGCGCTGCATAAGGCAAACCGCACTGGCAAGGGCGAGAGCATCGACATGGCCATGTACGAGACCCTGCTTGCCATTGGCCAGTACTACCTGGTGGACTACCTGAACGAGGGCATCCTCTGGCCTCGCCCCGGCGCACGCAACCAGAACCTCTGCGGCATTGGCGAGTACAAGTGCAACGACGGCTTCCTGGGCGTTTGCCTGTACGGCGTTGACCAGAACAAGTACTTCCTCGAGACCATTGGCCTTGGCCATCTGTGGGGTACCGAGGACATCCCCGAGGATACCTCGGGCCTGTGGCTGTCCAACCCGCACGCGCAGGAAATCGAGGCTGCGTTCGAGGCTTACTGCCTGGCTCACTCCAAGTACGACATCGAAGCTGACTTCGCTGCTCATCGCATCGCCGCTCAAGTTGTCATGGAGTTCGAGGACCTGCTTCAGGAAGAGCACCTCAAGCTGCGCGAGGACTTCATGGATTGGGAGACCGAAGATGGCCAGACCTTCAAGGGCCTGGGCGTTTTCCCGAAGTTCCAGCAGACCCCCGGTCAGATTTGGCGCCCCATGCCCAAGCAGGGCGGCGACACCGTCGACGTTCTGACCAAGCTTGGCTACACCGCCGAGCAGATCGCCGAGCTGACTGCAGCCGGCGTTGTCAAGGTCGCTGAATAACAGATCTTTCAGTAGATCGTTCGCTTGAAAGCAAGCTCCCCTTTCAAGCATTCAGGCCGGGTCCGAAAGGGCCCGGCCTACTGGGAGCTTTGCATTCAGCGGGTATCTCACGCACTCGCTGAATGCAAATCGCAACAAGCGTGAAACAACCTGCAAACACTGTGAAACAAGGGAGAAGGCATGGTGGACATCGTTGGCAACGAAACGCTCGCAAGCCTGTGGGACAAGCTGGCGGGTGAATGCGGTGACAAGGAGTTCCTGATCTTCCAAGGCCGAAACGGCAGCGTCACCAGCTACAGCTATCGTCTGTTCAACAACATGATCAATCAAACTGCGAACATGTTCTTAAGCCAAGGCGTTAAGCGCGGCGAACATGTTGCGGTTCAGATGCACACCTGCCCCGAATTCCTTATGTGCCTGTTCGGCCTTGCCAAAATCGGCGCCGTCATCGTTCCCATGAACGAGCAGTACCTAAAGGCCGAATGCGAGTACGCGCTTGACGTATGCAACGTCACCCGTGCGGTTGTCGAGCCCTGCTATGTCGAACTGTACGACCAGATCCACGAAAATGGCAGGCTTGCCCAGGGCGTGTACGTGGCTCGCACCGACAGTGACGAGGAAACCCACGGCCACCAGCTGTTCCTTGACGCGGTTCGCCAGGAAAGCTGCGAATTCACAGCACCTTGCGCCCTGTCCCCTGACGACCCGTGCGAGATCCTGTTCACCAGCGGAACCACGTCCAAGCCCAAAGGCGTCATCCTGACGCACGGCAACATGGTGTTCTCGGGTTATTACGGCTGCTGGGAAACCTCGATGACCGCAGACGACCGCATGCTCAGCACCATGCCGGCGTGCCATTCCAACTTCCAACTGGCAGCAATGACCCCGGTTCTGATCGCTCGCGCCACCCTTATCGTGGTTGAAAAGTACAGCGCTTCCAAGTTCTGGAACCAAATCAAAGATTACCGCGCAACGCTGGCACAGTGCGTTGCCATGATGCTTCGCACCCTCATGCTTCAGCCCAAGCAACCTGGCGAGAAAGACCACTGCCTGCGCGACATGCTGTACTTCCTCCCCGTTACCGAGCGCGAGAAGATCGCATTCGAGGAGCGCTACGGCGTTCGCATCATGAACACCTACGGCTCGACCGAATCCATTGGTTGGGTTATCACCGATCCGCCCACCGGCGAGCGCAAGTGGCCCTCTATCGGCCGCGTTGGCCTTGGGTACCAGGCAAAGATCGTCGACGAGGAAGGCAACGAGCTTCCTGCAGGCGAAGTTGGCGAGATCCTTATTAAGGGCGTCCCCGGACGTTCGCTCATGCAGGGCTACGTGAACGACGAAGCCGCCACCGCCAAGGCCCTTTCCGCCGATGGTTGGCTCAGCATGGGCGACAAGGGCTATTACGACGAAGAGGGCTGGTTCTACTTTTTCGATCGCAAGAGCAACATGATCAAGCGCTCGGGCGAGAACATCTCCACCACCGAAATCGAGGGCATTCTGGAAGATCACCCCAGCATCAAGGAAGCTGCGGTTATCGGCGTTCCCGACGAGATCCGCGACATGGCGGTAAAGGCGTTCGTGCTTCCCGCAGACAGAGCGCACATCAACCCCGACGAGGTCATCGCCTACTGTCAACAGAACATGGCGGCGTTCAAGGTGCCTTCGTTCGTCGAGATCGTCGACGACTTTCCCCGCACCTGCAGCATGAAGATCGAGAAGAAGCTTTTAAGTTAAACAGCAAGGAAGGTACGCATGCGCAAGCTGAAAGCGCTGAAAAAGCCGGTGAAGGCCGTGGCCACCGGTGTTGCGGGCGCCGTCGAGAAGACCGCCACAACCGCTAAGCGTACCCTTGATGATGCCGCAATGACGCCGTTCTTGCACAAGATCACGCTGGTTTCCAGCGGCGGCGCATTCCTTGACGGCTACGTGCTTTCCCTTATCGGCGTCGCGTTGACGCAGATCACCGCACATATGAGCCTAACCACGCACTGGACCGCGCTTATCGGTGCCTCGGTGTTGCTGGGCATTCTGGTTGGCAGCGTGCTTGGCGGCTACCTTACCGATGGCATTGGGCGCAAGAAGATGTTCGTGATGGACATCATTGCCATCACACTGTTCTCAGCCTTGAGTATGACCGACGTTTTCCCTGCTCAGCTTGCGCTTTATCGATTCTTCATAGGTGTGTTCGTGGGTGCCGACTACCCTATTGCCACGTCGCTGATCACCGAGTTCACGCCGAAGAAGCATCGCGCCATCTCGATGGGCATGGTTTCAGCCGCGTGGTACCTGGGCGCCACCGTGGCGGCGTTCGTAGGCTACGCGCTTTGCGATGTTCAAGAAGGCTGGCGTTTGATGCTGGGATCGGCTATTGTGCCGTGCATTTTCCTGTTCATTGGGCGAATCAAAGTCCCCGAGTCTCCCCTGTGGCTTAAAAGCCGCGGTCGCGACGAAGAGGCACAGAAGGTTATCGAGCGCGTGTACGGCTGCGATGTTGAGATCGCCGATACCGAGGAAACGTCCGAAAAAGCAGGCTTCAGGGAAGTGTTCTCGAAAGGCTACGCTTCACGCATCCTGTTCCTGGGCATTCTAACGCTTTGCCAGGTTGTGCCTATGTACGCCATCTACACCTTCGGACCCACTATCATGACAGCCTTCGGTTTGGGCGCCGGAAAGAGCGCCATCTTGGGCGAAAGCGTGCTGAGCCTGTTCTTCTTGGTGGGTTCTATTCCAGCGATGTTATGGCTTGATTCCATGGGCAGGCGCCCCCTGCTTATTAGGTCGCTGTTTCTAATGGCTGTGGGTCTGACCGTGCTTGGCCTGTTCCCTACCGCACCGCTGCCGGTTGTCATTGGCGCATTCGGGTTGTATGCGTTCTTCAGCGGCGGCCCGGGGATTCTTCAGTGGCTGTATCCGAACGAGCTGTTCCCCACCGAAATTCGCGCCACGGCCGTTGGCGTTGCCATTGGCATCTCGCGCATTGGTACCATTGCCGCAACATATGCAACCCCCATTTGCCTTGCCACCTTTGGCATTGGGCCTACCATGCTTGTTGCCGCCGGGCTGGTTATTCTGGGTTTGATTCTTTCCATCTGCATGGCGCCCGAAACCGCCGGCAAATCGCTTGGTGAAACTAGCTCGCTGTAAGCAAGGTCGCACAGACATACGAGGGGGGATCGGCGAATGAACGTCGATCCCCCCTCTTTCATGCTTGCGTACGCTACTCGTTGGCGAGGTTCTTAAGTGTTGCCTGCTCGGCAAGATGGCGGTAGGAGCTTATCTCCATGCACTGCTCGAACTGGGAAACGATTTCGGGAAAATCCTCAAGACCGCTTCGCCAGTCGATTCCGCGCGCAGTTAACGGCACGCGGCCCGATTCCACACGCGCCCAGTGTTGGTCTGCGTCGGCTTGGAAATAACCTGTTACCGATGCATCGCCTTCAAGAAAAGGTTGGTCATCGGAGTAAATCGTGCCGGGAATGACGATTGAGTCGCCGAGCGCATCGTGCGCCCAGTCTTGACCGGAGGGAACGATATACGCCGCATCGGCCCTGGCAAGTAGAACAAGCTTGGCCTTCTGCTGGAGGACGTAGCCATCTTCAAGAGCGCCGTCTTCCGTGCAGACGTCGCCCGCCTCGGTAAGCTCGCCAGCTTCGCGCATATGGTTGGCAAGCTCATTGAGGAGCTCGTCGGTGTTGGTGTCGTTCATGATGCCTTCTTTTTCATTAGCGGCGGTCTAGGCATTGCGTGAGATATCGCTTTTTGCATTCTGAGGATTATATCGCTACGGAAGTGTTCGCCTGTGCCCTATGCAGCGGACATCGACCAGCGGCCGAAGGGTTCACCGAAGCGTTGTCCTTAAGGAAATCTCATCGTTCCCGAAAAATCATGGGCCGCGATAATCCGAAACTGCTATTGAACTGCATATAATTAGAAAACATGACAAGTGCGTTCGTCCACATGGCGGCGCATTCCGACCGAACAAAAGGAGCTATGCATGGATCCCAATAAGCGTCCTGACGACATGGTGCGCATCACCACCCCCGAACTTGCCCAGGCATTTATCGACGAGCAGGTAACCGCAATCCGTGAGCAGATCGGCGAAAAGAAGGTCCTGCTGGCTCTTTCCGGCGGCGTTGACAGCTCGGTTGTTGCCGCGCTTCTGATCAAGGCCATTGGCAAGCAGCTTATCTGCGTGCATGTGAATCACGGCCTTATGCGCAAAGGCGAAAGCGAGCAGGTCATCGACGTTTTCAAGAACCAGATGGACGCCAACCTGATTTACGTTGACGCAACTGATCGCTTCCTGGACAAGCTGGCTGACGTGGACGAGCCCGAAACGAAGCGCAAGATCATCGGCGCCGAGTTCATCCGCGTGTTCGAGGAAGAGGCTCGCAAGGTTGGCAACGAGGTTAGCTTCCTGGCTCAGGGCACCATCTATCCTGACATCCTGGAGTCCCAGGACGGCGTGAAGGCCCATCACAACGTTGGCGGCCTGCCCGATGACCTGCAGTTCGAGCTGTGCGAGCCCGTTAAGCTGCTGTACAAGGACGAAGTGCGCGTTGTTGGCCGCGAGCTTGGTCTACCCGAGAACATGGTTGAGCGTCAGCCCTTCCCTGGCCCCGGCCTGGGCGTTCGCTGCCTTGGCGCCATCACCCGCGATCGCTTGGAGGCTCTGCGCGACGCAGACGCCATCGTTCGCGAGGAAATCGACAATGCCGGCCTGAAGGTTTGGCAGTACTTCGCCGTCGTGCCCGACTTCCGCGCAACCGGCGTTCGCGATGGCAAGCGCGCTTACGACTGGCCGTGCATCATCCGTTGTATCAACACGGTTGACGTTATGACCGCCGAAGTTCCCGAAATCGATTGGGCGCTGCTTAAGCGCATCACCGACCGCATTACCGCTGAGGTTCCGGGTATCTGCCGTGTTTGCTACGACCTGACCCCGAAGCCCGTCGGCACGGTTGAATGGGAATAGAACAGACGTTCTGTTCTGTGGTACAATGACTGCCCGTGGGCGCGGTTTCTTCCGAAGCCGCGCCCACTGCTTTGTTCGTACTGTTATCGGTGTCAACGGTGCTTTTTATCCATCCATCTGCTTCAACTGTATGTTATCTGCATCAATCGTTGATGTATGATGCAGATAAATAATAGATGATGCAGATAGGAAGCGAACATGAGGCATTTCAACTATACGCAGATGCCGCAAGGTCTGCTAACGCCGGAGACTGTGAGACTGCTCACGGCGGTCCACGAATACAAGGGTCGGCAGGCGCTCTACCTCAACGCCAAGACGGATGTCCTTGATGCCTTAACGGAAGCTGCCAAGGTTCAGTCAACCGAGGCCTCAAACCGCATCGAGGGCATACGCACCAGCGACAGACGCCTGCAACAGATCATGTCAGAGAAGTCAGATTTGCGCTCCCGCGATGAGGAGGAGATAGCCGGCTATCGCGACGTATTGGCCACCATACACGAGAGCCATGACTTCATCGACGTCACACCGAACGTCATACTTCAGCTTCACCGGCAGATGTACCGATACACGCCGTCCTCCATGGGCGGGCACTTCAAGGTTGGCGACAACGAAGTGCGCGACATACGCCCGGACGGAACCGAGTACGTTCGGCTGAAAACCGTTCCCGCGGTGGCCACCGAGGACGCCATGGAACGCTTGTGCTTAGCATATCGCGACGCCGTCGCGAGCGAGACTATAGACCCGTTGCTTATCTCTCTTATATTCGTATTCGACTTCACCTGCATCCACCCCTTCAACGATGGCAACGGGCGCATGTCCAGGCTGCTTACCCTGCTTTTGCTGTACAAGGCTGGTTACATGGCTGGCAAGTACGTCTCCATCGAGAAAGAGATCGAACGCACCAAAGACGCGTACTACAACGCCTTGGCAGCGAGCTCGCAAGGATGGCACGAGGGCAGAAACGACCCCGGTCCGTTCGTGCGCTATATGCTGGGCGCAATCCTGGCTACCTATCGCGAATTCGAGAAACGCGTCTGCGCAGTGGTTGACGCCAAGCTCACCAAGGCCGAGCGCGTGAAGGCGATGCTGCGCAGCTCCGTCGGCAAGGTGACCAAGCGCGACATTGCCGCAGCATGCCCGGACATCAGCCAGACCACAATCGAGCGAGCCTTATCAGATCTGTTGGCAGGCGGTAAAATCCAGAAGGTGGGAGCAGGCCCTGCGACAGGATACGTCTGGAAAGGATAGAGCGGTGACGCCGATCATGTCAAAGCGATCTGGGGATGCAGTCAATCGGACCTTCAAGTATATAGCTCTGCAGCACAGCTAAGGAAACACGCCCGCTGTCTTCGTCTTATTGTTGATGAACGCCTTGAGCTGCATGGCATTCCTGTTCTTCACACCAGGACTTCCATACACCTCTCCACCCTTGCCGCCAGCCAAAGTTGGCGACAAACGGCTGAACTCTCGACAGGTTGCGCCCCCCGACGATAAGCACAATCGAAAAGCCGGTGAGAGCAGCTGCGGCGACATGAAGATATACTTTAAAACGCAGCGAATAGCTTGGACATAAATGCGATGAAGCATACGGAGCCATGACCATGATCATCTACAGCGGAAGCAAAGCCGACTTCATGACCGAAGTCGTAGACGACACAATCGCATACACCATTCGTGACAGCATCCTCGACAAAATGCATCGCAAAACTGGCGAAGCTGAATTCAGATCATGGGTTAACTCCCTTGAGTACATGTACAAAGTCTTGAACGACGAGGCGATCCCGAGCGACTCCGGCGTAGCCATCGAATACAACCTCCCAAACACATCCAAGCGCATCGACTTCCTTATCTCAGGCTACGATGAATCCAAAACTGCGAATGTGGTGATCGTAGAGCTCAAGCAATGGAGCGAGATCAAGAAAGTCGACGGTCTGGACGGCCTCGTTGAGACTTTCACGGGAGGCGCTAATCGACGCGTCGTGCACCCCTCCTACCAAGCATGGAGCTACGCGCAGATGATCCGCGACTACAACGAATACACCCAAGTCGAGAAAGTTCAGCTGTGGCCATGCGCCTACCTACACAATTACCTGCGCGCATCAGCGAATGACCCCCTTTACGATCACGCTTACGATGATTACCTCGAAGTTGCGCCCGCATTTGCCAAAGGCGACGTTCGAAAACTGCGCGACTATATTAAGCGAGTGCTAAAAGAAGGTGACGAGGGAGAAATCCTCTACGAGATCGACAACGGTCGAATCAAACCTTCGAAGAGCCTGCAAGACGCCATCGTAGGTATGATCGATAACAACCCTGAGTTCAACATGATCGACGAGCAGAAAGTCATCTTCGAACGCGTAATGGAGCTATCTCGCCAATGCGAGAAAGACGGCAAAAAGCGAGTTCTCATAGCTACGGGTGGTCCAGGCACGGGAAAGACCGTTATTGCCATCAACTTGCTCGCCAGGCTCACTCAAGAGGGAGTTTTCGCACAATACTGCTCGAAAAACAGTGCCCCGCGTGACATATATAAAAGAAAGCTAAAAGGTCATAGAACTATTAGCTGCATTGACAATATGTTCAAGGGTTCCGGTACCTATGTTGACACCCCCAGGAACGCCATCGGCGTCGTTCTTGCAGACGAGGCACACCGACTGAACGAAAAGTCTGGATTCTACGGGAACGAGGGTCTGAACCAAATTCATGAAATCATCCACGCAGCAAGACTCAGCGTCTTCTTCATTGACGAAAGCCAGCGCGTGACCGTCAAAGACATCGGCAGCGCAGATGAAATCAAACGATGGGCGGCATTCAATGGCGCGACAGTCTACGAAGATGAATTGTCGTCGCAGTTCCGCTGCAGCGGATCCGACGGCTATCTGGCTTGGCTAGATGACGTTTTGGGCATTCGCGAAACGGCGAATTACGATATCGAAAGCATCGACTACGAGTTCATAGTGTTCGATACGCCCGAGGAAATGAGAGAAAAAGTTATCGAGCGAAACGAAGGGTCGAACAAGGCGCGCATTTTGGCTGGTTATTGTTGGGAATGGCCCTCGGGC
Organism: uncultured Coriobacteriaceae bacterium; assembly: GCA_937937585.1. Taxonomy (GTDB): domain Bacteria; phylum Actinomycetota; class Coriobacteriia; order Coriobacteriales; family Eggerthellaceae; genus UMGS1502. Next base: position 59,404 of record CALDCB010000015.1, read on the forward strand.
AAAGGACGCTCGGACACCAACACCCACGAGATCAAGATCGGCGACTTCGAAATCAGCTGGAATCTCAACGGAGACGAAGCGTTTGCGATAAGCCCAACATCGATAAACGAAGCAGGCTGCATTCACACCACCCAAGGTCTCGAATTCGAATACGTTGGCGTGATCATCGGTAACGACCTCCGTTATGAAAACGGTCACCTGGTTACCGACTATACGAACAGAGCCAAGACCGATCAGTCAATCAAAGGCTTGAAGAAGATGGAGAAAGAAGACCCAGAACGCGCCCACCGACTGGCCGATGAAATAATCAAGAACACGTATCGCACGCTCATGACGCGCGGCATGAAAGGCTGCTACGTTTACGCAACCGATCCCGGGCTGCGAGAATATTTGAACATGCGCACAGGCAAGAACACGTCTTACGCTGTTGTAGATATGACAAATTAAGCCTCGATCTAAAAGCAGTCGAAAGCAACGGCTTGCAATTGCAAAGCAAAAGCCGTGACCCGCATCCTCGCAGGTCACGGCTTATTAATAGCTTCAGCTTCAAACCCTAACGTCGCGTGCCAAACAAGCCGCGGACGATCTGGTTCGCGGCCGTACGCCCCGCCGAGCTCAAGATGTTCGTGGCAACACGCGACATCGCATCCCTCTGTTTCTGACGCTCGCGCTCCTCGGCCTTAGCCAAGCGCTCAGCCTCGCGTTCCGCGGCACGAGCCTGACGCTCCGCCTCCCTTTCGGCTGCCCTCGCCTGCCGCTCAGCTTCCTTCTCTGCCGCCTTCTGCTGGCGCTCAGCCTCTTTCTCGGCGGCTTTCTGCGCAGCCTCCTGCTGCTTGGCGAACTCAGCCTTCTCAGCCTCAAGCTTGGCCCTTTCCTTGGCAAGCTCTTCGGCAGCGGCATTCTGCTCGTGCTCGTCCATAATCTTCTCGTACGCGCTCTCGCGATCGATGGCCGTGCCGTACTTCACCATCAGCGCCGTCTGCCCCTGCGCCACCGCGGCCTTCGCTTCGTCAGAAGCCTCGGCCATCAGGCACTGCGGCGGCAGGATCTTCGCATTCTCGACGATAGAGGGCTTGCCGTCCTCATCCAAAAAGCTAACCAGCGCCTCGCCGGTGCCCAACTCAAGAATAGCCTCTTCACTCTTGAAATTCGGGTTAGCACGGAACGCCTCGGCTGCTGCCTTAACAGCCCTCTGCTCGGCAGGCGTGTAAGCGCGCAAGCCATGCTGCACGCGGTTGGAAAGCTGCGCCAGAACCTCACCGGGAATGTCGCTGGGCGACTGCGTGATGAAGTAAACACCAACGCCCTTGGAACGAATGAGCTTGACCACCTGCACGAGCTTGTTCAAAAGCTCGCTGGGCATGCCCTTGAACAGCAGATGCGCCTCGTCAAAAAAGAAGACGAAACGCGGCTTGTCCAAGTCGCCTACCTCGGGCAGCTTCTCGAACAAATCTGACAGCATCCACAGCAGGAACATCGAGTAGACCTGCGGCTGCTGAATAATACGCGCAGCGTTCAGGATGTTCACATAGCCGCGGCCGCTGGGATCGCATGCGAACCAATCGGAAAGCTCAAGCGACGGTTCGCCGAAGAAAGTGTCGCCGCCCTGACCCTCAACTGCGATAAGCGCACGCAAAATGGCGCCAACCGACTGAGCCGAAACGTTGCCGTACGTGGTGGTGTACTCCTTCGCGTGCTCGCTGACGTAATTCAGCATGGCGCGCAGGTCCTTCAAATCGATTAGCAGCATCTGCCTGTCGTCGGCAATGCGGAAAACGATGTTCAGCACGCCCTCCTGCACCTGCGTAAGGCCAAGCAAGCGCGACAGAAGCACCGGCCCCATGTCGGAAATAGTCACGCGAACGGGCATGCCGGGGCCTCCCGTCATATCCCAAAAACGCGCAGGGCAACCTTGATACGTGAAACCCTGCAACCCGAATTTCTGAATGCGCTTCTGCATATTCTCGGAATCGACGCCGGCCTGGCACATGCCGGTGACGTCACCTTTAACGTCAGCCATGAAAACGGGAACGCCCGCCTGCGAGAAACCCTCGGCCATAACCTTAAGCGTAACCGTCTTGCCTGTGCCGGAAGCACCGGCAATAAGGCCATGACGATTTGCCTGATTAAGAAGCAGATAACAGGGGTTGTCGCCCTGCGCCATCCAAATCCTGTCGTTCTGAAGCACGGCGTCCTCCTTGAATCGAGCTGTTTGAATCGACCAAAAGTTGCCACCATTATACCAGCGGCGCCGGGGCAAACAGCGGCTGCAGGTTCGGACCCCGGCTTCGGTCGCGCTCGCGACGGTCTATCAGAAACTCACGACGACATCTTACGTTTACCTTGCGTTTATCATCCGCCTTTAATCTTCGGTCATCAGCAATGAACGCCAATGGGATGGAGACAACGATGAACTCGCAAAGCAGCAACTTCGAATCTGCTCGCACCCAAGATCGCCCGCAAAGCAACGCCGCCGGAATCAGGAACATCGCGCCCGCTAACAGCGGATTGCTTGGGTTCGTCATCTCGTGCCTTCTCCTGGCAGCCGCCTGGGGCGTAGTGGGAATCGGCTATATCTGCATTCCCGGAGCCGTCATTGCTGCGGCACTTGGCTTCCTGTGCGCCATCATGAACATCGGCACCGGTTTCTCGTTCTTGATTTGTCTGGGCATTGCCGCGGCGTGCTTAGGGCTTGCCTATCCCGCCCTTATTGGCACGCTTCTTCTGAAGGGAGCCTTGTCGGGCAGCCAAGACCCCCTTGCATTTGACAAGCGGATTCTTGGCATCACCTGCATCGTAGCCGTCGTTGGTGCAGCACTGGCAGGCTTGGGAGTTCTTCTTGGCGGCGGCGCTAGCCTCGCCCTACCCACATTCCTGCAATTCCTGATCGCATAAGCAACAAGATTCAACGCGTTTCCAACGCGAACCGCTCAAATTCCAAACGAATCAAAACGAAGGGGACCATCATGACGAAGTCGAAAATCGCTCAGGCTACAGAGAACATCGCCGACAAAGTTGTTGGCGCATATCAAACCACCGAGGACGCCGTTACAGGAACCTACAACAAAATTGAGAACGGCGTGACTGTCACCTACACCAAAATCGAAGACGCCTTTGTAGACCGCTTCCTTACCCGCAAAGGAGAAAGCGTCGAAGAAGCAAAGGAGCGTTTGCAAGAAAACCGAGTCAAACGCGAGGAGCGTCGCCACTAGCAACGACATCGCGAATCACGCTCAGCCTTCCCAGGGGGTGCGGAAGTTCAAACCTTCCGCACCCCCTTTCCGATTCCTCTCCTTCTTGTCCCGCATGAGGGAATCGACGGCGCAAAACACGCTTGTCTTTTAGACCATGGGATCCCCCCCTCTCGTTCGATCTAAGCCGCCAGGTTCTTCGCAGTAGGAGCCCCTCCTTTCACAATGCAGATAAACGCAAAAGCTTCAAGCGGCAAGATGAAAGGAAGTGGTCGATATGGTGAACCCGATTACCAAAAAGGTGCTTGCAGGAGTACCAACCGTGGCCCTTTCGGCCATGCTCGCCTGCACAATGGTCGGCTGCGGTGGCAGCGGTGCGACCGACGCAGCGCAAAGCGGATCCAGCAGCGCTGCGGCATCGGCGCAACCCGCCTACCAGTCGCAGTCAGTCGAGATCGACGGCAACACCTTCGAATCCGTAGCTGACGGCACGTTTTACGCTGGCGATAAGGCCAAGAAGGACGGTTTCTACCTTCGCCTGAAGATCACGAACAACGGTGACAAGCTCATGAAGTTCACGGGCTTCAGCGTTAAAGCCGCGCAGGGCGAACTTGAAGCAGGCGACGAGATATTCCGTTCCAGCAAGGCCGCCGTGCTTGAGTACACCACCAACAATATCCCCGAAGCACTGTACGAAGGCGCCAAGTACGGAAACGATCGACCGGACATTCCGGCTGGCGAATCGGTTGAGTTCGTTTACTTCTGGGTTCCGAAGGCTCCTTACTACGGTCCAATCACCGTCAACATCGACAGTCAATACAAGGTTGGCCAGAACCCTGCTGTAATGCGCTTCAACACCACGGGCGCCGAAACGGAAGAGTACAAAGCCATCGCAGCCGAAGGCGGCGACTCCAAGGCGGCCGAATCCACGACTGGCGTTGATTGCGCATCCTTCAAGATTGAAGCCACTGAAGGATTCGTTCTTGACAGCGGCAGCGCAAGCGAACAGAAGGCACGCTTCTATAAGGAAGGCACCGACAGCTCTTTCAAGGTAGACGTGTTCCCGCGTTCGCCCGAAGAGGAAATCGCCAGCTTGCAGAAGACATACGAAGGCAAGGATATCGCCACCGATCAAGTGGACATCAAGGGCACCACGTGGCTTCGCCTGAAAGCCCCCGACAACACCTATACGATGTTCGCATCCGCGCCTAACGGCAAAACCGTGCGTGTGCAGATTCATCGCAAGCTGAACTGGGACGACGCACTGCCAATGCCTGAAAGCCTTACTTTGAAGTAAGTGACAAGCACCTCCACGAACGGGCCGGTTTCGGGACGCAGCTCACCCGAGGCCGGTCCTTCGCTGTGCGCTTTCCCCACCCAAACGACGCGCGGGACATCCCTCCGCGCAATGCATGGCATAATCTAAGGAAACATTCGGCCCGAATCCCAAAGGACACCATGCACAACATCGATCACATCGAAGTGCGCGGCGCACGCGTGCACAACCTGAAGAACGTGAACGTCGACATCCCATTGGGCGAGCTGGTGGCAATCGCGGGCGTTTCGGGGTCGGGCAAAAGCTCGCTGGCACTTGGCGTGCTGTACGCCGAAGGCTCGCGGCGCTACCTGGAAGCACTCTCAACCTACACACGCAACCGCATTTCGCAGGCTGGCAAGGCAACGGTTGACGACGTTCGTTACGTCCCCGCCGCACTGGCCCTTCACCAGCGACCGGCCGTCCCTAGCGTCCGTTCCACATTCGGCACCTCAAGCGAGCTATTGAACAGCCTGCGCCTTCTGTTCTCGCGCGTAGGCAGCCACGTATGCCCGAACTGCGGCAAGCATGTCCCGCCCACCTTAAACGTAGCCGCCGAGCTGCCAATCCCCTGTCCCAACTGCGGCACCGAGTTCTTCGGGCCGGGCGCCGAACAGCTTGCCTTCAACAGCGAGGGCGCATGTCCCACCTGCAGCGGAACCGGCATCGCACGCACGGTGAACCGCGCCGCTTTGGTCCCCGACGAAAGCAAGACCATCGACGAAGGCGCCGTGGTGGTGTGGGGTTCGCTTATGTGGGACCTGATGAAGCAGGTGTGCGGCGCCATGGGCGTGCGCACCAACGTGCCGTTTTCCGAATTAACCGTCGAAGAACGCGACATCGTGTTCAACGGCCCCGCCGAGAAGAAACACATCCTGTACAAAGCCAAGAAGGGCGACGACTTCGCCGAGCTTGATTTCACCTACTTCAACGCAGTGCGCACCGTCGAGAACGCGCTGTCGAAAGCTAAGGACGAGAAGGGCCTGCGCCGTGTTGCGAAGTACCTGACCGAAGGCCCCTGCCCTGATTGCCATGGCACACGTCTATCCGATGCAGCGCGCGGTCCGCTAGTGCGCGGCATCAACCTGGCTCAAGCAGCAGAAATGACACTTAACCAGGCTGTTGAATGGGTGACTGAGGTTCCCGAAAGCCTACCCGAAGAAATGCGCCCCATGGCGAAGTCGATCTGCGATTCGTTCCAGAGCACCGCCAAGCGCCTGCTGCAGCTGGGGTTGGGATACCTTTCACTTGACCGCGCCGGGTCGACCCTTTCCACGGGAGAGCGACAGCGTGTGCAGCTTGCCCGCTCGGTTCGCAACCGCACTACGGGCGTGCTCTACGTTATGGACGAGCCATCAATCGGTTTGCATCCCGCCAATATCGACGGCCTTCTGGGCGTGATGCGCGACCTTATCGCCGACGGCAACTCCGTGGTGATGGTCGATCACGACACGCGCATCCTACGTGCTTCAGACTACCTGGTTGAAATGGGGCCCGCAGCCGGCGCTGATGGCGGCATGGTGGTCTCGCAAGGCACCATTCAAGAAGTTGCAGCTAACCAAGATTCGATCATCGGCCCCTACCTGTCGGGTGCCATTCGCGTGGCAACGCGCCCGCATGCCAAGCCCGACGAGATGTTCGACCTAGGTCGCATCCATCTGGAATCCACCGGCTTGCATACCGTGAAACCCCTTTCCATCGATATCCCGAAGGGACGCTTGATTGCGGTAACGGGCGTATCGGGGTCGGGAAAGACCACCCTTGTCTTGGAAACCCTCATTCCCGCGCTTGCGGCAAACGCTGCTGACGAACCGCTGCCCCAGCACGTAAGCGCAATTACAGCTGACAGCATCAAGCGCGTGAACCTGATTGATGCCACCCCTATTGGCATCAACGTGCGCTCGACGGTGGCAACCTACTCCGACGTGCTTGACATCCTGCGCCGTTCCTACGCACGCACCAACGCCGCCGCTGCCGCGGGCTTGAAGATGGGCGACTTCTCGTACAACACGGGAAACCTGCGCTGCCCCACCTGCGACGGCACCGGTCAGATCTCGCTTGACGTGCAATTCTTGCCCGACGTGGACATCGCGTGCCCCGATTGCCGTGGCTCGCGTTACGGCGAGGCGGCAAATGCGATTCGTCGCCCCGAGAAAGGCAAGCCGGCCAACGAGGGCTTAAGCCTGCCGCAACTTTTGGCCCTTTCGGTTGACGAGGCGCTGCCGCACGTCAAGGATGTGAAAAAGGCATACGAGAAGCTGCAAACCCTACATGACCTGGGGCTTGGTTATCTTACCCTGGGTGAAGCCACACCCGCGCTTTCCGGCGGCGAAGCACAGCGCCTGAAGCTGGCAAGCGAGATGAGCCGCGGGCAAGCAGACGCCGTGTTCGTGTTCGACGAACCGACAATCGGCCTGCACCCACGCGACGTCGAAACGCTGCTTGCCGTATTCCAGAGGCTTGTCGAGCAGGGCGCAACGGTGGTGGTCATCGAGCACGATCTGGATTTCATTGCCAACGCCGACTACGTCATCGACATGGGACCGCACGGCGGAAGTAACGGCGGTCGCGTGGTGGCATGCGGCACGCCCGCTGAAATCGCCGCCAACCCCAGCAGCATCACCGGCCGTTACCTAGAGGTTTAGCAAAGAACCGATCCGCTCGCCCTTCGGAAGAAAAAAGCGGCTAGTATCAACACCTTCAAGCTGAAGAAGCTTGATCTTATTGTTGAGCCCCGAACCATACCCCGTAAGGTTTCCATTCGCTCCAACTACGCGATGGCATGGAATGATCAGGGAGATCTCATTGTGTCCAATAGCTCCGCCAACCGCCTGAGCCGACACCTTCGCCACACCGCGCTGCTTCGCCAGCAAGTCAGCGATCGCGCCGTACGTAGTTGTTTGACCATATGGGATATCAAGCAAAAGGCGCCACACCGCTTGACGAAACTCGCTACCAGCCGGATTCAGCGGCAGGGTGAAATCAGGTTCTTCCCCTGAGAAGTAAACATCAAGCCAACGTCTGGTTTCTGCAAGAACATGCGTTTTCCGCTGCAAGCATTCCGCAGGCAGCGTTTCGGCAAAGAACCTGCCGCCTTCTATCCATAGGCCGATCAGCGCGGTTTCATCCGACGCCAACAAGATGTCGCCAAGGGGCGAGTCGTAATGCTGCACGTAAACCATTCGCTATCCCCAACCAAACGGTCGCCGCAACGGGGTACACCACGTAGATCTAAAAACCGACGATCAGACCGCCACGCTCGGCATAATAGCTGCACAGCCCCCTGGTCGGAAGAATATCGATCGTAGAATTGCTCCACGCTTCCAGAATGCTGTCCCTCAAAGCCTGAGCGACGATGTGGTTATCGCAGTGGCTGATGGCAACGTGACCACCGGCAAAACCGCGTTCCTTCATTAAGTCGATGAGCGCGCGGACCGCTTTCTTAGGGCCCTTAGTTTTGCCCTCGATGACGATCTTGCCTTCGTCGCTTGCGCTGCCAATGCCCCACATGCCCAGCGCCTTCGCAAGGAAACCAGTCATTTTGTTCATGCGGCCGTTTTTGATGAGATTGTCGAACGAAGACAGCGCGAAAATGCACTTGGTCTTGTCCAGAAACTGATTCGCGCGAACAACAGCCTCATCGAAATCGATGCCTTCACGAGCGAGCTTTTCAAGCTCGCGCACGCACAGAACAAGCTCGGGGCCGGTGGAGCCGGAATCAAGCACCGCGATCTTCTTTTCGGGGTGAGCCCCAAGCGCCATGTCCATAGCGGTAAGGGCGCTATTCATGCTGCCAGAAAGCTGGGAGGAAATAGTGATGGCAAACGTGCAGTCAGCCTTCTCAAACTGCTCAAGCCACGTACCCGGTGCAGGGCACGACGTGTGACTGGCCGATTTCTCCTGCTCCATGTCGTGAAGCATCCTCTGCACGTCAAGGTCCTCGTTGTCGATGAAGTCTTCGTGGCCGACGCTGATAACAAACGGCACGCTGGTCAGTTCGATGTAGTCAGAGCTATACGTCATAGGAAGAATGTCGCAACTAGAGTCTGTGACAACGCTCCACTTCATGCTGCTGATCCTTTCCGGCAAACGAAAACGTCCGATCCTCAGATCAATCGCTTCGCACTAAGTCCCTTTAACCCTTGCTCAATTGAAGAATACGACGATTTTCGTCGCAAAACACTAACGGACACAATGATATCGGTACTCTTCAACAGAAGGCAATGATTTGTGGCAGATCTACAGTTGAAAGGTTGCCTATTTGCTTCTTTAGAAAAAAAGAGAAAGCACTTCTCTTATAGGGGCTACAATCGGTACCGAACATTTTCGTCGAAACGAGGTTAAACCATGAGCGACAGCCGTTACTCCGTTATCTTCAGCAGTAAAACCGGCAACACCGCACAACTCGCGGAAGCCATTCGCGGTGCCCTGCCAGAAAGCCTTTGCGATTATTTTGGCGACACCTCTATCGAAAACCCCAGCTCAGAGATGTTCTACGTTGGCTTTTGGACCAATCAAGGCAAGGCCGATGACGCCACCCTGCGCTTCCTCAAGACACTGCATGATAAGAAGATCTTCCTGTTCGGCACGGCGGGATTCGGTGGCAGCGACGATTACTTCCAAGCGATTCTTGACAGAACAAAGGAATCCATCGACAACAGCAACACCGTTATCGGTACGTTTATGTGCCAAGGAAAGATGCCGCAGTCGGTGCGCGATCGCTATATCAAGATGAAAGAACAGCCAAACTGCATGCCCAACATCGACCAAATGATAGGCAACTTCGACAAGGCCCTTTCTCACCCCGACGAAAACGACCTGAAAGCGCTCAAAAAAGCAGTCGCTGAATAACAGCAAGTCCACGAACAATGAAGCGAGGGGAGGGGGCTTTCCCCTTTGTCTCGCTTTTCGTTCTCAGGATCGCACAAAGCAACTTAGCGACCTACCGAAATGTTTCGTGCTTGTCCCCTAAAGTCCCCAGCGGGCATATTCTAGGTAACCGCTCACGCTATAATGATCGGCCCAATCATCGGCCGGATAACCTTCCCCGCCAACAGCTCCAAGATAACCGTTATCGACCTTTTCGCCGTTTTCGTTCACAACCAAGGCGTACCAGTGGCCAAAGCTGTGTGCGGGCTTGCGCAACTGGCAAGCAAGCGTTAGCTTCGATTCACCCTCCTTGCGGAAAAACGCACCGGCAGCTTTGATCTTTTCGATAAGCGTCCCGTCAAACCAAAAGCAAATGAACGGCGTTTCAAACGCGTCCGTAAGCGATCCGGCTTCGCCGTTGTACACATAACAGAACAGAGCGCGATCGCGCGATTGGGAAAGCAACTCAACCTCGCTTTCCTTCAGCTTGAACTCCACCGTCGTGATAGCTCCAGGATGATCGGGGTCCTCGCGCACGTTCGTCACGGCCGTTTTCACCTGAAAGAAGAACGTCTCGGGAGGCGTACCGGGTTTTTCAAGCTGCTGCTTCAGGTTCAAAGACACAACATCGACGCCCATGTCCGCAGGCGGGCGAAGAGCATCCAGGCCATTGCGGTACAGCGAGCTCATAAGCTGATACTCTCCGGTGCAACCGTTGTAAAGCGCGTCGAAAAAGTACTGGACCACGTGCATCTCCTTAGGTTTCGGATCAAACGTCTAGATTCTAGCGTTGCGATACATGCGATTACTAGAGGAACTTCTCGTTTTGAACCTTCAAATACGGAGCGACCGTCCCAGAGCATTCCTCAATCATCGCACGCGCGCGTTTGAAAACCGTTTCACGCATATCGTCATCTTCCAAAACGATTTGCGTGATAAGAGCCTTTGTCGGCTGCAATTCGTTAAGCCAAGGTTCGTTTTCCCACAGGTCTTTAAGACGATCCGTGGCATCGAGCACCTTGTTGTACGGGGTATCCGGCAACGTGGCAAGCGCCCCTTCTTTGTTATGGCGAACTTCCCATACGAATACGCAAGCAGGGTTTTCGATCTGGGTATACGCTTTCGTCGAACTGTTCTCAAGCTTCGCCGATGCTTGAGGATCAGTCCGCGCAAGATAGGCAGCACGGCTTGGCAAAGCATCAGCAATGGGACTGGTGATCCCAAGGATCTCCTCGGCGTGCACGCGATACGCGTCGCACACATCAAACGGAACCCTACGCTCAGCCTGAACCAATTCGCTGTCCTTCGCCTTGCAGGCTGCGCGCTCACGAGCAGCGTTTGCGCAAGCGATACGTTCGCTTAAGCTTGCTCGAGCATCAATGTCGTTCATGACCTCCCCTTCCTTAAGCAGCGACGTCGGAGCCGTCGTCGAAATCATTAACATCAAACTGGGCGTCGAGCCACATTTCTTCTTCATCGAAATCAAGCAAGGCGGTAGGATCTTCCATCTGGTAAACCCACGTTGGCTCACCGACCTCACCAAGGTCGAAATACCCTGGGTGCTCCTCGATCTTGTAGCCGGGTTCGCATACGCCACGATGGCCGCGCTCGAACAGCCACCAGTTGTCGGCGGGCGTCTCAAGAAGCGTCGTAGCCGTCTTATTTGCGCGCAGCGAGAAATAGCGCGCCGTTCGTTCATCCTGGAAACCCAGCACCAGATGGCGATCGCAGTTGCCGATGATCGAGTTCGCAACCGCCTGGTTGTAACGCGCCTCAAGCTGGCTGACCGTCTGGCAAATGATGGTGCAGCTGATTTCACGACTGCGGATGACGGAAAGCACGTCATCGAAGTCCGGCAGCGTCAGATTCGCGAAATCGTCAAGCATGAAGCGAACGGGGACGGGCAACCTGCCGCCTTCACACTTTGCGTCCGCGAAGTCGCACAGGCTGGAAAACGCCTGACGAATGAACAAGCTGGTCAGCGGCGCCAAACTGCGATCCATGTCATCCATGGTCACGAACAGCACACGACGTTCACGGCCCAAGTCGCAAAAGTCGATCTGGTCCACCATGCGAAACGACGCAAGAGCGCCATCGAACGTAAGCGGCATCAAGTTCGCAGCGATGATTCCCATGATGCTGGAGTGCATCTTCTCGGCACGGGCCGTGCTCTTCGCACGACGATACAGCGAGACAGCGTAGCTTTCGGGATCTTGCCTGGAAAGATCGGAGAACAGCGCTTCGGCGTTCCCTTCGCACGCCTGCTCGTAAACGCTCACGACCGAAGCCATGTTCCACTCGCGATCGGGAAGCGCCTCGAAAACGTATGCGATATAACTTGCGACGTAGTTGGCGGCCGCGCCTGCCCAGAACGGGTCGTCGCCCATCTCCGAGCGCGGGAACAGCGCGCTTGCAATAGAAATGATGTCCTGAGCAAGAGGGCGCCCGTTGCGCCAACGGACATGATGAAGCGGATCGTACCCAATCGTGCCTTCCATCGTGGTGAAATCAAGGCAATCGACGGTGTAACCGTGCGCGCTCAGACATGGCCCCATTTCGCGGAACAAACGACCCTTGGAATCAAGAATGACGTAAGAACCTTCGCATTGCAAAAGGTTGGGTTTCAGGAAGTTACGCGTTTTACCAGAACCCGAGCAACCAAGAACCAAAACGTTGTTGTTAAGCCCGGTTGCCCACGAGTCCATGCTCTCGGATCGCGTGGAAGTAAGGATGAGCTCGCCCGCATAGGCGGCGCGGCTGTTTTCAGTGGAGTTGTTCATTGTTTATCTCGCTCTCTGCGTGATTGGGTTTTTCGCTGGTGAATGACGAAGGTGAAATGCTTACGACACGGCTTGGGCGCATTGCGGCAGTAATAAGGACGGCTGAGTCCCTAGAGCTTCGTGATGATGCGGTCGGCAAGACCCGCTTCGACGGCTTCTTCAGCCTCGAAATAGGTATCGGAAGCCGTAAGCTCGAAAACGCGCTCGATGGGCATACCGCTATGACGTGCGATAACGCCAGCAGTGATGTCACGAATGCGCATAAGGTCGTCCGCCCTGGCCTTCACGGACAGAGCACTGCCGCCGGCGCCTGCGCCAATAAGCGGATCGTGAATCATGACGCGGCTGTGCGGCAAAATCTCTCGATCGTCACCCGCAATGAACAGCAGCGCACCCATGCTAGCAGCCATGCCCAAGCAAACGGTTCGAATAGGGCAGCTTACGGCCTGCATGACATCGTAAAGAGCCAAACCGGACTGGACCTCGCCACCAGGGCTGTTGATGTAAAGCGTGATAGGTGCCGTGGGGTCTTCAGCCTGAAGATACAGCAAACCACGAATAACAACTGCACACGATTCAGCATTCACCGAGGTCATAAGCTCAAGCTGGCGCTTTCCCAGCATCTCGTCCCTGATGTCCAGGCGATTAAGGCCTTCTGCGGTTTCGCGAATGATTTGAGGTTGATAAACAAATGAATGCTCACTCATTATGAGCTCCTTCCGAGGGTAAAAGACATGGCAACCAGCAACACGATGGAACAAGTGCGCAGACGACGAGCTAGCATGAGCCGTCATACACATACATTTCCGTTATGAGGTTGTGGTTTGGAAAAATCTGGTACCTGGCAAGTAGTACCAGCAACTCCTCTATAGGCGATAGCACCTATTTGCCGGGAGGCGGGCCATGCGACCCTCGGGTGAAGCACACTCTAGCATTCACCACAAAAGCGCGCAAGTACCAAAATCAAGAAATGCCTCGAGGGCCGAAACCCCTTGAGGCGCAGCATCGAGAGCGCGAAAGGTCGCGCCGGCCAAAGCGATATGGGCGCCAAAGACGCGAGGAAATGCGTCAACCAAAAAACAACAGGGGCACCGAACCGCCTCACAAGAAGCTGGTTCGATGCCCCTGAATCAGAGCCTGATCGGTTGCCGCTCTTTGAAAACTAGAGGTCTTTCTCTTGAAGAATACGAATGCTGATCATGCAGCTCATTGCATAAATCGCTAACGAGATCACGATTAAAACGATCAGTGAAACCACTGGGTGCAGAACCACCCAATCGCCAAGACCGCTAAACGCTTCGGGCAATGCAAATCGGGTAGCGACAAAGATAAGGCACCCGACAAACATAAGCGCATAAGAAATATAGCGCGCGCCTTGTGTGCTACCGAACTTAATTGAGAAAGGCTGCGCGAGGGATACCATCCCCAACACGATAAACGTTGAAGCTAGACACGCTGCAAAGATCTCGAAAGCCGGGGCCTTTTCAATTGCCACGCCGAAAAGCGGAAACACCGACATGCATGCCACGGTGACGGCAAACACAACCACGACTGCAATCGCCGAACAGATGAGTATCGCCGCATAACGCCCGATGACAATGTCATGACGTGAAAACGGAAGCGCGCATCGATAACGCAGCCAGCCATTACGATCGTCGTAGCCCAGCAGCGAGAACATCACGAGCATCGGAACCATAGCGCACGCCGCAGATGCCCCCGCATACGAGCCCATTCCAAAGCACATGAATATGCATGCAATCACGCACATGATACCCAAGGTTACAGCCATGGTACGCATGATTGCCAATTCGGATCTCACAGAAGCCAGCATTAGCGTCCTCCTTTCAACATGAAATGCAGATAATCGCCAACGCTTGCGCGATCGCAAGCGATTTCGGGAAACGCCTGAACGAATTCAAGACGGTTAGGCACGAACACATCGCAGTTGAATTCATGCTTCATCACGCGCGAGCCCGGAACGCATTCGAGGATTTTCTCAACCTGCGCAACCGTACAGCGCGCAATGCCAACAGTGTCGGTGATGGTTTCGCGCGGCACATCGAAGACGATCCGACCTTCATCGATTCCCACCACTCGGTCGGCGATACGCTCCAGATCGGTCGTGATGTGACTTGAGAGCAGCACGCCTCGCTCGCCGTCGCCCACAAACTCCTGCAACATATCCAAGATCTCGTCGCGGGCAAGAGGATCAAGACCAGCGGTGGCCTCATCGAGAAGCAGCAGGTCGGCGCCGTGCGATAATGCAACTGCGATCTGTAGCTTCATGCCCATACCGCGAGAGAGTTCCTTTACCTTCGTTTTCGAATTAACGCCGAACTGCTTGATAAGCGAGCTGAACACCGAATCATCCCATTGCGGAAAAGCAGGCTTCAGGCATGCCACCACCTGATCTATGCGCAATTCCGAAGGGAACGGGCACGTGTCAAGAACCAGGCCTATTCGAGCGCGAACGCGACGCTGGACCTCGTCGGAAAACCGGTACCAAACGGTTCGCCAAATAGCGCGATGTCGCCCGCATCAACATGTTGCAGGCCTAAGGCCACCCGGATGGTCGTCGTCTTGCCGGCGCCATTAGCGCCAACGAATCCAACGATCTCACCCGGCGCCACCGAAATGCTTACGTCTCGCAATGAAAACGAATCGCTTACGTTGCGACTCACACGACGTATATCCAGAAGATTCGTCATGAGATTCTCTCTTTCCCTGCGTCTTACTCGAACTCTTCGCCTGCAACCAAATCAAGCATTTCGTGCAACTCCGCACGCGAGACACCCAGCTCAGATGCCTGTTTTACCGCTTGATCTAGCAACCCCTCAACGTGCTTCAACTGTTCTTCGCGCAGCATCTCGTGATTCCCCGAGGCCACGAAGCAACCCTTTCCCTGCACGGTTTCAATGAAACCCTCCGTTTCAAGATCGGAATAAGCGCGTTTGGTTGTGATGACGCTCACCCCGATGCCGCTTGCCAACGCCCTGATGGACGGAAGCTTTTCGCCACATGCCAAAGCGCCTGAGAGGATCTGGCTTCTGATCTGCGACGAGATCTGTTCGTATATGGGCTTATCGCTTGTGTTCGAAATGATGATGTCCACGATTGGCCTTTCGTGTGTATAACCGGTAAGCACAGTATATATACACTATGCACAGTTATGCAAGTAAGTTTTTGATCAAGTTCGAAAAGGGACGCCAGGCAGCGGGACCGACTCGAAACCAAAACGAGGGCGAGCGAACAATCGCCCACCCTCGCATGGAACGCTGTTTCTAGCGCCCTTATTCTTTGACCAACGTAACTGCAATAGTATTCAAGTAGTCAAGCGCACCAGCTTTTACTGCTGCCCTGTCACCACGCGCATACTCGTTTTCACAGGCAATCCAGTCGGCCTACGCCTCGCGCGTGCACTTCATTTCGTGCATATCCTCAATCTGCACGCCTTGGGTTTTCTCGATCGTACCTCGCCACCAACCCATATCGTGGATATATTCAAGCTGCTCGGGAGTCCACGATGCAAGCGGGCACTCCGGGAGACAATCATGGCAGTCGCGTACCATACCAGGAATGGAGATGAAGATCTTCCCGCTAGGCTTCACATAGGGAAGAAACTTCTAGCCGAAACGCCCATCACGCAACCAGCTGTTGCTAGGATATGCGCCCTGTCGCGCGTATTCTTAAGCCATCGAAACAATTCGCCGAGAGGAGCACTCATGGCATTCGCAGAAAAGCTTGTTGCCGTACGCCGCGCGCACGACCTCACGCAAGATCAGCTTGCCGCCAAGCTGTTCGCCACCCGCCAAGCTGTAAGCCGCTGGGAGCGCGGAGAAGTCACGCCCGGAATCGACATGATGAAGCTCATCGCCGCAGTCACAGGAGAACCGCTTTCCCATCTTCTTGAAATGCCCGAGCACTACTGCTACAGCTGCGGCATGTATCTAACGCCCGACGACTACGGAACCGATGCCTCGGGCGGCAAGTCCGATCACTATTGCAAATGGTGCTACAAAGACGGCAGCTACACCTACGAAACCACCATGGAAGCTATGATCGAGGATTGCGCTCCGCGCCTGGCGGAGAACACGGGCATGACGCTTGATGAAGCGGTCTCGCTTATGGGAGCAGTCTTGCCGCAGCTCGAACGCTGGCGCGCCGTGCAGGAAAACGAACAACGCTACGGTGCCGAAGCAAGAGAGAAATACGGTAACGAGGCGATTGGCGCCGCGAATGAAAGAATCCTCGACATGGACCCCGCTACCTGGACTGACGTGAAAGAACTTGAGAAAGCCATCTTGGGCCGGCTTTCCATCGCTCTGGTCGATGACGATACAACCGGTCCCAAAGCCGCGAAGCTTGTGCAGATGCACTACCGCTGGATCGGCCTGCAATGGGGAGCCGAGCCCGAACGGGATATCTACCTGAGGCTTGTGCGCGGCTACCTGGCTGACCCCCGATTCATCTCATACTACGACGAACCCTGCGGCAAGGGAGCAACGGCATTCCTGGTGAAAGCCGTGGAAGGCACGCTGGAAGAATAGACCCCAACAACATCGCAGGGCCCTTGCGAAACGCCACGGCCCCTGCCCTGCAGCTACATGTTTTAGCGCCAGCCGTAGCCTTTTGCGTGGCGCGCAACCTAACGCGACGTCGACAAAAGAGAAACCCGAGGACGCCTCTCGACGCCCTCGGGTTTGTGTCGCTGTAGTAAACGATCGACGCTATTTCAGAACCATACGCTCGGCCATCTGAACAGATTCTTCCCAACTAAGCCTGGAACCCAAAGTCAGTGCTACGGTCTTACCAGATGGTGCCTTGGCGAACAGGTTGATGGTGCCGTTCGGTGCGGTATGACGGACCCACGTAACACCGTTGATCTCGACTTCATCAATAACGCCTTCTTTCTTGGAACCCTGCCTGGCCTCGGCTTCCTGCATCGGCTCAGTCTTAAAGGTGCGCAAGAAAATGTCAGGAGAGCTTGCGCCTACACGCCTGAACTCGCACTGCTCGTACTTCTCATCGACCCTGTCGGTAAGCTCCCAGCCTTCAATCGGAATGATGCTGTACGAAGGAAACTCGATACCACCCTGAGCCACGATTTCGTTAACCGGCTCCTCGCTGGCGCTGCCCGAAGCCTGCTCTTCAACCTGAGACGCAGCCGCATCGCTGCCAGATCCCGAACCGCTCTGAGCGCCGTTGCCGCCGCAACCGACCATCGTAAGCGCAAGCGTTGCCGACAAAGCAACAACGGGAACACCCACCACGGCCTTTTTGATCATAGGTTTAAGCATATCGATCACTTCCTTTCGCCTAAATATCCGATAGCCGTTTTCTCTTCGAGCCTTCGCTCTGAAGTTGGCTTCTGACTATATTGTGCCGCGCAGGGCACCATAGGCGAAGTCACCTGCGGTTCAATCGGTTTGCGCGCTGACGCCGTGTGTCCAACATACAGCAAGGAAAAGCGACCTTGTGGCAGAGGGGTGTCAGGTTGCATAATGCTACAGACGAAACGACTGGACGGAAGGCAGATTAAGCGCAGATGCAACTATCGTTGGCACCCATGGAAGGAATCACCGGATACGTGTTCCGTCGCGTCCATGCCGACGCATTCGGAGCGCTGGATCGTTACTACACGCCATTCATCTCACAGCTTCACGAGGTTGGAACGCCCTTAAGCAAACGTTACGCGCGCGAGCTTGACCCCGAAAACAACAAAGGGCTTAACGTCATTCCGCAATTGCTGACCAACGACGCCGACCGGTTCGTCTGGACGGCGCAGCTTCTTGCCGATATGGGATACGAAGAGGTCAACCTCAATTTGGGATGCCCTTCGGGGACAGTTGTCTCCAAAGGAAAGGGTTCTGGATTCTTACGCGAACCAGACAAACTCGAGGCATTCCTTTCCGATATCTGCGAGCGCTCACCCTTGCCCGTCTCGGTGAAAACGCGCGTCGGCTTCGGCGACGATTCCGAATACGAAACGCTTTTGGATCTGTACTGCCGCTGCGGCATTTCCGAGCTCATCGTTCACCCGCGCGTTCAGAAGGATCTCTACCGCGGCGTGCCCAGGCGCAAGCTGTATGGCGAAACGCTCGAGCGCGCACCCTTCCCTGTTGCCTATAACGGGGACATCTTCGACGTTGCCGATCTTGGTGATCTTGTTGCCACTTATCTGAAAACGAGCCACGTGATGATCGGCCGCGGCATCCTGACGAACCCGGCTCTTGCACGCATGATAAACGGCGGCGAAAAGGCCTCACGTGAAGAGCTTCAGCGATTCCACGACAACTTGTACCGGGCGTATACCGACGTCATGGGCGGAAACGCGGTTTTTCGCATGAAGGAGTGGTGGTTCTACGCAAAGCACTCCTTCACCGATCCGACCTCGATCACGCGTGCTATTAGAAAGGTGCGACGCGCCAACGATTACGAAGCCGTGGCGCGCAATATCTTCGCCACCGAAGAAATGTCCGACTCGCCGCGTTTTTGCTGATGCGCCACGGACGCGCCGCTATTCGCCGGGGTGCGTGTACTGGCCGTGACCCTTCGTGCGACTTCCGTACTGAATGGAGAACTTCGGGCAGTGGTGAAGGCACGCAAGGCAGGCTGCGCATTTGTCCTTAATCCAAACCGGCTTGCCGTCCTCGATGCGGATTGCCGACACGGGGCATTTCCTTGCGCACAAGCCGCACCCGATGCAAGAATCCTCAACGGCGAAGTGCTTGGTTTTGCGCATAGCATCGTACTCAAGCGAGTAGAAGATCTTCGCAGCGAACACCGGAACCTTGCGCGGCATGAAATCACCGGCAACTCGATCGCGAACTTTCCCGATCGCGAAATCGATCTGCTTCTCGGCGGCAGCGTTGATTCGGTTGACCTTAGCAGCATCGCTCAAATCGAAGATAGGTGTCCAGGTATCAGGCATCTTCACGCCAAAGTAAGCGTCGAAGGCCAAGTCCTTCTGCTTCATGATTTGATTGGCGAACCAGCCAGGCCGACCAGGAGTGCTCCCGAATGTCGCGGCATACCAAAGGTAAGCGGGCTTCCCGTCGAACGACAGTTTCTGCAGGAAATCACGCACCGCACTTGGCAAACCCCACGCATAAGCGGGGGCGACGATTCCTACGGATTTGCCGGCAACGGCAAAGCGATAGCGCCCTTCCTTAATGCAATCGTCAATCGAAATGATATCTTCCCCCATTGCATCAGCAACGCGCTGCGCCACATGCCTTGAGTTGCCTGTAGCCGAAAAATAAAAGATCACGATGCTCTCCTTCAGCAAGCAAAACCGAACCAATCCCAAGCTATCCTGCACTAAAACAGACGGCTGACTTTCTCAACAGCGTCCTTACGCGCAACAAGCCAGAATGACACGTTGACCTCTGAATCGGTTATAGGGATGTTAACGCGATTGTCACCGAGATCTCGGTAGCGGCGCTCAAGACTCACATCTGTTGAAAAGCATGGCAATGAGGATGTGCGAATAAGCTCAGCAAGGGCGAACTCGTCGTCCTGCACAAGAAAACGCGAAGCGGGAAGCCGCTTGCGCACCACATCGTTCCAGAAGCCAAGATCGGTTCCAAGCAAGAAGTTGAAACCGTTCATCTCCGCAAGCGATACGCGATCCCGATTCGCCAGCGCGTGGTCCTTGGGAACGCACATGAACAAACGCTCATCAAGGATATGCGAGCAAACAAAGCCGTCCTCGCTTGGGCGATAAGGCAACACAGCCACGTCGCAATCACCTGCTTCAAGGGCTTCACGCGTTTTCTCCAAGTTGGCGATGCTCGAAGTCAGAGCCATTCCGGGATAACGCTGCGATATGCGCGGGGCAAGCAACCAAAGCGGCGCCGGGGCGCACGAAATCAAATCGATGGTTCGAAGGCTGCGGTCGTACGCACGAACCTCAGCGATAGAGGCATCTATCTCGCGCAAAATGCGCCGGGCGCCTGCAACGGCAAGCCTACCCGCTTCATTGAGCTCCACCTTGTTCTTGCCATGAACGAACAACTCAACCCCGTAACAACGTTCGATGCGTTTCATCGCACGAGCGACTGTTGGCGTTGATACGTAAAACCGGCGAGCAACTTCCGAAAACGACTCCAACTCACCCACGGCGACCAACTGCTTGAGCTCGGTGACATTCATGGAGATACCTTTCAGATTCCGTAAAGCATATTTCAACTATTCTGCAATTTACCCCATGTTAACGCACCTATAGTTCGAATTGTCGTAAAGGAAATGTTTCATTTATAGAAAGGCAATTTTATGCAGTACATCACCTTCAACAATGGTGTGAAGATTCCCCAAGCGGGCCTAGGCACCTATCTGCTGAAGCCAGACGACGCGCAAGCATCGGTTACTTTCGCGCTGGAAAACGGCTATAAGCTGATCGACACCGCAAACGCCTACGTCAACGAGCGAGCCGTTGGGCGCGGCATGCGCGAATCCAGACGCGAACGCGAGGAAATCTTCCTCGAAACGAAGCTTTGGCCCTGCTTCTACGAATCGGACACCGCCGTTGACGAAACACTCGAGCGCCTTGGCACCGAGTATATCGATCTCATGATCCTGCATCAGCCCGCAGGCAATTACCTTGCAGGTTACGCAAAGCTCGAAGCTGCTTACAAAACAGGAAAGCTACGTTCCATCGGCATCTCAAACTTCAACGAAAGCGAGATTGAGAACCTTCTTACCCACTGCGAGATCACCCCAGCGCTGATCCAGGTTGAATGTCATCCTTATTATCCGCAAACCAAACTCAGGGAGCTTCTGGCCAAGCACGGAATTGCCCTTCAAGCTTGGTACCCCTTGGGCGGTCGTGACAACAAAAGCATTTTGGAAGAGCCCGTTGTAACCGAACTTGCCGAAAAACACGGCAAGACTGCCGCGCAAATCGTCATGCGTTGGCACATTCAGCAAGGCAACATCGTGATCCCTGGATCAAAGACGCCATCCCACATCATCGACAACATCGATATTTTCGACTTCGAGTTATCCGATGATGACATGGCTGCCATCGCAACGCTTGACCAAGGCAGCCCCATCTACGTGCGCACTCCTGAAAAGATGGAGCTTTATGTTACCTGGCACCCCGACGTCGAAGGACAGAAGTAAGCAAGCATCCCTTAACCGGCCGTTCAACCGACCCGCTTAATGCAAACCCACAACGCGAAGGAGCAGCCCCACCTTATGACGAAATCGCACGACCAACTTGACTTGCTGCACGGATCCCCATGGAAAACCGTGCCGCTGTTCGCGATGCCCGTTGCCGCAACAAGCATCCTCGAACAGCTCTCGAACTTTATCGGCACGTTGATGATCGGGCATTTCTCCCCCGACGGTGGATCGATAGGCATGGCAGCCGTAGGCTCGAACCTGCCGCTGACAAGCCTTATCATCCAGTTCTTCGTTGGCATCTCACTTGGCGCCAACGTGGTGATCGCGTACGCCGTTGGATCAAAAGATGAAGATCAAGCCAGTCGCTGCGCCCACAGCGCCATCGCGCTCTCGCTTATCGGCGTGGTCGTCGCCGTTGTCATGGAAGTTTTCTCGCGACCCATTCTTCAATGCCTAGGCGTTCCCGCAGACGCATTCGAAGACGCTTTGCTGTTCCTTCGCATTTATCTCATCGGCATTCCGGCTATCCTGCTTTACGATTTCGAAGCCGCGGTGTTCGGAGGCATCGGAATCACACGCATGCCCCTTGTCGCGCTGGCAGTTTCGGCCGTGCTCAACGCCGTCCTGGACATAATTTTCGTGCCTGTTCTTGGATGGGGCGTGGCGGGCGTGGCCTTAGCAATGGTAATCGGCTACTCAGCAAGTGCCGTATTCTTGTTCGTGCGTCTGTTGAAAGCGACAGGACCGATCCAAATCGATCTTTCGCGCCTTCGAATCGATCGCGAATCCGGCAAATCGATCATTCGCATAGGATTGCCCGCCGGAATTCAGGGCGCCGTGTTCGCAGTCGCCAACATCGTCATTCAAACCTGCATCAATAGCTTAGGCACCCAAGTGATGGCGGCAACCTCGGCGTCACTTGCTTTGGAGTTCGTTTGTTATAGCCTGCTGAACTCGTTCAGCCAGGCATGCACGACATTCGTTGGACAAAGCCGCGGAGCAGGCGACTTCGATCGCTGCGAACAAACGCTTAAAGTTTGCATGATTGAAGACATCGCCCTAGCGCTTATCGTGATCGCCTTCATGATTTGGCAAGGTCGAGCGGTCATGCTATTGTTCAGCGCCGATCCTGAGGTCATAGCCCTCGGATATATGAGGATTTGCATCGTATTCCCAACGTACATCTTCAGCATGGTCTACGAGAACATGTCAGGATACCTGCGCGGTTTCGGCATATCGCTGCCCCCGTCGATCCTGACGGTGATCGGCGTATGCGGCGTCAGGCTGCTTTGGGTGGCGCTCGTTTTCCCCGCATACCCCACCTATATCTCGGTCTTATTCGCTTACCCCCTGAGCCTGGGGGTAACAGCCCTGCTTATGGTGGGCGCACTTGCCTTCTTCCGCCCGGCAACCACGGCGCTGAAGACAAAAGATGCCTTTAAAGCTAACTAACGGGAAATCCGTTGTCAGCGCATTTCTTCTCGAAGGACGCCCACGTACCGTTTAACCACCCTGATGAACGTTTCCGCGTCTTCCACAGGAATGGCACCTGCTGCCTTGAGCTCAATCTCGCGCATACGTTCGACTACCGGGCGCCATCAACTGCGACCGGCAGACGTAAGCACCATGATTCTTTCGCGCTTGTCGGTTTCGCTTGGTTGCGAGGCGACGAAATCGCGCATGGCAAGGCGTTTACAGATGGCGCTCACCGTCTGCTTGCCCATATCGCACGCCTCGCAGATAGACTTCTATGTCAACCCCTGGTCGTCGTCCCAAAGTGCATCGACAACGTACAATTCGCTAACGTCCACGCCCATCTTCTTCGCGAAGGCGTTGTAAGAAACTGAGGCATCGCGCCAGCTATCCCACATTTCTTTTGAGAAATCTTCGACCTGCATCATACCCCCTCCACGTTAGTCAATTCATTGACGATCATAGCCATCGACCGAATGCGTCCAAGCGCAGTAAACGAAATGCTCGCCCCCCTATCGCCAGCCATAGCCCTTCGAATAACGTGCAAGCAAACCAATGGTGAAAATGCTGGCTGCGACCTCGGCCACGACAATCGACCACCAAATACTGTCCGCGCCGAAGAACATCGGCAGCAGTATTACGCACCCCAACTCGAAAACGAAGATCTCAACGAATGCGATGAGCGCTGAAATCTTGCCGTTCTCGACAGACGTGAATATGGCAGAGCCGAAATACGCCACTCCCATCAGCAAAAACGCGATGCTGTAAACGCGGAACGCATGAACCGTCAGAGCCATCAGATTCTCATCGTAACCAGTGAACACGAACGCCAACGGCTGCACCAACACCTGGATGACTGCGCACGACGAAACCCCCACGAGCAGCATAAGTGTGGCGCCGTTAGCGAACAAACTGCGCTTCTCACGGTTGTTGCCCGCGCCATGTTGATAGCTCATAAGCGGCGCCATGCCCTCGGCAAGGCCGCCGAGGGCAGCACCAACCAGCATGGATGCGTACTCAATAACCGCATACGCGGCAACGCCATCGGGCCCAAATAAGCTCATCAGCTGCAAGTTGTAGGCCATAGCCACAACGGAAATGGCCGCACTGGTCACCATCTCTGAAACGCCATTGGCGATAGAGCGCGAAGGGATACGGTAGTCCCAGCAGGGGCGCACCAATTTCAATGCTCCGACCTTGCCGCGAGCGAACAGGACAATCATCAAGATGGCCGATGAATACTCGGCCAGGCAAGTTGCCGTGGCGGCGCCTTCGATTCCCATCCCAAACGCACCCATGAGCAGGGCATCAAGACTAATGTTGACCACGGCTGCCGTAAGAGCCGACAGGAAACCCAGCCTCGGCTTGCCGGCAACCGAGCAGAACATCTCGAAAACATAGGTAAGCATGAACATGGGCATTGACAGAAAAACGATCCTGCCATACACAGATGCCAGCGGAACCATTTCCCCTGATCCACCAAGCAACACAACTACGTCGTCCATAAATACGATGCCGAACACCGTGCAAACCAAGCCCGCTAAAAAAGTGGCCAACACGATTAGCGAGAAGGCACGGTTCGCGCCCTTGCGGTCGCCCGCGCCCAGCAGCTGACCGACAACAGCGCTGCCGCCAGCGCCCATCATGATACCCAACGACGAAAGAATCATTATGAACGGGAATATAAGGCTCATCGAAGCCAACGCGGTTTTGCCAACCAAATTCGATACGAACAAGCCGTCAACAATGGTGTAAACCGAGCTAACAAACATCATCGCCATAGTCGGCAGCGTATATTTCAGCAGCTTGGTTTTCGTGAAATGTTGCGCAAGGGTGTCCATGTTTTCGTTGTCTTCAATAATCGATCCATTAATAGCTAGTCAAACAGTTGACTATTTAGTCTATTGCTTGACTTTTGTCGGGCATAACGCGCAGGAACTAAACAAGATAAAGAAGAGATCTAATCGATAAGGCCAAGTGCCGGGGCAATGACCTTCGTGTACAAAACCAACCAAATCATTGAAACGCAGAAGCCGCCCAGCACATCGCTTGCATAATGAGCGCCTAGGTAAATGCGGCTTATGCCGATCATTGCGATGATAAGCGCGAACAGGCAGATCAAAGCCGCCCGGCGACGCGGGTTCTTCTCGTAACGCCAGACATACCATAACAGCAAACCGAAAACTGCCATCGCAACCATAGAATGCCCCGAGGGGAAACTGAACCCCGAAACCTCCGTCAAGCGGAAGACGTCAGGGCGCGGGCGCTGGATCACGAACTTCAGGGCCTGGTTCAAAATCACAACCAACACAAGGTTCAACACGTTGCACCATCCCGGGCGTTTGCCGGGAACGAATGCGGTGGCAACGCACAGCACCACCAGCAACGTCACGGGGGTGGCCAACGCCGAGAAGCTTTCCATGATGGGAGTGAGCCACGGCTGGCGCAAATGCTCGCCGATAAGCCACCAAGCGGCAGCATCAAGCTTCATGTTCTCTTCGGCAAGAACGCTTTCCAGCAGCGCCACGAACACGATGGCGCACACCGACGCCAAGACGATTCCGCGATTGTCGTTGACATACCTAACGAACTCGTGCGCGCCCGTCTTGATTTGCGTTGACTTTCCCAACCTATACAACTCCTTGGCACGACTACATGCAAGCCGCCGAACATATCGCGCTGCAGCCGTTTGAGGCAGCAGCCCATCAACAAACATGATCGACTCGCTCGATATTACAGGATCTTTCTCAAAAGACGCAGTTTGGCACAGTCAAACGGCGCATACCTTGCAGGCACGTCGATCTTCGCGGTGTTGCGCACGATTCCCTTCTTATGGCTGAAGGTGTCGAACCCAAACTTGCCATGATACGAACCCATGCCGCTGTTCCCAACGCCACCAAACGGAAGATGATGATTGGTGAAATGCATGATCGCATCGTTCACGCAGCCGCCGCCGAACGAAAGGCTTTGAATGATACGGTTTGCCTGGGCGTCGTTCTGAGTGAACACGTAACATGCCAAGGGCTTCTCGAGTTGCTTGATGGCGTCAATCACACTTTCGATATCCTGGTATTCGATAACGGGGATCAACGGGCCGAAGATCTCTTCTTTCATGATCTCGTGATCGAAATCGGCATGCGGGAAAATCGCCGGCGCGATCTTACGATCGGAGTCGTTGCTTTCGCCGCCGATCACGTCCTCTTCGGTCTGAATCAAGTCAAGAAGCCTGCGATAATGACGCTCGTTGATGATTCTGGGATACGAATCATTAGTTGCAGCGCACGGATAGCGGCGCGCGATTTCCTCTTGCATGGCAACGATCAGGGCATCTTTCACGCTGCTATGAGCCATGATGTAATCGACGGAGACGCACGTCTGACCAGCGTTAAGCAGTTTCCCCCATACAATTCGCTTGGCCGCGATCTTGATGTCGGCCGTTTCGTCGACGATGCATGGGCACTTTCCGCCCAATTCCAGCGAAACCGGGGTAAGGTGCTCGCTCGCCGCGCGCATGACGGTTTTGCCCGCGCGTGTGCCGCCGGTAAAGAAGATGTAGTCGTATCGCTGGGCAAGCAGCTGGTCATGATCGATATCGGGTTCGACACAGCAAACATAATGCGGATCAAAAGTGCTGTCGATGATCTGCTTGATAACCTTCGAGGTTCGCGCACTCGAACGCGAACATTTAAGCACGGCGCAATTCCCCGCCGCCATCGCAGCAACCAAAGGCGCAATGGCCAGATCAAACGGGTAGTTCCAAGGCGACATGATAAGAACCACGCCATACGGCTCGGGGTGAATGTAGCTTCTGGCTGGAAACGTGCTGATAGTGCCGCGCACACGCTGAGGGCGGCTCCACTTGCCCACGTTCTTCAGGGCCTCGTTAATCTCGTTGTACACCATGGCCACTTCGGTCATGTAGCCTTCGGCCTTCGATTTCGACAGGTCTTCGTACAAGGCGTCAAGAATAAGCGCCTCGTTGTCCCTGATGGCATGATCGAGCTTCTTCAACATCTCAACCCTGAAGCCAATCGACTTCGTGGCATCGGTGTTGAAGAACTTCCTTTGATTTGCGACGATTTCCGTAATCTCGCCCATACGCCATCTCCCCTAACATCGTTTTGGCGCATTCGGCTGGCACTGCAACCGGCCATGAATTCATCCCGTAAATGATATACGCGAATACGCCGCAGCCGCAGAAGGATCGGATTCTTCCACGTAAGCGTTTCAAAGGCGATAATCTGAATGCATGCAACGATCGCATCGAGCTGATCAGCAGGTTACACTACGGAAGGGATCGAAGATGAACCGAGCCGACTTCGAAAAACTGGTTTCAGAGCAGTTCGGGGTCGATCCCGAGAACCCCTGGCCCGAAAATCCAGGCCATCGGGTATTCCGTCACAGCAGAAACAACAAGTGGTTCGCCCTTCTGATGGACGTGTCGAAGACGAAGCTGGGATTGAATGGCGAAGGGTCGCTCGACGTCGTCAACTTAAAATGCGACCCCGACCTGATTCAGATCTTGCGTCAGCAGGAAGGATTCTTCCCTGCATACCATATGAACAAAAGCCACTGGATCACCGTTGCGCTTGACCGCGTAGATGACGAAACCATCGCAAGTCTGCTTGCGCAGAGTTACGCTCTTACCGAAACCAGGCCCCGAAAGCGTTCGCGCGCGACTGGCAACTAATCGGCGAACATTTGATCATTTATAATCCAGCGCATGAAGAAATCACGTGAACATAAACCGTACGTGAGAGACCTCGGTCAACCGCTGGATACCGCCGCGCAAAAAGCCGAGGTCGGCTTTAGCATGGTGATGCTGGCGATTGCCGTGGGCTTCGTGATCGGCCTTATTGTTTGGGCCGTCTTCTGGGCCTCGTCGGCACTCACCGAGCTGCTATGGGTCGACGGTCGCGAAAGCCTTGAAAGCGCCCTTTTGCAAGCGGGCATCCCGTCATGGTGGCTTCCCATTGCGTTTTGCGGAATCGGCGGTCTGGTTATTGGCCTTTGGACCCGCTTCTTCGGCGGCCAACCCGAAAGCCTTGAAACCGTCATGGCATTGGTCAAAACCACGGGTGGCTACCAGCTTGAGCGCCCGGGCGCAAGCATCGTCGGATTCTTGCTTCCCCTTGTTTTCGGCGGGTCCATCGGACCTGAAGCGGGCCTTACGGGCATCATTGCTGCAGCATGCACACGCATCGGCAACAGCCTTAAGGCTGCGGGCATCCGTGTGAAGCAAATCACGGACATCACCGTTTCGGCCGCGCTTTCAGCGGTGTTCGCTTCGCCGTTCGTTGGCGTTGTCGCAACCGCCGAAGACAGCATGCCCGCGCTTGATCCAAGCGATTACGAGTTTCGCCGCAAGGTCAAGCTTGTTCTGTACACTGCATCCGCCCTTGGCGCAATCATCGGCATCGCACTGTTCACTTCCGTTTTCGGGAAAGAAAGCGGCGTTCCTCATTTCGACGGCGTGACTCCCGGCGCCAATAAACTATGGTGGGCGCTGCCCTGCATCCTGCTGGGCTATCTAGCGGCGCTGATCTACCACGCCTCATCGACTGGCTTCTCGAAGCTCGATGGGCGCTTAGGTAACCACCCTGTTGCCAAGCCCCTTGCCGCCGGCCTGATTCTGGGAGCGCTGGCCGTGCCGCTGCCCTACGTCCTATTCCCTGGTGAGGCTCAGTCTTTCGAACTCATGCACAACTGGACAAGCATTTCCGGCACGGTGCTTATCGCCACCGGTTTGCTGAAATGCGCGGTCACACCGCTTTGCATCAACTTCGGCTGGCGCGGCGGCCACTTCTTCCCCGTGATTTTCGCAGGCATCGCCTTAGGCTATGGCATTGCCTCGATTGACGGGTTCGAGCCGATGTTCTGCGTTGCCATCACAACTGCCACGCTGATTGCGGGCGTGCAGCGAAAGGCGCTGGTCGCCATCGCGATGCTTCTGCTGTGCTTCCCCGTGCAAAGCATCCCCTGGATCGGTATCGCCTGCCTAATTGGCGCGTCGCTTCCTCTGCCCAACGCGCTTGCAAAGAAACAGCAACCCCGGCAAGAACGAGAGGCTTAAACGCATGTTCAGACTGCGCATGATCGGCAAAATCATCAGGCAAGCAGGTCTTGGCCACATCACGATTGTGTTCTTCGCGCTGTTCTTCCTGTGCGCGCTGGGAATCAAGCTGACAAGCCCTGAAGTTGGAACGCTAGGCGATTCGCTTTGGCTTTGCTTCCAAAGCATGACCACCATCGGCTTTGGCGACCTGCCAACCTATCGGCCCGTATGCCGTGCCATCTTGGTCTTCCTCAGCCTTGTCAGCGTTTTCTATCTTGCCGTGATCACGGGCGTGGTGGTTGCCTACTGCAATCAGTTCATCCAAGCGCAAAGCAAGAATAGCGTCGTTAAGCTGGCATACGACCTTGAGCATTTGGACGAACTTTCCAAAGACGAGTTGCACGAGATCTCGCGCCGCGCGAAAGAATTCCGCTAGCCCGCAAGACCGCTGGCAAGCCAATAACGCAAGAAGGGCGCCGCTCACAACCGAACGACGCCCTTACTGCCCTCATCCCACAATCGCGAATGTCACGCACCGCTACTCAAGCAGGGAATGCACGGCATCGATGGTTTCAGCGATATCGGCATCGATGACGATGCTTCGCTCCTCAATTTCGGAGGGGGCATACGCCTCGCCTTGATTAACGGTGGCGAAAACGGCACGAGGGTACTTGCCGACCATGCCCCAAAACGGGTACTTGATAATGCCCGGCGTGTTGAACCCAACACCAAGCTCCAAGAACAGCACTTTCTTGCCAGCTGTACGGTTCAGGAAATCGCGATAGCGCCTTGCCGCCGAACGCCAGCCCTCATCCTCAACGAACGTATCGTCCGCGCGCAAGTTGAGGCTCATCTCCCGCCCACAGTGCGGGCATCGCGGGATCATATCGCTTGGGATTGCCGTGCCAACCGTAGCGGCATACATCGCGCGAACCATTTCTTCGTTATCGAACGTCTCCTCGCAGCACGGCTCGCTGCACTGGAAAAGACCGTAATCGCCCTGCGTATAGAACAGGCGCTCTTTATCGAAGCCTGCAAGCTGAAATTGATGATCGACGTTCGTGGTAAGGACGAAATAATCCTTCCTCTCAAGAATATCTTTCAGCTGGGAATACACTTCACCGATGCCGCACTCGTAGCGATTCGCCATAATCGAAGCGCTCCAGTAGCCCCAGAATTCCTCGCGCGTCGGAAACGGGTAAAACCCCGCGCTATAAAAGTCGTGAACGTCAAAGGCGTCTTCCCAAGACTTGCACCATTGAGTGAAACGCTCACCCGAGTAGTCGAAGCCCGCCGATGCAGAAAGCCCAGCACCCGCACCAACGACGATCGCCTCGGCGACCTCTATTGCCTGTGCAAGCTGCTTAACTGCAGTTTGATTCACCATCGTCAACCTCTTTCCAACACTGCGGGTCGGCATCGTACATATTGCCAGTGTAACCGTACGTCACCGCAGGGCAACCTCGGCACCACCCGAACAACTCGCATTTAGAGCACTTCTTGAATTGCTTGAAATCTCGCTTCTCTTCCATTGCAGTCGAATAAAACACGTCGCGCAAAGATGAATCTGCGATGTTCCCGACTTTGCTCTCCATGCGACGACAAGCATACACGTCGCCTGTGGGCAGAATCGTCATATGACCCCAGCCGCAATGGCATCCGTCGTAAATAACGCCCGGCTTCGCGTCTTTTGGAATGACGAACTTTCCCTGCTCCCATTGAAGAAGCGTCCAGAGGTGGTCTTTAAGCTGGAAATACGTTTTACAGCCGTTTGCCTGGTGGTATTCCATGCGTTTCTGACAAGCTAGAAGAACATCGCGGTACTCAAGCGGTTCCATATGGAACTCCTCGAGCCTCTGACCTGACGTCGGGCAATAACGGCCGAACGCGAACACATCAACGCCAAGGTTAGCCGCCAGATCGATAAGCTGAGGCAATTCATGAGCGTTCGTGCTTGAAACGGTATTCATGATGGCAACCCAAATACCCGCACGTTTCAAACATTCTGCAGCCCGGAGGGTCTCACGGAATGAACCCGGCTTACGGAACATATCATGCGTTTGCTCCAGACCATCCAACGATAGTTGGTATTTTCGACAACCCAGCTCTTTCAAACGGGCACAAACCCCATCGTTAAGATGAAACGGGTTGCCCATCATGCACCACATGAAACCGCGAGCATGAAGCAGTTCCGCCAATCGCCAGAAATCCGGGTGAAGAATGGGATCGCCGCCCGTCACGTAAAAATAAGGCTGACGGCCAAGCTCTTCGCACAAACGCTGCGCCTGCTCGACGACATTCAGCATGTTCTCCCAAGACATGCGCTCGAACCCCTTGCAGGCTCCGTCTGCGAAGATGTAGCAGTGCTTGCAGCGCTGATCGCACTCGTCAGTGATGTGCCACTGAAATGCGAACGTAGGTGTTTCAGCCATATCTACTCCCTTTCCTCCTGAACGAATCGAGCCGCGCCAACCGGGCACGCCTCAGCGCATGCTCCGCAATGCAAACAGTGCTCGTGCTGGATAACGTATGGTTCACCTGCAACGATGCATTTCTGCGGACAAACCGCTGCGCATTTGCCGCATCCGATGCAATCGGCGGAAATACGATAGCCGCCCCTCTTAACCCGAGCGCCATTCAGCGTATAAACACCGCGGTCGATTGGTTTCACGCCCAAATTGAAATAATCGAAGGTGATTTCCGAGATCTTGAAAACGACCCCGATGCTTCGAGTTTCACCCGGATAAACGTTCGCCAAATACGGTTGCTCCTGGAAGATACAGTCGATCCATTTCTTCTGTTCGTCCTGGGGAGCAGGCCGAGCGACGCCGCTCATGCGGATCATTTCATTGAACCGCGTATGCACTATGGTTTGGAGATGCCCATCCGCCAAAAGCTGCTTGGACATCTCCTTCCCACGAGCCGTGAAGAAGTACACGGCATCGGGTTCGTAATGGACGGCGCTCACGCAACGAATCTGGGGCAAACCTGACTCATCGACGGTTGCCATCGCCAACGTTCCAGTAAGCTTCATTTTTTGCATGCATATTTGCGCATCCATTGCGAACCCCTCTCTCTTCTCTCTTTACCTACTGAGCATCGGCTGCGCCGCAAGCGGTGCCGCATGCGGGGGCCGGGTCGGCAGTACCGCATGCTGGCTTCGGGTCGGCGGAACCACAGGCAGTCGAAGGATCAGCCGCGCCGCAGGCCGGCTTCGGGTCCGCAGTGCCGCAAGCAGGCTTGGCATCGGCTGCACCGCACGCAGTGCCGCAGGCAGGAGCAGGGTCGCCCGCGCCGCAAGAAGAGAACGCAGCAACTTGATTCAGATTTTCAGACATGGGATTCTCCTTTCGTAAGACGCAGGTTGCACACCCGCGTCCAAACTTCAACGCTTTTTGCGTCTGACGAAATAATCGGAGATTCCTCGAAATAAAATAAGAAGGCACTAAAGTATCATCCGGTTACCTAAAGGTAATCTGGTGCATCATCGAACGGTTGCTGCAATAATGAAAGCAACGGGAACCCGATCAACTACTTGACGGTCGCATGTTTTGCCCCGAAGGAGGACCCATGCTTACAAAAGAAGAGCTTCCGCCCTGCCCCGTTGCCACCTGCTTCCAGCTTTTCGGCAACAAGTGGAAAATCTATATCATCCAACAGCTGGTTGAACAGCCCTTCGGATTCAACGCATTGCAACGATCCATCCCAGGCATTAGCCAGAAAGTGCTTTCTTCGAACCTGAAAGAGATGGAGGCAGCGGGTCTTATCACACGCACCGTGATTCCCGAAACGCCCATCCGCACTGAATACGCCTTAAGCGAAGTAGGCGAATCGCTCATGCCCGTCATCGATTCGATGGTGGCATGGGGAGAGGGTTATCAGAAGCTCGCAGCAAACGTTTAAACGCGGCCCAGCTACCCACCAACAGAAACAAGGCTCAGACGCAGTACAAGTGATCCAACAACAAAGCGCCCCTGCATCCTTTGAATCTCGTAGGATGCAGGGGCGCTCTTATTTGATCTAGGCTAAATCAAACCAACCAACATAAACGCGGTATGGAACAAGAATGCCACGATCCAGGCAACACCGATCTGAAGCGCGAACACAGCCGCGGCGTAGCGCCCACCGAGTTCGGAGCGAACGGTGCTGATTGCCGCAACGCACGGCGGATACAACAACACGAATACCAGGAACACATAGGCGATAGGCGGCGTGAACATGCCCGAAAGCGCTGCCGTGGACGTAGACCCCAGCAAAACCGTGAGCGTCGAAATGACGCTTTCCTTGGCCACGAGGCCGCACACCAATGCAGTGGATGTGCGCCAATCGCCAAACCCAAGCGGTGCAAGCAACGGCGCGATGAATCCGCCAAACACCGCCAACATGCTTTGCGA
The DNA here is from genome assembly GCA_937937585.1 of uncultured Coriobacteriaceae bacterium. Lineage (GTDB taxonomy): Bacteria > Actinomycetota > Coriobacteriia > Coriobacteriales > Eggerthellaceae > UMGS1502. The sequence continues at coordinate 92,607 of CALDCB010000015.1, forward strand.
CTGATCGGCAACCACGTTGAAGCGAATGTCGAATGTTTGCAAGAACCAAATGACGATGGATGCCAAAAAGATGATGGTGAACGCCTTGGTGATGAAGCCCTTCGCCTTATCCCACGCAAGAAGCAACGTGGACTTAGCGCTGGGGAGACGGTAATTCGGGAGTTCCATGACAAATGGCACCGGCTCGCCCTTGAACGCGGTGCGCTTGAAGATAAGCGCCACGACAACACCGACAAGGATTCCGATGATATAAAGCGAGATCATGGCGAGAGCCGCCGCCTGCGGGAAGAACGCCGCACAGAACAGGCCGTACACTGGCAGTTTCGCCGAGCAGCTCATGAACGGCGTGAGCATGACGGTCATCTTGCGGTCGTGGTCGGAAGGCAACGTGCGCGTGGACATGATGGCGGGAACGCTGCATCCAAAACCAAGGAGCATTGGCACGAAACTGCGGCCCGACAAGCCAAAACGTCGCAGCGCTTTGTCCATGACGAACGCAACGCGCGCCATGTAGCCCGAATCCTCCAAAATAGATAGCAACAAGAACAGCACGACGATGATGGGCAAGAACGACAAGACGCTGCCAACACCGGTCATCACGCCGTCCACGATAAGCGAACGAACCACAGGGTTCGTACCAAAGGCCTCAAGCGCGCCCGCCGTCACATCGATGCACGCATCAATCGCATCCCCAAGAATGCCCTGCAAGCCTGCGCCAATCACACCAAACGTCAGCCAGAACACCAAACCCATGATCAGCAGGAACATCGGAATGGCAGTATAGCGACCCGTCAAAACGCGATCGATTGCCACTGAACGCTTATGCTCGATGCTTTCATGCGGCTTAATGACGCACGCCAGGCAAATATGCTCGATGAATGTGAATCGCATATCCGCTAAAGCAGCCATGCGATCGAGGCCCGACTCTTCTTCCATCTGCTTGACGATGTGCTCGATGGCGTCAAGTTCGTTCTGATCGAGATTGAGCGACTCAATGACCAGCGAATCACCCTCTACCAGCTTCGTCGCAGCAAATCGGCGCGGAATGCCCGCAGCTTCGGCATGGTCGCCCACCAGTTTCGCGATGCCATGAATGCAGCGATGAAGAGCGCCGCCGTCACGCGAATCAAGGTTGGGCGAACAGAAATCAATGCGCCCTGGGCGCTCGTCGTACTGCGCAACATGGACGACATGCTCGATAAGCTCGCTGATGCCCTCGTTTCGCGCCGCGGAAATGGGCACGACGGGAACGCCAAGCTGCTTCTCGAGCATGTTGACATCGATGGTGCCGCCGTTGGCAGCTACCTCGTCCATCATGTTGAGAGCGATGACCATCGGGCGATCAAGCTCGATAAGTTGCAACGTGAGATATAAGTTTCGCTCGATATTGGTGGCGTCGATGATGTTGATGATGGCGTCGGGTTTCGAGTCCAAAATGAACTTTCGACTAACCACCTCTTCGCCTGTGTAAGGCGAAAGCGAGTAAATGCCCGGAAGGTCGGTAACGGTTGCCTCGGGATGATTGCGGATGACGCCGTCTTTGCGGTCGACCGTAACGCCCGGGAAGTTGCCGACGTGCTGATTAGACCCCGTCAGCCTGTTGAACAGCGTGGTTTTGCCGCAGTTCTGATTGCCAACAAGGGCAAACGTGAGCGGGGTTCCCTCCGAGAACGTTTTGCGCATCTGTCGCGGATGGCAGCCCTCGCCAAAAGCAGGGTGAACGGTGAATCCCGTCTGATGGGTCTCACGCCGAACAGCATGGGAATCATGCACGTCAACAAGGGCGATGCGCGCGGCGTCATCCTTGCGCAGCGTAAGCTCGTAACCACGCAAGCGGATTTCCAAGGGATCGCCCATGGGGGCATATTTGACCATGGTAACTTCGGTACCAGGCGTCAAACCCATGTCGAATATATGCTGACGAAGGGAAGAATCGTCGGACTCGACCGACGCAACCACCGCGTCTTTCCCAATCTCAAGAGCATCAAGTCTCATGCTGTAAGCCTTACCGTTGGCAACGAACACGCCTCACGAGCAAATCAGCCTTTAGAGCGTAATCACTTATTATACGCCCAATCACCTGAAAATGAGTATTTTCATCGAAGTTTTTGATAGAATACTTTTTCACAATTATAAGCACGTTAGTTGGGGAACTTTAGCAATGAGCAACACGTCTTCTACCAAGGCGCTTACCCCGCGCCAATCCCTCGCTGTGGGCATCACGCTTTTCTCGATGTTCTTCGGTGCGGGAAACCTTATCCTTCCGCCGCTCTTGGGCCTGCAAGCAGGTACCGACAGTATCGGCGCAACCATTGGATTCCTTATCGCCGGAATCGGTCTGCCTGTTCTTGGCATCGTGGCCGTCGCCCTTGTCGGCACCGCCCGCGAGCTTGCCGACCGTGCGCATCCGCTGTTCTCCAGCATCTTCGTCGCTGCGATCTACCTGGCCATCGGCCCCTGCTTGGCTATTCCACGCACCAGCTCCACGTCGTTCGAGATGCTCGTGCCGCTGCTTCCCGAAGGCATTTCGGTTGAAGTGGTTCGCCTTGTCTTCTCCATCGTGTTCTTCGTTGTGGCCTACACGCTGGCAATGCGCCCCGGTGCTCTGACCAAGCTTCTTGGCCGCATCACCGGCCCCGCGCTTATCGTTTTGCTCGTTTTAGTCATCGGTTCGGCCATTCTGGCTCCCGCAGGTGTCGCCCAGGCCCCCATCGCGCCTTACAGCGAAGCCGCCCCCGTTCAGGGTTTCCTTACGGGCTACCAGACCATGGATCTGCTTGCCGCACTGGTGTTCGGCCTGATCATCGCCGAGAACATCAAGGGATTCGGCGTTACCGACCCCGCTGGTCTTACCCGCGAGATCTCGAAGGCCGGCGTTATCGCAGGCATCCTTATGGCCGTGATCTATTGCGGCTTGGCTTTCGTTGGCACCAGCCTTGGATCCGTCATGCCCGGCGCAACCAACGGCGCCGCAATCCTCACCGCTTCGGCAACGCTGCACTTCGGCCTTGCCGGCACCATCATCATCGCCGCTATCTTCCTGCTTGCCTGTCTGAACGTTTGCATCGGCCTTATCAGCTGCTGCGGCACGTACTTCGCCGAGACGTTCGGCGCCGCTTCCGCCAACCCTGAACAGCACATGCTGGGCAAGCTTGGTTACCCTGTTTGGGCTGCGGCTTTCGCCATCTTCTCATGCTTCGTCTCGAACTTCGGTCTCGACGCAATCTTGACGTTCTCGGTGCCGCTGCTAAGCGCCCTCTACCCTGTCTCCATCGCGCTTATGATCATGGGGCTGGCTCACAACGCCTGCGACAAGCTGCCGCTTGTCTGGCCATGGGTTACCGGCGTCACCACTATCGTCAGCATCGTGATTGCGGTCCGCAATGCGTTCCTTCCCAACGTCGCCCTCATCCTTGACGCCCTGCCTCTTGCCAACGTTGGCCTTGCGTGGCTCGTTCCTGCTGCCTGTGCTGCCGTCATCGGCTGCGCACTGTCCGCCATCAAGCAAAAGAAAAGTGCCTAGCGTTCACCGCCGCTAAGCACGTCGCCAAAGGCGCACCGTCGGCCAATGTCGGCGATGCGCCTTTTCTATTTGTTTGGAAACGACCCTTATCGTCCACGCAACCTCATAGGCTTCGGTTTGGTCAAGATGCTACGAATCGAACGTGATGATATCGCCCGCCGCAATGCCCGCAGCCTGAGGACCCAAGATCATAAGGCCGTGCGTTCCCTCAACCAAGCCTTCCTTGTCAGACTCAAGCTCCGAGCTGTCGATGTCGCATTCTTTGGGATACTTGCCCGAAGTGACAACATAGACCGGGTAGAAGTACAACTTGGGATCGAGCAACGTGTCCTTCACCATAAGAACGGTTGCAGACATGGTCTGATCGCCATGATGAATCTCGACTAAATCGCCCTTATGGAACGCACCCAACCTGGCAAGCCCCTCGACCACAATGGCGCCCTTATAGCGCTTGATGTTGGGAAGACCCGCCCTGAACGGCTTAAGCTTGGGAACATCCATCACCGAAAGAACCTCGAAGCCGTTCTCGGCACCGCCGAAACGATCGACGAGCTCGGCTCGATAGGAATCAAGGTTTGCCAGCTCTTCTTTCACCTGCTCGCACGTAAGCTTCCTCAGCGGATCGTACTTCAAGCGATCGGTATAATGAGGAGTGCTTCCAAGGAACTCGTCGTCGCTGCTGCTGTTGAAGATGAAATTCTTAACGGCGGTGGCAATAGGCCTACCACCATCCTCAACCGCGGTCTGAACGTACTTATCGCCCTTCTTCTCGTAGTAATAGTTCTCGCCCTCTTCAAAGTACACGGGATACTTGATACGAAGTTTGTCGGCGCATTCAGGGCAAATCCATCCGTCAACCAACTTCGCGCCGCACGTTTCGGTGATGGAACGAAACGCCGCGTTCGCCATGGCTGCACCGCAACCTGGGCAGATGAATTCCTTCGGGGCCTTTTCATTCACTTTCGCCATGCTAGGCTCCTTTCACATAGAGGCGGTTAGGCAGGCAGCATCATCGCTACCGAGATCACGAATGCCAGAACAATGCCAAGCACGACGGCGATTCCCGCCGGCGTTTTCAGGAACGACCGGTCTTCGGCGTCAGGGAACACAAAGCTCAGCAGCCCGAAACGCCGTTCGGCCTTGCTGCCGACAAGGCGCCTCTCGCCATTGGCGAGGCGCTCGTAAATAAACGGATGGTCGAACAATTGCTTGCGCACGCCAAGCGTCTGAAACAAAACGCAGTACAGCCCCGCGAACAAGAACCGCATCCAGCCACCCAGAAGATCAAGCGGCTTGCCAGGGGCCACGAACAAGCCGATGACGAAAGCCACAACCACAGGGGCGAACAACAGCGTCAAAGCCTGGGCAACAAGCGAAACCACCCGCTTGTGCGAATAAAACTCCAGATCAACAGGCACATCTTCGCCGTCAATGGATTCGTAGAACACCGGCGCCGCACAAAGAGGCCGCTCCTCCGCTCCGTCAAGCACGAGCTTCCCGCCATCGCGCTTCGCTTGCGAAGCCCTACCCTGTCTGACAACGCGTTTGGAAACAGGAGCACGCCCATCGCTCAAAGCGGCGAACAAAACCATCGCGATCGCAGCGGCACACATCAGCGTCAAGCCCAAGTCGCGCGACGCCAACCACAGCAGCAGCGCCGCAACCACCGAATAAATGCCCGCTTCCACAGCCCAAAACGGGAACGGGTTCTTCTTGCTATCGCGTATCGCCACCGCAACACGCCCCGTCTGACCGTTCACCACAGCGGTTAGTTTGCCCTGGCGAAGCAAATACACCGGCAGCAGCGCCGATGCGGCAAGAAGGTTGCCCGTTTCGGTTTTGATGCGCACGTCGTTGTCGCAAAGAGCCTGCTCGACCGTCGGCGAAAACTCAGCGGCGGTCTGTTTGCGAACGCGGCGATCGACCTCGTTGTCGGAGACATTGGCGATAACGGCGCGATGCGCGGCAACGTAACCGTATTCAAACGGAACTGCTGCATCCAAATCGAACGGACTGGCAGCATCAAGGGCGCTTACATCGATCTCTTTCACGCAACACGCTGCGCTGCCCTCCATAAAGCTGCGGCAGCGATACACGCGCACCGCATCGGCGCGATTGACCTTCGCCTCGATAGGTCCGCGCACCAGCTCGTATGGAAGATAAAGCCCCTGTGTGTCGTCAAGCGATTGCAATATCATGCGCGACTCGGGGGTTTTGGGATTCTCGGCAGCCCACGCGTGCAGGCGATCTTTCGCCTCGTCAAGCGTAAGGACGAACGGGACGATCAGGTCGGCGTCGAAACCCGCGTCAACCGCGTCGGAACGAACCAATCGACTTCCGCAGAAGTCGCAGGTAGTGAGCGTCTCTTGCGGGGGAAACACAACGCGAGCCCCGCAGCCCGAACATTGCGCTGTCTGAAGGCCGACAGGTTCTGCGGCGGCGCGAAGCTGCTGTTTGTTCAGCTCGCGCAACTGGACGGAGCGGTCGCGAACTTCCTGGATGCCAGAAACCTCACCGCATGCCCCACAGCGATATGTCTGCCGGACGATGTCAAACGAAACGGGGAAACCGCAGTTCTTGCACGCTATGCGCAAAGGGCTGGAACTCATGACGACCTCCGTCCGCCCGGTTCGATGCTTCGATCATTCAAGCAGCGCGAAAGACGCGCCGGCTTTCATTAACGAACAGAGTACCGTGTGACGATTGGCGTCGGAATCTCCCCATGTCCCAAAACAAGGCTCAAGATCAGCCGTCAGAGCGATCTCCGTACAGAGTGCGCTCAAGCATACCGAATAAAACAGTGCAATCGTCCTCGCGCGTGCGAACGCTTTGAAGCACATTGAAAAACGTGAACTTGCAAACCTTTTCGGGAGTGAACCCTTCAGGCAGATCGGGCGAAATGCGATTGTCGTGCTCGTACACCTGAACCAAACCACGCACGACATGAGCAAGCTGCTCGGATTCCTTTATACGCGCCGCAGCCTTCTCAGCAGCAGGAAGGGCATCAACGCCGCGCAGCCAGTTTTCCCTGAAGTGGTCGAGGGTCTCGCACATGCTAACGTACATCTCACGGCAAAAGTCGAGGTAACCGACAGTAGGATCGATGTGGCAGAAACGTTCGTAAAAGGCGCGCGCGAAATACAGCTGGATAACCGCAACCGTAAGCTCTTCCTTCGCGGAAAAATAACGGTAAACCGTGCCGACGCTCACCGCGCTTGCCCTGGCCAAACCGCGAATGGACAAAGCCGATACGCCGTTTTCCTCGGCGATGCGGTAAGCGTTTTCGAGCAACTCTTCTCGCGTGACGATTTTCTGAGCCATTTTCACTCCTCGCGTTCAGGAGAACAACGACCCAAGTATGACACGCCCAATTGCGGCGATCCTAGCCTCCGTGATTATTCGACGCGAAACACTCACCTACCGAAACCCAAAGCGGACACTGCCGCCAACTGCGGGAACGCTCCCCTCAAAACGAAAATGCCGCGACCGCCAGCCCATCACTCACACAGAGCTTTATCCAGCTTCTTGCACAAACTCGAAACCGTCTTCGCATCCAGAACGTCGTTGATTCCTGCGATCTCGAGCATCTTCCTGAAAGTAGTCTCGGGCGGAACCTCGGACATCTTCAGGTACTTCGTGACAGCCGCATCGTGATCCGTCAGCGATTCGACGTACAGATCGAACGCGACCAAGGCCGACGTGCCGTACCCGACGTAATAGAACGGGTTGGTGTACACCTGCGACACCGTGGTGAACGAATCGCTGTCGTCGGGCATCTGATATTTCTTGACAACGTCATCCCAGATGAAATGAAGCTTCTCAACCGTTAGATCGGACGTCGTGTACGCACGATACTCAGCCTCGTCAATGGCGAAACTGTCGCGAACCATGAACATCTTGTCCAAGACCGCATACTGAGCCAAAGCCTTGCCATAACCAGGGCAAAGCCGGTCATACGAACCGCAGCACAAAAGCTCGAGCGACTGCGACGTAGACTCCTGAACATCGGGAAGGCTGTTTGGCAAGAAAGCATTGGCTTGCGCGTGATACATATGATTGAAGTGGCCGAACTCGTGCACTACCGACAAGTAATCAGTCGTTTCACCATAGGGCGAAATGAACAAGATGCCGTCGTTGTAGCTAGGGCACTCAAGAACGAAGCCGCTGGAAGAGCTCGTTTTCTTGCTTGACATGTCAATGTTGAACAGGCTGTTACGCTGCAGGTACTCAAGAGATTCACCAAGGGCCGGAGAAACGGCCGCGAGGCACTTCCCCAGATTCTCAAGTTTCACGTCAGCGGGATCGTCATTCTGGTCGAACGCTTTATCAACAAGATCCATGTCAACGGAATCGGCCATATAGCCCATATAGACGGGAACGAAATCGCTCACGACCACCTTGCGGATGGCCTCGATGTCCGAAACGCTGAAATCGCGTCCGCAGCGCTGCTCATATGCCAGTTCAGCATAGTTGTCATACCCGCAGCTACGCGCCAAAGCGTTGTTGATGTTCACCAGATCGACGTACAAGGACTCAAGCTCCGACTGCTTCGCCCCGCTGGCAACCATCTGCTCATAACGGATTGAAAGCTCATTTGACTTCTGACGCAACGCCAGCGATTCCGCCGTGCCGCCATGGGCGCCATCAATCTGGCTGGCGAAAGCTTCGCCGATGTGAGCACGGAAGTCATTACCTTGCTTGGTTTCCAACGCGCGAGTGAAAAGGTTGGAGCAACGCGCGAATTCCTTGTTGTACAGGTCAAGCTTCGCACCGTAGCGGTTGGCTGCATCGGAATCGGCAACGTTCGAGCTCCAGTCGAACTTGAGCAAGGCAACATCGCTTACCAAGTTGGCCATATGGCGCTCGAGCTTGTCGTAAACCTGATTAAGCTTGTCCGCATCGGCCGCGTTCGACTCGACCAGAGATTCTAGCTCGCTAAGGTCCGCTTCGTATGCCACCTGATCGAATGAATCGCGGGAACGTTCGTCAAGCGCGACATCCGAATGTTTGACATTGCCTGAGTATTTGAATTCGACGGGCGAGGCGCTTCCCTTCCCTGCAGAAGCGGAAGATGACGAAGAAGCACCTGGAGACGCTCCGCATCCGCAAAGAGCAAGAGCGGCAACGAAGGAAATGAACACGGCAACCAGGGAGCGAACGCGACTCATAAGGTGTCTCCTTGACGTCAACGGAACATGATCAGCCAAGGATAATGATGCAGCAGCCCGCCTTTCGAATGAAGACCCGCTCGTCCTATTAACCGCCTTCACCTAAGACACCTTGGCTCGAAAGTAAATCGCCAAGAAGAACGGGCACTGCTACGCCGAAGGGCTCATTCTTGAGACCAGATCATTCACGCCGGCCATGAATGTTTCTGCCTTAGTTATGGCAATGCCCTGCTCCTCGTCACCAAGGACCACAAGGACATCACCCGCATGAAGGTCGAAGATCTCACGTGCAGCTTTAGGAATGACCAACTGACCACGCTCACCAAGCGTAACGGTTCCGAACAAGTGCTTCCCGCGCGGGGGCATGGGAATGCCTGCCGCTTTCGAATCGAATCCCGCCAGATCATCCAGGGAGACATCGAGCACCGAAGCAACGCGAACCGCGTGATCGAAGTCGGGCGAGGTCTCGCCCGACTCCCACTTCGCCACAGTCTGGCGGGAAACGCCCACCTCTTCGGCCAACTGTTCTTGCGTCTTCCCAACGGCAGCGCGTCGTGCCTGAATGTTGTCGCCGATCATTCGTCAACCTCGAATACCAAATCAAATGCAAGCGTCTTTCCGTTCGCGCCTTCAAGCGTGGGGATCATCGCCACGAACCGATGCCCTTCCTTGGCATGCTCATCAATGATCGCACGATGAACCGCGCCCTCCACCTTCGCCTGATAAAAGACGTTGTTGCTAAACTCAACCTGCTCGTATTCGTACCTCATGGCCAACCCCTTTCGCAAGGTTCGAACGGTATGACTTTTCGTACCGCGTAAGACCAGAATACGAATGCTGTCAGCCTGTATCCACCAACCAATAGCGTCATCTTACGCCCGACGACGGCAGTTTCGGTTTGCAAACGGTTAAGAAGACTGCACGGCTATCTGGTACAGTATCTCGGACGAAAGGAGAACCATCTTATGAAAATCACGGTGTACTTGGGCGCTTTCGAGGGAAAAGGCGACACGTTGCGAAACGCTGCCACCGAACTGGGGCGCTGGGTTGCCGAAAGCGGAAACACCCTTGTTTACGGCGGCTCGAAGACCGGACTGATGGGCGTTCTTGCTACAAGCGTGCTTGACGCGGGCGGCGAAGTGATCGGCGTTGAACCGACGTACTTCATGGAGCTCGACCATCAACTTGATACGCTCACCGAGCTCATCGTCACCGATACTATGGCAGAACGCAAAGCAAAGATGATCGAACTGGGTGATGCTTTCATCGCCTTCCCCGGCGGCACGGGCACCCTCGAGGAAATCGCCGAGGTCATGTCGCAGGTTTCGCTTAAGCAGCTTGATGCCCCGTGCATCTTCTATAACCTGAACGGTTACTACAACCACATGAAGGCGTTCCTGCAAACCATGAAGGACGAGGGCCTTTCGAGCGACGAGCGCCAGAAGGGAATCCACTTCGCCGACACGCTCGAGGACATCCAGAAGATCCTCGCCTAATATAAGGGCTTCGATGCAAGGCGAGCGCGTCACACAAGTCCACGCCGCCGATAAAGCCGACCCACACCGCAAACCTGCAGCGTACCTGCTCATCCCGTGGAATAATCCGCGAGCTGGGCTTCAAGGCCGCGCAGCAGGGCGCGAACAGCTACAATACTTGAACTGCACAGACAAGATGCACGGTGCCGAAAAGCGCCGTGCATTGTTTTGCGCCCAAGGCGCACCAGTTACACGGAAGGAACCACATGTCGGCTCTGTCTGACCAGATCTCATCGCGTCGCACGTTCGCGATCATCTCGCACCCCGACGCGGGCAAGACCACACTCACCGAGAAACTGCTGCTGTACAGCGGCAGCATCCAAACCGCCGGCTCGGTTAAGGGCAAATCCAGCTCGAAGCATGCCGTGTCCGACTGGATGGACATCGAGAAAGAACGCGGCATCTCCGTCACCTCGTCGGTTCTTCAGTTCAACTACAATGGCTGCTGCGTGAACATCCTGGACACCCCTGGACACCAAGACTTCTCGGAAGACACGTACCGCACGCTCATGGCCGCCGACGCCGCCGTCATGGTCATCGACGCCGCTAAGGGCGTTGAGGCCCAGACCAAGAAGCTCTTCAAGGTCTGCACGCTGCGCCATATCCCCATCTTCACCTTCGTCAACAAGCTTGACCGCGAGGCGCTCGATCCCTTCGACCTGATGGAAGAGATCGAGTCGGTGCTGGGCATTGGCACCTACCCCATGAACTGGCCTATCGGCAGCGGCCGCAACTTCCGCGGTGTGTTCGACCGCCAGACCCGTCACGTTTTGGCATTCGAAGGCGAAGGCCGCGGTAACTCCACCAAGAAAGTCGCTGAAATCGAAGCCGAGCTTGGCGACAACGCCCTTGACGAGTTGATCGGCGAAAACAACCACGAGAACCTGATGGGCGACATCGAGCTTCTTGATGGCGCGGGCGACGAGCTCAACCTTGACGATGTGGCTGTCGGCAAGCTGTCGCCGGTGTTCTTCGGCTCGGCTCTCACCAACTTCGGCGTGGAACCTTTCCTGAAGGAGTTTCTGCGCTTGGCACCCAGCCCTCGCGCTTACATCGATCAGGAAACCGAGCAGCCCGTCGAGCCCACCAGCCCCGACTTCTCGGGTTTCGTCTTCAAAATCCAGGCGAACATGGACAAGAACCACCGCGACCGCATCGCGTTCGTGCGCATTTGCACGGGCAAGTTCGAGCGCGGCATGGAGGCCTTCCACGTTCAGGGCGGCAAGAAACTCAAGCTTGCCACGGGCACCTCGATGATGGCAGACGACCGCGCGATCGTCGACGAGGCCTATGCGGGCGATATCGTCGGCTTGTTCGACCCGGGTATCTTCAGCATCGGCGACACGGTTTGCGCTGGCAAAACGCATGTGCGCTACCCTGCCATCCCCACCTTCGCACCCGAGATCTTCGCGCGCATCACTCAGGTGAACACCCTGAAGCGCAAGCAGTTCGTGAAGGGCATGGAGGAACTTGCCCAGGAAGGCGCCATTCAGATCTTCCGCGAGCCCGGATTCGGCATGGAAAGCGTCATCGTCGGCGTTGTCGGCGTACTGCAGCTTGAGGTGCTTGAACAGCGCTTGAAGTCGGAATACGGCGTTGAGGTTCGTCGCCAGCCGCTGCCTTACAGCGATATCCGCTGGATCATGAACGACCCCGACACCATCAACATCCCGGCGCTGAACGTCACGCGCGACACCCTGCGCGTCGAGGACATGCGCGGCAAGAACCTGCTGCTGTTCACCAGCCCATGGAACGTCAACTGGGCCGTCGAGCGCAACCCCGACCTTATCCTTTCCGAGGTTGGCAACCTGGCTTTCGAGAAATAACGCCACCGCGATCTCGAAGGGCGGTCGCACGCCAGCGACCAAGCATCCCCGCAAACGCAAGAAGCGCCCGCATATGCGGGCGCTTCTGTTTGTTCCGCACGCTTGAAGAGCGCGGCTATCACATAAACGAAAGGCTTAGAAGTTCTCGGGCGTGATCTCGAAGTATGCCTGAGGATGTGCGCACACGGGGCAAACCTCGGGAGCCTTCGTGCCAACCACGATATGACCGCAGTTGCGGCATTCCCACACCTTGACTTCGCTCTTTTCGAAGACGGCAGCAGTGGTGACGTTCTTCAGCAGGGCGCGATAACGCTCCTCGTGATGCTTCTCGATAGCGCCAACCTGACGGAACTTCTCGGCAAGCTCGGGGAAGCCCTCTTCCTCGGCGGTCTTGGCAAAGCCCTCGTACATATCGGTCCATTCGAAGTTCTCGCCGTCAGCAGCAGCGCCCAGGTTCTCTTCGGTGGTGCCGATGCCCTCAAGCTCGCGCAGCCACATCTTTGCGTGGTAACGCTCGTTGGCGGCGGTGTTCAGGAAGATCTCGGCGATCTGCTCGAAGCCCTCTTTCTGGGCCGTGGAAGCGAAATAGGTGTACTTGTTCGTTGCCTGGGACTCGCCGGCAAATGCGGCAGCCAGGTTCTTCTCGGTTTGAGTTCCGGTGTACTTACCCATGGGTATCCCCTCTCGTTACCTTGCGAACACGACGTTCGCTTGTACAAGAAGACACTTTACGCCTCGCAACGCCGCCTTGCCACCACCATTACTCGATACCAAGAACCCCAGCCGCGTTCTTCCACATGACCTTTTCGAGGACGTCCTCGCTGAAGGGCAGGGTCTTGTACAGCTCGATGGCATCACGATAATCAACGAACGGGTGCGCACTTGCGAAAACCATCTTGTCGGAAAGAATGCCCGATGCAGCTTTGATGAGGTTGTCGCTGCCCGGGAACAGCTCGTATTCCGACGCTTCGAAGAAAACATTCTCGTTGCGGAACGCAACGCCCATCATCTCTTCGATGTAAGGCCATCCGCCATGGCTGACCACGATCTTGAGGTTCGGGAAATCCGCCGCCACGCGATCGATGTAACCAGGATTCGCGTAATCCATGATGGTGCCCGGCGTGTAGCGTGCGGGGCCAGAAGTGATGACGATCGGCGCGTTCAGGCGTTCGCACGCATCGTAAATCGGATAGAAGCACGCATCGGACAAGCAAGCCTTGTTGTAAATAGGGTCGATCGCCGCACCGGCAAAGCCCTTGTTCGTAACCAAGTCTTCAAGCGTCTTCACCGATTCGCTTCCCTTATGAGGGTCAAGACCGGCGAATCCCACGAACAGGTCGGGGGCAAGCGCGATGAAATCGGCCGTGTCCTGATTGTTGGGCTTGAAACCATACGTGGTTTCAGCATCGCGGCCCACGATCACAGCTTTGTAGATGCCGTCTTTCCTGAGCTGATCGGTGACTTCTTCGACGCTTTGCGCCTGAGCCACGAACAGATCAAGGTTGACGCCGTTTGCAAGCAGGCCCTTGCGGAAAATCGGGCTGTTGGCCAAGCCTTCAAGGGTTGCCTTGATATGCGGACGGAACCTGAAATCGATGACCTTCATGTAGATCACTCCTTTTATTGCATTGCGATGCTCTTCAGGTGCGCGAACAAGTCGTCGTCAAGCTCGACCTCGCCCAGCTCGTACTCGCGGCCGATGAACGTGTACTTCGACGAGCCGTAACGATGGTAGTGAAGCACCTCGTACTCGGTGTTGGGGAACTGCTTGACGAAATCACGAATCGCGATGATGTCTTCCTCGGTGTCGTTGAACCCCGGGACAATGGGCGTCCTTGCACGAGTTTGAACGTTAGGATAGGTCTCACGGAACTTCCTAAACGTGTCCAGGATGATCGACGTGTCCCAACCGGTCCATTCTTTATGCTTCTCAGCATTCAAGCTCTTAACGTCGAAGTTGACGTAGTCAAGCAGGCCGAAGATCTCGGAAACCTGGTCCCAAGGCGCAGCACCGCAAGTCTCGATAGCGCAGCTGATCCCGCGTTTCTTCGCTTCACGCAGCAGCTCAAGCACGAAATCGCGCTGCATCAGGGGCTCGCCGCCCGACAGCGTCAGGCCGCCATCGGATCGGTTGTAGAACATCATGTCGCGCTCGACGTCGCGAAGGACCTCGTCAGCTGTGCGATAGTCGCCGTACTTGATGATGGCGTCTGCCGGGCACACATTGGCGCAGGCAAGGCAGTTCACGCAGTTGTCGTGGTTGATCCAAACCTTGTTCGTGTCCATCAGGGCGATGTTGTGGTTGGGGCAAACACGCCCGCACATCATGCAAACATCGCCGATGCACTTTTCGATGTTGTAGGCGATCTGGGGTTGCGCAAGCTGCGATTCGGGATTGCAGCACCATTTGCATCTTAGCGGGCACCCCTTCAGGAATACGACGGTTCGAATGCCCGGACCGTCATGAACCGAGTACCTCTGCACATTGAAGACGCATCCCTTTTCCATGCGCTCCCCCTTTCCCTGTAAAGAAACCGCGCCGAAATCGGATCTCCCGCTTCGGCGCGGCTTTCGAACAAGGGCTGCGGCGGCCTGGCCAACCGCAGCCCCTTGATTGATTCCTAGAACCCGGAGTTCTGAGTACGGGCGATCAGGTCGTCCTGCAGCGCGGGAGACAGATCGCAGAAGTACGCGCTGTAGCCGGCGATTCGAACGATCAGACCACGGTACTTGTCGGGGTTCTGCTGAGCCGCCAGCAAGGTCTCGCGGTTGATGACGTTGAACTGGCAGTGCCAAAGCTTCAGGTCGCACCACGTACGGATGAACGAGACCAGCTTCTCGGTGCCTTCCTCGCCCGAAACGGCGCTCGGGTCGAACTTGATGTTCAGAAGGCGAGCTGCACGCTCATGGAAACCGGGGTTCTTCGTGTAGTAGTTGCTCAGAAGAACAGCGGTCGGGCCGTTGTGGTCGTCGCCCTGAGAAGCAGACGAACCGTCGGACAGCGGGAACCAGGCAACGCGGCCGTTCGGGGTGGCGCCGACAACCTTGCCAAAGGGGACGTGAGAGGTGAACGGGACGTAACGCAGGCAGTAGTTGATGCCCAGCGACTTGGAGTACTTGTGAGTGAACTCGGAGCAAACCAGGTCGCATGCCTTGCCGATCTCGTCGGCGTACGGATCGTCGTTGCCGTACTTCGGAGCCTTCTTCAGAATCTGCTGCAGAACCTCGTAGCCCTTGAAGTCGGCGCGCATGGCGTCGCGGATCTCGGCCAGCGTGGTCACCTTGTCCTCGAAGACGCACTTCTTGATGGCAGCCAAGGAATCAACGACGGTGCCGAAGCCCATGGACTCGAAGTATCCGATGTCAACGCCGCCCGGGATGAACTCGGTGTGCAGGTCAAGACCTTCCTTCATGCACAGGTCGTGTGCGCAGGACAGAAGCGGTGCTGCGAAGTGACGCTCACGCAGGCGGTCGATGTTCTTCTGCTGGATGAAGGCGTGACGCAGAAGGTTCTTAGCCTGGATGACGTAGGCGTTCCAAACGTCGTCGAAGGTCTTGAAGTCCTCGACGTTGCCGGTCTCGACGCCCAGAAGCTCGTCGCCGGTCTTGAGCGTGCGACCGTTGTACATCAGCATCTCGATAGCGGATGCGAAGTTGATGTAAACGCCGCCCGAAGTGAACGTGTCGCGGTTGACCATACGGGCCTCGGCGCAGCCGGAAACGGCGTAGTCATAAGCTTCTTCGATCGTGGCGCCGTTCGACACCAGCTGAAGCACGATCTCCTCGTCGTTCAGAAGCTTGGGGAAGCCGCTGCCTTCCTTGATGGTGTCGGCAACCTCTTCGAGGTAACGACGCGGGGAAAGCGCATGGACACGAGCTGCCAGGTCGGGATAATGCATCGGGAACTCACGCTTGGAGCGCAGGAACAGGTAGGTGAGCTCGTTGGTTGCATCTTCACCGTCAGGGGTCTGACCGCCGATGGTGACTGCCTCCCAGTGAGCATAGCCCTCGTTGAAGGCACCGCCCGTGGTGGACATGTACAGGTCGATGAACTGGGACATGCCAACCCACATGCACTCCAGGTACTCCATAGCCTGCTCGTCGGTAAGGATGCCGGCTTCCTTGTCGGCCTTGAAGTACGGATACAGGTACTGGTCCATGCGGCCGTTGGAAATGATGGTGCCGGTCTTCTGCTCGAGGCGGCTGAACATCTGGATGAACCACTGCGACTGGATTGCATCGCGGAAGTTCTCGGCCGGGAACTCAGGGACGCGGCGGCAACGCGCTGCGATCTCTTCCATCTCCTGCTTGCGGGCAGGATCGGTGCACTTGGCAGCCTCGACCTCGTACAGATCTGAGTAGCGGTTTGCCCAAAGGACAATGGCGTCGCAGGTCATGATGATAGCCTCGTAGAAAGGCTTCTTGTTCACGTTGTCCAGCGGATCGAACGGATCAAGAGCATCGAGCTTCTCCTGAGCCTCGGCCTTGATGCCCGAGAAACCGCGCTTCAGAAGCTTCTCGTAGTCGATAACCCACTGGTTGGAGGAACGGAACGAAGCGGTCTCGTTGACGATGTAGCGGGAGGTGGACTTCTCGGTGGGCTCGTAGGTGACCTTCAGGGTGTCTTCGGGCAGAGCGTCGTACAGATCGTTGAAGAAGGTCTTGCCGATACCGTTCCTGCCGTCCCAGTACGGGGCGATGTCGTTCAGGATGGTCTGCTTGGTTTCCTCGGTCATGTCGAACGGGGACGTGGTACGCGTCGGAAGAAGGCGGATGGCTTCCTCATAGATGTCGCCGTCAAGCTCGGGGTACAGGATGCCGTAACGGCCCGGGCAACCAACGCGACCGCAGATCAGGCTGTCTTCCTCGACATAAACCGTGATGTGCTCGGCGATGTTCTTCAAAGCCTTGGCCCAGCGAAGCGTCAGATGCTCGCCCTCGGTCTGCATCATCGACTCGGTGAAGTACTTGCCGCGCTCGGCGTCGATAACGGGCTTCAGGTTCTGCACGCGATCGAGGATCTTGAAAACGCGCTCCCTGCCGTTCTTGTAGCTCATGTCGCCGTTCTGGACATCGACAAGGTGTTGCTCCTGGGGCGATAGTTCCCTGCAGCACTCGGTGATATTGATCTCTGCCATGGTTTCCACCCTTTCTGAAGAATGATTTCTTGGGATTCGGAGCGAAGCTTGGGCCGCGGTTCCCTTGCCTCGGGTTTAACGCTTTCGGCTTGCCATGTTTTCCTTCACGTTCAAGCCGGTGACTTAACTATAGCCATAGGCTGCGTTGATGTTGCCATCATGTGAGCCTATGTCGTTGCAGCCCGCCCGATGATGCAAGTTTTGTTTGCATGTCGCGGAAATCGTGACGGGCTGCAGGATCGAAACGTAATACTTTAAGCGGATGACCTGCGGTTACGATCGTCAGTTCAGCAGATTCGGCAACCACATGGACAGCGCCGGAATATACGTGACAAGCAACAAAACGACGATTGTCAGAGCAAGCATTGGCAACACGGCCTTGACGATATCCTCAAGCCTGAGCTTGGAAACACTGCTGCCAACGAAGAGGTTGATGCCAACGGGCGGGGTGATCATGCCGATTGCAAGGTTCAGGACGATGATGACGCCGAAGTGAACCGGGTCGACGCCCAGGGAGGTGACGATCGGAAGAAGCAGCGGGGTAAGGATGACGATGGCAGCCAGAGCTTCCATGAACATGCCAACCACAAGGAGCATGACGTTGATGACAAGCAGGATGATGTATACGTTGGAGCTGATGCCCAGAATAGCCTGCGCAACCATGTTCGGGATGTTCTCGAGAGTCATGATGTTGCCGAAGATGGTGGCCATGGCCATCAGCAGGATGATGATGCACGAGCTGTTGGACGAGTCAACCAAAACAGGGACGATGTTCTTCTTGGTGATGCCTTTGTAGCCGAAGACGCCAACCAGCAAACTGTACAAAGCAGCGATAGCAGCAGCCTCGGTCGGGGTGCACAGGCCGGAGTAGATGCCGCCAAGGATGATGACGATGACGATCAACGCCCATTTTGCCTGCCATGTAGTCTTGCCAACCAACTGCCAATGGTTCTCATGGCTCTCACCACGCCAACCGTGCTTCTTGGCCATGTAGAACGTGAAGAACATAAGCACCAGGCCAACCAGAAGGCCCGAGGTGATACCGGCCTCGAACAACTTGGTGATAGAGGTCGAGGAGGAGACGCCGTAAACAACGAACGGGTTCGAAGGCGGAATCAAAACGCCGATAGTGCCTGCTGCGGCAACCAGAGCAACCGAGAAGTGCTTGTCGTAACCGCGCTCGATCATTGCGGGAATGGTAAGCGTACCGATTGCAGCAACGGTTGCAGGGCCGGAACCGGACATAGCCGCGAACAACATGCAGCACAGAACCGTTGCCATGCCGAAGCCACCGGGAAGACGACCGAGCATTGCGTCGCACATGGTGAGCAGTCGCTTGGACAAGCCGCCCTCGCCCATGAACACGCCAGCGGCGACGAACAAGGGGATGCAGATGATGGTAACGCTATCGATCGCGGTGTACGCCTGCGTCGCGATGTAGGAAATGGGGAGCGTCGCGGAGGCGTACATCGTGACCAACGCCGAAAAGCCAAGGCAAATGGCAATTGGCACGCCCATCACCAAGGTGATGACGAAGTAACCGAACAGGTACACGATGGAACCAAGCTGGATCTTCAGTAATGCGGGAAGCAGGATGACAAAACCCAGAGCAAAACCAATGAGGATGTCCTTGACGGAGGTTTCCTGAGCCAGGGCCTTCAAGTCTTGCGCAAGCCTGATCAGAATAAGGGCAAAGCCAATGGGGAGAATCAGGTAGAACGTGGCGTACGAGATGCCCATGGCCGGCGTCGTCTGCGGGAACATCATCAACGTGTTGATGTGCTTAGTGCCGTAGAAGAAGATAGCAGCACCCAGAATGAAGAAGAACAGGTCGGATGCAGCCCATACGCGCTTCTGCCAAATCTGCGGAAGCTTGCCCACGGCAGCGTCAACACGGATGAGGTCGCGATTGCGAATACTCAAAGGAACGGCCAGGTACGTAAGCCAAATGAAGACCGCTCGCGCAAGTTCCTCGGTCCAGGAAAGGTCGGGGTTCAGGTGCATGATCGAAACAGCGACATATCGTCCGATGGACTCGTAGGACAGAAGCAGGATCAAGGCCATCATCAAGATCGAGCACAAAACCTTCTCGAGGTTGAAGTCAAGCCACTGGAACACGGTTTTCGCGGGCTTCAAATCGTGAGAATCGCCTTGATTCACTGCGAGGATCTGATCCTCGAGGCACAGCGTGCAGTGTTCTTGGTCGGTCAGGCCCATGATATCGGGGCTGGTGCTGGGCGTTTTAGTTTCTTTCGCACTCATTACTTGCTCGCCTCCTCAGAAGCACCAAGAAGCTGATAGTCGTCAGACTGGGTGGCGCGAATCATGTCAACGCACTCTTGCGGAATGGTCTTTCCAACGAAGCTGTCCCAAACAGGGCGCGTGATGTCCTTGAACTCCTGAAGCTCGGCCTCGGTCGGATCGTAGATATTAGTGCCGGCGTCGATCATCTTCTGCTTGTTCTTAGCCTCGTTCTCGAAGCAAATAGCACGCTGCCAAACAAGCGCTTCATGGCAGGCGTCGGTAAGAATTTGCTTCTCGTTGTCGGTAAGCTTGTTCCAGGTGCCGGTGCCCATAGTCAGGATATGCATCGAGTAGTTATGACGCGATTCGATGCCGTATTTCAGCGCCTCGTTGTGCTTTGCCGAAAGCAGAAGCGACCAGGTGTTGCCCTCGCCGTCAACCGTGCCCTGGGTCAATGCCGTGAAGGTCTGGCCCCAAGCAACAGGCATGGCCTGCGCGTTAAGAGCACGAACAACGGCAACTTCAACCTTTGAGTCGGTGGTGCGGATCTTAGTGCCGTCCATGTCAGCAACCGACTTGATCTGCTTCTTCGCCATGGCGAAGTTGCGGTAGCCGTACTCGGTATACATCAGCAGCTTCAAGCCACGCTGGCTGGTGACCTCGTCGTAATACTTGCCAAGTTCACCGTAGTCGATGGCATCATACAGATTTTGCTGGTATTGCTTGTCGGTAACATAAGGCAAGTCGAATGCGCCGAACTCGGGGATGAATCCCGAGAAGTTCGGGCTCGAGCAGCTTGCCATGTCAAGCGTGCCCTCCTGCACGGCTTCCGTGGTCACGCGGTCAGATCCCAGAACGGCGTTTGCGTAATGGTCGATTCGCATAGCGCCGCCCGACTTCTCGGCAACAAGCTCGGCAAGTTTGTCATAGCCAAGCGTGATATTGTCGCCGGTTGCCATCGGGTTAGCTAGGCGAAGGACCTTCACCTTGTCTGAAGCCGCGGCACCACATCCGGTTGCCGTGGTGGCGAACATAGCCGCCGCACCCACCGCAGCACACGACTTCAAAAAGTTCCTGCGAGTAATGCTTTTAGTACCCATCAGTTCACTCCCTTTCCCATGACGATCGGCTCTCCCGCGATTTCCGCCCTGAAGGAGATGGGGCATGAGACGTCGCGATAGAACCGATCAGCTTCAAGAAGAAGCGATCATGGCGAGATGGATTAAGAGCCCGGACTTGCGCCTTCCATTCGCTTGGCCAGGCATCCCTTTCGTGTTGTTGCGTCCAACAACGTTCAGCATGCATGAACTCCGATTCATAGTTTATTCATATAGGTGTTCTTAATTACGCTATAGCTACCCTTTATGGTTGCATCTGGGTATCATCTGCAATTAAAACTTGCAGCTTATAGATAACGCAGACATCAACCAGCACCGTTAAGGTTTGATTAACCGGCGGTTGAGCAGGCTATTATTAACAAAAGGCAATTAAACGAAGGGGAGCCATGAGGACGAAGCAGCTTGCCGATCTTGTCGAGATCGCGAAATGCAGTTCGATGAGCGTTGCGGCGAAAAACACGCATACCTCTCGCCAAGCGCTGACGAATTCCATTCAAAGCCTCGAGCAAGAGCTTGGTTGCCAAATCATCGAAAGCAGCAAGCGAGGCGTGCGTCTTACCGAACAAGGCGAAAAGGTCCTCATAGCAGCACAGGAGATCCTTTGCCGCCTTGAAATACTCAAGGCCGATCTTGCCGACGTCGAAGACGTGAACACGCGCATTCGCGGAAAGATCACGCTCTGCCTTTCCCCTATGCTGAATATCTCGATCTTGCCCTATGCGTTCACAGAATTCCGTTCGCACTACCCGAACGTGTCCATCTTCACGTCCGAGAAATACCGCGAGGAAATCATCAGTCAAGTCACTCACGACAAGGACACCTGCGGCATCTTGCTTGTCTCGAAGCTTATCAACGAGTTCTTCGCCGATATCCCCGAAAACGTCGAGCTCATCGAGCTTAAGACCTACCCCATCTACATAGCGATGTCCCCGCGCCATCCCCTGGCTAGCCAGAAGTCGATCTCGATCAACACGCTTACACAGTACCCGATCGTTGTGTTCGAAGTCGGCGGAGCCGTGGGCGTGCATGCGCTATCGAAGCTGTCCGACGACATTGACGTATGCCTGTCCACCAGCAACCCGCGAATCTGCGAGAACGTCTTGAATCGCGACCACGCCGTCATGTACAGCTTCCCGCCCTACACCAAGTACAACGTCTTCGACGATTTCCGCCATATCCCCGTCAACGACAAGCGCGCGACGCTCACCACATACATCGCCATCAACAAGGAGATGTCGAAGGACATGCGTCAGCTGGTCTCGCTGTTCGTGAACACGTTTGCGCAGTACCTGTAAGCGAAAATGCAAACAAAAGCGGAGGCGGACCCTCCACACCGGGTACTCCGCCTCCGCTTAATCCGTTAATCGCTGAAAGCGCGTGTAAGCAATCTATCGGTTCGTTATCTCGGTTTCGCAGGGATCCCCCGCCGCCATGCGGACGATTCCGCCCACGCCGCACTCTACCATGCTGCTTACTGCCGCATCCGTGTAGAACGCCATATGCTGCGTGATCACGACGTTGCCGAACTGCATCAGGTAGAACAAATCACGATTTGCCAGCGTCTCGGTGCGGTGATCTTGGTGCACCATACCTTTTTCACCCTCGATGGTGTCCATACCGATGGCGCCGATCTTCTGGCCCTCGATGCCCTCAACCAAAGCGGCGGCGTCCATAAGGTCGCCGCGCGAGCAGTTCACCAGAATCACGTCGTCTTTCATCTTGGCAATGGTTTCAGCATTGATGATATGGCGCGTCTCGGGCAAACCGGGCAGATGCAACGTGATGACGTCGCTCTCGCGCAGCAGTTCATCTAATGAGACATAGGTGGCGTATTTCTTAACCGGTTCCTTCTCGCGGTGGTCGTACGCCAAGATACGGCAACCAAAACCCGAAAGCAGCTCGATAACCTTACCGCCAATACGGCCGGTTCCCATAACGCCCACTGTCAGATCTTTCAGCTCGCGGCCCTGAAGCCCTTCGAGCGAGAAATCGTTCACACGAGCGCGCCACGATGCCTGCTTGTACTTTCGCATGCAGATAAGGATCATCATGATGGTGAATTCCGCAACGCCGTTCGGTGCGTAACTTGCATTACAAACGCGAATCCCCAGTTCACGAGCAGATTCAAGGTCAATATGATCGTAACCGATGGTGCGCGTCGAAACGAACTCAACACCACGCTTCGCCCATTCCTCAAGCAACGGACGGTCAATGCGCCCCTGCCCCAGCATGGTAACACCCTTGAAGCCGGAAACCATCTCGACATTTTCAAGCGAAGGGATATCGCTGGTGATCTTTACTTCGACACCCCAACGCTTCATCTGAGCCTGAAAAGCCGCCCTTTCATCGTCGCGAACCTCGAAAGCAATGATCTTCACACCCGGCATCCTCGATCTCCCGCCACTATTCCAAAAAGTTACCTTTAGCGCACTGCATTGTAGTCGAGAAATGCGACAAGCGTGTTAACAAAGCTGTTCGCTAAGCCAGCGAACGCCCTTCGCAACACGCAAGGCAGGATCTTTGAAGTGATTGCCGGGATTCATTTCAAA
This sequence comes from uncultured Coriobacteriaceae bacterium, assembly GCA_937937585.1. GTDB lineage: Bacteria > Actinomycetota > Coriobacteriia > Coriobacteriales > Eggerthellaceae > UMGS1502. Next base: position 115,708 of record CALDCB010000015.1, read on the forward strand.
TGCGCTAATCGAACCGCGATCGGCAAAAATGCGCTGGATCTGTCGCGTGTCGTCCTCAACGGTTCGAAGCAACCTGTTCGGCGTGCGAGCTTCCTTGCCGCCAAGCGAAAAATACGAGAACGGAACGACCTCATCAACCACGTGATCGAAAACGTACTCCCGAAATCCGGGATACCAAAGCGAGCCCGACACGCTTGCCACGGCAGAGAACAGCTTGCTTTCAAACGAGGCCCACACCGCGAACAGTCCCGCAAGCGAGTACCCGGCTATCGCACGAACGATCTTAGCTTCCCCAAGAACGGCTTCAACACGGGGAACGATCTCCTGCTCGAGCAAAGCCAACTGAACGGCGGCTTTTCCCGCAAAAGGAGCATCGTCGCCGAACAGCCCTTCGGACGCCCACGGCGTCATGGCGTCATTCCAAGCAAAACCCTCGATGAACACCAAAGCAACGCCCGAGACGCCGAGTTTTTCGCATTGAGATGCGATTTCTTGCGCTTCGTTCGGTGCCACATGAAGGTACACCACGGGAAGCGCGCCGTCTTCACCATGACAACCAAGCATGCAAACACTTACGCGCTGCCCCGCTACCTCGATTGTTTCCATAAGAAAGGCTCCTTCAGTTGAAAGCTGCACCGAAGACAGCGGTCGAAGCCTTATGCAATGGCCCTTTCCATCTGCAGGCGCTCGTAGCCGTCAATGACTTTGTCGAAGTAGGTTTCCGCGTACGACAAGTAAATGTCACGCCATTCACCGGCGCTTCCACCCGACGCCTCTTTCACCAACGACCACAGATACCAGCACCAACCAGCCAACGCAACGTAAGCGAAGTTATGGCATCGCTCGGCCAACGTGGCGGAACGACCGAAATATGCATCAAGCGCATCAGAGGCTTCCTGCTCGGAAAGCTGGCAACACACGGTGAAAGTACCGAAGTCGTGCGCGTAGTCGGACATGCCCGCATACTCCCAGTCGATAAGATGCATGCCATCGTTTTCGTCCACGAGAATGTTCATCGTAAAGAAATCGTTATGCGTCAGACACACCGGGGCACAATCGGCGTTCGAATAGGCAGCAACGACAGCCGCCTTCATGCGCAAGCGATTGAACGCCTCGTCGGTGATAGGGCCTTTGCGCAGAAGCAAGCGCTCGTAACGGCGGCTTTCCACGTAAAAGTCGAACGTACGCTTTAGGGTTGCATCCGACCGATGCAGATCGTGGATCATTTTCATCGCCACGGCAACCTGCTCGGGGTTGTGGGCGTCAAGCTCGCGGCAGTTCGTGATGAAACGCGAGATCTTCCAACCAGTACGCTCATCCTCGAACACGAACGTGCCATCAAGGCCAAGCTTGAGCGCAACGCGCTGGGCGTCCACCTCGGCCTTTCGATTGATAAGATCCTCGGTACCGATGCCGGGCATACGGTACACGAACTCGCCCTTCGGCGTGGCGAAATGCCAAGACTCGTTGGTAAGGCCCTGCTTCATGGGCCAAATATCAGTGACCTCTTCGCGCGTGGCACCAAGGATTGACCGAATGTGATCATATGCAACAGAAGGCAAAACGCATTCTTCCGCGTTAAAACCCTCTTTAATAGAAGACGCAGTTTCACATGAGTCGTTACCGACCATGCCCCCCCCAACCAGTAAAAGAAATTAAATCAATCAGCGAGGTCCCCAACAGACATAAATCTCGCCGATTTCACTAGAGGGGATTTTATTCGCCTTGTTCATTGTTGTAAAGGGATCGTAAGTTTTCGAACAAGCTCTTCACGCACGCCTTACCTAGCAGTTTGAACGCCGCAAAGTCAACGCGGCTATCAAACTAGATGTTCGCGTATTCGCCGAAATCAAGCACGTCGGGATAATGCTCCTTGCGCTTGTCCGCCGGCGGAAGTTGCATGAAGTCGCCATAGAACTCATACAGCAGCTTTTCGGTGTTCTTGGCAATGGGGATCATGGTGTCCTCAAAGGGAACCATGCGCACAGGATACAGATCGTCACGCAAATACGTGCAGGCGAAACGGTTGGTATCACACACGTAGCCAACACGCTTGGTAGAGAAATCATCCTTATAGCGAGTCATGGCATCAAGCGCGCGCTTGTTGAAATCGATATTGCGCAGACCGGGAAGCTTCAGCATGCCGCGCATGACGTTCGTTCCCGTGCGAAGGATTTTCGCACGGGCATCGTTACCGGCGATGTAGGGGTTCTCGATGCCCTTCACAATAGCGAGCTTGTTGTTGAACCACGCATCCCAAGCCTGGCTTTTGTATGCCTTCTCGTCGTCAGCCAGGTTGTCCATGGCGAACAGATCCAAGAAAATGCCCGAAGGGCAATCCATGGTGGCAAGCGCCGAATCGCGGAACTCGGTTCCCTTCAGCATCATGCGAAACGTTGCCATGGGATAACGCGGGTCGATCTGCGAATTGAGCATTTCATACTTGTCAGAGTGATCGCGCTGAACGATTTCGGTGAGTTTGTCCAAGTCGGGGCGCGGCATGCAAATATCGATGTCGTCATCCCATGGGATAAAGCCCTTATGGCGCAAAGCGCCAATGGCGGCACCATATGCAACGAACCAGGTGATGTCGTTTTCTTCACAGATCTTCGAGAAGTCCTTAAGCATCATGAGCATGACGCGATGAAGCTGACGAAGCCTGTCGTCGGTGACGAATTCCTCTTGATTTGCCTGATCCCCCATAACAGCACCTATCTGAATAGATGAAGGCAGCCCCCAACGAACCGCCCGATTTGTAACTAAACAGTGTATCAAGAACCCGTAAAACTGAACAGTTCCGCCCCTCATGCAATTCATACGGTTTCTGTCTTGTCACCTGTTATGTTAGGTATATACTCAGTCAGCATTTCAACACGCAAACGAAAGGACGCGCGCACGACATGAAAGAACTTCTCAAGCGCAAAGGGATCGAGATCTCCGCGCAACGCTACCTCATCGACGCTCTGGGAGCCATGGCTCAAGGCCTGTTCGCCTCCCTTCTTATGGGAACCATTCTTTCCACCCTTGGCACGCAGCTGGGCGTGCAGGCATTCAGCGACGCCGGCGCATTCGCCAAGGCTGCAGCCGGCCCTGCCATGGCGGTCGCCATCGGATACGCGCTGAAGTCGCCTTCACTGGTACTGTTCAGCCTGGTAGCTGTTGGCGCCGCTGCTAACAGTCTAGGTGGCGCGGGCGGCCCTCTTGCCGTTCTAGTGGTTGCAATCGTCGCAACCGAATGCGGCAAGCTGGTTTCAGGCGCCACCAAAATCGACATTCTGGTCACGCCGTTCGTCACCATCATGGTGGGCAGCCTGCTCTCGTACGCCATCGCTCCTAGCATCGGCGCTGCAGCCAGCGCGTTCGGCACCCTCATCATGTGGGCAACCGACCTTCAGCCCTTCCTTATGGGCATCGCCGTATCGGTCATCGTTGGCGTCGCGCTCACCCTACCCATCTCTTCGGCAGCCATCTGCGCCGCACTAGGTCTGACCGGTCTTGCGGGCGGCGCCGCGGTTGCGGGCTGCTGTGCGCAAATGGTCGGCTTCGCCGCAATGAGCTTCAAGGAAAACGGTGTTGGCGGCCTGATCAGCCAGGGTCTTGGCACCTCGATGCTTCAGATGGGCAACATCGTGCGCAACCCACGAATCTGGATTCCGCCCACGCTTGCTTCCTCTATCACCGGCCCTATCGCCACTTGCATCTTCGGTATGACTATGGACGGAGCCGCGATCTCCAGCGGCATGGGCACCTGCGGCCTGGTTGGCCCCATCGGCGTGTACACCGGCTGGCTTGCCAACATCGAGGCTGGCACCATGCCCGCTATCACCGCTTTCGACTGGCTTGGCATGCTTCTGATTTGCATCGTGCTTCCCGCTATCCTTTCCATCGTTTTCGGCAACCTGTTGCGTAAAATAGGATGGATCAAAGAAGGCGACCTTAAGCTTGAAAGCGCAGACGATATCGCCCGCGCCAACTCCGAGGCTTAATCGGTTCAGCGCCCGATCGAACGCAACCGAAAGCGGGAAACAATGAACGGCGAAGAACGCAGGAAGAAGATAACCGGCATTCTGGAGAACTCCGATGAACCCGTGCCCGGGCACACGCTTGGGCACGAGCTGAACGTCAGCCGCCAGGTAATAGTACAAGACATCGCGCTCCTGCGCAGCGCGGGGCACCCCATCGCTTCCACCAATCGCGGGTACATCATGGGCGGCAAAGCTCAAGCCATCCGCATGTTCAAGGTGAAGCACAATGCCGACCAGATACGCACCGAAATGGATGCCATCGTCGACCTGGGCGGCTGCGTCATCGACGTTGCGGTGAATCATCGCACCTACGGTTTCATCAGCGCTCCGCTCGATATCAAAAGCCGCCGCGATGTCAGCCGGTTCATCGAAGATTTGGACAAAGGAGTGTCTCAGCCCCTGTCCGCTTTAACCGATGGTTACCACTTCCATCACGTCAGCGCAGACTCAAACGAGATACTTAACGAGATTGAAATATCATTGTCTGACCTGGGGTTTCTTGCTCCACTTACAGATTATGAGAAGGAAATGTGCAGTTAAGGCAAAGTAATTTAGTTTCTGGTTAACAACTTTATTTCAGAGTCCTATACTCCGAATCGTTTTCGAGCCGTGAGCGACAAAGCTACGGCTCATTTCTTTTTTAGGAGGTAGGAAAATGAGAACACTCGAAAAAGTTAGCGGCTTCGCAGGAAAGTACATGGCAATCATCGCGCTACTCGTTGCGATTATCGCCCTGATCTTTCCGCAACCCATTCATGCCGCCATCCCCACTTCCTGGGTTAACACGCTTCTCGGCATCGTCATGTTCGGCATGGGCATGACGCTCAAGCTCAGCGACTTCAAGGTTGTTTTCACGAAGCCCAAAGCCGTTATCTGCGGCATCCTCTCACAATTCATCATCATGCCCGCTTTGGCATTCCTTTTGGTGACGCTGTTCCAGCTCCCCACCGAGCTTGCCGTTGGCGTCATCTTGGTCGGTGCTTGCCCAGGCGGCACCAGCTCCAACGTCATGACCTATCTTGCCAAAGGCGACGTCGCCCTGTCGGTTGGCATGACCGCATGCACCACCATCATGGCCCCGTTCGTAACCCCGGCATTGGTTCTTCTGCTTGCCGGTCAAACCGTCGACGTCAGCTACGTCAGCATGCTTGTTTCCATCGTTCAGGTGGTCCTCGTGCCCATCGCCCTTGGCTTTGTGATCAACTACTTCTTCGGCAAGTTCGCCGAAGCGTTCGGAAAGGCCCTGCCGCTTATCTCCGTTATCGCTATCTGCCTGATCATCATGGCTGTCGTTTCCGCTAACGCAGCAAAGCTCATGAGCACTGGCTTGCTTGTCATTGCCGTCGTCATGCTCCACAACGTGTGTGGTTATGCCCTGGGCTACCTGGCCGGTCGCATGCTTGGCCTGACCAAAGAGCAAATGCGCACGCTCTCCATCGAGGTTGGCATGCAGAATTCCGGCCTGGCCACCTCGCTTGCCACCATGCATTTCGCCGCTATGCCCATGGCTGCTGTTCCCGGCACCGTATTCAGCGTCTGGCACAACATCTCGGGTGCGGTGTACGCGAACATCCTCGCTCGCACTGCCGAGGGCAAGAAAGCCGAGAGCCATGCAACGGAAGGTGCGCGCGCATAACGCCAGCACCCAGCTGATCGATTCTTACTGGATCTGACGCTTTCAAACGGAAAACCCAATCGCAATCAAACCGCGGCCTAACGCACACCCAACAAAAGCCCGACGAACAAGCAATCCTCGAACACAACCAGTAACGCCAGCGCGAGTAGTTCACGCTGGCGTTACGTTTTTGTCGAGCAAGCGTACGCAGTGCTAGCATCAGCCCATTGAATCTTCCAAACCTAAGGAGCAGACATGTGCACCGGAATCCGATTCAACGACCCAGAAGGCAACCTGTACTTCGCACGCAACCTTGACTGGAACACCCGTTACGGCGAGCGCGTGGTTATCACCCCGAAGGGCTTCGATATCCCCTATCGATTCATCGAGCCCGCAAAATCCCAGCACAACATCATCGGCATGGCTGTTGCCGCCGGAAACTTCCCCATGTACTTCGACTGCGGAAACGACGCGGGCCTTGCCGTTGCGGGACTGAACTTCCCAGGCTTCGCCTCGTTCCCTGAAGAGCCGGTCGGGGGCAAAGACAACGTCACCGCCTACGAATTCCCGCTATGGGTTGTCGCAACCTTCGACTCAGTCGATGCAGTTGAGGAAGCCCTCAAGAACGTCATGATCAACGGCTCGCCGTTCCAACCCGGCGGCGCCGTGGCGCTGCTGCACTGGATCATCGGCGACGGAAAGCGCAGCATCGTCGTCGAGCAGACCGCCGATGGCCTTCACGTGTACGACGATCCCGTCGACGTGCTTACCAACCAGCCCGAATTCCCCTGGCACCTTACCAACCTGCGCACGTACATCACCGCCACGAACACCATGCCCGAAAGCCCCGTTTGGGGAAAGATGGAACTTGTGCCGTTCGGTGCAGGCTCCGGTGCTCGCGGCATCCCGGGCGACTCGTACACCACCTCGCGCTTCGTGAAAGAGGCATTCACCCATGTCAACTATCCGCAAAAGGACAACGAAGCCGAGAATGTCTCGCGCGCGTTCCATACCCTTTCGGCAGTTGCCATGATCGACGGCAGCTCTCAAATGGCCGACGGAACGTTCGAGGTCACCCTGTACACCGGCTGCTATTCGGCGCGCACGCAGACCTACTATTACTCGACGTACGAGGATCCTGCCATCATTGCGATACCTATGAGCGATTATCTCAACGATTCCACCGACCCATCCAAGATCATCGTGATATAAACGAACGATCAGTGAAACAACGACCCTCTTAGCAAAAGGATCATCATGACCGGAAACGAAATCGTCCTTCAGTACCTCACCGCCGTACCCGCATGGTATTTGGCCACCAGCGTCGACGACCAGCCGCACGTTCGCCCGTTCAGCTTTGCCGCCGAACAGGACGGCAAGATCTGGTTCTGCACCGCAACCACTAAGGACGTCTGGGAAGAGCTTCTGGTGAACCCCCGATTCGAGGCAACTTCGTGGTGGCCTGGCCACGGCTGGCTGATCCTTCGCGGCGTTGCCGGCATGAATGACCTGGTAAACGACGATATCCGTCAGGCGGGTTACGACCACCTCACCATGCTGGGCGAAACCTACGACGGCCCGACCGACCCTACTCTGGTTTTCTTCAGCGTCGAGCAGCCGCAAGCTTGGATCTGCGGTCACGACGATTGGGAACCCATCGAGCTTCCCTAACAAGAACGTTCGTCGATTCTTGCGCAAGACCCCAGCGACACGTCGTCGCTGGGGTCTTTTTCACTGGGAAAAGAAGCACCGGCTGCCCTTCGTTCCAGCAAGTTCGATTAGCAAGCTTGTCGGCGAAACAAGTCAGCTAACCCTTCGCCGACGGGTATACTATGTCTATGGAACCGCTAAAGGACATATCGAACCGCAAAATCCTCGCGCTTGCCGCCGTCGCAGCCCTCGCGGTGCTTGGCATCCTTCTTCACGCGCAGATTCTGGGTGGCTCCTTTCCACCGCAAATCCGTCGTCTTTTCATGGGATCCTCCGGTACCAGCGGATACATGATCTTGCTTTGCTTGGTAGCAACCGGTTGGGGTTATTCGGTCTACATCAGATGCTCCGACGAGACGATTCGCAATTACCTGATAGTCATAGCGACGTTGATCGTCTTATGGATGCTCGACGTGCTGCTTAAGTACCCCCTGCCCGACCCCCTGTTCCTGATCAGGTCATATATGTGGTACTTCTACTACGTGCCAATGACCATCATTCCCATGCTTTGCTTCTTAAGCGCGCTTCGCTCGGCGGCGCTTGACACGAAACCCGTTGCAAAGGTCATAAAGGCCATCGTCGTCGCCATCTCAGCAATGGCAATCCTCACCGTGCTCACCAACAATTTCCATCATTTCGTGTTCAAATTCGATTTCGCCGACCCCGATTGGTCAGGCAACTACACATATGGTTTGGGTTATTGGGCGGTCCTGGCATGGTATCTCGTTTTGTTCATCTCCTTTCTTTCCGTCTCTTTCGCAGCTGCCCGTAAGCAACTTCGCAGCGCTTTCGTCCCCATCATCATGGTCATTGGCGCAAGCAGCGTTTACTTCATCCTGTACATCCTTCGCGGCACCGTCTCAATCGGCACGAACTTCTCACTTGTATACTGTGTGGTTCTTCTCGTTGTCCTTGAGATGGCACTCGATCTGGGAATCCTTCCGTCATATAGGTGGTATCGCGACGCCTTCGCAATGCTCCCCCTCGATCTGAAGGTTCTTGATCGAAATAACGACGTTGTTTTCCAAAGCAACGAAGCCCTCCCCGTCTCGTCGGCTGTCGCCAACGCAATCAACATGCACCAAGAAACAGCGCAATGCGCTGCATTCCGCATCGGGTCGATTCCCGCAACCGTCTTCAAAACGTACTCCGTGCACGGCGGAACCGCCTTACTGACCGAGGATGCCTCCACCATCGAAGAACGTCGCGAGGCGCTCATCAGAAGACGGGAATCGCTTAGGGAAAGCAACGAACTGCTTGAACGCGAGTCGAAAATCAAAAACGAACTTGTCCGACTTGAAAGCGAACGAGCCCTCATCGACGAGATCGAACGCGCTCTGAAGGACAAGACGCAAGAGATCGAATCGCTGCTCGGATCACTCCCCACCTGCACCGAAACCGAATGCCTGATTGAGCGCAGACGCATCCTTGCGCGCGTCAAGCTTCTGGTTGCCTACTGCAAGCGCAAGGCCGGACTGGTTCTGTCCGAAAAACGCGATCCGGAATTCAGTCGCGAACAACTGCAGCTGGTGTTCAGCGAAACCGCATCCGACCTCCGATCAATCGGCGTCGAGTGCGCGGCGCTTGTCGAGACGCGCGAGAAGCTTCCCGCAGCATGCGTCAGCCTTCTGTACGACTGCCTATACGACTTCGCGCTTGCCGCCCACCTCACCAACGATGCCGTGCTCATGTTGTTCGTTCACGAACTTGATGCGGCGCACGTCCAAATGAAAGCGCTTCTGGAGACCACCGTGGCCTCGAACGCCGACTTCGAAAGCCTTGCCGACGACCTTAAGGCGTCGCTGAGCGAAAGGAACGTGCCCTTCTCCATCTCGACCTCACCCAGCAGCGCAAGCCTGTCCGTGATCGCCGACTCCACGGTCCCCGCCATCGCAACGGAGCAGGAGGCGAACTCATGAACCACCTATTCGCCTTGAGGGCAACGGTCCTGAATCTTCTTGTTATCGTTCTTCTGGGAATCACGATCCTGCAACTACTGCATAGCTTGTTCCTTACCGCCAAAACAACCCAGAAAAGCTCGCGACTCGTCATCTTGTACGAATTCCTTCTCGTGCTCTATCTGTTCATTGCTTGCAATGCGGCCATGTCGGCACTTCAGGGGCACGGTCAGGTATTCCTGCGGTTCAAACCGTACGCCATAATCCTTGAGCCTTTCCTGTGGCTGAACTTCGCCATTGCGATCGTGGGCATGTGCGCGTATCGCAAGAAAGGCTTCCTTGCCCATGCGCCCGAGTTCATCACGCTGGTTTTGTCCACACCGCCCGTCGTTGCCAAAGCCGGCGGGTTCACCGGGTATCTCTTGATAGTCTGCTCTTCGTTTTTTCTGTTCCGCACGCTCTCAAACCTGATGATCGATCTCAAGCTTCGTACAGCCGAACCCACCTTCCTCTCACTTGTCGAATCACTAGACAAGCTGCCCGAAGGCATAGCCTGGACGACGACCGATTATCAAATGCTGTACATGAACGACGCCATGCGCTCGTGTCTGATGAAGCTGGGTTTCGCCACTGACCTGTCCGACACTGCAGACCTGTGGAGAAAGCTGGAATGGACCGCGCTTAGCCATCGCGAGCGAAAAGACGCGGTGCTTCCTGAAGGCATCCGAATCCACGTCGACGAAAACGAAACAAGGCTGTTCGTGCGCGATTCAACCGTGATTCGCAGAACCGCTTGCAGGCGCATCTATGCCATCGACGTCACCGAAGAAGAACGTCTGAACGAGAAGATCGAGCAAATCAACGAAGAGCTTACGGTGAAGAACAGAGAGCTTAACGCCTCGCTTGCCCAACTTCAGGAAGTAGCTCAAAACAAGGCGCTCGTCGACATGCAGGCGCGCGTGCACGACACCATCGGGCAGCGCCTATCCATCCTGCATCGGTACTTAGAATCGAACGACTCCGATCCTGAAAAGCTCGAGCAGGTGGTTAGCCTGCTGCACGACATCACCGCCGAACTCGATTCCCATGCGCAGCCCAATGCGCAAGCAGAACTCGACTCGATCAAGAACGCGTTCTCACTCATCGGGATCGATATCGTGGTGTCGGGCTTACTCCCCGAAGATCCTGCTGTTGCCGCAGGCTACACGCGGATCATCCGAGAAGCATCAACCAACGCGGTCAAACACGGCCACGCAAAAAGGGTTTCCGTCGATATCCGCGAAACTCCCAAGGAGCGCACGCTCAGTATCTCGAACGACGGCGTTGCAGCTTCCGAAGGAATCCGCTTCGGAACAGGCCTTCCGGGAATGAACGAAACAGCTAAGAGCTTTGGGGGCACCCTTGCGGTGACCTCGTACGGTCCATTCACCATCGTGGTAAAGCAAAAATTTCAATAAACAGGTAAACTGGTAATAAATGAACGCGCCATCGCAAGGAGACGCCATGATCAGCATCATTCTCGTCGAAGATCAAGCAATGCTGCGCGAATCGCTTGAGCACACCCTGAACGACCAAGACGACATGACGGTTGTCGCCGCCCTTTCCGATGCGGCCGACTCGATCGACGCCGTAGCGAAAACGCAAGCTGATTGCGTCCTTATGGATGTTTGCACCGAAAACGATTCGAGCGGCATCGTCGCAGCACGCAAGATCAAAGAAGCGCACCCCGAGACACGGGTCATCATCATGACCGGCATGCCCGAAATCACCTTCATCGAGCAAGCTCGCGACGCAAAGGCTGACAGCTTCGTCTACAAGAACGTGGGAACCTCTGACCTTTTAAGCATCGTCCGCTCAACCATGGAGGGCTACTCCACCTACCCCACCCAAAAGCAAAGCGTTTTCTCGGGAACCGCCTCGCTCACCGACGTCGAAATCGACATCCTTCGTTTGGTCTGCGAAACCAAAACGCGCAAGGAGATCGCCGCCGAGCTTTACCTAAGCGAGGGAACGGTCAAGCGCCATATTTCCGAGATCTTGGCCAAAACCGGCTACGACAATATTCTTCGCCTGGCAGTCCACGCCGTTTCGAGCGGTCTTATCGTGCCCAATATGGACGACAGCCGCGATGCCGCAAAAGAATAAGCCATTCGGTGTTCCGAAATCGGGTTTGCTGAGCCGTAAGGAACTTCGCAATCGACGCCCTTCCCATCATGATTTTATCAACGACTAAATCATTCAATCGTCAATGGAAGGAGCGATTGCGATGGGATTCTTCGGCAAGATGTTCGAAAAGAAGAACTGCGACATCTGCGGCGGCGAGATCGGTCTTCTGGGCAACCGCAAGCTTGAAGACGGCAACCTCTGCAAGGAATGCGCAAGCAAGCTTTCCCCGTATTTCAGCGATCGCAGAAGCTCAACCGTGGAAGAGGTCCGCAACCAGCTTGACTGGCGCGAGGCCAACAAGGAACGCGTGGCGGCCTTCAACGTAACCAGAACCTTAGGCAACGACGTGAAGGTGCTGCTGGACGAGGACGCGGCCCGCTTCATGGTAACCAGGAACTCGCGCTGGCGCGAGGCGAACCCCGATGTGCTTGATTTCTCACAGGTCACCGGCTGCGACACCGAAGTCCGCGAAAGCAGGACCGAGCTTCATTGGAAGGACAAGGAAGGCAAGTCGCAAAGCTACGATCCGCCGCGCTACGACATCGATTACGACATCTACCTCACCATCCACGTGAACACGCCCTACTTCGACGAGATCACGTTCAAGGTGAACGATTCGCGCATCGAAGAGCAGTTCTCAGCGGAGTACAACGAAGCCGAACGCCAAGCAAGGGAGATCCGCGAGGCCCTGACTCACGTCCGTGAGGAAGTTCGCGAGCAAGCGGCAGCTGCAGCCGCACCCAAGACTGCGGTTACGTGCCCCTTCTGCGGCGCCACCACCATCCCCGATGCAAGTGGTCGCTGCGAGTACTGCGGCGGTGCGCTGGGGGCATAACCTATATTCTCCCGTCCGTTCCACATTTCCACCTGCACTGGTAAGCGCATCGCCGAACAGTGAGCCCCGAGTCGCAATAGCGGCCCGGGGCTCACGTTGTTCTCTATGCGTTTGGTGACTAACGACCCTCGAAACGTTAATGGAAGACCGGGATCATAAGCCACAAGGCGAACAGCACGATGGCGACACATGCAGCGAAGCACACGGCGGACATAACACGACGAGACAGATGCTCGCCCTGCGTGTCGGTTTCGCCCGACGCCCAAAGGCGCAGGCCAGAAGCGTACAGCGTGCCAATCGCGCTTGCAATGCCCACGGCAACGACAAGGACGGTTACGAATGAGGCGACTTCCTTGATGATCATCGCGGTTCTCCTTTACGCGGCCTGAGCCATGCTCGGGGAAGGAATGGCGGTTACCTTCACGGTCTTAGCTTCATTGACGTTCTTGCTGTTCACGGGATTACGCTTGGACAGCGCGAAGATGACGGCGGCGGCAACGCAGGCAATCACGACTACAGCCGCGGTACCCCAAATGCCAGTCTTGGCCAAAGCGCAGGCAACCGCACCCATCATGCCGGCGCAGGGGAAAGTGACCAGCCACGCAACCAGCATGCGGGCAGCAACACCCCAGTTAACTTCGTTGCCTTTCTTGCCCAGACCGGTACCGATGATCGAGCCCGAGCAAACCTGCGTGGTGGAAAGAGCGAAGCCCAAGTGCGATGAAACAAGAATGGTGGTAGCGGATGCAGCCTCAGCTGCGAAGCCCTGCGGGGTGCTGATCTCGGTCAGACCCTTACCCAACGTGCGGATAACGCGCCAACCGCCCATGTAGGTGCCCAAAGCAATGGAGAGGCCGCAGATGGCAACAACCCAAAGCTCGGGGCCGGTACCGGAAGGCTGGAAACCGGTGGCGATAAGGGTAAGCGTGATGATGCCCATAGTCTTCTGAGCGTCGTTGGTGCCGTGAGACAAGGCAACCAGGCAAGCCGTGATGGTCTGACCATGACGGAAGCCGTTATCAACCTGCGATTCGCTCATGCCCTTCACGATGCGGTAGATAAGCTTCACAGCGACAAATGCCGCCAGGCCCGCGACAACCGGTGAAACCAGGGCGGGAATCAAAACCTTGGTCAATACCGCACCGAAATTAACACCCTCAACTCCAGCGCCGATGATGACGGCACCAACCAGGCCACCGAACAGCGCATGCGAGCTAGAGGAAGGAAGGCCAACAAGCCACGTGATAAGGTTCCAAAGAATGGCGCCAATCAAACCAGCAAGAATAAATGCGGGCGCGATGGTCACAACTTGCTCGTTAATGATGCCGCCCGAGATGGTTTTGGCAACCTCGGTGGAAAGGAACGCACCGATCAGGTTCAGCGTTCCCGCCGCCATAACGGCGGTCTTCGGTTTGAGAGCGCCGGTGGCAATGGAGGTCGCCATTGCATTCGCCGTATCATGAAACCCGTTCGTGAAGTCGAAGATGAGCGCTGTCACGATCACCAGGCACACCACGATCATGGTTGTTGGATCCATTTGCTTTTATTCTCCCTTCACATGCGCGCTTTGTTTGCGCGCCGCCTCTTTCGCCCTTATCGGACCCGGGCAAGGCGCCTCCCCAAAGGTCCCTTGCTGTTACGAGAATCGAGTCTAGAAAGGCTTTGTAAAGCGAATGTAAGACGTCTTTAAGGGCAGGGTAAACGCAAGCAATGCACACTATTTCGTCCCAAAACGACCACTCGTGAAACCCAATAACCACAGCGGGTAAGACAAGCGAACAGTCAAAGTAATCGCCTTCCGTAGCGCGACGCAGAGCTTTACCTGCGGTTTTCTTGACCACACAGAAAGCTCGCCAAAGCACAACTCCCAACATCGCAAGCCACCGAAGAACGGTAGATTTTCGTTAGATAGGAAACGCGGCAACGATTGCCGATATAATATGCAAGGTTATACACATGAAGCCGCATGCCATAATGCGGCGTGACAAGGGGAAGCTGCATGGCCGACAATCAAACCGCTGTCCAGCGCACTAAGCGTCCAACGGAATTCCAGCACAACATGTTCGTTCTGGAATCGCTGGTCACCAAAGACTTCAAGCTGAAATACCGTCGCAGCGTGCTCGGCATTCTGTGGAGCGTCCTGAACCCGCTTCTTATGATGTGCGTCCTTGCCGCCGTGTTCTCGTACATGTTCCGATTCAGCATCGAGAACTTCCCGCTGTACCTTATCTTGGGTCAGATCCTGTTCGACTTCATGAACCGCTCCACTTCTCAGGCCATGAGCTCCATCATCGAGGCGCAGTCGCTCATCAAGAAGGTGCGCATCGAAAAGATGGTCTTCCCGCTTGAGAAAACCATGTTCGAGCTGGTCAATTTCGCCATCTCCTTGGTTGCCGTAGCATGCGTCATGGTGTACTTCCAGGTCGTTCCCAGTATCCATGCATTGTGGGGCGTGCCTCTTATCACCCTGCTTGTCTTCGTCTTCAGCGCCGGCCTTGGCCTTCTGATCTCGGCCCTGTCGGTGTTCTTCCGCGACGTCATGCATCTGTGGGGCGTTGTTCTGACGGCCTGGACCTACGCAACCCCGCTTTTCTACCCCGTCGACCTACTCTCGGGCACGATGCGCATGCTCATGGAATGGAACCCCATGTACCACTACGTCACCATGTTCCGCGACTTCATGATGTGGAACACGGTTCCCGGTCTTGGCGAGATCGCCCTTGGCGTGGCGATGGCCGTCATCACCTTCGTCATCGGGTTCGCGGTTTTCCGCAAAAGCGAAAACAAGTTCATCCTCTACATCTAGCAACGAGGTAGCACCATGGCACAAACCACCACCGCGTTTGGAGAAAAGCTCGGCGAGCCTATCATCGTGGTCGACGACGTCACCATGACGTTCAACATCGCAAGCGAGCAGCTCAACTCGTTGAAAGAGTACTTCATCAAGCTGATGAAGCATGAGCTGTTCTTCAAGGAATTTCACGCACTCGAAAACATCAACCTCACCATCAACCGAGGCGACGTGTACGGCATCGTCGGCACGAACGGCTCGGGCAAATCCACGCTCCTCAAGCTCATCGCCGGCGTTCTTGAGCCTTCTAAGGGTTCCGTCAGCATCGGTGGCACCATCGCCCCGCTCATCGAGCTTGGCGCTGGCTTCGACATGGAGCTCACTGCTCGCGAGAACATCTATCTAAACGGCGCGCTTCTTGGTTACAGCAAAAAGTTCATCAACGAGCGCTTTGACGAGATCGTCGACTTCGCCGAAGTCCGCGACTTCTTGGACATGCCCATGAAGAACTACTCCTCGGGCATGGTTGCTCGTGTAGCGTTCTCGGTCGCAACGGCAACTATTCCCGACATCCTCGTCGTTGACGAGGCGCTGTCGGTTGGCGACTTCCTGTTCCAGGAAAAGTGCGAGCGACGCATCAATGAGCTGGTCAACACCTACAGCACCACGCTCCTTTTCGTTTCGCACAGCATCGATCAGGTCGAACGCGTCTGCCGCAAGGCCGTATGGATCGAAAAGGGACATATGCGCATGGTCGGCGACGTTAAAGACGTCTGCGACGCCTACCGTCAGCTCGACCACGAATAGAGGCCCCATGGATCGCGCATACTACACGTACAACGACGGCGAAGCGCCCAACGATGCAGCTGCCGACATCGCGGCATCCGAGAATATCCAGACGCCCGATGTCAGCGTGATCCTGCCCATTTTCAATACCGAGCGTTATCTTGACCAAGCACTCGACAGCGTAAGCGAGCAGTCGCTTCGCTCCATCGAGATCCTCTGCGTCAACGACGGCTCAACCGACGGCTCGCTTGAGATCATGCAGGTTCACGCCGCCCAGGATAGCCGCATCCGCATCATCGACAAGCAAAACGAAGGCTACGGCGCTAGCTGCAACCGCGGCATCTCCGAGGCACGCGGCCGCTACATCGCTATCCTCGAACCCGACGACTGGATCGAGTCGAATATGCTTGCCGACATGATCGCTCTTGCGGACTCGTTCGATCAGGACATCGACATCGTGAAGACGCCTTACTGGCGCATCTGGATGCCCGACACCCCCGAACAAAGGAAGGTCAACTGCAGCTATCGCAGCCGCATCAAGCCTGCTATGCAGCCCTTCACCATCCACGATCCGGGTGTCACGCATCTGCTCACCCATCATCCGTCCATCTGGTCGGCGATCTACCGCGCCGACTTCTTGAAGGAACGCGGGATTCGCTTCCTGCCCATCCCCGGCGCAGGTTGGGCCGACAATCCCTACCTATACGAAACGCTGCTGCAAGCAAAAACGATCGCGTACCTCGATCAGCCTTACTACTGCTATCGCGAGGAAACACCAGAGAAATCCGAGTCGTTCGCAACCAAAAACACCCTTGTCCCATTTGAGCGTTGGAACGACATCAAGGATGTCGTCGATCGTTTGGGCGAGTCGGACCCCGACATTCTGGAAGCGCTCAACGAGCGCGCCTTAACATACCTTGGCGGCGTTCTTGACCATGTAGGCATGGACGCTCCCGGCCTTGAACCCATGCTTAAGAAGACGTTCGACCGCATGGACGACCGGCTGGTGTTCGACGACGGCAGAATCGCTCCCAACATGAAGCGCATCTACGCCACCGTCAAGGGAGTCCAACCGCGTACGCAAAGCAAGGCAGCGTATTTCGGCGTTGTGGCTCGCGAGGGCCTTTACAACCTGAAGAACACCGGCTTGGGCATGACGATGGAAACGTTCAAGGGCTTCATCGGACGCTAACCTCCATTCCCCTTAACAACCACCAACGCACAGCGGCACTCGTACCTTCGCCGCTCAAAACAAACAACTCCTCGGCTGATTACATCAACCGAGGAGTTTTGCTTCGCGTAAGCAACTCGTATTTCCTACTGCGCTATACGCGCATTATTCAGCGTGGCTAAGCGTTCTTCAGCTCGTTCGCCTTCTTGCCAAAAGCCTTGGCGTTCTTATACCACAGGTACAGCCACTCGCCCACCGGCGCACCGCATGCATCCTTGTACAACGCCCAAATGAACCAGTAGTAACTGCAGATGGCGATATATGCCACGCAATGAAACAGCTCTTCCTTGGTTGGCTCGCGCTGGAAATATTCATGCAGCACTCGAACAGCCTCATCGTAGGTGTAATCGCTACAGCAAATGAAGGTTCCCAGGTCGCTGGCGTAATCCGACATGCCTGAGTATTCCCAATCGATAAGGTAGCCCCTGCCATCTGCAAACAGGATGTTGGGATTATAGAAGTCGTTGTGGCACAGGCACGGCTTCACGCCGTCGGCTTTCACCGCAGCATCCAGACCGTCAATTAGCTCGAAGAGCGTCTTGAAATCGCGGAACGACGAGCGATGGCTAGCATCAAGCTTCTCGATAAGAGCACGGGTGTTCTCGTGCACGTCGAAAGTCCACTTCGACTCCTTACCGCAGGAATGAAGCGTCCTTGCCATACGCATTGCCGCAGCAACCTGCTCTTCGTTGTGATAGTCAAGCAGCTCGCAATTAGTGACGTAGCGCGAGATCTTCCAACCTTCATGCCCGTCTTCGTACACGAACGTGTCATCCAAGCCAAGATCGCGGGCGACGTCTTGCGAATACGCCTCGCTTTCACGGCTGATGATTTCCTCAGTACCAGCACCCGGGTGACGGTACACGTACTCTTCCCCGCGCACCATGAAATGGAACGAAAGATTGGTAAGTCCCTGCTTGATGGGCTTAATGCCCGTGATATCGATGCGTTTGCATTCCATGATGCGGCAAATGTTATCCAAAATGGAAGAATCAACATTGTCCAAGAAGGACGGATCGAAGCCGTTCAGCTCTTCAAGGGAGTCGAACTCGTTCAGAACGCCCTTAGGGTACGGGCGCATGACCATGCGCAGCTCGTCGATATGAGCGATGTAGATGTCTTCCCACAGCTTGCCAGCCGTACTGGGAAGGTCATACTCGTCAACCAAAATCGAAGTGAACTTCTTCGAGAACGCACGATCGAAATAAACATGGCCGAGCATGGCATATGAATCACAGCCGCCAACCTCGACCTTGGTGATAACGTCATGCGCACCCGTGGTGATGCAGTATTCATTGGTTTCGCCCTCGAAGAACTCAGCCGCATAGTAGGCCTCGTAAACATAGGGCTCGAACACATTCTCGGTGAAATAGTCGTCCGAGGAGCACACGTACGTATTGCCCAACTTCTCCTTAACCAACATAAGCGTGGAGTTGTTATTGCGCGTAGCGTAGTGCTCGTTCACGCGAATAGTCACGCCGAACTCGTCCTCCAGGTAAAAGAACTGCTCCTTGCAATAGCCGACGACAACCGTGATGTCGTTGATGCCCGCTTCTTTGAGCTGACGGATCTGACGCTCGATCAGAACCTCGCCGCGAACAGTAAGGACACCCTTCGGACGCTCGTATGAAATAGGAGCGAAACGGGAGGACATGCCCGCAGCCATGATGATGGCGTTATCCACCTTGTAGGGCTCGAGCGCTTTCAGACCCGCTTCGGTAACGTTGTAGTTGTCAAGGCATCCATTCTCGCGCAGCGTTTTGACGGCAGCATTCACGGCACCAAGCGAAATCCCTATAGCCTCCGCGATTTCGCGCTGGGTGCTTTCGGGCCGCTTAAGCAGCGACGTAAGAATCAGGAACTCTTGTTTAGATAGCATAGACGCACCTGTGTCTCGCAAAGCGCGAAGCTAGCTGCAGCTCAGCGCCGAATTGAACATATCGGCCCACTTGAAGAAGGCAATGTTCAATTTTACCACAGGCTTACATTCCATGAACCGCTCACGCAAAAGCAGCAAGAACGGCGTCGGCGGTGTCGTTCCACGAAGCAACCGCTTCCACCCTGTCGCGAGCTCGCAAACCCATTGCACCAAGCCGGTCTGAACCAAGCGAAATGGCCTCCCTCAAAGCCTGCGCGGTCACCTCGGCAGTTCTGCCAGGCACGATGAAGCCGTACTCAGCAGAAGGAATGAGCTCGCGAGCGCCGCCAACATCGGGGATGATCGACGGCAAGGCACACGCCGACGCTTCCAAAAGCGAGGTGCAAAATCCCTCGGAACGCGTAGGAAGGCAGAAAAGATTACTCAGCTGGAACAGAGCAGCCAAATCCGTCGCGGCAGTATTTCCCAGAAGGTGCGCCGTCACAGGACCGTTAGCGGGAAGCTTTGCCGCAATTTCAGACTCCAGCTGCGTGCGCATGGGGCCATCACCCGCGAAGACAAGACGAAGGCGACCGCCGGTCGTACCTTCCTGCGCAAGAATGACGCCCGCGCGAACAAGCGCATCGGCGCCCTTCTCGGGAACAAGCCTTCCGCAAAATGCAACCACCACGTCATCGGGAGCAAAGCCAAGCTCCGAACGGAAGTCGCGCGAGGATGCCCCATCGCGAAACGCCGGCGCATCGATAGCGTTCTGGATAATGCCCTTCGCGCTGATGCCGAAATGGGCCAGCCATTCGCTGCTCTTCTGCGAAATGCCGTAGAAATCGGGGTTGAATGATTTCGCCCTCGCCGTGATGGCGTGCTCGTACGCCGCCAGCACGGCATCAGCGGCAGGGTTCCCCAAAACAAGATGAGCAGAGCCATGGTCAAGCACAGCGGCTTTCGCATTCATCTTGCGCGCGAAGCGCAACGCCTCAAGCGAATGCCCGTAAAAACGTGTGTTCACCAGCACCGCATTGGGGGCGAACGCCTCGACCTTCGCCATAAGCTCGCGGTAACGGGCGTTCCTGTTTGGGATAGGCAGACGTCCGTTCATCAGGGGACGGCACGGCAAACGCCAAACATCTACCCCCTCGTCTGTTATTTCGTGTTCGGGGGAATCATCGATGCGCGACGTGACGATCTGCACTTGAAACCCTCGCTTTGCAAGCACAGACGAGACGTGGGCCGTGAAATTCTCGACCCCACCGGTGTGGGGCAAATACAAAGCCGACCAGATTGAAATACGTTTAAGCAAGGAAGCCCCCATTGCGTTAGTTCACTCGATGTGCAAACGCGCGCGAAACATGCAGCGCATGCGTTCGTATTGTATACTCTGCCTTCGGGGAATGCTGTATTCAACTGCAACTTCGCGCATCTGGCCGAAGTTTGCGAACCCACTGCTTCAACAACGAACCATCGGAAGGCAAGCATGCGTGCACTGCTGATCATCCCAGCCTATAACGAGGCCGAGAACATTGAGCGCGTCGTAGACGACCTCATTCAGAACTACCCGAACTACGACTACGTCATAGTCAACGACGGCTCACGCGACGGCACCGCCGACATCTGCCGCGAGCACGGATACCGCTTCCTGGACCTGCCCATTAACTTGGGCCTTGCCGGCGCGTTCCAAGCCGGCACCAAATACGCAGTCTCTCATGGCTACGATTGCGCGATCCAGTTCGACGCAGACGGCCAGCACCTTCCGAAATACCTTGACTCTCTCGTTGCCGAACTTGAGCACAGCGACATCGTCATCGGCTCGCGCTTCGTTACCGAAACCAAGCCAAATACCATGCGCATGTTCGGCAGCAATCTTATCCAATTCATGATCAAGCTCACCACGGGAAAGACCATCAAGGACCCCACCTCGGGCATGCGCTGTTACAACCGCAAAGCGTTGAAAATCCTTAGCTCGGGCCCGAACCTTGGCCCCGAGCCCGATACCGTCGCCTGGCTTATGCGCAAGCACGGCCTTAAAGTCTCGGAAGTGCAGGTGGAAATGGCCGAGCGCATTGCCGGAGAAAGCTATTTGAACCTGCGTTCGTCCGTTGCATACATGACACGCATGGCCCTTTCGGTTTTATTCATCCAGTTCTTCCGCTAAGACGCCAACGCGGTTAAGCCACAAAGCTGCACCGCCGAAACAACGATCAACCAGCCTGCAAATAGATAGGTCCTAAGAATGTCAATCGCCCTTCGCATCCTCCTTATTGCCGCCGCATTCGCAATGGCCGCATTCATACTGCGCAGCATCAAGAAGTCGAAAATGCGCATCGAGGACACCATTTCCTGGGCGTTCTTGACGCTGATCATCGTGCTGCTGGCACTGTTCCCTCAGATCGGCGATTTCATGGCCGACATCACGGGCATCCAATCCACGCAGAACTTCATCTTCCTGTTCTTCATCTTCGTGCTGTTCGTGAAAAGCTACCACTCAAGCCGCACGGTATCGGAACTGCAGACCAAGGTGCGCGAGCTTTCCGAGCAAATCGCGCTTGACCGCTTGGATC
The DNA here is from genome assembly GCA_937937585.1 of uncultured Coriobacteriaceae bacterium. Classification (GTDB taxonomy): domain Bacteria; phylum Actinomycetota; class Coriobacteriia; order Coriobacteriales; family Eggerthellaceae; genus UMGS1502. The sequence goes on from CALDCB010000015.1 coordinate 137,199, forward strand.
ATTACGAGCGCACGCATAAAGACTCGCTGTAACAACCGCTACGAAAGCAGCACCTCTATAGCCTGTTGATATTTGGCAAGGCGTTCACGATCTTTATCGGTAATCGTATTCAAGCGGCTCAAATCGGAGTTGTGGCGCAAGTCAGCCAGTTTCACCTCACACGCAACAGGGTCGCCCTTTAACGCCGCGATGTACTCCATATAGGGCACCGATTTGTCGTGAGTAAGCAGCCGCAGATGATCGATGACCTCGGATGCGATTCCTGCGGCCCGAAGATCATCGAACGTCGTCGAAGTATCCTCAACCACATCATGAAGCCACGCGACGGCTTTCGCGACATCGCCGCTTACGCCGGCAGCAACGGCCGCGGGATGATCGATGTAAGGCTTTCCCGCCTTATCAACCTGGCCTTCGTGAGCCTGAATCGCAATGGCTTTGGCTATCTCGGTTTGCGTGGTGGGCATTTCATCCTCCTAAGAGTGCATGAATAGGACTAGCTCGCGCCCCGCGTCCTCACCTCAATAACCTATTCGTCCCAGCCTCTCAGACGTTCTGAATAGTAAGGCAATCCTACAAATTAAGTGTCCAGCGTAAATGGCACAACGATCAACAGACCAAGATTGCACCTGCAGTTTTTTCCTACCTCAACATTTCACTGGCAAGCGAATTCTTCCAGAACTGCTTAACCATAAAAGCATGACGCATATGGTAGGGAAAGAGGATCGGGGGTGCACTATGTTTTCCATCATAGCCGGACAGATGATCTCATTTGCAATCATGCTGGGAATAGGAGCTTTTGCTGGGCACCGTGGCATCATCCGCCGCGAAAGCGTGAACGACGTGATCGCCGTCTCGCTGAAACTGCTGCTTCCCATCATGGTCTTCTCGTTCGTCTACAAAGGATCGAACGTGCAGGGAATCGTGGCGCACAGCGCCATCGTTCCTCTAACGTTGGCGCTGTACGCAATACTCATAGGTGCCACCTGGCTCGTCGCACGCCTACTGCGCTTGTCTGGCCCTAAAGCGGCGGCATGGCGGATGACCTTCCTTTTTGGCAACACAGGTTTTATTGGACTTCCGGTTTTGTCTGCACTCTTCCCTAACTCCGGCGCCGTGTCGCTTGCCATGTTCATGACACTTGATCAGGCTATATTCTGGACATATGGCGTGTACTTGGCAGGTGGCGGCGAAAAACGCCTCGGCATCCGATCATTCGCCCGCCGGTTCACCAACCCCAACATCATTGCCGTCTTTGGCGGACTTGCGCTAGCATGCCTGGGCGTTCGAATCCCCGATGTCGCAATGAACACGCTTTCGGCGATTGGCGCGGCGGCAACACCGGTTTGCATGGTATGCCTCGGGGCGATGTTCTTCTTCGCCGACAGGAAAACCCTTCTGAATGCCCGAGAGCTCATCGCAGGCGTCGGCATGAAGATGCTGGCCTTGCCTTTGCTGGGCGGATTCGCCCTTTCGCGTTCTCCCCTACCATGGGACGTCATCGTATCGTTCACTGCGCTTATGGCCATGCCCGCGACAACGCTGGTTCCGCTTACCGTTCAATCCGAAGGCGGTCCAGGAGAATATGCTTCGGTGTTATCTGTTGCAACCATTGCGACCAGCGTAGTGACGATGCCGCTTGTCTTCGCCGTTTTATGGGGATAGAAAAGCCGATCGCAGCGTCTCATCACAGCAAAAGCTGCTAATAAAATCATGATTAGAAAAAAAGAACCAGAAACCAGATATGGACAAAAATCCGAAGATCAGAAGCAGGATGAGGCATCCGTACTCTTTGAAGAAGTAACAGACGTCATCGCACAGCTTCGGAACCGATCAGCAAGTTTTGTCACAACCCAAAGCAAACCAAGAACGATCAGAAAACCTACAGCTGCATGCATCACAAACTCAGTGAAAAACTCAACGAGAAGCGCTCATGGCCCCTTTAACAATACTATTTCGATGAGATTCAATCTTGAGATTAGGTCGATATGGGGAGCGCTAGCTAGACAACCCGTAGCTTCTTTGCAGCCGTACCGCAAGCCCAACCTCATTGGCAGATGCGATCCTATGTAACATATTCCCCTAAAATTATTTAAGTTACTGTAACCATTCACACATTTATTGCACAATATCTAATAGCTCACACCTCTCGCGAGCTATACTAAAACAACTGCAAATCAACTCAATCCAAGATCCCAATAAACGCGACTGCACTTTGCAATCCCATCTCTATTGGGGAGAATAGGAGGCGGGTATCATGTCATATCCTAGAAAGCTACTTAATGGCGCAAAGCGCGCTGCTGCACTTTGCGCGGTTGCAGCCTTGACGTTTGGGGCATCGGTGATTACCCCCCCCCCAAGCCACTGCTGAGGATATTCCGGGGGCAACGGATCAGCCCACAGCGCTAACGCAAAACGTTAAGACCGCGACCCCACTCGACGAGAACCTCGAAACTAAGGTCACTCTTTCCTTCCCCGGTCAGCGCGAGGCCGAGCCCGCTGACGTTGTGTTTGTGCTGGACAAGTCCGGCGCCTCGGCTCAAAAGGACATCTATAACCAAGCCAAGGCTTTCCTTGAAGAAATCAATCAGAAAGCCCAGGCCGACGGCCTCAACATCAAGGTCGGCGTCGTCCTTTTCAACAAGATGGGCAACGTGCAACTGCCGCTTACCGACGTAGCCACAGGCTATGACGACATCCTGAACGCAATGAACTCGAGCCTGCATTCGGGCACCAACATGCACGCCGGTCTTCTTGCCGCCAAGAGCATCTTGGATGCCGACTCCGCCGTTAAAGCCGAAAACAAGCACGTCATCCTGATTAGCGACGGTGCGACTTACCTTTATTGCAAGAACGGCAACTACACCACTCCGTACAGCAGGTCGTTCGGCAGCGTTGAGGGCGGCAGAGACATGATGGGCGGCATCTGGGAGTGGCAGTCCCGCGAGTACCACACCAACAATGCCTGGAAGAAGTTCTCAGACGGCTCGAACTTCATCTTCTCGCAGGCCATGACCAGCCCCGAGAAGCTCGGCGAGTACCTCGCGTACTATCGTGATCAGTACGAAAACTCCGACAAGAACTGGGCACAGTACGACTATGAGTACACCGCCCAGGCAGCCACCAACCCCATTGCTCTTGACGTTACTGCCCCGTGCAACATCGACGTCGACTTCTGGAGTACCGACGACACCTTCCAGTCGATGGTCAACGCCGGCTACGACATGAACGTCTACTACAAGAACGCCGCCGACTTCGACGGTCGGGTTTTCTTGCAGTATCTCACCAGGAATTCCAACAACGGACAGCTTGACACCAACTTCGACAAGCTCAAGGCCAAGCTCGTGGACAAGATCGCTGCCGGCTCGACGGTTGAAGACACCATTGGCGCCAACTTCGACTTCGTCAACGACCCCGCCAAGATCAGCCTCACCGCCAATGGCGTAAAGCTCTCGCCCGAGAAGATCGACGCCACGACCTATGGCTTCGGCAAGAACAACGACGGCACGTACCGCTTCACCCTGAGGTACCAGGCTGGAGAAAACGAGAAGCTCACGCTCACGCTGAACGAGGCTGCCGCACCCAGCAAGCCTGTCGTGCTGGAATACAGCGAGCTTCTGGTGAACAAACCCACCGAGCCCGGCACCTACACCTTGAAAGTTAACGAGAGCGCTGTGCTGCACCCCGTTGACGGCAACGGCGTAGCTGGTCAGGCTTACGAATTTCCCGTCCCCACCGTCACGTACGAAGTCGCTGAGCCCGAACCGGTCGATCCCGTCGATCCGGCCGACCCCAAGCCTGGCGACTCCGATGACTCCGATCCTTCCGACCAGCCTGGCGACAAGCCTGCCGACAAGGCTGAGCCGGTAAGCGTTCTGGCGAAAACCGGCGATAGCGCATTCGCTATTGGAGCAGCTTCACTGTTGGTTGCAGGCGCAAGCGTTTGCCTGATCACCACCGCGCTGAAGCGTCGTCGTAATTAACAGCACCAATGGGCACCTGCCCGCCCATAACTCACACCGCGAGCATCTTCAACGCGGCTGAAAGACATCGAGGCGAGGCCGACAGCGGCTTCGCCTCGATTGTTTTCACGCAAGCACACGCTCTTGCAAGAATTTCTCGATCAGGGCATTCACGATATAGGGCGCATCGGTATTCGAGTTATGGCCCGCGCCCTCGATCCACTCCAACGGAATGCCCGTCTTCGTATGCCAGACCTTGTTGTAACGAATACACGACCCTGCATGATCCTTCGTTCCGCACATCAACAACGCCGGGCAATCGATCGAATACGGCAAATCAGCTTCCATCGCTTCCGCGAGAATCTTATAGCCGTGCCCCGCGATCTTCGCGTAGCGACCCTGGTCGCCGTCATACGCCAACATCATCTGGCGCATCAACTCACGACCGTATCCCGAAGTCGCCACCCCATTCGAACCCGCCTTCAAAAGCGAACGCCACGGATAATGCCTGTACACAGGCTCCATTCGTTTCAGCAACCAGATCTCGATGGCGGTGACATACTGCCTTTGCAGAGGCGCCGAATCGATGGACACGAAGCCCGCTAACCGCCCCGGATACCTCTGTATGAAAGCCTGTGCGACATACCCGCCCATTGACTGACCCACGATCACAGGCTTGGCGACGCCTTCCTCCTCAAGGATCTCGCCCAACCAGCGTGCCTTATCATCCAGCGTGAAATCGAAGTCGAACGGCCACGACGCGGCATGGCCCGGTGCGTCCCAAACGAAAACGTTGTACCGACCCTCGAAATAATCAAGTTGTTTGTCAAACAAGCGATGATCAGCCGTTAGTCCCGGAAGAAAAACGATCGTAGGCGCGCCTTCATCGATGAAGTCCATCCAATAATGAATGGGCCCCGAAGGCGTCTGATATACCTTCTCTTGCATGTCTTTCGCCCTTCCGAACCGTCCGCTCCCTATCGCGGCTGTTTCGCAGCGATGCCGCGCGTCTTCTGGATCAGCTTGCGGTAAATACGATCGCGGATCCACGGTTCACTCGAAAGAGCGATGGCATCCTCAAGCGGCACCCAGCGGACCCCCAAGTTCTCATCTTCCTTCACGCGAATCCGCTCGTTCGGATCAGCAACCACCAGATACGTCACGTTCAAATGAAGATGCGAGCCTACGTAGGCGCCGCGCTTCTCGTGGCCATCCACAGTCAAGACCTCGAGCGAAAGAATGTTGCCCGTCCCGCAGTGAACCGCTCGCCCACTCGAAACGCCCGTTTCTTCCTGAAGCTCGCGAAGCGCAACAGCGGCAAGATCCTGTTGGCCGTCGGCATGCCCGCCGATCCAGCTCCACGAATCGTATATGCGGTGGTAGACCAACAGGGTTTGCGTGAACGACGGATCGACCGTCCATGCCGAGCACGTTACGTGCACCAACGATCTGCGATCGAAAACCTGCGGATCGGCTTCAAGACGGCGCAAGATCAAATCACGATCAACTGATTCTTGTTCATTGAACGGTTCGAACGATCGAACATCTTCGATAAGCGACATGCAATCACGTCCCATCAAAACGGCCTAGATATAGCCAGAAGTCTACATCTGCGCCGCTGACAAGGCAAAACTCGAATCATGACAATCGTCATCGATCAATTTGATAGAATCGGCTTATCAAAAAGACCAGCGTCGTTGTCCCATCTCAACGCGCGAAAAAGGAGGCAACATGAAGAAACAAGCCCTCATTCTTTCAACTCTTGCCCTTGCTGCAGCCCTTACCACCACCTTGGTTGGATGTCAGGGCCAAAAATCCCCCGAGGAACTGATCAAGGACGACCTCACCCAACAGTTCGACGAGGTCAAGAACGCCGACTCCGACAGCTGGAGCGAAGAATTCGGCATGACCAACGAGGACTTCGCCGAACTGGGCGTCGATGCCAACCAGTTCATGGGCGCCTACCTTGACGGCTTCGACTACAAGATCGGCGACATCACGGTAGACAAAGACAAGGGCACCGCAACCGCCAAGGTCGACATCACCTGCAAGCAGTTCGATGAGATCTTCAGTACTTGGTTCGGAACCTATCTGGGCAAGGCCATGAGCATGCTGGACGCTTCCGAGGAAGAGATCACGAAGCTTGCCGGCGAAACCCTGATGGACGCAACGAACTCTGCAACCGCCAAGACCGTATCCTGCGAACTTGCCTACACGAAGAACTCCGAAGGCGAGTGGGAAGCCGACCAGGATGTTTTCGAAAACCAGCTTTACCATGCAATGGGTCTTGAAAACCTGCTGGGCCTTGACGAAGACGCTCAGCCCGCAAACGCCGCATAAGCTCAGTCGCTAGCGAAATCAACCGTGAACCAAGGAGGCTTGGACAAACCGTCCAAGCCTCCTTTGCATGTAAAGCCGCTGCCGCGGAGCGGGGTCTCGACGATACGCTGCGCCAAACACGCCGCCTCTCAATCGAAAACTGTGTCGAAGGTACGGCAGATGTGCTGAAAACATGCCACGGCCTGAGCATTCGATGCGCCTTTGTGCGTAAGCGACACCGCCAACCAGCGCTTGGCATTCCCCGCAAGTGGATGGACGGCGATTTTCTCGCTGGTAACCGGCCCCCAGCTTTTTTCGGGCCAGAATCCAACGCCAAGCCCCATACCGATCATCTCACGCACAACACTGGGGTTATCGCTTTCCAACACCACATTGGGCTGGAAGCATTCGCTTGCGCACATGTCCGAAACGAAACGGCCGAACCCTGCCGCCGACGGAAGCGAAATGAAGCCCACGTTCTCAAGTTCGGAGAGTTCAATCGGGTTGGTTTTAAACACCATTGACTCAGGAGCAACCAACATAATGCGCTCGGAGTAACTTCGATAGCGAGTCGCGTTTTCCAAGATCGTGGTGCCAACATCGATGTCGATCTCTTCGCCCTCGTGCGACATCTGCATCAACGTAACACGCGCCGAAGTGTTTCGAGCGATCCACCCCTCAAGGGCTTCGGATGCAATGCGGGAGCCCGCCTGCAAGCTAATGCGTACCTCGTGTTCGCGCCCGGTGCGGATATCGGCGAAAGTCTGCTGAATGTCATCCAACTCGGCCATGACGGGAATCAAACGTTCCTGTAGCAACCTGCCCTCGCCAGTCAGACGAATCCCCCTGCCCGACCGCTCGAACAAATCAACGCCAAGTTCATCTTCTAAGCGCGCGATGCTGCGACTAACAGCAGGTTGCGCCATATGAAGTCGTTGGGCGCTTTTAGTCATATGCTGTGTTTCCGCAACATCAAGGAAGCATGTCATCTGGTTGATATCCATGCCCCAATCATAACAGATTTGTTATCGTTTTCTTGTGAATGCATATTTGTCATGCATTACTGGCTTTCCTATACTCCATGGAGCTTAATAAAGCGGCGCTACCAACACCCCGCCTTGCGTTCTTTGCGACCCGAGATGCTCACCTGCGCTGCATGAGATCAAGGAGACAAGAATGCTGTCACAAGCCCTGGAAGCCGCGATGCTTCTCTGTTTCGGCCTGTCCTGGCCTACCAACGCCTATAAAAACTATCAAGCACGCACGGCTGCCGGCACCAGCTGGCAGTTCATCATGCTCATCACCGTCGGTTACTTCGCCGGCATTGCCGCAAAGCTCTTTTCTGGACAAATCAACTGGGTTCTGGCCATCTACTTCCTTAACTTGGTCTTCCTTTCTGCCAACTGGGCTGTTTACTTCCGCAACCGCAAGCTCGATAAGGAGCATATCGCCGAGCAGATGCTCAACAACGACATCCACGAGCGCCTTGCGAAACGCGACGCCCTGAAGACGCTGATCTTCGCAACCGACGGCTCCGAGCCTTCTCTTAACGCCATCAAATACGCAGCTCATTCTATGGACCTGGACAAAGCAACCGATATCGAGGTTCTTGCCGTTGCTGCGCCCGACAACGAGGCAAGCGCGCTGCGTGCCGATAACGCCGTTGTCCATGCCTGCGAGATCATGAAGGGCATTGGCATCGACGCCATCCCGAAAACCCGTATGGGCGACCCCGCCGTCGAAATCGTGAAGGAAGCGCGCGAATCCGACGCGGAACTGGTTATCATGGGTTCGCGCGGCCTGTCCGGCCTGAAGCAGGTCGTCATGGGCAGCGTCAGCCACAAGGTCAGCGAAAACGCCGGCTGCCCGGTTCTCATCGTCCGCTAGCCTTCGCATCGCACAACCGTCATCAAACCCTTAAAGACCGATCGAGCATCCCGTTGCCCGGTCGGTCTTTCGCATGAAGGCAGAAAGCCGCGCTACCGTCCTAGGATGTCCGGCCGCACTTCCGCTCCCAGGACGCCCGGCCTGTCAGATCGTCTGGTAATTGTCACCAGGCGCCGACGAGCTTGCGCCCCCCCTTTCGACCACTCACCCCAAAACCAAGCCCGTTAAGTCTTCTGGTTGTTTATCAAACGATTAAATCCCCGATAAGAGTTCTGCGTCCCCGCACCATCACCGATATAATTTCTTATTAAATTGTGAAGGCGAGGATTGTTCGAGCTTTGTCAAACGGCGGCAGTGAACTGCCGGCCGATCGCGTCGGCCAAAAGCGCGCGTTCGACAACCAGGGCTTGCGTCGGCCAAAAGCGCGCAACCTAAGAGTACGTATGACAAAACACGCACAACCCGCTCGGCATTGCCATGCTTCGCCTTCGACCGAACAATCGAAGAAAAGAGTTTCCAATGGCACATTCAGGCGTTTCTGAAAAGCGCGCCTCATGGTCCAGCAAGTGGGCTTTTGTCTTGGCAGCCGCAGCTACCGCTGTGGGCCTCGGCAACATGTGGCGCTTTCCCTACCTCGCTGCGAAATACGGCGGCGGCACGTTCCTTATCACGTACCTCATCCTGGTTGCGACGTTCGGCTTGTCGTTGCTTCTTCTTGAATCGGCCCTCGGCCGCACCACGCGTAAATCCGCCATCGGCGCGTACTCCCATTTCGGCAAGAAATTCCTTTGGATCGGCGTTCTGGTCTCACTGGTTCCGTTTATCATCACCCCGTACTACTGCATCATCGGCGGTTGGGTGACCAAATACGCAGTCGCCTACCTTACTGCCGGCCCTGCCGCATTGGCAGACGGCGGCACGTTCTTCAGCGCTTTCATGACCAGCAACGTCGAGTCCTACATCTGGATGGGCATCTTCATGGCGCTTGCGTTCTGCGTCGTGGGCTTTGGCGTCGAAAAAGGCATCGAACGCGTCAACAGCGTCCTCATGCCCGCGCTCATCGTCATGGCGCTGGGCATCGCCATCTTCGTCCTCACACTGCCGGGCGCCCTTGAGGGTGCGGCTTATTACTTGGTCCCCGATTTCAGCAAGTTCTCGGCTGAGCTGGTGATCAACGCGCTTGGCCAGATGTTTTACTCCCTGTCGCTGGCAATGGGCATCACCATCACGTACGGATCGTACATGCGCAAGCAGGACAGCCTGACCACCTCCGTTACCCAGATCGCTGGCTTCGACTTCGGCGTCTCCTTCCTTGCTGGTCTGGCTATCGTGCCGGCTGCCTTCGTGGCAATGGGCTCCGCCGAGGCGGTTGCCACGAAGTCGGGCCCCTCTTTGATGTTCATCACCTTGCCCCAAGTGTTCAACACGCTTGACACCACCGTGGCAACCATCATCGGCTTCGTCTTCTTCCTGCTGGTTTTCTTCGCAGCTCTGACTAGCGCAATCGGCCTGACCGAGGCATGCGTTTCCATCGTTCAGGACGGCATGCATTGGCCCCGCCGCCAGTCCTTCGTTACGGTCGTGGCCGTCATCGTCGTTCTCGGTATCTTCGTTAACGCAGGCTACAACGTGCTTTCCGGCATACAACCGCTTGGCGAGGGCTCTTCGCTGCTCGACTTCTTCGACTTCATCTCCAATTCGGTCATCATGCCGATCGTCGAGATATTAACCTGCCTCATGTTCGGTTGGCTGGTCAAGGAGAACATCCTTGCCCGTGAGATCAAGGAGTCCAGCGCGTTCAAGCTCGAGAAGGCCTGGACCATCATGATCAAGTTCATCGCACCGGTTCTGATCGCCGTGATCCTGATCTGGAACGTCCTTCCCTACCTTGGGTTCTAATGCAGCAGGATCTTTCTAACGCAACAGAATCTGTGGTCTGTAAAATCCAAAACAACTTTCAGGCTGTTTTAAGAGTCGCGAATTAGAATGCGAAGCATCCGATAAGAGAGGGGTTTCGGCAATTAAACGCCATCCCGACCCAAATTCACTCAAAGCATCGGAATGAACAGCCAATACGTGCGCCGCCATTACAACAGCAAGTAATGCAGCAGGCGTCACTAAAGCGCCCGAGCCGTCCCCCAACCGGCCGGGCGCTTACATTTGCCCCTCAGATAATCGACTGTCGAGCCACACCCTGAAGCGGCTTTCAACAAAGTGGCAACCTCTTCGCAATGCCATTATCACCTATCGACACAAAGGCGATAAAATGATTGACGCCCAAATGAAAGCGAGGCAATCATGATAAACGTCATTGCGGCAGAGGAAATCATTTGACCGCACGCACTTGACTGCCTTGAAAACCCTAGACAAACGCATATCACGACAACCGATCCCCACCGCGACTCCGTCCTCATTCCTTTCGAAAGCCTTAAGGATCGAATCAGGGCATCACGGAAGCGCAAAGCGCAACGACAACACGCATGAAGCAATCGGCTGCCCTAGATAGCTAAACCGTTTCAACCGAAAGAAGCTCTATGGCCTCCGAATTCTTCTCCCTCGCAATCATTTCCACAGTCGCTTTCGCAGCGCCAGTCGTTGCTCAGGCCATCCCGCATAAGCCCGTTCCTGAAACCGTACTGCTCTTGGTTTTAGGCGCGGTGCTAGGACCAAACTGCCTGGGAATCATCGATCTTTCCGAATCGATCACACTGCTGTCCGAACTGGGACTTGCATTCTTGTTCCTGCTGGCCGGCTACGAAATCGAACCAAAGAAGCTATCGGGGACAGAGGGAAAGAAAGGGCTAAGAACCTGGCTGTTAACATTTGCGTTCGCGGTCTGCCTGGTTCACCTGCACCCCAACATTGCCATTGGCGGCATCGATGCAATTCCTATGGCCATACTTCTGTCTACGACCGCATTGGGAACTCTGATGCCCATCCTGCGCGAACGCGAGCTTACCGGGACGAAAGTCGGAGACGCAGTAATCGCATATGGTACGTGGGGAGAACTTGGCCCCATTCTAGCAATGGCCATACTCTTGTCTACGCGAACCGGGTGGCAAACCGCCTTGATCTTAACCGCGTTCACGGTCTTATGCCTGGTCGCTGCCTTGGTTCCCGCCGCTGCACGCAAGAAAGGCAGCGCGATCTACCGCTTTCTCGAATCGAAGGCCGACACGACCTCCCAGACGTTTTTACGCGGCACAATCACAATCCTAGTGGCACTAGTGGCCTTTTCAGCCATGTTCGGAATCGATATCGTACTTGGAGCTTTTGCAGCAGGATTCGTACTAAGGTTCATCACGCCAGAAGGCAATATCTCGCTGGAAACGAAACTTGACGGCATTGGGTTCGGATTTCTCATCCCGCTCTTCTTCGTGGTTTCGGGATGCAAGATCAACTTGAGCGCTATCGCCGCTGATCCTGCAACACTCGCGCGTTTCATAATCCTGCTGATGGGAATCCGCGCTGCGCCTGTTGCAATATCACTCGCAATGGGCAAGACAAGAAACAAGTACACCGTTCATGAACGAGCATCAGTAGCCCTCTACTGCACAACCGCACTACCAATCATCGTAGCAGTCACTTCATTGGCAGTGAAAAATGGAAGCATGGATTCCCAAACAGCGTCCATCATGGTTGCCGCTGGTGCCGTGACCGTTTTTCTAATGCCCTTGCTTGCACAGATCGTCTATGGAATCACCGACCGTCACCCCGTCGATGCAGTCAAGGAAATCGCAAGCGCACCGAAGAACACAATCAGCATCATCAAAGAGCACGCGCATTCAACCCGTACACACGAAAAAACCGATTATCTCACTATTTACCTTCCCAAGAAGCGTTTCGACGTTTACACGCGATCTGATGATGTCTCAGACGGTTCCAAATGAGACCTACTACGATAAAGTCAAGAAATGAAATGAACTAAAGAGAGCTATCAAAGGTGACATGCTCGCCTCTCTCATGAGAAGGCGGGCATTACTAGCATTCGTAAGCGAAAGAGCTCCTCGGTGCGCCGCCCTCCTTCGGTCGTGCCTTCAAACAAGAGGAAGGACGAGCCACCATCGACGCCGAGTTCGACGACGGGTAAGAGAAGACCACAAACGCACGAGGCGGAAATCGATTGCGCTAAGCTGATATAGCGAACCCACCGAAGTGAATGCCTTGATTGAGACACCCACTGAAATCAACTTAGATGTCAGATAAAAGAGGAAGGGCCCCGGTCTCCCGGGGCCCTCGGGCAAGCGAAGGGGCCGCCCGGAGGCGGCCCCTTGTGGCGCTGGGAAGCGCCCTGCGC
>CALDCB010000016.1 GCA_937937585.1 uncultured Coriobacteriaceae bacterium
TCAAGGACGAGATGTTCGACTACTATCTGGCGTTTTTGCTGTCGGGTATTATCGGAATCTATCGCACATGGGCGCTGTCTGACGGCTCGGTTCCTATCGAGCGCGTCTCGGAGGTCGCCAACGACCTGACTCTCAATGGCCTGTCGAGTCTGGAATCTCGCTTGGATTAGGCGCAGGCTCGAGTTCGCGAGGCGCTTGTCGGGGTGCAGCCCGATCGACCAGGCGACGAGCATCCCGCCGAAGCAGTCGATGACCGGGCTCAGGTAGACCTTCTCGCCGCCCGGGAGCCTGAACTCGGTGATGTCGGTGAGCCACAGCAGGTTGGGCTCGTCGGCGTGGAAATTCCTGTTTACGAGGTTCTCCGGCGCCTTGGAGACCTCGCCGGCGTAGGAGCTATAGCCTGAGGATCCTTAAATGAAAGTCCAGTTTATCCTTCCCACTCCAATTGGGAATCCTCCGATGCGCCTTCGCACGCTCGCATGACCTCGATACCGTGCGAGCGTGCGAACTCGACGAGCTCTGCGTTGCGGGCGTTTATGGTGCCGAAGGCGGCGGGGCACACGATAAGGAGCGCGCAGTGGACGAGGAGCTCTTTGGCGCGGGCTATGGTTTTATCCCCGATCGGCTCGAAGGCGCGCTCGGCCACGCATTCCGTCGCCAGGTCGCGCGCGAGCTCGCAGTCGATGTCCCCTTCGTGCAGAACGCCCGCGTAGAACGCCTTGCCCTGCCGAATGAGCTGGCGAAACACAGCCGACCCCGTACCTGCGCCGGCGATGACGAACGTGTGCGCATCGCCGTGTGGGCGCCCAATTTCCACGCTGCCGAAGCGCTCGTTGAAGGTGCCATGTTGAAGGCCGTAGAGCTCGCCAATTGTCTCGCGCGTGAATATGTCCTCGGGTGCGCCGGCGCGGAAGACCCGGCCGTCCTTCACGCAAATCACCTTGTCGGCGCTTTTCTGCGCGAGCTCGAGTTCGTGGATGGACATGATGACAGCCACATTCCGCGATTTCGCAAGGTGGCGAAGTATTCGCAGCAGGTCGATCTGGTAGCGGATATCGAGATACGACGTGGGCTCGTCGAGCACGAGCACACGCGGATCCTGCGCGATGGCGCGTGCGAGCATGACGCGCTGGCGTTGCCCGTCGCTTATCTGCATGAAGTCGCGCTCGGCGAGCTCTTCCACATGTGCGGTTTTCATGGCCTCGTCGACCCGACTATGGTCGTTAGGCGAGAGTGTGCCCATTCGCCCGGTGTAGGGGTGTCTTCCCGCCTCTACGATATCGCGGCAGGTGAGGAGCTCGGTCCGGGGGCGATCTGTCAGCATAACGGCAAGGTTCCTTGCGAACTCCGCCGTCTTCCATCGGGAAATCTCTCGCCCGTCGAGCTCGACCGCGCCGGCAAGCGGTGCTAGATGGCGTGTGATGGTTTTCAAGATGGTCGACTTGCCCGAGCCGTTCGGCCCGATGAGCGCCACGACGTCGCCCGCGCGAACCTCCAGATCGACGCCTTCGACTACAACCTTCTTGTCGTAGCCCGCCGACAGGTCGCTTATGCGGAAAAGCGGCGCTCCGTCAGCCTGCGTTTCGACCGGGGTTTCGAGGTTCGACTCCGCTCGGAGGAGGCGTTCCGCGCGCAGTTCCGCACGAGCCGAAAGTGCCTTCTGGTGCTTTCGTGCGAGCTCAGGACTGTCTAAGTATGGAATGTTCCCTCCGAGCGTTTTGGGCCGCGGCTCGAATTCCCCCATCTACCTCACCCGTTTCTTCAACATGAGCGCGATAACCACCGGCGCGCCGAAGATGGCGGTGACGGCGCTGATGGAAAGCTCGACGGGAGAGAACAGCGTGCGCGCGATCAAATCGCAGCCCGCGCAAAAGATGGCGCCTCCCAAGAAGCACGCAGGAATCACGCGGATGGGCTTCGACGTCTTCAGCGCCGACTTCACGAGATGCGGAACCGCGATGCCTACGAACGACACCGGACCAGCGAACGCGGTCACGCAGGCGGAGAGCATGCTCGCTAGAAGGACGAGCACCACGCGGAAGCGTGCGACGTTCACGCCGACGCTTTTCGCGTAGGCTTCTCCCAGCTGGAAGGCGGAAAGGGGCTTCGATATCGCGAATACGCATGCGCTCACGGTGATCACCACGACCGCGATGACCGCGACGTCGTCCCAGCTCGAACCCGAGAAGCTACCCAAAGACCAGTTGTGCAGGTTCACGATGGACTGGTCGTCGGCGAAGGCGATGAGGAAGTTCGTCGCCGCCGAGCAGATGTATCCCACCATGACGCCCGCCACGATGAGCATGGCCATGGAACTTATGCGCCGTGCGATGAGGAGCACGAATCCGATGGTGATAAGCGAGCCCAGAAACGCTGCGGCCACCATGGCCGGCGAGGACATGGCCTGGTTCGCGCCTAGAAGTACGATCATCGTAAGCGCGACGATGAACTTTGCGCCCGAGGAAACGCCCAAGATGAACGGGTCGGCGATGGGGTTGTTGAAAAACGTCTGCAGCAGGAACCCGGAGAGCGATAGTGCCCCGCCGAGAAGCACGGCTGAAAGCACGCGCGGCAGGCGAATCTCCCAGATGACCTGGCTTTCCATGGAATTGGCCGCGCCGCCCGAAAGGATGCCGGGGATGTGGTCTGCGGGTACGAGCACGCTCCCGATGCACAGGTTGGCCCCGACGAGCACGATGAGGGCAACAGCGAGCAGCGCCGTCACGACGCGACACCGCGCGGCGCGCCCCGATTCGTCGTATGCCATGGAAAGCCGGCTTCTCATGGCGCTAGCCGAGCTTTCTCAGATAATGGAAGTCACTCGCGTCATCGCCGGTGAACGCCCCGTGCAGCTCGTCGATAATGTCGGCGGTAGAAGTCATCTGCTGGTACATGTCGGCGCTTGTGATCCAGACGTTGCCGTTCTTCACGGCTTTGAACTGCGACAATAGCGCGTTTTTGCCTACGAAGTCGTTCAAGGTGGCAACCGATTCGTCGATGGTGCCGTTGTAGACGATGATGTCGGCATCCTTCGCCGTCGCGTAGAAGCGCTCCATTTCGAGCGTTACTGACGAACCTGACGTCGACGCCGTCTGCGCGTCATCGAGCGCGTAGCTGCCGCCTGCAAGCTCGATCATCTGCGCCACGTAGTCGCCCGCCCGCCGCGTGACGGCGGCCCCGTTCGAGTTAATGTAGAAATACGCCACGGTTTTACCTGACGACGCGAGCCCCGACGTTTGCTCGACGCGGGCCTTCTGCTCGTTGAACAGGTGCGCGGCCTCGTCTTCCTTGTCGAACAGGACGCCGAAAAGCTTAATCCACTCGACGCGCCCGAGTGCTTCGGGCTCGCTCGACGACTGTTCGGTGAGCACGACGAGCCCGAGCTTCTGCAGCTTTTCCTTCACATCGGGCGTGTGGTTGATCATGGTGTTCTCGATGGCGAGCGTGCAGCCCGAGGCCGATATTCGCTCGTAGTCGGGCGCGCTGTACTTGCCGCCGTAGGCGATCGCCCCACTTTCGAGTGCGCTTTTGAAGCCCGCGACCGAGCAATCGTCGGCCTTCGTGCCCGACATGATGATATTGTCGTTCGCATCGAGCGCGTCGACCAGGCACATCGTCGCCGACGACACGAGGTACACCTTGTCGGCAGGGCGCCTTATGACCGCGATGTCGGAGCTCAACCCATCAGGTACCTTCGCATCTTGCGGCACCACGAGGAAACGTTCCCCATTCGAAACGCAGATAAGCCGCAGACCGCCTTCGAACTCGTCGACAGTGAAGTGCTCGGCGTATTCAAGCTGAAGCGCCCCTGTTGGCTCCCAGCCACAGCCCAAATCGGCGTTGTGGAAGTCGGCTGCGGCGCTTGAAGCCGTTCCCGCAGGGGAGCCGCCGCTTGCTTCGTCGCCCGATTTCTCCTTCATGGTGGATGAGTCGAAGTGGATCGTGTAGTCGATGGTGTGCGGCGTCGACATGGCGACGGTCTCGGCCGACACGGCGATGTCCTCGTCGAGCGTGACGGGTATCTCGAACGTGGAGTTGCCGCCGTCGTTTACGGGCGCGTAGTCCACGCCGTCGACGGTCATCTTGTCGTAGTTCGAACTCGACCAGGTGATGGTCGCGGTGTAGGTGTCGCCATCCTTCACAATTGTGGTGGGTGAGGCGATGCTTGCGCGCCCTGACCCGCCGGAAAGCGAGACATTCACAGTGTATTCCTGAGAGCCCGCCGTGCCACCGGTCGTGTTCGGGCTCGCACTGCACCCCGCGAAGGAAAGCGCGAGCAGGGCGACGAGAATGCAGACGATCGCGCGCGCCGCGATGCTGCGGCGCTTCCTGTTTTCCCCCTTGGGAAGAATCGACCGCATGGCGTTACTTCAGTGCGTCGGCGCGCAGATCGACGCCGGCGGATTCGAACACAAGCGTGCGGTCGTACCACTGCTCTTTTCTAATACTCCACGCGGCACAGGCGGTGTCCTCGTCGAGCGCATCAACGGGCACGTCGTAGGTGTACTTGCCTTCCGCGTTTTCCACATAGGGGATGAAGTCGGCCTCGCTCGCGGCGGCAGCCTCGTCGCCCGTGCCCATGAAGAGCTTGCCGTAGCCCGTGCCGGAAAGCGTCATCACGCAGTGCATGGAGCCGTTTTCCACGATGAGCTGGGCGTCCACAATCCTGAACATGTTCGAGCTGGAATCGACGGTGATCGGATAGGTGCCGTCGGCCACCTTGTCGGCGGTAATGGGGGCAGCGCTTGCGCCCTCGGGCGCATCGGCCGCCTGTTCGGTCTTTTCCTGGGAATCGGCATCGCTTGCCTTTGCGCTGTCGATTGAATTTCCGCCGCAGCCGGCGAGCGAGAACGCGAAAAGCGCCGCCGACAGGGCGAAGACGAGGGTTTTCTTCAACATGGAGGGGTTCCTTTCAATCGCTTCGACCGCCCGCGCCGTGCGGTGGGCGGGCGGGATGCGAATGCAACGGGCATGCGTCGTCGTCGGGGAAAGGCGCATGCCCGTTGCACGGGGACGCGACCGGCGCTCCCGTGCGCGGCGGGTTTACAGCTTGGCGATGGCGTCGTCCACGTGCGAGACGTAGATGTCGTCGACCGCGACGTTCTGTCCCAGACCCTGGAGCAGGCACGTCACTTCGAAGCCGGCGGCCACGAACTTCGCAGCCCAGCTGTCGGGGTCGGTCTCGTCTGCCATGTCGTTGTTCGCGTGGTCGCCCGCGACCACCATGAACGGCGCGAGCACGGCCTTCTTGTAGCCTGCGGCGCTCGCGGCGGCGATAACATCCTCGCAGGTCGGTTCAGCCTCGACGGTGCCGACGAAGAACTGCGTCAAGCCCTCGTTCTTGAACACTTCCTGCATCTTGGCATAGTCGGCGTTGGAATCGGCTTCGGTGCCGTGGCCCATGAGGCACAGCGCCGTCTTGCCGTCGTCGAAGGACGCCATGTTCTCCTTAATGGCTGCGGCCACCTTCTTGTAGTCATCGTCGGAGGTGAGCAGCGGGTCGCCGAGCGAGATTTTGTCGAACTTGTCGGCGTACTTGTCGAGCTCGTCTTTCACGTCGGTGTATTCCAGGCCACCCATGAGATGCGTCGGCTGCACGACGATTTCCTTCACGCCGTCTTCCACGCAGCGGTCGAGCGCCTCGGTCATGTTGTCGATCGTGATGCCGTCGCGCTTCTTCAGCTTGTCGATGATGATCTGCGCGGTGAAGGCGCGGCGGATGTCGTAGTCCTGCCAGTACTTCTCGCGGATAGCGTCTTCGATGGCGCCGATGGTGATGTGGCGCGAGTCGTTGTAGCTCGTGCCGAAGCTCGTGACGAGGATGACCGGCTTCACGGCCTTCTCCTTTTCACTCGATTTCTCGGAACTCGCGGAGGTGTTGGAGCAGCCCGCGAGCGCGACTCCGGCGAGCGCGACGGCTCCGGTTGCTGCTGCGCCCATGAAGCAGCGGCGTGACATCTGGTCGGACATGGTTTTTCCTTTCCTCGGTTTGCCGGTCCCCCGGCGACAGTTGCTTGTCGGCACAAGCGAAAGAAAAGCGCACCCCTCGGGGTTCACAAGGAGCTAACGCCACGGCGATGCCGTGAGGAAAAGGCGAAGCAGTCTGGCTTGGGGCGCGAGGCGGTTCGCCCGCGCGTCCTATACAGTAATGTCCCTTGCCCAGGATTCCCACCTGGTTCCCTCCGCAAGCCAGCGCGGGCTGTGCGGGCGCCGCGCCGGTCATTTCCTTTTATCCGATTGTCATATGCTCGTTGCCGAAACTTTTACTATGATAGTGGGCACTTGTGAACGTGTCAAAGCCAGGGCGGGCGGCATTGCGCCTCCTGCCTGCGTATTTGCGCCGATTGCCGCCGCAGGCGCCGTGTTTTGCCCGCTGCGCGAATGGCGGCGTAAACGGTTGCGATGAGAAACGGGAAGGGAAGGCTCGGATGATTCATATCGTTGGCGCAGGCTCGGGCGCCGCCGACCTTATCACGCTGCGCGGGGCGCGCCTTCTGCGCGCGGCCGACGTGGTCGTTTGGGCGGGAAGCCTTGTGAACCCCGAGCTGCTCGCCGAGTGCAAGGAATCCTGCATCGTCTACGACAGCGCGCACATGACCTTGGAGGAAGTGCTCGACGTGATGTGCGCGGCAGATGCGCGGGGCGAGGAAGTGGTGCGCCTACACACGGGCGACCCGTGCCTGTACGGCGCCATCCAGGAGCAGATGGACGCGCTCGACGCGCGCGGCGTGGACTACGAGGTGGTGCCCGGCGTGTCGAGCTTTTGCGGTGCCGCGGCTGCGCTTCGCCAGGAATACACGCTGCCGGGAATCAGCCAGTCGGTCGTGATCACGCGGCTTTCCGGACGTACCCCCATGCCCGCGGGCGAGGGCATGCGCACCATGGCGGAAAGCGGCTCGACTATGGTCATCTTCCTGAGCTCGGGTATGCTCGCCGAGCTTTCCGCCGAGCTTTTGGCCGCGGGCCGCAGCTCCGACGAGCCGGCGGCGCTCGTGTACAAGGCGACCTGGCCTGAGGAGCGCGTGGTGCGCTGCACAGTGGGCACGCTCGCCGATGCGGGCGCGCGAGAGGGCATCGACCGCACGGCGCTCGTGGTGGTGGGCCGCGTGCTCGGAGCTCGCGGCGGGCTTGCGCACGACGGCGCGCAAGCGGAGTCGTACGAGCGCAGCAAGCTTTACGACCCTTCGTTTGCCACGGGGTATCGGAAGGCGAGTAGCTAGCGTGGCCTTCGAGCACTACATATATACCGGGACGACCCGCCTGCGCTGCGGCTACACCACGGGGAGCTGCGCCGCGCTCGCGGCGAAGGCGGCCTGCGAGATGCTCTTGTCACGAAAGCCCGTCGGCCGCGTGTCGATCGTCACCCCCGGCGGGCTGCCCGTCGAGACGGATGTGGTCGACGCATGCATCGGCGAGGGGTGCGCCCAGTGCGCCGTGCGAAAGGACGCAGGCGACGATGCCGATGTGACCGACGGCGTGCTCGTGTACGCGCGCGTGGAACATGCGGGGTCGGGCACGGGTGCTGCGCGCAGCAAGGATGTGCCCGCGCACGAATCGGAAGTTTCCGTCGATGGCGGCGTGGGCGTGGGGCGCGTGACGTTGCCCGGGCTCGAGCAGCCGGTGGGGGCGGCCGCCATCAACGCGACGCCGCGCGCGATGATTACTTCGGCGGTGCGTGAGGTGTGCGCCGTGCACGGCTTTTCTGGAAACATTGCTGTGACGATTTCGGTACCCGAGGGTGTTGCCCTTGCCGAAAAGACCTTCAACCCGCACCTGGGGATAGAGGACGGCATCTCCATCCTGGGAACGACGGGCATCGTCGAGCCGCGCAGCCTCGCTGCCTTGCGCGACAGCATCGAGCTCGAGATCCGGCAGCATGCGGCTATGGGGCGGCGCGGAGTCGTGCTCACGCCCGGCAACTACGGCGCGCAGTTCATCTCGGGGCATTTCCACCTAAACGGTGCGCCGGTGGTCTTCATCTCCAACTTTGTGGGCGATGCGATTGATTGCTGCGTTCGCGAGGGATTTACCAATGTCCTTCTTGTGGGACACATCGGCAAGCTGGTGAAGGTCGCGGGCGGCATCATGGACACCCATTCGCGTACCGCCGACTGCCGCGCGGAGATTCTGGCCGCCCACGCGGCCTTGGCCGGCGCGGGCGCGAAGACCGTGTGCGAGATCATGTCGTCGGTCACGACCACGGCGGCGCTCGAGGTAATCGAGGCCGCCGGCGTGGGGGACGCTGCGCGCGCCTCGCTCGCTGCGGCAATCGAGGACAGGTTGCGCCGCCGCGCGGCGGGCGCATGCGACATCGCCGCGGTCGTGTTCGACGCCGAGCGCCGCGAGCTTTTCCGCACGTCGGGCGCCGATGCGGTTATCGGGGAATTGGGGGCGACGTATGAGTAAAGGCGTGCTGTACGGGGTGCGCCGCGCAATCGGCTGGCCTGGGACGAAGGTGGTCATGAAGGCGCGCCGCTCGCTTGCGGACACGAAGCGCATCCTTCGCGAGGAGGGCGCCTTCGACGGTGCCGAGCTCGTAGAGGACTGTGGGCTTCCGGGCGAGCACGTGTACCGCTCGCTCGACGATGTGCCCGATCGGGGCAGCTACTTCTCGACGATGGTGGTGCGCTAGATGAGGGTTTCCTGCATAGCGTTCACTCAGAGGGGGTATGCGTTCGCGGAGCGCATCGCACGCGCGCTTTCCGATTGCGCGCAGACAGGTGAAGATGACCCTGGCTGGGACGTTTCCGTTTCGCGTGGGTTCGGCGAGGGGAAGACCGACCTGCGCGCATGGACGGCGCTCGCGTGGAAAGCATCGGACGCGCTTCTGTTCGTGGGCGCGGCGGGCATCGCCGTGCGGGCGATCGCGCCGCATGTCGCCTCGAAGACAAACGATCCCGCGGTTGTGGTGATCGACGAGGCGGGGCGCTTTGCCGTCCCGCTTTTGTCGGGGCATTTGGGCGGTGCGAACGAGCTTGCGCAAACTGTGGCACGCGCGGCAGGGGCCATCCCCGTCATCACCACGGCGACCGACGTCCGCGGCGTGTGGGCGGTGGATACGTGGGCGCGCTGTGCGGGGCTCGCCGTTTCGAATCCCGAGGCCATCAAGCGAGTGTCGGCGCGGCTGCTTTCGGGCGGGCGCGTGGCGCTCTATTCCGACATGCCGATTTCGGGACAGCCGCCTGAGGAGGTTGACATTGCGTCCGACCGCGCTCGGGCCGATATCGTCGTGTCGCCGTTTGCTGGCGCGAATGCAGGTGCGTCCGTTCGCGCGGCGGAGACAACGGGCAAGGTCGTGCCCGCCGGTGAGACGGGGAAGCCTGCGCCCGAGCCGCTTTGCCTTGTCGTGCCCTGCATCGTTGCGGGCATAGGGTGCCGTCGCGGTGCGTGCGCCGAAGCGATCGAGGAGGCGTTTCTTCTCGCGTGCGGGCAGGCGGGTATCTCGCCTTCGGCCGTGCGCGAGGCGGCGACGATCGACGTGAAAGCGCACGAGGAGGGTTTGCTCGCCTTCTGCCGCGCGCGCAATATCCCGCTTGCGACGTATTCCGCAGAGGAGCTGTCGCAGGTCGAAGGCAGCGTTTCGCCATCTGATTTCGTGCGCGCGACGGTGGGGGTCGACAACGTGTGCGAGCGCGCGGCGCTCGCGGACGGGGGTAAACTTATCTTCCCGAAGCTCGCTCACGGCGGCGTGACCGTCGCGTTTTCCAAGGTAACTATCGGACTTTCGTTTAAGGAGCGGTGATGGGAAAGCTCTTCGTGGTGGGGATCGGCCCGGGCGGCCCCGACGGCATGACGATTGCGGCTCGGCACGCGCTCGAGGCGGCCGACATCGTTGTGGGGTACACGAAGTACGTGGAGCTCGCGCTCGCCGCCGTGCCCGACGCGGCGCATCTCGCGACGCCGATGATGCACGAGGTCGAACGGTGCCGCCTGGCGCTTTCGCGCGCGCAGAGCGGAGAAGCCGTGGCGCTCGTGTGCAGCGGTGACGCGGGCGTGTACGGCATGGCGAGCCCCGTGCTGGAGCTTGCGGAGGACTACCCCGATGTAGACGTGGAAGTTATCGCCGGGGCCACCGCGGCTCAGAGCGGGTCGGCGGTGCTCGGCGCCCCGCTTGCCCACGACTTCGCGGTCGTGTCGCTCTCCGACTTGCTCACGCCGTGGGAGGTCATCGAGCGCAGGCTCGCCGCCGTGGCGAGCGCCGACTTCTGCATCTGTTTGTACAACCCGCGCAGCAGAAAGCGCGTCGACAGGCTCTCGCGCGCGGCGAAGATTATGCTCGAATGGAAGGCCCCCGACACGCTCTGCGGCTGGGTACGCAACATCGGGCGCGAGGGGCAGCAGTCGGGCATGTGCATGCTCTCCGAGCTGGGGGAGTTCGACGCCGACATGTTCACCACCGTGTTCGTCGGCAACGCGGACACGAAGCGCGTAGGCGGACGTATCGTCACGCCGCGCGGGTATCGGGAGATTCCATGCGAAAGGTAACGATCATCGGGGCGGGGCCCGGAAACCCCGACTTGCTCTCGCGCGCGGCGCTCGACGCGATCGACATCGCCGACGTGGTCATCGGCGCTCATCGCGCGCTTGCCGGCATCGACGTGCCGCCACACGTGGTGAGATGCGAGCTCGTGAAGACGGCGGACATCGTCGCCGCTCTCACCGATGCGGCGTCGTGGCGGCGCGCCGTGGTCGTGATGACGGGCGATGTGGGGCTGTTCAGCGGCGCGCGCCGCCTGGTGGAGGCGCTCTCCGGCGACGCGCAGGTGGACGTGCGCGTCGTTCCCGGCATAAGCTCAGCGTCGTATCTCGCCGCGCGCCTTGCGCGTCCATGGCAGGATTGGCGCTTCGCGAGCGCTCACGGCGTGGCGTGCGACATCGTGGTCGAGGCCGAGCGCTCAGGCGAGCTCTTTCTCGTCACGTCAGGCGGGGAAGACCCCTCGCGGCTTTCGGGCGAGCTTGTGCAGGCGGGCTTCGGGGACGCGCGCGTGACGGTGGCCGAGCGCCTGTCGTACCCCGACGAGCGCATCACCTGTGCGACCGCAAGTGAAATCGCAGGTCAGACGTTCGACGACTTGAACGTGATGCTTATCGAGTTCGCAGGCGGCGCCGGGTCGCCCGCTGGCTCTAACGCAGCCTCCGAGGCGCCCGCGGCGGCTTCTTCCGCGGCGGACTCTGCGGGCGCATCCCGCGCCGCGAGCCCCCGCTGGCCGTACGCTTCCTCGGGCATTCCCGACGAGCTCTTCATCCGCGGCGACGTTCCCATGACCAAGCAGGAGGTGCGCGCCGTCGCGCTCGCGAAGCTGCGCCTTACCGCTACCGACACCGTGTGGGACGTCGGAGCCGGCACGGGGAGCGTGTCGATCGAGGCGGCGCTCGTCGCGCGAGCGGGGTCGGTATGGGCGGTCGAGCGCAACGCGGCCGGCGTGCGGCTCATCCGAGAGAACGCGGATGCATTCGGGTGCGGCAACGTGCATGCGGTCCCCGGTGTCGCCCCCGAAGCGCTCGCGAAACTGCCCGTCCCCGACGCCGTGTTCGTCGGCGGGAGCGCGGGCGAGCTTCCCTCTATCGTGGAGGCGGCGCTCGAGAAGAACTCGCAGGTTCGCTTGTGCGTGCCATGCGTCACCGTTGAGACGCTCACCGAGGCGTGCGCGCTCCTCTCGGGTTCGCGCTTTAATGGGTTCGAGGCGTGCCAGGTGTCGGCCGCCCGCGCCGAGGCTGTAGGCTCGCACCATCTTATGAAGGCGCAAAACCCCGTGTTCCTCGTCAGCGCGCGTGGTGCAGGTGGGGAAGGCGGCGCCCGGTGAGCACGTCCATCCCGCGCTTCATGGTCGCTGCGCCCTCGAGCGGGAGCGGCAAGACGGTCGTAACGTGCGCGCTCCTGCGCGCGCTCGCGCGCCGCGGCATTGCATGCGCGGCCTTCAAATGCGGCCCCGACTACATTGACCCGCTCTTTCATCGCCGCGTCGTGGGTGCGCGCTCGGGCAATTTAGACGGCTTCTTCACCGACGCCCCGACGCTGCGCGCCCTGCTCGCACGCGGCACCGCGGGCGCGGATGTCGCGGTGCTCGAGGGGGTCATGGGCTTCTATGACGGCATGGCACCCGGCGTGGCCGACGCGAGCAGCTATCAGGTTGCGCGCGACACGGAAACGCCGGTCGTTTTAGTGGTGAACGGGCGCGGGGCGTCTTTATCGCTCGCCGCCGTAATCCGCGGCATCGCCGAGTTCCTGCCTTGTGCGAACGTGCGCGGCGTCGTGCTGAACAAGACGAGCGCCGCTGCCTGCGCCTACGCGGCGCCTGCGATCGAGAAGCACACGGGCGTCGCGGTTTTGGGGAATATCCCCGCCGACGAGGCGTTCTCGCTCGAAAGCCGGCATCTGGGGCTTGTGACCGCCGACGAGGTCGAGCAGCTCTCCGCGCGCATCGACAAGATGGCCGAGCTGGTGGAAAAGAGCGTCGACGTCGACCGCTTGCTCGAAATAGCGGCGACGGCACCCGATATCCGCGAGGAACCTTACCGGTTGGAGCCGATCGCGGGAGCGCGGCCCATCGTCGCCGTTGCGCGTGACGAGGCGTTCTCGTTCTACTACGAGGAGAACCTGCGCGCGCTCGAGGATCTGGGTTGCGAGCTGGCCTTTTTCAGCCCCCTGTGTGATAGCGAGTTGCCCCGGGGGACAAGCGCCCTCTATCTGGGGGGCGGCTACCCGGAGCTCCATGCGCGGCAGCTCTCCGAGAACGCGCCGATGCGCGAGGCGGTGCGGCGCGCGGTGGAATCCGGCATGCCGACGGTCGCCGAATGCGGTGGGTTTCTGTACCTGCAGCGCGAAATCGCCGATAGCGAGGGGCGGCGCTGGCCTGTTGCGGGCGCCCTCAAGGGCGCAAGCGAGAAAGGGGGAAGGCTGTCCCATTTCGGGTACGTGGAGCTTACTTCCCAACGCGACGGGCTCTACGGGCCGCGCGGCACACGCATCCGCGCGCACGAGTTCCACTACTGGCAGTCCAACTGCCCGGGCGGCGACTTTTGGGCGCAGAAGCCCCGGCGCGACAAGGGCTGGCCGTGCATGACGACCACCCCGTCCCTGGTGGCGGGCTTCCCGCATGTGTACTATCCTGCGAACCCCGACGTTGCGCGCGCGTTCGCGTCTGCCGCAGCGTCGTTCGCAGAGAGGAGACGGCATGGCTGAAGCAACCGAAACCGCGCTTGCCTGCATCCGCGAGGAAGTCGAGCGCGCGTTCTCGTCGGCGCCGGGCGCCGTGCTCGAAGCCGCGCTTTCCCGGATCGCGCCCGCAGACGAGTGCGCCCGTGCCGCCGCGTACGCCGCGTGGGACTCCATCGCGCACCCCTTGGGGGGATTGGGCGACTTTGAAG
Organism: uncultured Coriobacteriaceae bacterium; assembly: GCA_937937585.1. Taxonomy (GTDB): domain Bacteria; phylum Actinomycetota; class Coriobacteriia; order Coriobacteriales; family Eggerthellaceae; genus UMGS1502. Next base: position 13,369 of record CALDCB010000016.1, read on the forward strand.
ACGCCGTCGCGTGTATCGCCGCAGCTCAGGGGAGCGCCGAGGTGGCCGAGTTTCCCCGTGCGCTCGCGGTATTCTTCTCCGACAACGGGGTCGTTGCCGAAGGCGTGTCGCAAAGCGGGCAAGATGTGACGCGAGCCGTCGCGCGCAACATGTGCGAGGGGGCCGCGAGCGCCTGCCGCATGGCGGCGTTCGCGGGTGCCGAGGTCGTGCCCGTCGACGTGGGTATGGCCCGGGGCATAGAAGACGCGCGCATGGTGCGCGCGAACGTGCGGCGGGGGAGCGGCAACATCGCTCACGGCTCCGCTATGTCTCGCGATGGGGCCGTGCGCGCGATCGAGGTCGGAATCGCCGTCGCGTGCGGGCTTGCCCGCGCCGGCGTGCGCCTTCTCGCCGCGGGCGAGATGGGCATCGGCAACACGACCACCTCGGCGGCGGTGGCCGCAGTGCTCATCCGGGCGGACGCGCGGAGCCTTGTCGGGCGCGGCGCGGGGCTCTCGGACGCCTCGCTCGCGCGCAAGCGCGACGTGGTCGAGCGCGCTATCGACGCGAACTCGCCCGATCCCGCCGACCCGATCGACGTGCTCTCGAAGGTGGGCGGCTTCGACATCGCTGCGATGTGCGGCTTCTACCTGGGGGCCGCGGTCTCGAAGGCGCCGGCGCTCCTCGACGGGGTCATATCCTGCACGGCGGCCCTGTGCGCGGCGCGCCTGTGCCCCAACGCCTTGGGCTACCTCGTGGGCACCCACGCATCAAGCGAACCCGCAAGCCGGGAGCTCCTTCGCGAGCTCGGCATAAAGGCGCCCCTCGACGCAGGCATGCACTTGGGCGAGGGCGCGGGCGCCATGGCGTATCTCCCCCTTCTGGATTCGGCGCTGCGCGTGTACCGGGATGGGAAGACGTTCACGGCGACTGGCATGGCTGCTTACGAGCATTTCGAGGCCGGGAAATGACGGTGACGCTCGTCATCGGCGCCGCCGCGAGCGGCAAGAGCGCCTACGCCGAGTCCCTGTGCCTCGGGCACGACGGCCCTCGCGTGTACCTGGCAACGATGGAGCCCTTCGGGGAAGATGGCGCCCGCCGCATCGCGCGCCATCGGGCGCTGCGCGAAGGCAAAGGGTTTTCCACCCTCGAGTGCTCGCGTGACGTGGGCGCCGCAGCGCCCGGGCTTCCGCGCGGCTGCACACTTCTTTTGGAGGACGTGGGCAACCTGGTTGCGAACGAGCTCTTCGCGGAAGGCGGCTTGTCCCCGCGTGACCCCGACGCTGCGGCGCGCGAGGTACTCGGAGGCATCGAACGGCTCGCTCAGGCCGCTGCGTATACGGTGGTGGTCACCGTCGACGTGTTCGCCGATGGGATGCGCTACGATGAAGGGACCGAGGCATGGAGGCGCGCGCTCGCGCGCGTGAACGCGGGCGTGGCGGCGCTGGCCGACCATGCAGTCGAAGTGGTATGCGGGATTCCCGTGTGGATGAAAGGCGAAGGACCTACAAGGTGAAGATAGCAGAGGCAATCGGCGCGGCGTTCGGAACGTTCTCGCGCATCCCCGTCCCGAAATCGGCCTGGACCGATTTCGGGTCAACCCATGCACTTGCCGCGTTTCCCCTGGTGGGCCTTGCGGAAGGCTTCCTCATGACGGCGTGGGGGCACGTGGCGAACCTGCTCGGCGTGCCCGCGACCATCGTCGCGGCCGTGCTCGCGGCGCTGCCTGTGGCGGTGACGGGAGGCATCCACCTAGACGGGCTCTGCGACACCTCCGATGCGCTTGCAAGTTGGGCCCCGCGCGAGCGAAAGCTCGAGATCATGCACGATCCGCGGGCGGGCGCCTTCGGGGTCATCGGTGTTGTTGTGTACCTTATTCTGCAGTTTTCCCTGTTCACCGCGCTGCCGCTTACGGCGGGGGCGTTCCTCGCGCTTCTGTGCTCGCTCGTGTTCTCCCGCGCGCTTTCGGGACTCGCCGTTGAATGCTGGCCTGCCGCGCGGGCGGACGGCATGGCCGCGGGGCTCTCGCCTGCGAAGAAGCGCGCGGCGATCGTCGTGCCGCTTTGCGCTTTCGCTGCGGCTTCGGCTGCAGGGATGGTCGCGTGCGCTCAGGCCGTCGGCGCCTTTATGGCGGTGGCGGGGCTTTTGGTGCTCGCGTGGTACCGCCATGTTGCCCTGTCCCGCTTCGGCGGGGTGACGGGGGATTTGGCCGGATGGTTTCTGCAATGGGCCGAGCTCGCGATGCTTGCCATGCTGGTAGTGGGGGGCATGCTCCTATGATGCTCGTGGTAGGTGGCGCGCATTCGGGGAAGAGGACCTTCGTGCGCGAAAAACTCGGGTTCGCGGCGGACGATTTCGTCGACGCGGCGCAGCTTGCGGAGGGCGGCGTGCCCGCGGCTTTTGCCGGCCGCGTCGCATACCGTGCTGAGGAACTCGTACGCGCGCTCGACGCTGACCGGGCGCTCGAGCGGCTGATCGGCTTCGACGCAGTGATTCTGCCCTTGGTCGGCTCGGGGGTCGTCCCCATGAGTGCGGAAGACGCCCAATGGCGCGAGCGCGCGGGGCGCCTGGGATGCGCGCTCGCTGCGCGCGCCGACGTCGTCGTGCGCATGACGTGCGGGATTCCCCAGGTCATCAAAGGAAACCTTGCCGATGCACCTCGAGGGACGCAGGGCGCGGGTGCGCTTTTGGAAGTCGTCTTCGTGCGCCATGGTGCCACGGCGGGCACGGAAGACCATCGCTACAGCGGGGCGGGCACCGACGAGCCCCTGTCGAGTGCGGGCGAGCGCGCTTTGCGCGACCTCGCGTGCGATCGTGACGTGTTCCGTGTTATCACGAGCGGCATGGCCCGCACCGACCAGACGGCGCGCATCCTCTTCCCGAACGCGGAGCTTATGGCGTGCCCCGGTCTGCGCGAGATGGATTTCGGCGACTTCGAGGGGCGAAGCGCCGCCGAGCTTAAAGAGGATGCGCGCTATCGCGCCTGGGTAGACTCCTGGTGCGAGACGCGCTGCCCGCATGGCGAGGGCAAGAGCGATTTCACCCGCCGCGTCATCGCGGCGTTTCGGGAGGCGTGCGAATCGGAGCGCGCCCAGGGGAGTGGGCGCGCCGTCTTCGTCGTTCACGCGGGTACCGTGAAAGCGCTGCTCTCCGAGCTAGCTGTCCCGAAAATGGGATACTTCGACGTGCATACCGAGCCGGGCGGCGCATGGGCCGCCACTTGGGATGGGCGCTGCCTTCGCGACGTTCGCCCCGCTTGGGGGGGCGATGCCCGGTGATGACGATTCTTGCCGTCGCCGCCGGGTTCGCGGCCGACCTTGCCTTCGGCGACCCGCGCTGGCTTCCCCATCCCGTCGTCGCCATGGGGCGCGCGATCACGTGGGCCGAAGGCCGCCTGCGGGGCGCATTCCCGCAAACGTCCGCGGGCACGCGCGCCGCAGGGGTTGTGCTCGCCGTGGCGCTTCCGCTTGCGTGTGGGCTTTTGACCTGGGGAATCCTGCATCTTTGCGGCATGGTTCACTCCGGCTTGCGCTTCGTGGCCGAGGCATGGGCGAGCTATCAGATTCTCGCGGCATGCGAGCTGCGCCGCCAGAGCCTGGCCGTTGCCCGCGCGTTCTCGAAGGGCGGACTTGTCGCGGCGCGCGAAGCCGTCGGGCTCATCGTGGGACGTGACACGTCTGTTCTCGACGAGCAGGGCGTCGCGCGCGCCGCCGTGGAAACGGTGGCGGAGAACGCGAGCGACGGTGTCATCGCGCCGCTTTTCTACCTTATGATCGGGGGTGCGCCTTTGGGCATGGCGTACAAGGCGGTGAACACGCTCGACAGCATGGTGGGCTACAAAAACGAGCGCTACATCGACTTCGGCTGCGCTTCGGCGCGCCTCGACGATGCGGTGAACTGGATTCCCTCGCGGTTATCGGCCCTGTTCATGATCGCCGTGTGCCCGATCGTCGGGCTCGACGCGCGCGGGGCGGCGCGCATCTGGCGCCGCGACAGGCGTCGCCATGCGAGCCCGAACGCGGCGCAGACCGAGTCGGCGTGCGCGGGTGCGCTCGGACTGCGCCTGGCAGGACCCGCGGTGTATTTCGGCAAGCTCGTTGAGAAACCGACGATAGGCGACGCGTCCCGCGAAATCGAGTGGGGCGACATCGCCCGGGCGACAAGGCTCATGCTCGCCGCGTCCGTATGCGCACTCGTCGTCTTCGGCGCCGCGCGCGCGGCGGTCGTGCTCGCCGTGGGGGCGATGGCATGAGGAAAGACCACGCCGCGCCCCGGGCTGCCGGGGGAATCCTGCGCGCCCGCACGCATGGGGGCAGCGCGCAATCGCTCGGCATCGCTTGCGAAGGGGGTGCCTCCGACCTCATTGACTTCTCGGTGAACGTGAATCCGGCAGGCCCCTCGCCGCGCGCCGTCGCCGCAGCTTGCAAGGCGCTTTCTCGAATCGACGCCTACCCCGATAGGGAAAGCCTCGCCCTCGTTCGCGCGCTAGCGCGCGACCAGGGCATTCCCGAAGATACTATCGTCTGCGGCGCGGGCGCGTCCGACATCATCTGGCGGCTCGCCGCGGCGGTGCGCCCGAAACGCATCGTCGTGTGCGCGCCGACGTTCTCTGAATATGCGGAGGCGGCATCGTACTACGGCGCATGCGTGCAGGAGTTCCCGCTCTCCGAAGCGGACGACTTCGACGTGCCCGCCTCCTTCGCCTGCGCGATCGAGGGGCCGGGAGACGTGGCGTACCTCTGCAATCCGAACAACCCGACGGGGCGCCTCGTCGACCCCAGCGTGATCGAGGCCGCGGCTTGCCGCTGCGAGCAGGTGGGCGCGCTGCTCGTCGTGGACGAGTGCTTCCTCGGATTTGCGCCCGACGCCCGCGAAAGGAGCGTGGCCGCACGCGCCGCGTGTTCGCGCCATGTGGCCGTGCTCTCCGCGTTCACCAAGCTCTACGGAATGGCGGGGTTGCGGTTGGGATATCTGATCAGCGGAAACGCCCAACTCATCGAGGGGATTCGCCGGGCGGGGCAGGCGTGGCCCGTCTCTTCGGTCGCCGAGGCCGCGGGTATCGCCGCCCTGGAAGACGTCGAATACGTCTCGCGCACGCGCGATGTATTGGAGGGCGAGCGAGCGTGGCTTTCCCACGAGCTCTCCTCGCTCGGGCTTTCCGTCGTGCCGTCGGATGCGAACTTCCTTTTAGTCCGCACGCCGGCGAAAGACATCCCCGAGCGCCTGTATGATCAGGGGGTTTTGGTCCGCACGTGCGACTCGTTTTCGGTACTGTCCCGTTTCTGGTGCCGCGTCGCGGTGCGCACGCGCAAGGAGAACGCCCGGCTTGCGATGGCGTTCGGCCGTGCGCTTCGGGCGGAAGACGCATCGGGCGAAGGCGAACCCGACGAACGGGGCGGCGCTTCTTTCAGCGGCGCTATGGCGGGCGCGGATGGCCGAGGCTTGGCGAAGGAGGTCGATACCCGTGGGTAGGGCCAAGCCCATCATGATCCAGGGCACCATGTCGAACGCGGGGAAGAGCCTGCTCGCGGCGGGGCTGTGCCGCGTGCTTTCGCAGGACGGCCTGCGCGTGACTCCCTTCAAGAGCCAGAACATGGCACTCAACAGCGGCGTCACGGCCGACGGGCTCGAGATGGGGCGCGCCCAGATCATGCAGGCCGAGGCGTGCGGCATCGCGCCCGACGTGCGCATGAACCCCATCCTGCTCAAGCCCGAAAGCGGCCACCGAAGCCAGCTCATCGTGGCCGGCAAGGCGCAGGGAGCCTTCGCTGCGAGGGACTACTTCGCGCGAAAGAAGGCGCTCATGCCGCAGATTTTGGAGGCGTTCGATTCGCTCGCGGAGGAAAACGACGTCATCGTCATCGAGGGCGCCGGCAGCCCCGCCGAAATCAACCTTGCCGAAAATGACATCGTCAACATGGGGCTCGCGCGCGCCGTGTCCTCCCCCGTGCTGCTTGCGGGCGACATCGACCCGGGCGGGGTATTTGCCCAGCTCTACGGCACGGTCGCGCTCCTTGCGCCCGAGGACCGCGCGCTTTTGCGGGGGCTTGTGGTGAACAAGTTCCGCGGCGATGTGGAAATCCTGCGCCCGGGTTTGGCCCCGCTCGAGAAGATGTGCGGGGTTCCCGTCGTGGGGGTCGTGCCGTATCTCACGCTTGACCTGGACGACGAGGACTCGCTCGCGCCGCGCCTATCTGCCCGCGAGGCGCGCGGCGTCATCGACGTCGCCGTCGTGCGTCTTCCGCATCTGTCGAACTTCACCGACTTCGACCCGCTTTCGCGCGTGCCCGGCGTGGGCGTGCGCTACGTTTCCTCGACGACCGATCTGGGCCGACCCGACCTGGTGGTGCTTCCCGGCTCGAAGACTACGCTCGACGACGCGCGTTGGCTTGCGGCTAGCGGCATCGGAGCCTGTGTACGCGCGCTTTCGGGCGCGGGCACGCCGGTGCTCGGCATATGCGGAGGCTACCAGCTTTTGGGAGACGAGCTTTCCGACCCGCACGGCAGGGAAGGCGCTGGCACCGCGCGCGGGCTCGGGCTCATCCCTGCAAGTACGGTTTTCAAGGAGGAAAAGCGCCTCGCCCAGTCGGCACTGCGCATCACGGGCGCCCAAGGCGCGTTCTCGGTGTGGAACGGCATGATGGCGCGCGGGTACGAGATTCACGACGGCGAAACGACCGTCTCCTGCGCCCCTGCGGGCACGATTGGCGGCAAACCGGAAGGCGCGGCCTGCGGTAACGTGTTCGGAACCTATCTCCACGGCCTGTTCGACGAACCGGGGGTGGCGCTCGCCCTCGCGCGCTCGCTCGCGCGCATGCGCGGCCTGCCCGAGAACGTCGTGGGTGCTGCGGGCGCGGCGTCCGCGGCCGATCACCGTGCGCGCGAGTTCGACCGCCTGGCCGACGTCGTGCGCGGGGCGCTCGACATGGAGTATGTCTACCGCATTATCGAGGAGGGCGTATGATCCACGTGTATCATGGCGACGGCAAAGGCAAGACCACGGCGGCGATGGGCCTCGCCCTTCGCATGCTCGCTGCAGGCCGCCGCGTCGTCGTCGTACAGTTCCTGAAAGACGGCGAAAGCGGGGAGGTGCGCCTGCTCGCTGAGCATTTCGGCGTGCCCGTGTTCGCGGGGAAGGCGTCGGACAAGTTTACCTGGTCGATGACGTCGGAAGAACTTGCCGCGACGTGCGAGCTGCACGATGGGAACCTCGCTTCCGCGCTCGTCGAGCTCGAGTGCGCGCAAGAGGGACTGCTCGTGCTCGACGAGGCGCTCGACGCGCTTTCGAAGGGGCTTGTCGACGAGGCGCTCGTGGACCGCGCACTCGATATGTCCGCGCTCGGCGTCGAAGTAGTGCTCACCGGGCGCGCGCCTTCCCGCAAGATCGTGGAGAAGGCCGACTACATAACCGAGATGCGGTGCGAGAAACACCCCTACGAGCAGGGGATATGTGCAAGGGAAGGAGTGGAGTACTAGATGGATTCCAAGGAGATGGCGCCCGGCGACATCGAGCGGCGCAGCTTCGAGATCATCACCGAAGAGCTCGGCGGCCGCACGTTCCCGCCGCTCGAAGAGCCCGTCGTGAAGCGCGTCATCCACACCACTGCCGACTTCTCGTACGCCGATTCCCTCGTGTTCACCCATGACGCCGCGCACTGTGCGCTCGACGCACTGCGCGCAGGGGCCACGGTGCTCACCGACACGAACATGGCGCTCGCAGGCATAAGCAAGCCCGCGCTCGAGAAGCTCGGCTGCAAGGCCGTGTGCTTCATGGCCGACCCTGATGTCGCCGCGGCTGCGCGCGCCGCGGGCACGACTCGCGCCGTTGCGAGCATGGACAAAGCTTGCGGCATCGAGGGTCCGCTCATCGTGGCCGTCGGCAACGCTCCCACAGCACTTCTGCGCCTCGCCGAGCTCATGGACGCGGGGAAGATCGCGCCCGCGCTCGTCGTTGGGGTGCCGGTCGGGTTTGTGAACGTGGTCGAGGCGAAAGAGGAGCTACTCGCACGACGCGTTCCGGCCATCGTCGCGAGGGGTCGCAAGGGCGGTTCGACCGTGGCGGCCGCCATTATGAACGCGCTGCTCTACCAGATCACGCGCACAGGCGGCCCGAAGTGACGGCCCCCGCATCCGCGCTGGCGCTGCGCATCTTCGCCGGCACCACCGAGGGCCGCCTTCTGTGCGAATGGGCGAGCAGGGCGGGCATCCCCGCCCGTGCCTACGCGGCAACCGAGTACGGAGGCGAGCTTTTGGGCGAGCTTCCGGGCATCGAGGTGCATGCGGGCAGGCTCGACGATGCCGACATGGAGCGCGAGCTTTCCGGCGCGTACATCGTTGTCGACGCCACGCACCCCTTCGCTACGCTCGCAAGCGGCAACATCCGGGCCGCTTCGCTCGCCGTGGGTGCACGATGCCTGCGCCTTGCGCGCCCGGTCGAGGCGCTGCCCAAAGGCGTCGTGCCGGTCGCGTCGATCGCCTGCGCGGCGCGCTTTCTCTCCGAGAACCCGGGTCGCGCGCTTCTCACGACGGGGAGCAAGGAGCTTGCTCCCTACACGCGCGTCGCCGATTTCGCGGAGCGCTTCTTCGTGCGTGTGCTCCCGCTGCCCGGTGCTATAACGAAGTGCATCGACGCGGGGTTTTCGCCGTCGCACGTCATCGGCATGCAGGGGCCCTTCACCCGCGAGCTCAACGAGGCGATGCTTCGGCAGGTGGGCGCCCAGTGGCTTGTGACTAAGGACTCGGGAACCGTAGGCGGCACGGCCGAGAAGCTCGCCGCCGCGCGCGACGTGGGAGCGCGCTGCATCGTGGTCACCCGTCCCGCCGAGGGAAGCGGGGCCCTTTCGCTTCGGGAAGTGGAAGACGCGCTCTTACGGGAGTTCGCGCGCTAGGCGCTTGCCGCGCCTGCGCGCCCTCCCGCCCGCGAGGAGGAGCGTCCCGAGCAAGCTCGACCCGTACAAGCCCGTCATCCATCAATAGCTCGAGGACGACGCCCAGAACTGGCGCAAACAGCCCTTCAATAAGTTGCGGTGAAATAGTGTCTGTTTTTGCTGCTAGATAGCATATTCAGTCCCTAATTCACCGCAACTTGTTCGTGGTGGCTTACTGGTAGCGTAGGCACTCCACCGGGTTGAGCTTTGCCGCGCGGCGAGCGGGGTAGAAGCCAAAGATCACGCCGATGCCGACGGAGACGCCGAAGGCCAGCAGCACCGTGGCGATTGAAAAGCTCGGTGTGATTTGCCCGCTGGCACCGAGCTCGCTGAGAACCCCTGATCCTGCAGCAAACATCGCAAGGCCCCAGGCCAGCAGATAGCCAATCAGGACACCCAGTAGGCCACCGGTGACGCACAGCGCCGAGGACTCGGCCAAAAACTGCGCGGTGATATCGCGACGACTGGCGCCCAGGGCACGGCGAATACCGATCTCGCGGATGCGCTCAGTCACGTTGGTGAGCATCATATTCATAATGCCGATACCGCCGACAAGCAGCGAGATACTGGCGACAGCGCCCATGATGAGCGAGAAGGCGCCCATAAACGAGTTGAGTGCATCGATGGCGCTTTTCATGGAGGTCACCGATACGCTGTCGTACTCATCATCCTCCGAGATGCCCTTCATCGCGCGCACCTT
>CALDCB010000017.1 GCA_937937585.1 uncultured Coriobacteriaceae bacterium
GGTTCTGAACAGGGGTTGGATGTCAGAATCGGACACACTTTTCTGCCTATAACCCCGCTTCCCATCACTCCCGAGATGCGCGAGATCGCGAAAAGCGATGAGCGTAAGGGCTTTGCAGGGCACGTCGGAACTCACTTCGACGTCATGGGCAAGGAGTTCCCCCTTGAGTACAGCGAGCGCGTCGGCGTCGTTTTCGACGTGTCGGACGTTCGTGATCGCGACATTCAGATTTCCGACATCAACTTCGATCTTGTCGGCAAAGACATGTTCGTGGGCTTTCGTACGGGCTTCGTCGAGAAGGCAGGCTACGGCTCGAAGGGTTATTTCAGCGAGCATCCGCAGCTTTCCGTCGAGCTTATCGATGCGTTGGTCGAGAAGGGCGTTTCCATCGTCGGCTTGGATTTCGCGGGAATCCGCCGTCCGCCCGAACATACCCCGACCGATGCCCGCTTGGCGAACGCCGGCACGTTCGTCGTTGAGAACTTGTGCGGCCTTGACGCCCTCGTTGCATGCGAGCAACCGCTCACCATCTGCACATACCCTATGAAATACGTTGGCTTGACCGGCTTGCCGTGCCGTGTGATCGCGCATGTCGGCTAGCGCTAAAGAGGACTTGTGGCAAGTAAGAACAAATCTGCTTTGACCCTGCGAGAGCTTTTGCCTTTGCTGGGAATCACAGTTTCCGCTTTCATCTTCAATACGTCTGAGTTCATGCCTGTTGGCTTGCTTACCGATATCGGCGCGACGTTCGGAACCGATGAAGGAACCACCGGTCTCATCGTGTCAGTGTATGCATGGGCTCTCATGATCTTGTCCGTGCCGCTTATGATGCTTGCATCACGCATCCCGTTCAAGCCGCTTATCGTACTTGTCCTGGGCGTGTTCTGTGCGGGGCAGCTTTTGTCGGCCATCGCCGCCAGCTACGGCATGCTCATCGTCGCGCGCTTGGTGGTTGCTTGCGCCCATTCGGTGTTCTGGGCTATCGCCGCGCCGATCGCTGCGCGCTTGGTCGACCCTCAACACGGGGCGCTTGCCGTAAGCGTGGTGGTTGCGGGCTCTGCTTTGGCGATGGTCGTCGGCTTGCCGCTTGGCCGCGTTATCGGTTTGCTTCTTGGTTGGCGCCAAACCTTCGCCTGCGTGGGTGCCGTGTCGTTCGCGGTGTTGCTTTACTTGCTGTTCGTCTTCCCGCGCCTTGAGGGCGCGGCCGCCTTCAAGCTGAACCAGCTTCCCTCTCTTTTCAAGAACAAGGTGCTCGTTGGGGTTTTCGTGGTCACGGCGCTGTACCCCATGGGCTATTACACCTGCTATAGCTACATCGAGCCGTTCCTGCTTCAGATCGGCGGGATGGGCGAGGACGTCGTCACCGTGGTGCTGGTGGTTTTCGGCATCGCCGGCCTTTTGGGCAGCGCGGTGTGCACGCGCTTCTATTCGGCGAAATCATCTTTCTTCCCGTGCGTTGTCATTGCCGGCGTCGCCTTCTCGTTGGCGGTGCTTCGCCTCAGCGTCGCGGCTCTTCCGCTGCTCTTCGTGGTATGCGTGCTGTGGGGTGTGTCGGGTTCGGGGTACAATATCGTGTACCAGGCGAAGATCATCGAGGTTGCTGACGAGTCCGAGCAAACTGTCGCAATGGCTATGTTCTCGGGCATCTTCAACCTTGGCATTGGCACAGGAAGCTTCATCGGCGGCTCCGTTTGCACGCATCTCGGCCTTCAGTACGTTGGTTTCTTCGGATGCGCCATCGCAATGGCCGCGCTTGCTTATTGCGTTTTCGTTCTGGTTCCTCGCATGCGACGTCGGCGGGTATATTAAACTCTTCACGGCAAATAAACGCATTTCAGCATTTCAGCAGGGGATAGATTCACGTGATAATGCAGGTTTCCCACCTTACGAAGTCGTTCGGCGGCCGAACGCTGTTCTCCGACGTCACTTTCAAGCTTGAGGATCATGACCGCTTGGCGCTGGTCGGTCCGAACGGCGCAGGCAAAACCACCATGCTCCGTATCATCACCGGGCAGGAAGACGCCGATGCCGGTGAGGTCTTCTTCGCGCGCGGCGCCCGTGTCGGCTACCTCGAGCAGGAAGCCATCGAGATGGGCGACAACCCCGTTTTCGAAGAGGTCCTTTCCAGTCAGATCGAGGTTCTTGAAGCCGAGCGCCGTCTTCATAAGCTCGAGTCCGAGCTTGGCGCCAATCCCGACGAGAAGCAGCTTGCCGCAGCCGGCCGCGCGCGTGACGAGTACGAGGCCTTGGGCGGCTACAGCATCGAGGCGAAGGTTCGCAGCGTGCTGTTCGGCCTGGGCTTCAAGGAAGCCGATATGGACCGCTTGACCACCGATTTCTCGGGTGGTTGGCAGATGCGCCTTGCCTTGGCGAAACTCCTGGTGCGTAACCCCGATCTGCTTCTGCTGGACGAGCCCACCAACCACCTCGACCTTGAAAGCGTCAAATGGCTGGAGGGCTTCCTTCGCAGCTACAACGGTGCCGTTGTCGTCGTCAGCCACGACCGCGAGTTCATGGACCATATGGTCGATCGCGTTGCCGAAATCGACAATGGCCAGGTCAACCTGTACAAGGGCAATTATTCCGCGTATCTGCGCGCTCGCGCCGAGCGCCTTGAGCTTCTGCGCGTCGAGAAGAAGAAGCAGGATGAGGAAATCGCTCACCTTGAGGCGTTCGTCGAGAAGTTCCGCTACAAGGCAACCAAGGCGAAGCAAGCGCAGGATCGCCTGAAGAAGCTCGAGCAGATCCAGCAGAACCGCATCGTCATCCCCGAGGAGCGCAAGGTCGTTCACTTCAACTTCAAGCAGCCCGAGCGCACCGGCGACGAGGTTGTTCGCGCACGCGGCTTGGTGAAGCATTTCAGTGAGAAGGTCGTTTACGACGGCGTCGACTTCAACATGTACCGCGGCGACAAGATCGCCCTGGTCGGTCCGAATGGCGCCGGCAAGTCCACGCTGCTGAAAATGATCGCTGGTGTTCTGCAACCCGATGCCGGAACCATTGAATTCGGCGAGAAGGTTTCGAAGACTTATTACGCGCAGCATCAGCTTGAGCAGTTGAACTCGGGAAACACGGTTTTTGAAGAGCTTGATCGCGTGGCCCCCGCCTGGACCATGTCGCAGGTGCGCACGCTGCTGGGCGCGTTCTTGTTCAAAGACGATGACGTAGACAAGCGCGTGAGCGTGCTTTCCGGTGGCGAGAAGGGTCGTTTGGCGTTGGCGAAGATGCTCGTTGCGCCGCGTCCTCTGCTGCTGCTGGACGAGCCCACCAACCACCTGGACATCGCGTCGGCCGACGTGCTCGAGCAGGCGCTTCAGCGCTTCGAGGGCACCATCCTCCTGATCACGCACGACCGCCATCTCATTCGTTCGGTTGCGAACCGCATCGTCGAGATCATGCCCGGCAAGATCACCAACTACGATGGCGATTACGACTATTACCTGTTCAAGACGGGACAGGACGACACTGCGGGCGTTCCTGCGGGTTTGGGTCGCGGCCCTTCGCAGGCAGCCACATCCGACTCCTTCGCGAAGGCAGATAACGGCGTGAAGGGCGCAAAGGCTGCTTCCAGTAAGACCCCTGCAGGGGGTTCTTCTGCGAAAACGCAGGTCACGGTTAACAAGCATGCACGGGGCTCAAAGCCTGCGGATGATGCGACAAGCGTCACGGCGCCGCGTGCTTCGGCCCCGAAAACCAAGGAGCAGAAGCGTCGCGAGGCAGAAGCCCGCAATCGTGCTTACGCTGCCCTTAAGAATCAGCGCAAGCGCATCGCCGAGTTGGACAAGCAGCTCGAGCGCGACAACGCTCGCATGGCCGAGATCATGGAAATGCTTGCTGACCCTGATTTCTATACCAACGAGGAGTCGACTTCCGACGTTATCGCCGAGCACGCCAAGCTGAAGTCGCGCATCGAGTCGGCGGAGGAAGAGTGGTTCCTGCTGAACGAGGAAGTTGAATCCGAAATCGCCAAGCAGAAAGAGTTGGTGTAGGCATGGGCCTTGTTCGCGACGAAACCCAGGCGCGCGTGTCGGACCCTGTGCTGAACATCGTTTTGGTCGAGCCTGAGATCCCGCAGAACACGGGCAACATCGCACGCACCTGCGCCTGCATCGGCGCGCGTCTTCATCTGGTCGAGCCCATGGGGTTCAGGCTCTCCGAGCGAAATCTCAAGCGCGCGGGGTGCGATTACTGGGACGATGTCGACATCATCCAGTGGGCCAGCTCCCAGGCGTTCCTCGAGGCGCATGGCGCCGACGAGCTGCACCTGTTCACAGGTCATGCAACCAGGGGCTACACCGATGTTTCCTATGCGAAGGGGTCGTTTTTGCTGTTCGGGCGCGAGAGTCGCGGCCTCGATGCGAACCTGATGAGCGCGTACGAAAGCTCCTGTGTTCGTATTCCCATGCGCGAGAACGAGCGCAGCCTGAATCTGTCGAATGCGGTTGCCATCGCTTCATTCGAGGCTTTGCGCCAAATGGGTTTCCCTAATTTGGTTTAGCGGGCTGCGCGGTATCGCTTGGAAACGGATTCCTTACGTTTGCCCGATTTATTGGGGAACCATGGCGGGAGTGCCGTTTTGCATTGCTGTTTTTGCTAGAATGGACGTACTGTTGATACAGAAAGGACAGTTGCTATGAATATCGTTTTGTTGGGTGCTCCGGGCGCAGGCAAGGGCACGCAGGCTGCGAAACTTGTTGAGGAGTTCGGTACCCCCCACATCTCCACGGGCGACATGCTTCGCGCCGCCGTCAAGGCCGGCACCGAGCTTGGCAAGAAGGCCAAGTCCTACATGGACGCCGGCGATCTTGTTCCTGACGAGGTCATCATCGGCTTGGTTATCGAGCGCCTTGGCCAGCCCGACACCGAAAAGGGCTTCATCCTCGACGGTTTCCCGCGCACCACTGCTCAGGCAGTCGCACTCGACGCCGAGCTTGGCAAGCTGGAGCGTCCTCTTGACGCTGCTCTGCTCATCGATGTCAACTCCGAGGTCATCATCAAGCGTCTGACCTCCCGTCGCATGTGCAAGGACTGCGGCTTCATCGGCAGCGACGCCGACGCAGCTTGCCCCAAGTGCGGTGGCGAGATGTACCAGCGCGACGACGACAACGAGGCCACCGTCCGCAACCGCCTCGACGTGTACGAGAAGTCCACGTCCCCGCTCATCGATTACTACCGCGGCTGCGAGCTTCTGGTCACCATCGACGGCGACCGCGATCCTCAGGTTGTCTATGCCGACGTCAAGAAGGCCCTCAACCTGTAGTCTTCCTGCAAGGCTGTGCCAATGCGAAGCGGGCACGCCCGCAATGCGCATTGCATTCAAGTCTCACCTGTCAAGCGACCCTGGTTTCCAGGGTCGCTTTTCTTTTGCGTTGCGCTGTGCTGTCGTGGCGCGTGGCTCCGTGTCGTATAATGACAGCCGTATGCCTACCTTATTCGAAAACATCGCCCAAGCTTTCAAGCATCTGATGCGCCTGCATAAAGGCGAGGTGCTTCATATTTTGCGAGCCATCGTCGGCATCGTCATCACGGCGGTTTTGCTTGAATGCTTGGTGTTCGACTTCAACTACTTCCGTACGCTCGGGTACGGCTCGACCGACCTTACGGGCCAGCTTACGCTGCAGCAAAACGCCGCGAAGCAATACAAGCTCACCGAGGTCAACCACGTCATCGAGTTCTCGAACATCAACAAGCACATCGACAACCTTTACCTGAACCTCGACTCCGATCAGCCGGCTCAGGTGGTTGAAGTGAAGGTTCAGTTCACCGACGAGGCCCATGCCACCTACTTCGATTCCACCGAGTACACGCAGGGCGTGCCCGTTGTCGAGGTGTCCACTACCAGCAAGGGCAGCAAGTATCTGAATCTGAACACCACGGGTAACGTCACTAACTTGCGCATCGAGATCGTCAGCAAGAAAACCAGCTACCCGCTTTACCTTTTGGGCGTGAGCGTTAACACGCCCGAGCCCTTCGCGTTCAATCCGTTGCGCTTCGTCATTGTGCTATCGTTGCTTCTGCTGGGGTACGCGTTCCGTCCGAAGTCGAGCATCTACAAGCTTGGTATTCGCGAGACCCCGCATCTGTCGCGCGGCATCATGGTATGCGCCGTCGTCATCGAGATCTTTATCATGTCGGCTTACCTGCTTTTCGGGTCGAACTTGGTCGGCGTAGCCACGAAGGACTACAACAGCGGTTCATGGGACCAGAAAAGCATCGTCAACGTGTTCGAGGTGGGCGGCGAGAACGCCCAACAATACGCCATGCTCGCTCAGTCGCTTGCCAACGGCAAGCTCTACCTCGAGGAAGAGCCGCCTGACTGGCTGAAAGAGATGGACGAGCCGTATGACCGCGGCGCCCGTGACGAGCTTCAGAAGGAAACGGGCGAGCCGTATCTGTTCGACGTTGCCTATTACGAGGGCCATTACTACGTTTATTTCGGCGTCGTTCCTGAAGTCGTGTTCTACCTTCCGTTCTATTTGCTGACGGGGAAGAATTTCCCCACAGCGATAGGCATCCTCATCATGTGCATCCTTTTTGTGGCGGGCTGCGCGGCGTTGCTCGATCGATTCGCGCGGTATCACTTCAAGCGCGTGAGCCTTGGCTTGTATCTGCTGCTGCAAATTCCGTTGGTCATGTGCTGCGGGCTTCTGTACTTGCTTAAGTTCCCGACGTTCTATTCGCTGCCTATCATGTGCGCTATGGCGTTCTCTATTTGGGGCTTGTACTTCTGGATGCGCGGCCGCAGCTCCGAGCATGCTAGCGGCTGGTACCTTGCCGGGTCGCTGTGCATGGCGCTGGTGTTCGGCTGCCGCCCCCAGTTGGTGGTGTTCTCGCTTCTGGCGTTCCCGCTGTTCTGGAACAAGTTCATCACGAAGGGCCATATCCGCACGAAGCAGGGCGCGCGGCAGTTCGCGTGCTTGGTGGCGCCGTACGTCGTGGTGCTTGCGGGCGTCATGTGGTACAACTACGCGCGCTTCGGCTCGCCCATGGATTTCGGCGCGAATTACAACCTTACCGTCAATGACATGACGAAGCGCGGCATGAACGTCGGGCGCATCGCGCCGGCGCTGTTCGCGTACTTCTTCCAAACGCCTTCCACCACCGGTGTGTTCCCCTTCATCCAGGGCGTGCCTTTCGAAACCACGTATCTGGGGCAAACCATCAAGGAAGTCACGTTCGGCGGCATCTTCGCAACGCTTCCGCTTCTGTGGGTCCTTCTGTTCGCGCGTCCCATCCTGAAGCTTCGCCTGCGCCAGCGCAGCACCCATACGGTTGCCTCGGTCGTCATGGTACTTCTTGCAAGCGGCTTCATCGTCGCGATCCTTGATGCCGAGATGGCAGGCATTCTGCAGCGTTATTACGCCGACTTCAGCTTCATGTTCCTGGCGGCCACGGTTTTGCTGGTGTTCATCGTCAACGAGAATCTGCCGGTGGGCTCCGATCTTTCCAACAGGCTCATGTTCTGTTTGACGCTCGCTGTTGCCGTGTCAGTGACGTACAGCGTGCTGCTCTGCTTCGTCCCCGAAACCGGTTGGGTTTCCGACATTTATCCGTGGGCGTACCACGACATACTCGAAATGGTTCGATTCTGGGCTTGATCTTAGGCCCGCAACGAAGAAGAAGGCTCATCATGCGCATAGTGAACGGCAATGTTTTCATCGACGGCGAATTCAAGCACTGCGATGTCGATGTCAAGGGCGATAGATTCGCATCCATCGGCGATTATGGTTCGCTTGGCCAGTGCTCTTCGTTCGACCCTGAAATTGTCGAGGCCGATGGTTGCTATGTCATCCCGGGCGTCATCGACCTGCATTTTCATGGCTGCATGGGAAGCGATATGTGCGACGGCACTGTCGAGGCCGTTTCGATTCTTGCAAAACATGAGGCTTCGTGCGGCGTGACCGCAATATGCCCCGCTACCATGACCTACCCTGAAAGCATCCTTGGCCCGGTGATGGACGCTGCTGCGGCATTTCAGCCCGCCGAAGACGAGGCTGCGCTGGTTGGCATCAACTTGGAGGGCCCGTTCATCTCGCCAAGCAAAGTGGGCGCTCAGAACCCCGAATATGTCCAGCCGTGCGACGTCGACATGATCCGTCGTTTGCAGGAGCGCGCAGGCGGCTTGGTGAAGCTGGTAGATATCGCGCCCGAGGAAGCCGGGGCGCTTGATTTCGTGCGCGAGATGCACGATGAGGTGCGCGTATCGGTTGCGCACACCTGCGCCGATTACGCGCAGACCGACGCTGCGTTCAAACAGGGTGCGAAACACGTCACGCATCTGTGCAACGCCATGGCGCCCCTGCATCATCGTAAGCCCGGCCCCATCGCCGCGGCGTTCGACAACGAAAAGGTCACCGTCGAACTCATCACCGACGGCAAACACATCGATCCCGCTATGGTGCGCGTCCTGTTCGGCCTGTTCGGCGACAAGCGCATTGTCATCATCAGCGACTCCATGCGCGCCGCGGGCCTTGAAGACGGCGAGTACGATTTGGGCGGCCAAGTTGTCAGCGTTCACGACGGCCTTGCATGGCTTACCGAAGACACCATCGCGGGAAGCGTGACCGATGCGTGCACGTGCATGTGCCGTTGCGCCAAAGACTTCGGCATTCCCTTGGAAAGCGCGGTTAGGGCTGCTACCGAGAACCCGGCTCGTGCTCTTGGTGTGTTCGACGAGCGCGGCTCTATTGCGCCTGGCAAGATCGCCGATGCCGTGATCCTCGATCGTGACCTTAACGTGGTGAACGTGGTGCTTCGCGGCAGGCTTCTTCGTTGATGCGTGGCTACCTGTACCAACGCTTTCTGAAATACCGACTGCGCGCTTCCTACGGCTTTCAGATTTGCTGAGATGCCTGCGCGTGCCCGATGAACACAGATACGAAAAGAGACCGCTAAAGCGGTCTCTTTTCGTATCAGAGCGTTTTGCCTTGTTTAAGCCGGTTATGCAATCGCGTTTACGAACCAGCTGGTGATGGACGTGGGATGCGTGATGGCGGTGCCGGCTACGACGGCCCAAGCACCTGCGTCGATGGCGCTTTTCGCGTCGGCGGGGGTGTGGACGCGGCCTTCGCAGATAACGGGGAATCCGGGGAATTCTTCTGCGGCCTGCTTCAGGAGGGCGATATCGGGGCCGTCGGCCATGCCGCAGTCGATTGCGGCACCCGGATGCGAGAGCGTGGTGGACACGATGTCACATCCGCAGGCAACGCTTCGGCGGATGTCCTCGATGCAGGAGCAGTCGGCCATGACGAGCGTCTCGCATTCCTCACGTAAAGCGGCGACGGTTTCTTCGAACGTGCGACCATCGGGGCGCGGGCGATCAGTGGCGTCGATGGCCACGATGTCTGCGCCGGCATGCACGCAAGCGATGGCGTGACGCAGGGTGGGGGTGATGTAAACGCCCTCGTGACCTTCTTTCCATAGACCGATAACGGGAACCTCAACGCGACCCTTGATGGCTGCGATGTCGGAAAGACCCTGGCAGCGAATGGCGCCGGCGCCTCCCAGTTCGCATGCGCGCGCCATCTGAGCCATGGTTTCAGGGTGACGCAGCGGTTCGCCCATGTAGGCCTGAACACTGGCAATGAGCTTGCCCTTCAGCTGCTGAACTAGGGGAGACACGGTGTATTCAGAAATGGATGCCATGATCCTGCCTTTCGAAGGATAGAAGATAGCTGATGAAAAAGTCGACCCGGCATTGGATGATGCGGGGTCGACTGCATGTTGCGAGCTGTGCTTAGGCGTTTGCTTTGCCCAGGGTGGCTTGGCGGGCTTGCTCGATGACCGCATCGCGCAAATGCTCGGCGGCGCCGATAAGCGGGGCGTTGCCCTCGAGCTTTCCTTGGATGATGGGCGTGTCGGCAAGGGGAGCCATGATCTGAGCCTCGACACCTTCATCAAGCCCCTCGCGCCAAGACGCATAGGCGCTGGTGACGGTGCCGGAAAGGACGACGCACGCAGGGTCGAAGAGATTGCACCACGAGCCGATAGCCTGACCAAGGGCGAAGCCCGCATCGTGAAGAACCGTGCGTGCATGTTCTTCACCTGCTTCGGCACGGGCCGAAATGGTATCGCCCATGAGTGCCGGGTCAAGCTCATCGTTGAAACCTTTCCCCTGATAGATAGCGGAAAGACCCATACCGGAAGTGACTGTTTCGGCATGCGAGTCGCGTCCGCATGCGCAAGGGATGCCGGCTGCTGCGGGGTGCAGGGTATGACCGATATGACCTGCTGCGCCATGGAAGCCGCGCAGAACGTGGCCGTTGACCACCAGTGCGCCGCCAAGGCCGGTTCCGACGCCAACCATCAGGCAGCTTTCGTAACCTTTCGCAATGCCCCAGCGAGCTTCGCCCAGAGCATGGGCGTGCACGTCGCCAAGCGCAGCAACGGTGACGCCGAACTCTTGCTCTAGACGAGCCTGGAGGGGTTGTCCGGTCCAGCCGGGCATGATGTCGTTGGCATACAGGATGGAGCCGTCTTTAGGATTCACCACGCCCGCGGCGTCAACGCCCACGCCGACGATCTCATCGGCACCGCCGGCAAGATCGATGAGGGTGCGTGCGGTTTCGACGACCGTTTGAAGAACGGCATCGCCGCCGCGACGCGGCTCGGTGGGGACGCTTTTCTTGAAGACGATCTGCGGGCCGCCGTTTTCGGGGTAGGCGACCAAGGCACCGGCGATCTTCGTGCCGCCGATGTCAAGCACAGCCACCAGTTCGGCGCCTTCGGGCTTGGTGAATTCGGTCATCAGGTTTCCTTAGTTACTTGCGGATAGGCGCGTCAGCGTCCATCAGACCATTTGCCTTAAGAACGGCAACGATGGCCTCGACGTCCTCGCCGACCAGCGGCTGGACGGGCTCGCGCATCTGGTTGGTGTTGAAGACGCCCATCTGCCACAGAGCGGTCTTGAATGCGCCGACGCCTGCACCGAAGCCGACGGTTGCATGCACGTTGCGGGTGACGCCCATAAGCTTGGCGAGGTGGTTCTGGATCTCGCGAACGCGCTCCCAGTCACCTGCTTGGTAAGCCTTCCACTGCTCGACGTAGCTGTAGGGATCGATGTTGCCAAGGCCCGGGACGGAGCCGTCGGCGCCGGACATGTAAGCGCCGTCGACGACGACCTCATGGCCGGTGAACACCTGCAGGGGATGGCCGGCTTCCTCGTTCTCGATGCAAAGCCAACGGAACTGAACGTCGTCACCCGAAGAGTCCTTGACGCCCTGAAGGACGCCTTCTTTGCCAAGGCGAACCAGCATAGTGGGATCGAGCTTGGTGTGGACGCACACGGGAAGGTCGTATGCGAACAGGGGCAGGTTGGTGGCTGCGGCGATCTGACGGAAATGGCGCTCGGTCTCGCGCGGGCCGCCCAGAGCGTAGAACGGGGCGGTTGCGACAAGGCCGTCAACGCCGAAGCCGGAAGCGCGCTTTGCCTGGTCGATGACGCGCAGGGTTTCCATATCGATGATGCCTGCAAGCACGGGGACGCGGCCGCCGACGATGGCGACAGCCTCCTGCAGCACGTGATAGCGTTGTGCGTCGGTCAGGAAGGCGACCTCACCCGAGGAGCCCAGGAAGAACAGGCCGTCGACGCCTGCATCGATCATACGGTTGATCGAGCGCTCGAATGCCTCGAGGTCGAGCTGACGGTTGGCATCGAGCGGGATGACAACCGGGGGGATCACTCCATGAAATTGCGATTCGGTCATGAGAAAAGTCCTTTGTCTCGCTATTCGTTCAAGCCGCCGTGTGTATCACGGCGCGCTTTAGTGATTATGTTGCGACGGGTTTCTTGGTGTCAATGGCGCAGGCCTTAACCCACAAAAAAGGCCTCGACGAGATGTCGAGGCCTTTTGCCTAATGGCGAGGCGAATTCGCTTGCCGCGGGTGTTTTGAGCCTACGGCATGAGCGGTTGCTTCTAGCGACCGAGGTCCTTCTTGTCGAGGTCCTGGGCGAACTGCGCAAGGTCGGGGTGGAGAAGGGAAGGAGCGGCTCCCAGCAGAAGCTTGGTGTAGTCGTCCTTCGGGTTCTCGAAGACCTCCTTGGCGGTGCCGTGCTCGACTGCCTGGCCGTGGTTCATGACCATGATGCGGTCGGAGATGTAGCGCACGGTCTGGATGTCGTGGCTGATGAACACCATGGCAAGGCCGAGCTCTTTCTTCAAATCCATCAGAAGGTTCAGGATCTGGGCGCGAACCGAAACGTCAAGTGCGCTGGTGGGCTCGTCCGCGATGATGGCGTCGGGCTTCAGCGACAGGGCGCGAGCGATGGCGACGCGCTGGCGCTGACCGCCGGAGAGCTGGCCGGGCAAGGCGTCGAGCACCGAGCCGGGCAGGCCAACCATGCCGATGAGCTCGATGACGCGCTTCTCGCGCTCCTCGGGCGTGCCGACGTTATGAACGACCATAGGATCCATGAGCTGGTCATGAATGGACATACGGGCGTTCAGCGCGGTGGCGGGGTCCTGGAATACGACCGAGATGACGCGGCCGATGAGCTTGCGCTGGGCGGCGGAGCGTTTCGTGACGTCCTCGCCCTTGAAGTACACGTGGCCGCTGGTGGGCTGCTGAAGGCCGCACATGACGTTGGCGGTGGTGGACTTGCCGCAGCCGGACTCGCCGACGATGCCGATGGTCTCGCCGGGGAACAGTTTCAGCGAGAGATTCTGCACTGCCTTGACGCGGTTGGGGTGAAGGATCGAACCGGTACGGGTCTTGAACGTCACCGAGACGTCATCAAGGAAGATGATGGGAGTGGTCTCCTGGTTGGTTTCCTGGCTCACAGCAATACACCTCCGGGAATGGCAGGCTCGATACCGAGACGCTTCAGCTCGCTGTCAGGCAGCTCGGCATAGTAGTGGTCGGTCATCGCGACGCGCTTGAGCATCGGGCGGACCGGCGACACCTTGTCGGGGTGGCTGGAACGCGGCGTGAAGCGGTCGCCCTTGGGGAAGTCCTTCGGCGAGGGGACCGATCCGGGAACCTGATGCAGGCGACCGGTGCCGGCTTCGATGGAAAGGACGGAGCCCAGAAGGCCGCGCGTGTACTCGTGGATGGGGTTGGTGAGGATCTCGGTGACCGGACCCTGCTCGACAACCTGGCCGGCGTACATGACGGTGATGGAGTTGGCGACCTCGGCAACGAGGGCGAGGTCGTGGCTGACGAAGATCATCGCGAAGCCAAGCTCCTTCTGCAGGCGGTTCAAGAGGTCGACGACCTGCTTCTGAACCGTGACGTCAAGCGCAGTGGTGGGCTCGTCGGCAATGACGAGTTTCGGGTCGCGCGTAAGCGCCATGGCGATGAGGACGCGCTGGCGCTGGCCGCCGGAAAGCTCGTGCGGGTAGGAGTCAAGCGTGCGCTTGGGATCAAGGCCTACAAGCTCGAGCAGCTCTTCGGCGGAACGCGTGCCGCCACGGCTGGTGAGCTGCTTCATCTGAGCGCGGATGAGCATGGACGGGTTCAGCGACGAGAGAGCGTCCTGGTAGATCATGGCGATCTCGCGACCGCGCAGCTCGTTCATTTCCTTCTGGTTGAGCTCGAGGAGGTTGCGGCCGTTGTACAGGATCTGGCCGGAGATCTGAGCCTTCGGGTCGATGAGGCCCATGATGGTCAGCGACGTGATGGACTTGCCGCATCCGGACTCGCCGACAAGGCCCATGGTCTGACGCGGACGGACGACGAAGCTGATGTTATCGACGACGTTCACATCGCCGTGGCGCGGGAACTTGATGGAAAGGTCCTTCACCTCGAGGATGGGCGGAACGTCGGTGTGCGCGGGGAAGCGGTCGGTGCGCTTCGCCTCGATGGTGCGCAGCTCGGACAGGCGGGCCTTGAGGTCCTCGGCCTGAGCGGTGTAGGCAAGACGCGGGTCGGACACGAACATGTCGGCCTCACGCTTGGAGTCGAGGTTGGAGTCAGAAGCGACAACCGGTGCCTTGGGGGCTGCGGCCAGTGCGTCGGTCATGCCCTCGGAAAGGACGTTCAGACACAGAACGGTGATCATGATGGCGAGGCCCGGGAAGAGCGCCTGCCACCAACGACCGGCCAGAACGCCGGCACGCGCATCGGCGAGGATATTGCCCCACGTGGGCGTGGGCTCGGGGATGCCGGCCGAGATGAACGACAGGGATGCCTCGAAGACGATGGCGTCGGCGACCAGGACGATGGTGAAGACCATGACCGGGGCGATGCAGTTGCGCAGAACGTGCTTCCACAGGATCCACGGGGCGCGTGCGCCGGAAACGACGACGGCGCGGACGTAATCCTGGTTGTACTCGCTCATGACGTTGGCGCGCACGATACGTGCGATCTGCGGGATGTACAAGAAGCCGATGGCGAAGATCAGCGAGGGCACCGAGTTGCCGAACACGATGACGAACGTGGCGGCAAGGGCGATGCCGGGGAAGGACATGACGATGTCCATGATGCGCATGATGACTTCGGAGACCCACTTGCGGCTAACAGCGGCGATGGAACCGATGATGGAGCCCAGAACCAAGGCGAACGAGGTTGCGCCCAGGCCGATGACCAGCGAGTAGCGCGCGCCGTGCATCATACGGGACAAAACGTCGCGGCCCTTGTCATCGGTGCCGAACAGGAAGGTGGAATCTGGCGCTTGGCGCGCGGTGAAGATCTGAAGCGGATCGTGCGGCGAAAGGACGTTCGCGAACACGGCGATCAGAAGGATAAGGAGAAGCACGAGGGCCGAGATGCGTGCCGAGACGGACATGTTCTTCCAACGGCTGATACGCATCTTGCCGGCGTTCTGCTCGAGCTTCGCGGTGGTGTTTTCCCTAAGCTTTACCATGCTACACCGTCCTGATTCGCGGATCGATCAGGATATAGAGCATATCCACGATGATGTTGATGATGATGAAGGTGATGGCAACGACCAGGACGACGCCCTGAACGAGCATCGTGTAGCTGGACTGAATGCCGGAAAGGATGGCCATGCCCATGCCAGGGAGGTTGAAGATGACCTCGATGACGACGGCGCCGCCCATGAGGTAGCCGATGCGCATGCCCAAAACGGTGACGGGCGTGATGAGCGCGTTGCGAAGCACGTTGCGTGCGACAACCGTGCGCTTGGGGATGCCGCCGCCAAGCGCGGTGCGGACGTAGTCCTTGTCAAGCTCCTCGACCATGGAGGTGCGGATGACGCGCGTCATCTGACCGATAACCGGCACGCCCAAGGCGATTGCCGGAAGAGCCATGCGTGCCAGCCAGCCCGAAGGATCGGTGGCGAAGCTGGGGAGCTTGCCCGAGGCAGGAAGCCAGCCAAGCTCGAACGAGAACAGCAAGATCATGAGGACTGCCAGCCAGAAGGAAGGCGTGGCGATGCAGACGATGCTGAGCACGCGGATGAGTTGGTCCGGCCATCGGTCGCGGTACAGGGCCGATATCACGCCCAGGATGACCGCGAAGAAAACGCCGATGAGAAGGCCCATGAAGGTAAGTTGCAGCGTGACGGGCAGCGCGCTTGCGATGCGGTCGGAAACCGATGCGTTGTTTGCGCCGAAGGACCCCAAATCGCCCTGGACCAAGCCGGCCATGTAATTGCCGTACTGGACGAGAATAGGATCGTTAAGCCCATGTTCCTCTCGATATTGGGCTGCTTGTTCTGCCGAGGCGTTCTCGCCCAGAACCGAATAGGCCTGGTCGATTGGCGAAAGCGCCATCAGGAAGAACACGAGGATGGTAACGCCGATGATCATGATCGGGAAAGCAATGAGCCTTCGGCCGATCAATCGCAACAGGTTGTTCACCGTATCCCCCTTTCGGATAGTAGACGTCCGTCTCCCGACGGAATGCATAACTGTCTTAGTTTATCCCATCTGGGGGGTTGTGCTGTAGCTCAAACGTTACCTGCACGTCATTTGTCGAAAAAAAACGCCGCTTCACAAAGGAAGCGGCGTTTCCAATCGCATATGCGAGGGTGTTTTGCTTGGCATTAAGCTTTAACGGAAGCACCCAGGAAGACGAGGCCGGTGGTTGCAATGGGCTCGAAGCCGGTGATCGCGTCGGCCTGGTAGCCGGTTGCAAGCTCACGATGGAACAGAGCGTACAGCGGCACTTCCTCGGACAGAAGGTCGAAGCACTTGTTCCAAGCTTCCTGCTGCTCGGAGCCGGAAGACTCGCGTGCGGTCTGCATGAGAGCCTGCAGCTCGTCGAACTTGCCGTCGCCGGCCTTCTTCCAGCAGGAGCGGCCACGGGTCCAGTCGTTGTCGCCGTACCACCAAGAAAGAAGCAGGTCGGGGTCGTTGCCGAAGCAGGTCGGGTCGCCCGGGGTGAGCATGACTTCGTAGGGAAGGACGCTGTCGGACTCGGCGAGCTCGGACCAAACGATGGACTTCTCATCGATGGTGCAGGAAACGCCGATGGCCTCGAGGTCGTTCTTGATCTGCGGAGCCAGGGACTTGACCCAGTTGTTGTTCACCTGCAGGGTGAAGGCAAGGTTGGAAGCGCCAGCCTCGGCGAGCAGGCTCTTGGCCTTCTCGGGGTCGTAGGTGTAGACGTTGGAGGCCTTGTGGTAGTTCTTGTGATCCTCGGTGAGGTAAGAGGTGACGGGGGTTGCATGGCCAGCGAGCTGGTTGGCGATCAGCTTGTCGACGTCGATGGCATAGAAGAATGCCTGACGGACGCGCTTGTCGTTGAACGGTGCCTTCAGGGTGTTGAACATCAGGAACGCCTGGTTGAAGCCCTGGACGTAGTCGACGGAAGCGCCTGCGCCGGTGAGCTGGTCGGCATTGGCGTCGGGGACGTTCTCCATGACCATGACGGTGCCCTCCTGAAGGGCGGTGGTGCGAGCGGTCTCGTCCAGAAGCGGGCTCCACTCCATAGCCTCAGCGGTGGCCGGGAAGCTGCCGGTGTAGTACTCGTTGGGCGTGAAGGTGATCTTGCCGCCGTCCTCGCCGTTGATCTCGCCGTAAGCCCAAGGGCCGGAGCCGATCGGCTTGCTCTTGAGGTCTTCCTCGGTTTGGCTCTTCGGGAAGATCTTGACGACGCTCAGGCGAGCCGGGATGAGGGACTCGTCGAAAGCGTACTTCAGCTTGAAGGTGACAGTGGTGTCGTCCTTCTTCTCGACGGTGTCGATGAAGGAGAGGAATGCGCCATAGGTGGAGTTGGCCATGTTCTTCTGGAAAGCGTTGACGACGTCGTCAGCCTTGACGTCGGAGCCGTCGGAGAACTTGGCGGAGTCGCGCAGGGCAACTTCGTACTCGGTGCCGGAAACCTTGACGGGATCGGCGCCGGCAAGGGCCTTGTAGGTCTTGTAGGTATGGAGATCCATATCATACAGGCCCTCGAAGACATGCCAGGTGGCGGCCAGCATCAGAGCGGAGCTGTTGCCGATCGGGTTGCAAGCGGTGGACTTGTAAGCGTTGGCGGCGGTGATGACGCCACCCTTCTTCGCGGCGCTGCCGGAAGCGTTGGCGGCAGAACCGCTTGCGGCGCCTTCCTTCTTGCCGCAGCCGGTGAGGGTCAGACCCGCAGCTGCAGCGGCGACTGCGCTGCCCGCGATGAACGAGCGACGAGTCATCTTACCTTGAATTTCCATCTGGAAACCTCCTTGTTCTAAGGGATTCCTCCCTTGTGGTGCCATGCACCGGATTTCCGATGCTCTTAAGGCATCGCTTTCGTCATTATCCGATATAACCGCCTCTCTTGCAAAGCATATGTAATGGAAGGGTCAACTAACCGTTGCACGGGGATGGCGTTTCCGGCATATGCGTTTCCCCATTTGAAAGTTGTTTTTTAGATCGTTTTGGCGAACTTGTCCGAGGCTTCAATTGGCCATTTGCCGTTGTGAGATGCCGTTCGCGGCTGAAAACGTCCAGTGGCGGGGATCGCTGTCCGTTTGCCGAAGCTCGGAATCCGAAAAAAAATGTTCCCACACGCCTCACGCGCTTTGGTTTGCAGGCTGATATTATCTATAAAGGGGCACTATCCTTTAGACGCCCAAGCCCCAGGCGCTCCCTCTAAGGAGAGGTATATGACGAGGAAATTCAAGTCGATGGACGGCAATAATGCCGCCGCATACGTTTCGTATGCGTTCACCGAGGTGGCGGGCATTTATCCCATCACCCCCTCGAGCCCCATGGCCGACTACGTCGACCAGTGGTCCGCTCAGGGCAAGAAGAACATTTTCGGCACCACCGTCAAGGTGGCCGAGATGGAGTCCGAGGGCGGTGCCGCCGGCACTGTTCACGGCTCGCTGTGCGCTGGCGCTCTGACGTCGACGTACACCGCTTCCCAGGGTCTTCTTCTGATGATCCCCAATATGTATAAGATCGCCGCCGAGCAGCTCCCGAGCGTCTTCCATGTAAGCGCCCGAACGGTGGCAACCCATGCGCTGAACATCTTCGGCGACCATTCCGACGTCATGGCTTGCCGCCAGACCGGCTTCGCCATGCTCGCCGAGGGCAACGTCCAGGAGGTCATGGACCTTTCTGCCGTCGCCCACCTTGCGGCTATCAAGGGCCGCGTCCCGTTCATCAACTTCTTCGACGGTTTCCGTACCTCGCACGAGATCCAGAAGGTTGCCGTGTGGGATTACGACGATCTCGCCGATATGTGCGATTTCCAGGCCGTCAAGGAGTTCCGCGAGCATT
Source organism: uncultured Coriobacteriaceae bacterium (assembly GCA_937937585.1). Taxonomy (GTDB): domain Bacteria; phylum Actinomycetota; class Coriobacteriia; order Coriobacteriales; family Eggerthellaceae; genus UMGS1502. The sequence continues at coordinate 18,606 of CALDCB010000017.1, forward strand.
CGCTCAATCCCGAGAACCCGCATGCGCGCGGTTCGCACGAGAACGGCGACATTTTCTTCCAGCACCGTGAGGCGTGCAACAGCCATTACGATGCGCTTCCCGCCATCGTCGAGGATTACATGCATCAGGTGAACGAGAAGCTGGGCACCAACTACGAGTTGTTCAATTACTATGGCGCCCCCGACGCCGATCGCGTCATCGTCTGTATGGGTTCGTTCTGCGATGTCATCGAAGAGGTCATCGACTACCTGAATGCCCATGGCGAGAAGGTCGGCCTGGTGAAGGTTCGCCTGTACCGTCCGTTCGTCACCGAGAAGTTCGCCGAGGCTCTGCCTAAGACGGTCAAGAAGATCGCCGTCATGGATCGCACCAAGGAGCCGGGTAGCGTGGGCGAGCCCCTGTATCAGGACGTCGTCACCGCGCTTGCCGAGCTTGGCATGCTCGAGGGCCTTACCGTCGTCGGCGGCCGTTACGGTCTGGGTTCGAAGGACACGCCTCCTGCGTCCGCCTTTGCCATTTACTCTGAGCTCGCTAAGGACGAGCCCCGTCGTGAGTTCACCGTTGGCATCGTCGACGACGTCACCAACCTGTCCCTGCCCGAGGATCCTGCCGCTCCTGCGACGGCGGCACCTGGCACCATCGAGTGCAAGTTCTGGGGCCTTGGCGGCGACGGCACAGTTGGTGCGAACAAGAACTCGATCAAGATCATCGGCGACCATACCGACAAATATGTTCAGGCGTACTTCCAGTACGATTCCAAGAAGACGGGCGGCGTGACCATCAGCCACCTGCGCTTCGGCGACAGCCCCATCCGCTCGCCCTACTATATTAATAAGGCCGACTTCGTGGCTTGCCACAATCCCAGCTACATCACGAAGGGTTTCCCCATCGTTCGCGACGTCAAGCCGGGCGGCACGTTCCTGATCAACTGCCAGTGGACGCCCGAAGAGCTTGGCCATCACCTCGATGCCGCTTCCAAGCGCTACATCGCGGCTAACGATATCAAGCTCTACACCATCAACGCCATCGACCTTGCCATTGAGGTTGGCATGGGCAAGCGCACCAACACCATCCTGCAGTCGGCGTTCTTCTCGCTGGCCGGCGTTCTTCCCGCGGCTGACGCCCTTACCTATATGAAGGACGCGGCTACCAAGTCGTACCTGAAGAAGGGCCAGGACGTCGTTGACGCCAACCATCGCGCCATCGATGCCGGTGCCACGGCATACAAGCAGATCGAGGTTCCTGCTGATTGGGCCAACGCCGTCGACGGCGCCGAGCCCGCTGCGCTTGAGGGTCCTGCCGCTCTGGTCAAGCAGGTTCGCGAGATCATGGAGCCTGTCAACCGCATGGATGGCGACAGCCTTCCCGTTTCTGTTTTCGTCGACCACGTTGACGGCCAGTGGGAGCTTGGCGCTTCCGCTTACGAGAAGCGCGGCACTGCTGTCAGCGTTCCCAAGTGGGATGCTGAGAAGTGCATCCAGTGCAACAGCTGCTCGTATGTATGCCCGCATGCAACCATCCGCCCCTTCGCTCTTACCGAGGAAGAGGCCGCAGCCGCTCCTGCGAACGCCATCTTCATCGAGGGCAAGGCGAAGGCAAAGGGCCTGAAGTACACGTTGGCTGTTTCCCCGCTCGACTGCATGGGCTGCACGGTCTGCATCGGCCAGTGCCCGGTTGGCGCACTCGAGATGGTTCCCACCGAGGGCGAGCTTGCTCAGCAGGACGTCTTCGATTACTGCGTCGCCCACGTGGCTCAGAAGCCCGAGGTTGAGGGCGACACCGTCAAGGACAGCCAGTTCAAGAAGCCGCTGCTCGAGTTCTCCGGCTCGTGTGCAGGCTGCGCCGAGACTTCTTACGCGCGTCTGGTCACCCAGCTCTTCGGCGACCGCATGTTCGTCTCCAACGCAACCGGTTGCTCTTCCATTTGGGGTAACCCCGCCGCCACGGCTCCGTACTGCACCACGGCAGACGGCAAGGGCGTCGCATGGAACAATTCGCTGTTCGAGGACAACGCTGAGCATGGCTTCGGCCTGTACCTTGGTCACGAGGCCCTGCGCGACAAGGTTTACACCGACACGCAGGAGCTCATCGCGACCGATACCGCAACCGACGAGTTGAAGACTGCTGCCGAGGCTTGGATCGCCGCCCGCAACGACGCCGATCAGAGCAAGGTCACGTCCGAGGCTTATCTTGCCGAGCTGCAGAAGATCGCCGACAATCCTATCGCTGCTGGCATCATCGAGAACAAGAACTACCTCACCAAGAAGAGCTTCTGGATCTTCGGCGGCGACGGTTGGGCTTACGACATCGGCTACGGCGGACTCGATCATGTTCTGGCAAGCGGCCATGACGTCAACGTGTTCGTTTTCGACACCGAGGTTTACTCCAACACCGGCGGCCAGGCTTCCAAGGCTTCCAACATCGGTCAGGTTGCTCAGTTCGCAGCAGCAGGCAAGGATGTCAAGAAGAAGAGCCTTGCCGAGCTTGCCATGAGCTACGGCTACGTGTATGTTGCCCAGATCGCCATGGGTGCCAAGCCGGCGCAGACCATCAAGGCCATCGCCGAGGCCGAGGCTTACCCCGGACCTTCGCTGATCATTGGCTACAGCCCCTGCGAGATGCATTCCATCAAGGGCGGCATGAAGAACTGCCAGGCCGAGATGAAGCGCGCGGTTGACTGCGGTTACTGGAACCTGTTCCGCTTCAACCCTGCTGCCGAGACTGGCAAGAAATTCACGCTTGACTCCAAGGAACCCGCAGGCGGTTATCAGGAGTTCCTGATGAACGAGGCTCGCTACAGCCGCTTGACCCGCGAGTTTCCCGAGCGCGCTGCCGAGCTGTTCGAGCGCAACGAGAAGGCAGCTATGGAACGCTACCAGCACCTGCTCAAGCTGAAGGAGATGTACGCTGACGCGTAAAGCATCGCGCCGCACTGCATCGCCCGTAAGGAATCGAAAGCGAGGGCTCCCGAAAGGGGGTCCTCGCTTTGTTATATCTATACTAGAACAAATAGCATATGTCTGTTATACTAAAGCTATAACAATAAAGTGTGAAAGGAGGGAGCCGTGTTCATTCGAATCGATCAGTCGCTTGATGAGCCGTTGTATCAGCAAATTCGCAACGAGATCGTTCGCGGCATCGCGCAAGGTGAGCTTGCGCCCGACGATCCGCTGCCGAGCGTTCGTCGTTTGGCGGGCGATTTGGGGATCAACTTGCATACCGTGAACAAAGCTTACGCGCTTCTGCGCGATCAGGGGTTCGTCACCATGAGAGGTCGATCCAGCGCGTTCATTGCCCGTCCTTCCGACCTTTCGGGCAAAGACGGCGCAGATGAAACTTTGGCACGGGAGCTGGTTCGTTTGGCTGAATCGTATAAGGCGTCGGGGGGAACTCGCTCTGCGTTTGAGAAATGCGTTTCCAGTCAGCTTGATGTCGTGTTCGGAAAGAAGGAGTGAGCATGCCTGCAATCGAAACTCAAATCATCTTGGTGGCGTTTGCCATGCTCATCCCGCTTACGGGCATCATGGTCGCCGTTACGCCTTATTTCCAGCCGAAAGGGGAGGTATTCTCGGTTTCGGTTCCAACATCGGCGGAAAACGATCCGGCGGTTCGCGGGCTGAAGCGCCGTTTCTCCCTTGTGGTCTTGGCGGCTGCTGCTGTGTTCACTGTCGCGGCCGTGGCATGCGGTTTCGCAGGCAGTGAGTCTAAGGCGATGGTCTTCATCATCAGCGGATCGTTCGTTGTACCCGTTTTCGTGGGAGGCGGCATGATCATCGCCTCGCGTTCGCGCATGATGAAGATGAAGAAGGAGAGGGGTTGGACCGCCGAACCCCGTCAGAGCATTGCGGCGATCGGGGAGGATTCGGCTTTAGTCCCAAGGGGCATTTCGCTTAAATGGAATTGGGCATACGTACCCATCATGGTGATCACTGCCGTCATCGCGGTTGTCGGTTACGATGCGATGCCTGATATGATTCCCATGCATATCGACTTTGCGGGAAACGTTACCGATGTCGCTCAAAAGACACCTATGGTGGTTGCATTTCCGGTTTTGTTCGAGGCCTTCATGGCGGTGTGTTTCGTTTTTTCGCATTGGTCGGCTTTGCGCTCGAAGCCCGGTACCACACCTGAACATCCTGCAAGCTCTTCGTGGGCTTATGGCTTGTTCTTGCGCGCGCAAACCGTGACGCTTCTGGTGTGTGGCCTGCTCCTTACCGCCGTTATCGGCATCTTGATGGAGCTTTCGTTCATCGGGATGGCATCGCTTCAGATTGTTTTGATCGCGGTTCTTGCATTAACTGTTTTGGTGCTGGTTGCAACTGTGGGCGTGAATTTGGTGTTCGGCCAGTCGGGTTCGAAGGTTTTCCGTATGGAAGAGTCTGACAACCTGCTTCGCAACGACGACGCATGCTGGAAGCTAGGCATGATATATGTCAACGGCAATGACGCGAGCATTTTCGTGCCAAAGCGCTCTGGCTTTGGCTGGACGGTAAATTGGGGACGCCCATCTGCATGGGCGCTCATGGCTGGGTTCGCTCTCTTCACGGTGCTTTTCGTGTGGCTCTGCTTTGCTATGACGGGGCAGTAAATGATAGGAGGCTTCCCTTTGGGGAAGCCTCCTGGTTTTACGGGTGCGTTCTGCTGCGCTGCGTGGGTGCGCCATTGTTCTTATTCGACTGCTGCACTGTCTTTCGCGAAGGCTGCTGCGTTATTTTGAACTGCCTTTCATTTCTTCTTAGACGCGAGAAAATGGGAGGCAGTTTGTATAGAAAAAAGCGCCACCCCTTTCGGGATGGCGCTCGTAATGTGGCGTTAGCGACCGTATGCACACAGGGCGCTTCGACGTTAATCCAGAGGGATGGAGCCCTCTAGGACATCGTCCAGGTCGCGCGTTCCTCCATCCGAGTCCATGTAGTGATCGAACTCCTCAAGCACCGATGCTTCGGGCTCGGGCGTGAGCTTCGACACGATGAAAATGGCCAGGCATCCAAGGATGAAGGCAGGCAGCAGCTCGTAAACGCCGAACACGCCGCCAAGCGGCTTGATGAAGTTGTGCCAGACAAGAACAGTCACGGCGCCGGTTACCATGCCGGCGATAGCGCCTTGTTTGGTCGTGCGTCTCCAGTACAGCGAGAACAGCGTAAGGGGGCCGAATGACGCGCCCAGGCCCGCCCAGGCATACGAGACGACGGTGAAGATGACCGAGTTCTCGTCCCAGGCCACCAAGATGCCGAACAACAGGACTGCTGCCAGCGTGATGCGGGAGACGATGAGAACCTGGTTGTCGGTTGCGTCTTTCTTGAACACGGCGCGGAAGATGTTCTCGGCAACGGAGGATCCGGTGATCAGCAGATAGGACGAAGCCGACGACATCGATGCGGCCAAGATACCTGAAACCACGATGCCGCACAGAAGCGAGGGGAGCATGATGCGCGAAAGAACGATGAAGATGTTCTCGGCAGCAGACTGGGTAAGAAGCTCGGTGGGGATGACCGCACGGCCGATTAAGCCGATCATGACGGCGCAGAACATCGAGATGACAACCCAGACGATGGCGATGATGCGCGACTGCTTGACTTCTTCGGCGCTGCGGATGCCCATGAAGCGGACAAGAACCTGAGGCATGCCGAAGTAGCCCAGGCCCCACGACAACGTGGAGACAATGGTGAGCAAACCGTATTCGGCGGGCATGCCGAACAGCGGAACGCCGTCGCTTACCGTTTGCATGCCGTTCGCGTCGAGGACGGGCACGGCGGTTTGGGTCATCGACAGGTAGCCGGGGATGTCGGATAGGAAGGCAGCCGCGTTCTCGATGCCGCTTGCCATGCCGATGGAACCAAGAACCACAACGGCCAGGGCGAAGAACATCAGGCAACCTTGGACGAAGTCGGTTGCGACAACCGAAAGGTAGCCGCCTACCATCGTGTAAAGGAACACGATGATGGCGCCGAAGACCATCATGACGGCGTAATCAAGACCGAACAGGGTGTTGAACAGCTTTCCGCAGGTAACGAAGCAGCTTCCAACGTAAACGCAAAAGAAGATCAAGACGATCACGGCGGCGATGGTGCCCACCGTTTGCTTCTCGTCGTGGAAGCGGTTGCTGTAGAACGCAGGCAGCGTGATGGAGTCGTTCGCCACCACAGAGTAGTTGCGCAGGCGCGCAGCGACGAGCTTCCAGTTCAAATAGGTGCCGCACGCCAAGCCGATGGCAGTCCAGCCAACGTCGGCAGCGCCCGAAAAGTAAGCCAAGCCGGGCAAGCCCATAAGGAGGTAACCCGACATGTCCGAGGCCTCGGCTGAAAGGGCGGTGAACCATGGGCCGATCTTGCGACCGCCCAGGAAGTACTCGGATGCTGACGAGTTCGACCTCTTTGCGTAAATGAAGCCGATGGTCAGCACTACGATGAAGTAAAGAAGAATGGCGAAGACTACCAAGAAGTCGCCGGAGCCCATTTTCATTTGCACGTTCGTTATTCCTTATCCTCGAGCAGTTTCTCAACAGCAGCAAGCTTCACGCAGCAGACGAAGACGTCCAGCGCCACGGAAAGCTCCTCGAGCGGTGGGAGGGTAGGGGCGATGCGGATGTTCGTGTCGTACGGATCGTTCTTGCGAGGCCAGGTGGCGCCTGCTCCGGTCATGGTGACGCCTGCCGTCTTGGCGAGCTCGACGATGCGCTTGGCGCAGCCCTTGGGAGCGTCGAATGAGATGAAGTAGCCACCGCGCGGGTTGGTCCAGCTGCAGCCGTCAACTTCTGCAAGGCCTGCGGTGAGCTTTTCCTGCACGAGCTCGAACTTCGGGCGGATGATGGCTGCATGCTTGCTCATATGCTTGGCAATGCCGTCGGCGTCTTTCAGGAACTTGACGTGACGCAGCTGGTTCATCTTGTCGTAGCCGATGACGGCGGGGCTGATGAGGCTCTTGATCTCGGCGATGTTCTCACCGCTTGCCGCGATTGCCGAGATGCCGGCGCCGGGGAAGGTGATCTTCGAGGTAGAGGCGAACTTCAAGTACCGGTTCGGGTTGCCGGCAGCGGCGCAAGCCTGGGCGATGTCCTTAAGCTGATCCTGGTTTTCGGGCTCATCGAACAAATGATGCACACAATAAGCGTTGTCCCAGAAGATGCGGAAGTCTTCAGCAGCGCATTTCATGCTTGCAAGGCGATCGACGACTTCGTCGGAATACGTAGTGCCCGCAGGGTTGGAATACTTGGGCACGCACCAGATACCTTTGACAGAGGCGTCGTTCGCGACAGCCTGCTCGACGAAATCCATGTCGGGGCCGTCCTCGTTCATGGGAACAGGGATAAGCTCGAAGCCGAAGCTTTCGGTTACCAGGAAATGCCTGTCATAACCGGGGACGGAGCAAAGCCACTTCACGTTATCCAGCTTGCCCCAGGGCGTAGAGCCAAGGGCGCCGTGCGCAACATAGCGGGAAACAGCGTTGTACATAAGGGTAAGGCTCGAGGCGCCGCCGACGATGACGTTCTCGGGCTTGTCGTCAAGCATTGCGGCCATAAGGCGTTTTGCCTCGGGGATGCCGTCCAATACTCCGTAGTTGCGGCAATCGGTGCCGTCCTCTGAGAAGCAATCATCGATTCCCGTAACGGTAGTAAGTAGAGGCATGCTTAGGTCGAGCTGGTCGGCGGCCGGCTTGCCACGGGCCATGTTCAGGGCAAGGCCGCGCGCCTTGATGTGCTCATACTCGTCGTCAAGGCGGGTTTTCAAGGCCTTAAGATCGGCTGATTCAAGGTCGGTGTACATATATTTGTCCTTTCTTGGGGTCGAGTTATTGTACCCCTAAGAGATTGCCGCTTGGTTTCATCGGCTTACTAAACTTACAAGCGGTCGTGAGCGGTCAAATAGACAAGGGGATTGGAAAAATAAAACGACTTTTCAAAAATCTTTTTTACCGAATTTTGGTGAAAAATAGCTAAAAGTAAGTGATGACCTGCGGAAACGAAGGAATCATGGAGACACACCCGGGGGCGTGTAGCTGATTGACAGACCCCCGTACCTAGCGTAATATTCTCAATCGCTCCGAGGGAAGTACGCTTTCCGAACGAGCGGCAGCTTGAAAAGTACACATGAATTTGAGCGAGCCAAAATGGGCGTGTGCCCGAGTGGTTAAAGGGGACGGGCTGTAAACCCGTTAGCTATGCTTACCAAGGTTCGAATCCTTGCGCGCCCACCATTTTCTCGCCCGTGTAGCTCAGTAGGTAGAGCACTTCGTTGGTAACGAAGAGGTCACCGG
>CALDCB010000018.1 GCA_937937585.1 uncultured Coriobacteriaceae bacterium
CAGGATCTTCTTTCCCCTGAGGTCGACGGGGTCTGCCTGGGGCAGCTCGCCGGCCGTCTTCACATGGAACGGCTCGGCCAGAACACGGCGCAGCTCGGAGGGGAAGAGCGGCTTTTCGCAGAAGGCGGTTACGCCGGCGGCGCGTGCCTCGTCTTCGATGTCCGCCCAGTCGTAGGCGGTCAGGATGATGATGGGGCAGTCGTCTCCAATCAGCTTGCGGATCCTGCGCACGACCTCGATGCCGTTCATGTCGGGAATCAGCCAGTCGATGATGAAGACGCTGAAGGTATCGCCCTGCTCCACGGCGTACTTGGTGCGAATCACCGCCTCCTTGCCGGAAATCGTCCATTCCGGTCGCATCCCGATTTTGGACAGCATGGTGCTGACACTGAGGCAGGTGTCGGTGTCGTCGTCTGCCACCAGCGCGTGGAGCCCTTCCAGCTGCGGAAGTCTTTTCTGCTCAACCTTCTGCTCGTTGAGCGCAAAGCACAGGTTCACGATGAACTCGCTGCCCTTGCCCGGCTCGCTTTCGATGGAGATGGTGCCGCCCATCAGGTCCACGATGCTCTTGGTGATGGACATGCCGAGTCCCGTGCCCGGGATGCGGCTGACGGTGGCGCTTTCCTCGCGGGCGAACTGCTCAAAGATGTGCGCCTGGAACTCCTCGCTCATGCCGATGCCGTTGTCCTTGACGCGGAACTCGTAGCAGGCGTGGCCCGTGGGGGCGCCGTTCTTCTGGGCTATGCGAATGCTGATCATGCCGCCCGTGGGGGTGAACTTGATGGCGTTGGACAGGATGTTCAGCAGGATCTGGTTGAGGCGCAGCGGGTCGGTGACGATGTCCTCGTCTTCAATGTCCATGGTGTCGATGAAAAATGCCAATCGCTTCGCCGTCATGTCGGGCTGAATGATGGAGCGCACGTCATGGACGATGTCGGGCAGATGCACCGGCTTCTCATCAATCTTGATCTTGCCGTTCTCGATGCGGCTCATGTCCAGCACGTCGTTGATGAGGGAAAGGAGGTGCTGGCTGGAGGTGGAGATCTTCTTCAGGTAGTCCAGCACCTGCTCGCGGTTGTCGATGTGGGTCGCGGCCAGCGACGTGAAGCCGATGATGGCGTTCATCGGCGTGCGGATGTCGTGGCTCATGTTGAAGAGGAACTCCCGCTTGGCGCGGTTGGCAGCCCCCTCGTGCTGCAGGGCGATCTCCAGCCTGCGGTTCTGTTCCTCCAGCTGGGCCTGGTACTGCGCCTCCTTCTTCTTGTTCTGCCGCTCAATCGCCTGCGTCGAGCGTGCGCGCAGTATCTGAAGGACCGAAACGAGCAGGGCGTAGCTGACCAGGGCAATCGAGGTCACCGCGAATGTGTTGCTGAAAACCGTCTTCTCATCCGTGTACGCATAGAGATCGAAGGACCTGCCGTGGCTGTACATTCCAAAATAGCAGCCAGAGCCATCCCAGCCTGCCGCATGCGTCAGCGTCCCTGCGGTGCCGACCCCACGAATCTCCTGCACCAACGGGCTGTCCGCAACATCGCGTCCAATCAGGTTCGGTTGGTTGGAGGCAACGACCCGATTGTTCTGCACCATGAACAGCGTGCCGCTGGTCTCTTCTGGGTAGCCGTCCAGAACGCTTTGGACAGACAGCGCCCCTTCTGTTACGAATTCTGCGGAGGTGTGCCGATAAGCAAGCAGGACCACGTCTTCACTGGCCGACCTGCGCACAGCCACATCCACGGCAGACCCGTCCTCCAACAAAAGCTGCTTGACATAGGTCTTTTGCGGGTAGCGGAGGGCATCCAGAACGGTATCCCGTTTAAGTTGGTCTTCCAGCTGGGCGTACCCGACTCCATCGGCTGTGTATTCGCACAGAAGCGTGCCGTTTGAATCCAGGACTGAAATGCCCGTAAGCCAAAGCGCCTCTGCCTGATCTTCCAAGCACTGGGAATCGGAGAGGTCAAGTGTGGGGTCGTCTGCCAGCTGATGCACCGAAACAGCCTCGCGGCGCAGGGCCTTGGCCGTAACGATGTCGTTGTACTTCTCATAACTAGTGGACTGCGATTTGATAAAGTCAAGCGTTTGGTCAAAGCGTTCTTCCGTGAGGCACAGCTCGTTTTTGCCGGAGAAAAAAGCGACGCCTGCCAGGAGAAGAGCACCGACGCTGAGATAGATTGCCCATTTCCGCTTGTTCGGGGTGGCATCGGTCTTACGCTTCAATGGTGTCCACCTCCAGATACTGCGAGGCGTTCTCGAGATACGTGCTGATGATTTCCCCCAGCGTGCCGTCTGCGCGCATCTGCGCAAGGGTGTCGTTCAGCTGGCTGTCCAGCCCTCGATTGTCATTCTTCGCAAAGGCAACGCCCAGCCCAGTGACCAGCAGCGGCTCATCCAGAATGCGAAACTCGGCATCACTGTCCTGCGTGTACTGCAAAATCGCGGTCTCATGGGCGGCGATGGCGTCGACATATCCGCACGCCAGCATGGCATACTGCACACCGCGGTCTTCGGTGCTGAGAACTTCCACCCCTTGCGGGATGCGCGGATCGCTTCCGTCGAGGAAGATGCCCTCCGGTTTGCTGGTGCTCTGCACCATGACGGTTTTGCCCGCAAGGTCGCTCAGCGCCTGAATGCTGCTGTCGGCATTCACCGCGACCACCTGGCGGCTCACCATGTAAGGGCCCGCCCAGCGGTACATCTCTTCGCGCCCGTCCATGGAGAAGCATCCCCAGATGCAGTCGATGGCTCCGCTCTCCACGAGGTTGGTTTTCTGCTCCCAGTCAATCGTTTCAAACCGGGCGGAGTACCCCATGCGGCGAAATGCCTCTTTGGCAATCTTCACGTCGATGCCGGTGGGAGCGCCGTCATTGCTCAGATACGTATAGGGCGGGTATATGTCGCTTCCCACAATGATTTGGGGAAGGTCGCTGGTATCCGCCGTCTGGTCGCCGCAGCCAGTCAGGCTGCCGACGGCAGCAGATGCCAGCAGCAGCGTGCATCCGCTCAGGAAAGCGCGGCGTGAGACTCCGTGGTTCATGGGGCTGGTGTTCCTTCTGCTTTCAGTGCGCCTGTAGCTTATCCGATACGGCGCAGTTCTTTTTTGAGGTCGGCCTGCACGGCCGTGAGGCATTCCAGCAGCGCGGGGTTGAACGCCCCGCACTCGCCGTTCAAGATCATCTGAACGGACTGCTCGTGCGAGAAGGCCTTCTTGTAGCAACGCTCGCTGGTCAGGGCGTCGTACGCATCCGCCAAGGCAACCAGCTGCGCGCTCAGGGGAATCTCGTCGCCTTTCAAGCCGTCCGGGTAGCCGCGTCCGTCCCAGCGCTCATGGTGCCAGCGGCAGATCTCGTAGGCCGTCTGCAGCAGCGGTTCCTTGTCGAAGTTTTCCTGCCGCTGCAAGATCTCGGCTCCCAGCGTCGTGTGGGTCTTGATGACCTCGAATTCCTCTGCAGTCAGCTTGCCGGGCTTGTTGAGAATCTTCTCGTCGATGGCGATCTTGCCGATGTCGTGCAGGGCAGAGGCGAGCGGAATGATGCTCTGCTGCTCGGCGGTGATGGGATGCTCGGCGCCGCGCTCCACCAGGCAATCGAGCAGCAGCTTCGTGATGTGGCGGATGCGCCGCACGTGAGGGCCGCTCTCGCCGTTGCGGAACTCAACGATCTGGCTCAGCACGCCCACCAGCATGTCGGTGTTGCTCTCGCGGGCATGGATTTCATCGGACACCATCTGCGCCAGATTTCGCTGCTTGGCGTACAGCTTGACGGTGTTGGTCACGCGACGGCGAACAATCTGCGCATCAAAGGGGCGATTGACGTAGTCGCTCGCACCCAGGTCGTAGGACTTGCGAAGGGAGACGAGGGAGTCATCGCTGGAAATCATAATCACCGGGATGTCTTCGATGGCACGGCTGGCATTCATGGCCTCCAGAACCTCGAAGCCATCCATCACAGGCATGACGATGTCGAGCAGCACCAGAGCAATGTCTGCGGCTTCTGCCTGGAGTTTCTCCATGCACTCTTTGCCGTCTTGCGCTTCAAGAATGCGGTAGTCGCTTCCAAGAATCTCCGCCAGTATCGCGCGGTTCATCACGGAGTCATCCACAAGCAGAATCTGCGGTTTCGTCGGCATGGCGCTTTGATCGTTCATGTCGGGTCTTCCTCCGC
>CALDCB010000019.1 GCA_937937585.1 uncultured Coriobacteriaceae bacterium
GGTTCGGCATGAAGAACACCGAACGGAAGATGTTGGAGCCCTTGATGGCCTTGGTCAGCATGTATGCGATGGCGAACGCGACTACGTTGATCACGATCGTCGTGATGATGGTCAGTGCCGTCGAGAAGCCCAGCGCGTGCAGGAACTCCTTATCGGCAAAAGCCCTCTTGTAGTTTTTCAGACCGACGAATTCGGCGTCGGTGACGGTGGCGAACTTGCAGAAGCTCAGATACACACCCATGATGAACGGGATCACAAACCCGATGATGAACGCGGCGAACGTTGGCAGCGCGAAGAGCGCCCACCACTTTCGTATCGCCTTGCCAGCCATGCTGATCATAGCCTGCCTGCTTTCTTTCCTTCTCCATTCCGCGTACCGCGTCAACGCGGGCGGGAATTCCATTCCCCAGAGGAACCATCCACAGCATTGTTTCCTGTTTCTCCAGTGCTTACATCAGTCATGATAAACGGCATGACTGCAAATGTCAAACGTTGTCATTTTCGCATGTCACGCACGGCAAAATATGAAACGTTGTCACCAAAAACCATCTCTAGAGAACGCTTATATTCCAAGCAATGCCCAACTACCACCACTTTATGAAAACGTTTGTAATGAATAAGTTGCAAATTGGACAAGAACACGGTCTTAATGGTGAGGGGAGGTAGCATTACATTATTCAAGCAATCACTGTACAGGGGACTCGATGAAAAGCAGTAGCATTCAGGATGTTGCGCAACTCGCGCACGTGTCCATTTCCACCGTCTCTCGTTCCTTCACGCGCCCTGACCTGGTGTCGAAAGCCACCAGAGACAAGGTGATGAAGGCCGCGGACGAGCTGAATTTCTCCATCTCGCGTTCTGCCGCGGCCTTGAAAACCGGCCGTGCGCTGCGTATCGCGGTACTCGTCTCAGGCCGGCTCAACCTATGGTTCAGCTCCTCCATCATCGAAGGTCTGAACGAGGTCTTCCACGATGAGGGCTACGACATCTCCATCTACCAGATGTCCAGCACCGAGGAACGCAGCGAGTTCTTCAACATGCTGCCGGTGCGCCGCAACGTCGACGCCGTGATCGTCATTTCCTTCGACATCGCCAGCAACGAAATCGAACAGCTCAGGTCGATCGACGTGCCGATCATCGGCATCAACTCAAGCCTGCCGGAAGAACGCGGCTTCAACGCGGCCGTCCGCATCGACGACAAGCAGGGTTCGGAACTCGCCGCACGCCATCTGATGATGCTTGGCCACCGCGACATCGTCTACATTCGTTCCGACCGCGAAGTGACGCTGCACTTCAGCGTGCAGGGCCGTTACGAATCGTTCATGGCATGCTGCCAGGCCAACGGCGTCGAACCGCGCGTGCTTGTCACCGACGCTGGCAGGAACAGGATCAGCAAGGTCGTGACGCAGCTGCTCAGCCTCGACCACATGCCGACGGCCATCGCCTGCCAGGAGGATGGCATCGCGGTGCCGCTGCTGTTCCAGCTGGAACGCAACGGTTTCACCGTGCCGAACGACATCTCCATCATCGGTTACGACGACAGCGTCTACGCGCGCGACCTCGGCCTGACCACCATCCGTCAGACCCCTGTCGAGATGGCCCGCGAAGCGGCCCGCATGACACTCGCGCTAATCGAGAAGCAGCCGCTCGACGAACCGTTCAAGACGTTCCCCGCGCAGCTGATCGTCCGTTCGACCACCGCTCGTCTGCATAGCTGATTTTCCGGCAACATACAGCGAACGTAGCGACATACACGAAGGGCCGTCATCGCAAGTAATTACGATGACGGCCCTTCGCTATGTCGTCACAACCAACTGCGGCCGAGAGAAGGAAAGGAAAACTCTCGGCCGCAGTTATTCTATTCAGTTATTGGTTTGATCAAGCGGTGATCAGTGAGCAGCGTCGTACTCGGTCTTCCAACCGTCCACGAACGCCTTCTTGACTGCGTTCCAGTCGCCGGTGCCCTGAGCGTACTCGAGGAGGGCGGAACCAAGCTTGTTCTTCCACTCTTCGGACGGCATCATGGTGA
>CALDCB010000020.1 GCA_937937585.1 uncultured Coriobacteriaceae bacterium
CCCGTGTAGCTCAGTAGGTAGAGCACTTCGTTGGTAACGAAGAGGTCACCGGTTCAAGTCCGGTCGCGGGCTCCATTTCTGGCGGTGTAGCTCAGTTGGTTAGAGCACACGGCTCATACCCGTGATGTCATTGGTTCGAGTCCAATCACCGCTACCAGAACTTTTTGAAAGCATCCTCTTCGGGGGATGCTTCTTGTATATAGGTATTTATCGCCGAAACAACGCGATTTCATCAATAGAAAGGATGATTTCCATGGCCAAGGAACATTTCGACCGCTCCAAGCCGCATGTAAACATCGGCACCATCGGTCACGTCGACCACGGCAAAACCACTCTTACGGCTGCCATCTCCAAGACCCTGTCTATGAACGACGGTTCTCATGGTACCGCTCATGCTAACTTCACCGCTTTCGAGAACATCGACAAGGCTCCCGAAGAGCGCGAGCGCGGCATCACCATCTCCATCGCTCACATCGAGTACGAGACCGACAAGCGTCACTACGCTCACGTTGACTGCCCCGGCCATGCTGACTACGTCAAGAACATGATCACCGGTGCTGCTCAGATGGACGGCGCTATCCTGGTTATCGCTGCTACCGACGGCCCCATGGCTCAGACCCGCGAGCACATCCTGCTTGCCCGTCAGGTTGGCGTTCCTTACATCGTCGTCTTCCTGAACAAGTGTGACATGGTTGATGACGAAGAGCTCATCGACCTCGTTGAGATGGAGACCCGTGAGCTCCTCTCCAGCTACGATTTCCCCGGCGACGACCTGCCGATCATCCGCGGTTCCGCTCTGAAGGCCCTCGAGGGCGACAAAGAGTGGCAGGACAAGATCTGGGAGCTCATGGACGCCGTTGACGAGTACATCCCCACTCCCGAGCGCGACACCGACAAGCCCTTCCTGATGGCTGTCGAGGACACCATGACCATCACCGGTCGTGGCACCGTTGCTACCGGCCGTGTTGAGCGTGGTGTTCTTCACATGAACGACCCGCTGGAGATCGTCGGCATCAAGGAGACCCAGACCACCGTCTGCACCGGCATCGAGATGTTCCGCAAGCTGCTCGACGAGGCTCAGGCTGGCGACAACATCGGTTGCCTCATGCGTGGCATCAAGCGCGAGGACATCGAGCGTGGCCAGGTTCTCTGCAAGCCGGGTTCTGTTACCCCGCACACCAACTTCAAGGGTCAGGTCTACATCCTGACTAAGGAAGAGGGCGGCCGTCACACCCCGTTCTTCGATGGCTATCGTCCGCAGTTCTACTTCCGCACCACCGACGTTACCGGTGTTGCACATCTGCCCGAGGGCGTCGAGATGGTTATGCCTGGCGACAACGTTGAGATCACCGCTGAGCTCATCCACCCGATCGCTATGGAGCAGGGCCTCAAGTTCGCTATCCGCGAGGGTGGCCGCACCGTTGGCTCCGGTCGTGTTACCGAGATCATCAAATAGTTCTACTTTGAACTAGCGCGGAGCCCGCATCTTGTGGGCTCCGCTTATGAAATTCATGTGTCAAGCAAGCGTTGCAAGAAATTGGAACGTAAGAGGAGAATTCATGCGTACTTTGGTCACCCTTGCCTGCACCGAGTGCAAGCGCCGTAACTATACGACCAAGAAGAACAAGCAGAACAATCCTGATCGTATCGAGATGAAGAAATATTGCAAATGGTGTGGTCATCACACCCTGCATCGTGAAACTCGATAATATTAGGCAGGTTTTTACAAGCATAGGCCAGTAGCTCCAATTGGTAGAGCGGCGGTCTCCAAAACCGCATGTTGGGGGTTCGAGTCCCTCCTGGCCTGCCAGCTTGTTGATAAGCAGCTTGTATCGAGGTTGCTATGGAACATGTAGCAGCTTGGAATCAGGCTGCTTGTTTCACGTTTAAAGGCAGTTCGTTTTTTCGAAGGATCTGTATGGCCCATAAGTCAAAATCTCAACGCGCTAAGGCATCTGCTTCTCGCCAAGCTCGCAAAGAGCAGAAGGCGATCGATGAAGCTGCTGCACTGGCCAAAGCCGCTGAGCCGGTAGAGGAGAAGCCCAAGAAGAGCTTTTTCAAGAAGGCCGCTAAAAGCGAATCGACTAAGAACGCTGAGCAAGCACAAGCCCAGTCGAAGAAGGAATCTAAGGATCAACCTAAGAAGAAGTCTCGCTTTGCATTCCTGAAGGATGTTAAGGCCGAGCTTAAACGTGTAACCTGGCCTTCGCGCCAGGATGTTTGGCGTTGGAGCCTGGTTGTCGTTGCAGCGCTGCTCTTCTTCGGGGTTTTCGTTGCCCTTCTCGACAATGTCATTATCACCCCGGTTCTCGTCGCTATTTCTGGTTTGGGGGCATAATCATGGCTAAGAAATGGTACGTCCTTCATACCTACTCCGGTTACGAGAACAAAGTCAAGGAAACCATCAAGCAGCGTGTCGAGATCATGGGTCTCGAGAACAACGTGTTCGGTATCGAGATTCCGACCGAGGTTGTCACCGAAATCAAAGAAGGTGGCCGTCGAGTTGAGTCCGAGAGGAAGGTTTACCCCGGATACGTTCTCGTTCGTATGGATCTGGATGCTCGTAGCTGGGCTGCTGTCCGCAATACTCCCGGTGTTACCGGCTTCGTTGGCAGCAACGGCAATCCTGAACCGCTGACCCGTGAAGAGTTCAACAAGATGATGGGTCGCGATTCGAAGCAAGTCAACGTTGTGCGCAAGACCTCTACCGACATCGAAGTCGGCATGAGCGTTAAGGTTACCAACGGACCGCTTGCCGAGTTCGACGGCGTTGTTTCCGAGGTTTCCCCCGAGTCCGGCAAGGTCAAGGTTCTCGTTAGCATCTTTGGTCGCGAGACCCCCGTTGAACTTTCGTTCAACCAGGTTGCCAAGCTCTAGTTTTCTGATTCAAGTGCTTTGCGTGCCCACGTGGACTGGGGCTTCTCACGGAAGGCTTCTTGATAAATAGATCTATCCATTACCGAAAGGATTCTGACAAATGGCCGAAAAAGTTAAGAAGGTTACCGGCTTCGTCAAACTGCAGATTCCTGCTGGTGCTGCCAATCCGGCTCCTCCGGTAGGCCCCGCTCTGGGTGCTCAGGGCGTCAACATCATGCAGTTCTGCCAGGCATTCAACGCCCAGACGCAAGATCAGTCCGGCACCATCATCCCTGTTGAGATCACCATCTACGAAGATAAGTCCTTTACCTTCGTTTGCAAGACGCCTCCCGCGCCTGTTCTCATCAAGGAGAAGCTGGGCATCAAGTCCGGCGCTGGCATCCCTCAGCTGCAGACCGTCGGCACCCTCACTCTTGATCAGCTTCGTGAGATCGCCGAGATCAAGATGCCCGACCTCAATGCCAACACCATCGAGGCCGCTATGGAGACCATCGCAGGTACCGCTCGTTCCATGGGCGTCCGCATCGAGGGTCGCGAGATGAAGAAGAAGTACGTTCCTTCCAAGAAGCTCGCAGAGGCCCTGAAGAACCTGTAGTTAGTAACCGATTCCTATCGAATCGATGTAAGTGGAAGAGTTTAACCGCTCGTTATTCACCACGAAAGGAACCACAATGGCTAAGAAGTCTAAGAACTACCGCGCAGCGATCGAGAAGATCGGCGAGAACGAGTACGCTCCTCTTGCTGCTTTCGAGACGCTGAAGGAGATCGCCTCTGCGAAATTCGACGAGACCGTCGAAGCCCACTTTCGCCTTGGCATCGACACCCGTAAGGCTGAGCAGCAGCTTCGCGGCACCGTTGCTCTCCCGAACGGCTCTGGCAAGACTGTCCGCGTAGCCGTCTTCGCCGAAGGCGCTGCTGCTGACGCAGCTCGTGAGGCTGGCGCTGACATCGTCGGTACCACCGAGCTGATGGAGGACATCCAGGCTGGCAAGATCGAGTTCGACGCTGCTGTCGCTACTCCCGATCAGATGGCCAAGGTTGGTCGTCTCGGCAAGATCCTCGGCCCTCGCGGCCTCATGCCGAACCCCAAACTCGGTACTGTCACCCCTGATGTTGCTAAGGCAATCAACGAGCTCAAGGGTGGCCGCGTTGAGTATCGTGCCGACCGCTACGGCATCTGCCACGTCATCCTTGGCAAGTCCAGCTTCACCGCTGAGCAGCTCGCTGAGAACTATGGCGCCGTTTACGACGAGATTCTTCGCATTAAGCCCGCAAGCGCTAAGGGTCGTTACGTGAAGAGCATCACTGTTGCCTCCACCATGAGCCCGGGCATCGCGGTTGATTCTTCCGTTACGAAGAACTACACTACTGCCGTTTCTGAGGCGTAGTCGTTAGAATCACACTGGTAATGTGAGAAGGGAGCCTTCGGGCTCCCTTTTTTATTTGGAGGTTGAGACCTATGAGGGGTCGTGCACGCGGCGTCATTTTGAAAAGCGATGGCGAAATCGAGGCCATGAAACATGCTGGATTCGTTTCAGCAGCAGTTCTTCGAGGGATTGGCGAGCTTTGCAAGCCAGGTGTCACCACAAAAGAGCTTGATGATTTCTCCGAGGAGTTCATTCGCTCTCATGGCGGCAAGCCCACATTCAAAGGTTATTACGGATACCCGGCTAGCATTTGCACATCGGTGAACGAACAAATCGTTCATGGCATTCCATCGAAGAAAACCGTTCTACGCAAGGGCGATATCATTTCCATTGATGTCGGTGCCACCGTTGACGGTTGGGCAGGGGACAATGCATGGACGTTCGCGGTGGGCGAGGTCTCTCTTGACGCAAGGCGCCTGCTTGACGCCACCGAGGAGTGCATGTGGGCTGGAATCGATGCGGCTCGTGCTGGTGGTCATTTAGGCGATATCGGTCATGCTGTTTCAGCCGTGGCCAAGCGCGAGGGATTCGGTGTGGTCCGCGATTTCGAGGGACATGGAATCGGTCGTGACATGCACGAAGAGCCTGGCATTCCCAATTTCGGCCGCAGGGGTTCGGGATTGAAATTGGCGCCTGGTATGGTTCTTGCTATCGAGCCGATGATCACCATGGGGTCGCCTCGTGTGAAGATGATGCCTGATGGCTGGCTTGCTTGCACGCGCGATGGGCTTTCTTCGGCACATTTCGAGAAAACCATCGCAGTCACGAAGGACGGTCCGGTGCTTATCTCCGTGGAACCTGATCATAGGCGTCCGATTTAGTGTCCATAAGACGAAGGATGCGGCTCTTGTGTGGGTGCCGCACTCGAGTGCCTTAGGTCTTCTCTGTGCTGTCTCCTCCGGACATGATAAGAGCCTTCCTGTTGGCGCAGGAAGGCTCTTTTGTTGCCTACTTCTGGGGGGTTGCTGTTAGCGATGCAGTTTGCCCGTAAAACGGCTTGCAAGCGCTTTCACGACATCCATCTCGGGCACGCGGAAGATCGCGCACAGGCCGAAGATCACCGTCAAGCCAACCAGTCCGCATACGACAAGCTCGACGACAGCGGACAGGATGTTCGCGCCGCCTGGAATGATTTGGTAAAGGAAGTAGACTGCAGCGGAGCCGATGATGGTGGCGGCAAGAACGCGAGCGGCGCTTGAGGCGATCTTTCCAAGATGGAGTGAGCCGACCTGCTTCCTCAGGAGAACGCACAGGATGATGCAGCAGGTTCCGTAATAGACCAAATCGGCAATAGGCACGCCGGCCAAACCCAATATGTCGGGGCGGCAAAGGAAGGCGTACAGCAAGCACTGAACGACAACCATGATGGTGCTCACGATAGCGAACCATAGGAACTTCCTGATGCTGGCGAACACGTTGTACAGCAGCATCATGATTGAGTAGACCGGCAGGCTGATCACCCAAAGGGAAAGGATCGAAGCGACGTAGCTTACGTCCTCAGCCGAGAACGAACCGGCGCGGAACAGCATCATCAGCGGTACGGATAGGGCGCACATGATGCCCGCCATGGGGATGATCAAAAGCAGCGTGTTGGAGATGCCGCTTGTCACGTGGTGGCGCAAAGTGCCCCAATCACGTTTGGCAACAGCTTCGCTCATCTCCGTGAACAGGGCGCGTGAAAGCGACACTGCCACAACACCATAGGGCAGCTGGTACCAGGTCCATGCGTATATAAGCGTCGAGGGGCCGTTGTCGCCCCCCTGCAGCGAGAAGGCGTTGCGACACGAGAAAGCCACCATCGTGCCGATGACGTACACGAACGTGGGCGCTGCGATCTTCAGCGACTCGATGAGTGCCGGGTCGTGCAGATCGATTTTCGGGGACCAGCGGAATCCCAGTTTGAGCAGAGCGGGAATCTGGATAAGGAACTGCGCTGCCACGCCTGCGGTCGTGCAGATGGCAAGCATGACGATGGCGACTTGCGGGTTGACCTTTGACAGGGGGACGTAGGTGAACATCGCGATGATGACGATGACGTTGTTGAGCGCAGGCGCGATGGACGGTAAGAAGTAGACGCGGTTCGCATTCAAAAGGCCAGTGAGAATGCCCCCGATGCCATAGAACACGATCTGAAGCGCGAATATGCGGAAGAATTGCACTGCGTATACCGTTACGTCAGCTGTTTCGCTTACCGTGAACGTCTGGGTGGCGATAACCTGCGGCGCGAAGACCGTGGCTAAGATGGAGAGGATGCCAAGTACGACAATGGCCAGGTTCAGCAAGTTGTTGGCGAACCTGTTGCCGCCTTCTTCGCCGAGGTTCTCCTTCTGCGAAAGATAAACGGGCAAAAACGCCGCCGCAAGAAGACCGCCTGCTACCAGCTCGTAGATGACGTTCGGCATGTTGTTCGCAACCTGGTATGCCGAGGTGACAAGTCCGTTGCCCAGGGCGAAGGCCATAGCCCACGTCCTGATGAGGCCCGTAGCGCGAGAACCGAGCGTTGCAACGGTCATCAAAGCGGTTGAGCGGGCGACGGAAGCATTGGCCGCATGTTGCTGGTCATTGCCTTCGGACGCAAGCTGTGTGCTGTTCGCGCCGTTGCCGCAGGGCTCTTCTTCCATTTCTTGAGTATTAGGCTTGGCGTTCAATGTGTTCCCTTTATAAGGTGAGTGATGGGGCGTAGGCGTTCGGGAAGCGAATGCGGCCCCAATACTGGTACAATTGCAATGCTCTGAGGCAAAGGCGTCCGCCTTGTGCTTCAGGACATGGAAATAGTGAACCAACCTGCAGTCCCATCTGGGGAATTCATTCAAACAACGGAGAATATCCAGCAGACGGGCGGGAAGCAAGGCAAGCTCATGCGCGTTCTCATTATCGGAAACCAGGCCAACCCCAAGGCGATCGACGCATCGTTTCAGTTGGTTGCGTACCTTCAGGCAATCGGGCTCGAACCGGTCCTCCTTGACGTCAAGGATCTCCCTGATAGCTCATTCACCTACGGTGCTGGCAAGCTTTTCGATATTGACAAACGCTTGGAGGGCGATTTCGCTCTTGCCATCACGCTTGGCGGCGACGGCACGGTTCTTCATAGCGCTCGCATCACCACGATGATGGATGTGCCGGTGCTTGGCGCCAACTTCGGTCACCTTGGCTTTCTTTGCAACGAAGTCGACGACGGCCTTATCGCGACGGTTGCTGCTGCGCTTGCGGGCGACGTCTCGATCGAGAAACGCTGCACGCTGCGCATTGATGTCGTCTGCGACGGCGACGATGAGATCAGAGAAGCAGGTGAGGAAGTCGAGGGTCCGCGTTCCTTCTTCGCAGTGAACGAGGTTTCCATCGCTCGCGGCGCAGCGGGGAAGATCGTCGACTTCGGTTACGAGGTTTCAGGGAACTACGTCGCGCGTATGCGCGGTGACGGTTTGATCGTCGCCTCGGCAACGGGCTCCACCGCTTACGCTCTTTCTGCAGGCGGTCCGTTGGTTGCCCCTGGTCACAGGGGCATGATCGTCGTCCCCATCGCACCCCATACCCTTAATTCGCGTGCCGTCCTCACCGAGCAGCATGATGTGGTCGAGGTCAAGCTCATTGACGATCCGCGCTACTCTGATGTCACGTTGTTCATTGACGGCGATCCTCTCGAGTTCGACGAACCCATCCGTCGCGTTATCGTCAGGTGCGGCGACACGCCGCTTCGTTTGGTCAAATACAAGAAGACCAGCTTCTACGAGCAGATCTCGCATACGTTCTTCAGCCAGCAGCTGTAAGCGCTTTTCATTAGGTCCGCAAAGCAGTGCGAAAACGCCGATACACAGCTTCTGCGCAAAACATTCAGGTTTCCGTTTGCGTGAGCTGGCGTTATGTTTTCAGTCCACGAATTCACAGCTCTTGCGCTCTCGGGTGCTAGGCTTTTATACAGCGTCGGTGCGATCGATCAATAGATCAACGAAACATCAATCGCATCTTAAACGCACTACGGAACGAAGCAGGTTGTTCGATCGGAGGTTCTTTGCGAGCGAATGAACATGCAACAACGTATGGCGGACCTCAACCACCGACGCTGCAGGTCAAGTTACCGTATCTGTCCCTTCTATCGATTCGCTTCCGCTAACTTGGCTGGCGATCGGGAACCGTAGACATGCTTGCTTGGCGCAAGGTGGATGCAGTTGCGTTTTTGAAAAGGAGGCTCCTTGAGCATCCTATTTGTTACCTTTATTTGCCTTGCTTTGTAGTAGCATGAATGCGTCTCCAGCAAACGAACCCTAAAAACACGAACGGGAGTTTTTTTCATGACCAAAACTGTGTCAGTGTCGCAGTTCGTCTCGCGACGCGTATTCTTGGGCGCCGCAGCCGCTCTCGGTGTGGTTGTCGCGGTCGACCCCGCAAAGGCGTTTGCAGTCACCTCGGCCGAGAAGCAAGCTGAAGCCGACGAGGTTCGCAATCAGCTCGTCTCTCTTCAGGCCGATCTTGAAAACGCTGCTAACACGTATTACCAGGCAGAGGAAAAGCGCCAGGCCGCCGAGCAGGCAATGGTCGACGCTCAAAAGGAGATTGACGAGACCTCTGTCCGCATCACTCAAATCCAGGATCGCCTTGGCACTCGTGCGCGCGACATGTACCGTTCGGGTCCGTCAAGCTACCTCGACTTCCTTCTTGGCTCTACTTCGTTCGAAGAGTTCACTAACAATTGGGATCTTCTGAACACCCTGAACGAGAACGACGCTTCTTTGGTGGAAGAGGCTCAGTTGCTGCGCGAGCAGCTTCAGGAAGCTCACGACGAGTACGCTCGCCAGGAGCAAGAGTACGCCACCCAGGCGGAAATCGCCCAGCAGGCTCAGGACGAGGCCGCTGCACGTGTGCAAGAGGCAACCACTCTTATGAACTCGCTTGACGAAGAGGCCCGTCAGCTGCTCGAGCAGGAGCAGGCTGCGGCTGCAGCAGCCGAGGCCGCACGTCAGGCTGCAGCCGCAGCGGCGGCAGCCGGTTCTGCCAACAACAACAATTACTACGGCGGCGATGATGATTACGGCGGAAGCTCCGGTGGCGGCGATGGGTACTACGCCGGTGGTTCGGCGGGCGACAACTCCGCGGTTGTCGGCTACGCTCTTTCCAAGAAGGGCTGCCCGTACGTCTGGGGCGCCGAGGGCCCCGACGCATTCGACTGCTCCGGCTTGGTTCGCTGGGCCTATCTGCAGATCGGCATGTCGCTTCCTCACTACACGGAAAGCCTGAGGGCTTGCGCCACGAACATCGTGCCTGTCTCCGAGGCTCGTCCGGGCGACGTTCTGTACCGCTATGGTCACGTCGGCATCGCTGTTGGCTACGGTGGAGTTCCGTACGTTCACGCTCCCACGTTCGGTGCGGTCGTTCGCGACACCGACGCCCTTTCGTGGTCGGGCTTCACGGCGGCGCTTCAGTTCTAAGCGATGCCTCGCCTAGAAACACGAGCCTCTCTATCGCATAAGCGGTAGAGAGGCTCTTTTGTTGCGGGCGGGTTGTCATGCGCTTCGAAAGTCCATTTGCATTGCCCAGCGCATCGCGTGCTGCGGGGGCGTTCCCGTTAGCCTGCGTTCGCGCTTCGCAGGTGCAGGTGGATTTCCTTAGCATCCCTCACGATGCCCGCAGATTTCCTTTGCGTATCGCCGCAAGCGCCAGTAGGGCCAGGCTCTATTTCAGCTGTTTTCCGTCGGTGTCCCAGTAGAAGCGCTTGAACTTGCGGATCTGGTTCTCGAACATGATCTTCGCCCATGCGTTGTGCTGCAACGAGTCGGGCGAATAGTGCAGGGGGTAGGGGTCGGTCGTGCTCTTGCGCAGCGCAAGGGCTTGGTTCAGGCGCTCTTTGTTGTCGATGCTCTTTTTCAACACCAGATCGGGCACGCAGCAGTACAAAAACGGGTTGTATGCCTCGGTTTGCTCGATGGGCTCGCCCAGAATGAACTCGCGCACGATCAGCGTGACGAAATTCACACCGCCAAGGCTCATGTAGTAGGTGTTGCGGCCGCAGCGAGTGTTCACTTCGAAGAAGCGGAAGCTGCCGTCTCGGCTGTCGAACTTGATGTCGAAGTTGGCGAAGCCGCGATAGCCGATGTGCTTCAGGATCTTGGTAGCGTTGTCGACGATGACCTGCTCCTTCTCGCCGATAATGGCAAGCGGGTTGCCAAGAGCTGTGGGGTCGTGGTCTTGCAGGGCGACAACACCGCCCGAAACCACGCGCAAGTTGCCCTCGGCATCTGAGAAGGTGGTCAACGTGCGGATGGCGTCATCTTCGCCCGGGACGAAGTCTTGGATGACCAGCAGGTTGTTGTAATCGGAGGTGCGGATCGAGCGCCAGACTTGCTGCAGCTCGTCGGCCGAGTCGATCTCGTAGATCTTCCTTTTGTTCTGGATAGTGGCATCTTGAAACTGAGCCGAGTTCGAGGGCTTCGCGATCAGCGGGAAGGTGAATTCGTTTTCGGGCAGTGTTTCGGGGCCGTTCGCGCAGTCGAAATACCAGGTCTTGGGGTAGGGGACGTTCAGCTCGTCGCAGATCTCGTAGAAACGGCGCTTCTGGGTGATCGAGTCAAGCAGGTCGAAGTCGATGTAGGGAACTGTGTAGCCGATGGACTCGAGTCGCTTTTTGCCCGATGAGAACAGACGGGCATGGACGTCGTCGCAACCAAGCACCAGAAGAATGGCGTCGGCGTCGCGCTCGTAGGTTTCGACGGCGATCTTCTCGAGGTTGAAGTAGAGCGTCTCAGCGTTGTCGTACAGGCCGTCAACCAGGCGGTAGTCGGTGAATTTGCTGGTCGAGAGCATCTTCACGTCTTGCGTTGCAAGCACGATGGAGCGCGTGATGCCGTAGGCGCGATGCAGCTCGCGTACGTAGCTGTAGGCAAGGATGTCGCCGCCGATGATGACGGGCTGGAGATGCGCCTTGATATCGTCTATGCAGGTAGCTTTCGCCATAGGGCAAGCCTCCTTCGTGAGCGCGTGGCCTAACGGCCGAAGCGCCGATGAACGTCGTCGTTTCGCCCATTATTCCACAGCGTTCGCCCTGTCGCTTCCCAAGCCTGATGAATTGATGTTATACGCATAAGGCGCTTCGAGGCCATGGTGGCGTGAAGTACACTAATCAGGTTGATTATTCAAGAGAAGGAGCGCTTTCATGTGCGGATTCGTTGGCTTCACCACCGTCGATTACGATGCCGAAACCAATCGCAGCATCGTTAAGGACATGGCCGACCGCATCATTCACCGTGGTCCCGACGAGGACGGCTATTTCGTCAACGATAACATCGCCATGGGCTTCCGTCGCCTTTCCATCATCGACGTCGCCCAAAGCCATCAGCCTATGCAGAATGCTGACGGCAGCGTCACCGTCACGTTCAACGGTGAGATCTACAACTTCCAGGAGCTTCGTGCCGAACTGATCGAGGCTGGTTACGAGTTCCATACCAACGGCGACACCGAGACCATCGTTCACGGTTACGAAGAGTGGGGCGTGGGCGTTTTCAAGAAGCTACGCGGCATGTTCGCAATTGCCATCTGGGACGACAAGAACAAACGCCTGGTGCTTGCGCGCGACATCTTCGGCATCAAGCCCCTGTACTATCATATGCAGGGCGACCGCATCATGTACGCATCCGAACCCAAGGCGTTCTTCGCACACCCCAAGTTCCATGCTTCAGTGAATGAGAAGATGCTGCCGCAGTACCTGTGTTTCGAGTATCTGAACGACTCGCAGACCATGTTCGAGGGCGTGCATAAGGTTCTGCCCGGCCACCTCATGATCATCGAGGGCGAGAACATTCGCGAGCGCTGCTTCTACAAGATCACTTACAAAATCGACAAGACAAAGGATGTCGAGGAATGGGCCGACATCATCAAGGACATCTTCGACGAGTCCGTGCGCGCCCATGAGATCGCCGACGTCGAGATCGGCAGCTTCCTTTCCGGAGGAATCGACAGCTCGCTGGCTGCATATTGCATGGGTCAGCATCATTCCGAGGGCGTGAAGACGTTCTCGGTCGGTTACGACATCACCGGCAGCGAGGAACAGCGCGACAAGGCCGAGAACGCGGGCTTCAAGATCAAGCTCGACGAGTTGAAGGACGCTCACGAGTTCGCCGAATGGGCGGGTCTGTCCAACAAAGACGTCAAGGTTACGGCCAAGGAGTTCTTGGACATCGTTCCCACCGAGCAGTACTACATGGACGAGCCCCTTGGCGCTCCCAGCGCCATCCCGCTGTTCTTCGTGTCCGAGCTTGCTTCCAAGGAAGTGAAGGTCGTTCAGTCGGGCGAGGGCGCCGACGAACTTTTCGGTGGCTACTGGATCTATCACGACCAGTACGAGTTCTCGAAGTACTTCAATCTGGTTCCCCTGACCATCCGTAGGGCAGCCGGTGCCATTGCCGAGAAGCTGCCGCCGTTCCATGGCCGTCATTTCGCTATGCGCGGTTCGGCCGGCCCCGAGAAGAGCTATCAGCGCGCCTGCATGAACTTCATGTGGGACGAGGTCCCTCATGTTCTGAAAGATTTCAAGGGCAAGTGCAAGCCGTGGGAGTGGTGCACGCCTCACTTCAACGAGGCGGTCGAGCGCACCAACGACGGCGACGCCATCACGCTAACCCAATACGTTGACATGGTTTCGTACATGCCGTACGACATCTGCCTGAAGGCCGACCGCATGTCCATGGCGCACTCGCTTGAGTTGCGCGTCCCCTTCCTTGACAAGAAGGTTCTCGACGTTGCCCTGCAGCTGCCTACCAATTGCCGTGTCACCAAGGACCATTCCAAGTACGCGCTTCGTCGCGCGGCTGCTCATTTGGGTTTCCCGCAGAAGGTTGCCGATATGCCCAAGCAGCCATTCATCACGCCGCTTACCGTGTGGCTGCAAACCGATATGTATTACGAGCGTATCAAAGAGGCTTTCACCAGTGAGGCTGCCCAGAAGTTCTTCAATGTGGACTATCTGGTGCAGATGCTCGACGATCATCGTGGCGCCGATTTCAGCACGCAGGAGGGCCGCTCCAAGTTGAAGATGATGCGCATCTGGAATATCTACTGCTTCCTGTGCTGGTACGAGGTGTTCTTCGGCGAATCCGCCGCCAAGCTTGCTCCTAAGACGCAGGTTGCGTAGAGCTTAAGCGGTTTGGACCGACGAAAGAAGCCCCGCTTGTTCGATCGCGAATGACGGTCGGATGGGCGGGGCTTTTCGTTGCGGGTTGGGAGTGCAAGGTGTGCTGCTGGGCCTGCGGTATGGGCACGCATGTTTCGATTGCGCCGCCGCGCGCGTGTTTTGGGGCATCGCACGGGTGCGGGTGCGGGCGGCCTGCTTCTGCTGCGTCTGTCGCGTGCGTGGGTCTTGGAACGTCGTTCATGCCCTACGCACGGACGATCAGGCGCTTATGCGCTCAAGTGCTTAGACGCCCGTGATGTCCCTGATGACTTCAGCGGCGATGATCAGCCCTGCTGTTGCCGGGACGGGCGCGAACGATCCGGGGATCGAGCGCCTGCCTTCGGGCGGCTGCTCGGGGTTGGGGTCGTTCGGATCGGCGATGGGGGTGCGCGCTTCCTCGGTTGAGAACACTACCTTGAAGCTGCCCAGCCCGCGCTTGCGGCTTTCTTTGCGAATCACTTTCGCAAGGGGGCAGACGGTGGTGTCTTCGATGTTTGCGACCTGCAGTTTCGTGGGGTCAAGCTTGTTGCCTGTTCCCATGCAGGAAATGATAGGTGTGTTGTGGTCGCCAGCTTCCTTGATAAGCTGAAGCTTTGCCGTCACGGTGTCGACTGCGTCGACCACGTAATCGTAGTCGTTGAAATCGAACTCGTCGCAGGTTGAAGGAAGGTAGAACACTTTGCGCGCTGAGACCTTGCAGTTGGGGTTGATACTGGCGATACGCGCTGCCATGATCTCGACTTTGTCATGGTCAACGGTGTCTTCGGTGGCGATGATCTGCCTGTTCAAATTGGTGTTGGAGACGGAGTCGGCGTCGACGATGTCGATTGCGCCAATGCCAGAGCGCACCAGCGCCTCGACGGCGAACCCGCCAACGCCTCCAATGCCGAAAACTGCCACACGTGCCTGGGCGAGCGCGTCCATTGCGTTTAGCCCAAGCACCAATGCGGTTCGCGAAAAGCGGTTGTCCGTCATCATCGACCCCATAGCCTAATGCAGCGTGACGTTGGCTTAGTCATGGTAGAAGCGGTGGATCTCGTACTTCGGCTCGCAGCACACGTTGATGCCCAGAGACTTGTACAGACGCTCGTCCTCTTCAGACAAGATCACGCTGAAGTAGGCGTCGCAGCCCTTCAGCTCGCCCATGTGCTCAAGAACGCGCGCGGCCAGCGGGCTGGTCTGCGACGTGGTGGAAAGCGCGATGAGCATTTCGCCCGGATGAAGATGCGGGTTGGTATGCCCAAGCCGCTCGGTGCGCAGACGGCAGATGGGCTTTAGCGCTTCGTCGGAGATGACGTACTCGTGGTCGCCGATGCCTGCTTGATATTTGATTGCATTCAGAAGGACACTGGATGCGGCGCCCAGAAGCGTGGAGGTCTTGCCGGTCATGACCTTTCCGTCGGGAAGCACGATGGCGCCTGCGGGCGAACCCGATTCTTCGGCCTTTTTCAGTGCGGCAAGATGCGCAGGGGAGTAGTTCTCGGTGACGCCGACGCGGGTCATGAGGCGAGCGAGGCGCTCGACCTCGACCTCGTTGCCGCCGGAACGGCGGAAGTCCTCGCGCGCTTTGAAGTAACGGCGCACGATTTCATGCTTGGAAGCCTCTCGGCATACCTCGTCGTCGCTGATGGCGTAGCCTGCCATGTTGACGCCCATGTCGGTGGGGGATTTGTAGGGGCTCTCACCGAGGATCTTCTCCATCATGGTTTTCAAAACAGGGAAGATCTCGATGTCGCGGTTGTAATTGACCGTGGTCTCGCCGTAGGCCTCAAGATGGAAAGGGTCGATGGCGTTCGCGTCGTCAAGGTCGACTGTTGCAGCCTCGTAAGCGACGTTTACCGGATGCTCAAGCGGAAGGTTCCAGATGGGGAACGTCTCGAACTTGGCATAGCCGGCGCTTACGCCGCGTTTTAGTTCTTGGAACAGCTGCGAGAGGCAGGTTGCCATCTTGCCCGAACCAGGGCCTGGTGCGGTGACGACCACCAGCGGACGGGTGGTTTCGACGTATTCGTTTTTGCCGTAGCCGTCGTCGCTGACGATGCGGTCGATGTCGTAGGGATAGCCTTCGATGGGGTAGTGTAGGTAGCTCTTCACGCCCAGGGAATCAAGGCGTGCACGGAACGCGTCGGCGCCGGGCTGGTTGCGGTACTGGGTTATGACGACGCTGCCAACGTAGAAGCCCAGCTCGTTGAACGCGTCCATAAGGCGCAGCAGGTCGTCATCGTAGGTGATGCCAAGATCACCGCGGATCTTAGAACGCTCGATGTCGTTGGCATTAATGGTGAGGATGATCTCGACATCGTCGATAAGCGACCGCAGCATGCGCAGTTTGGTGTCGGGCTCGAATCCGGGCAGGACGCGCGATGCGTGGAAGTCGTCGAACAGCTTGCCGCCGAACTCCAAGTAGAGCTTGCCGCCGAACTGCTTGATGCGTTCTCGGATGCGTGCAGCCTGCAGCTCGATGTACTTGTCGTTGTCGAAACCGATTTTCATGCGGCAACCCTTTCGTCAAGACGCGTTTTAGTTCTAGGACGCACGAAACGCAAGACGCCGAGCAGCAACGTTTATTAACGGCATCTTGTTGGATAGGTGCGTTGTGTGATGATTCCCGCAATTATAGCTCAGCTAGCGCTCTTCGCACTCTGTTCTTTCCTTGATTTGAGCCGTTACTGCAAGGATGCTCGACATGTGGGTTTCAGGTGCGGGCTCTCCGTCCAGGTGGCGCGGTTTCGGTTGCTTCTCGATGCGGTGCGTTGATTTTGCTCCCATGTGCACAAATTTGACGGTTTTGCGACACTCTCTAAACATAATGCCCGGTACTTCGAGGATGCTAGTAATTGCGAGCTGGATGTATGGTTCTTGTTTTCGGCTGGTTTCACTATCTAGTCGTAATTTTTCGGTTCAAAGATCGCACAAAACTGTTAAATCTGTGCACCCTTGTTTTACTGGTTCTTCCACTAGCGCGTCCGGTTGCGCGCTATTTGATTGCGTTCGGCATCGACTAGCTGCTTGGATGCAGGAATGCGTCCAGGAGTTCGCGCTGCCTATCTCGGTTCACGCGCTTCAGTTGAAGCCTGACGTGCAGCTTTCTGGCGATCTGACTAGCGAGCTGATCGAGGCCGTGTCGGTTTGTGACGCTGCTTTTCGTCGCAGTGATGACTGAAACGCCCATCGCGCACAAGGAGTTCCGTCGTCGCGCGTCGTGTTCTATCTTCATAGCTCCCGAGTGAAATAGCTCGCTGTCGTATTCGACATCAAGTTTTGCATCTGGCCAGTAAAGATCGCAATAGAACGAATTCCCGAATGCGGAGTGGAGAGGTGCCGTGGCGGTGCTGATCTGCTTGTTCAGTAGCGGCTTCGGTAGGCCATAGCCGCCTTGGCTTGCCGGCAACGAAAGGGCGAGGGCCAGTAGCGATTCCATGGGAGAAGCGGACGAATCGAGGATTCGCCTTGAGACGTCTTTTGCGGCCTTGCAACCTTTTCCCGAGTATAGTCGAGCAAAGCGATCTAGCGCCTTTGCGCTAGTTAGCTTTGATGCTGCTGTTTTCAATTGATTGGGCTCTGTGCCGTTGGTGAAGTGCCCGAGTCGATAGGTCCCGCAGAGTTCGAACCCGAGTTGCGCGAGCTGCATTTTGTTGTAGGTGATTCCAGCTCGGGCAAAGCAGAGTTCGGGCGAGCAGACGAAGACGTTGTTGGAAACAGCCGCGAATGATCTCGAAGGGAGCCTATTTGGCGAGGCTACGCGGCAGATTGCGTCTTTAGAGCTTCTTCGCGCACTAGCATCAGGGAGAAGCAGATGGCAGGGAAAAGTCAGATTTGGGATCTCTTCCTTTAGGGTGGCCAGCTCGGTTTTTAAAGCGACGTGCTCGGTGTTGCACGCGACTTCTTTGTATAGGCGCATAACCGCCAAATCGCAATTTTGCCTCGCGGTATCTTGCTTAGGTTGATGACCGGCTCTTTGCGACGGGGCGGCAGGGTGCGGATTCCCTTTGGGGAGCGAGCGCGTCCTCCAGTATTCGAGCGAGGATATGTAGTCAAGAAAAAGAGTCATGCCGAGATCTTATAGGCAATTGCTCAATTTCGAGGGTGAGTCGAGGTGCTGTTTCCAGAAGGTTATCCTGCGTTTGAAACTCGCTGGAGTGTGTGATGCGAGGCGTTGGAGGAAGGCGGAATGTTTGTTGTATCGGGTTTCGACTGCTAGTTGAGGGCTGAATTGGCTCAGTATGCGCTTACTCGTGCTTGGCGCTTCAGCCGTGGAATGCCGAGTATGTTGCGGAGGGTTCTTGCTTGCACAAATTTGACGGTTTTGCGCGATTAGCGGCGGGATTGAAGGGGGTGCCTCCCGTTTCCCGATGTTCGAGAAACGGGAGGCACCCTGCTGAACGGGGGATTTCCTTTTAGATTCATCGCCGACGGGACCGCTTCGCTGCATCTGGTTAATGTCGACTTCGCAAAACGAGAAAACCTGTGCACCGAGCGGTCTGGTGGCAGGGTCTCGTGCCGCGCTTTTTTCGAGAGGCGCGGTTCGTGCCTGTTTGCTGGTTGCGGCCGCTCGAATGAGCGGCCGCAACCAGTGGCTATTCTTGTTCGACTCGACGATCGAGCGCAGCGCCGACCAACCCCGCGAACAGGGGATGCGGGCGGGTCGGGCGGCTCTTGAATTCGGGGTGACCCTGGCTGGCGATGAAGTAGGGGTGGTCGGGCACTTCGATTATCTCGACCAAGCGGCCATCGGGCGACGTCCCAGAAACCACCAAGCCGCCTTCGATAAGGCGCTCACGGAACATGTTGTTGACTTCGTAGCGGTGACGATGGCGCTCGTAGATCAGATCCTCGCCGTACACCTTGTGTGCAAGCGTCCCATCGGCAACCTTGCAGGGGTATGCGCCAAGGCGCATGGTGCCGCCTTTGTCCTCGACATCTTCCTGCTCGGGCATCAGGTCGACCACGGGGAACTCGGCCTTGTCGTCAAACTCGGCCGACGTGGCGCCCGGCATGTCGCAAACATCGCGGGCGAATTCGCATACTGCCGCTTGAAGGCCCAGGCAAATGCCCAGGAACGGCACGTTGTTCTCGCGGGCGTATTTCGCGGCGGCTATCTTGCCCTCGAACGCGCGCACGCCGAATCCTCCGGGAATGAGGATGCCGTCGAAACCGCCAAGCTTTTCGGCGGCGTTGTCGTTGTTGATCTCCTCGCCATCGATAAGGTGAATGTTGACCTTGCAGCACTGTCCGACGCCCGCATGGTGAAGCGCCTCGACCACGGAAAGGTACGCGTCGGGGAGGCTGACGTACTTGCCGACCACGGCGATGTCGCAGGGGGTTTGGCAGTTGGCTTCGGCTTCGACGAAAGCCTCCATCGGCCGCAGGTCGATGTCGCGCACGCCAAGGTTCAGCTTCTCGCAGACCATGGCGTCGAAGCGCTGATCGTGAAGGTTAAGCGGCACTTGATATATGGAAGGGCTGTCCTCGCATGCCAGAACCTCGCGCGGAGCTACGTCGCAGAATTGGGCGATCTTCTCGCGCACGCCGTCGGAGATCTCGTGGTCGGAGCGGCAGACAATGAAGTCGGGCTGGACGCCCATCGAGCGCAGCTCCTTGACCGAGTGCTGCGTCGGCTTGGTCTTAACCTCATGAGCTGCGGCGATGTAGGGGACAAGGGTTACATGCACGAAAATCACGTCACCTGCAGGGCGTTCCTTTTTGAACTGGCGCGCCGCCTCGATGAAGGGCTGGCCTTCGATATCGCCAACGGTGCCGCCGATCTCCGAGATGACGATATCGGCGCCCGACTGTTCTGCCGCGCGGCGGATTCGCTCCTTAATAGCCTCGGTGACGTGAGGGATGACTTGAACGGTTCCGCCCAGGAAGTCGCCGCGGCGCTCGCGTGCGATAAGCGTTTTGTAAATGGAGCCTTGGGTGAAGTTCGATTCGCGCGAGAGGTTCTCGTCGATGAAGCGCTCGTAATGGCCAAGGTCAAGGTCGCCCTCGTGGCCGTCGTCCGTGACGAAGACCTCGCCGTGTTGGAAAGGCGACATGGTGCCGGGATCGACGTTCAGATAAGGGTCCATCTTCTGCATGGTTACTTTGTAACCGCGTGCTTTAAGAAGATGTCCGAGGGACGCTGCCGTGATGCCCTTGCCGAGGGATGAGACAACGCCGCCGGTAACGAAAATATGCTTAGCCATATGTGCCTCCGCTGAACTTGCCGATGGATTATCCTGCGGCAAGCCGTAGCGGTGTGTCGTGACATTCGTCGCGGTGAAAGCCGTTTTGGCGTTGCCTGAAAGATCTTACTGCGTTGGGAGTTCGCTGGTGGGGGAAGTGTCGCCCCTGTAACAAACCATTAACAGCGCTTCTCGATCGGTGGGGAATCGGATGCTAAACTAGCCGCATGACGACAAGGAAAGACATAATCGAGGGGAGCGCGGGCTGCGCGGGCGTCGGTTGGGCGCAGGGCGCCGGACCCTTCTTGATCGAGTCTCTTACTAATGAATACCTTGCTTTCTTGCGCATCGAGCGATCGGCGAGTGACAACACCGTAGCGGCTTACGCGACCGACTTAAACGATTTCGCCGCATTCCTTGATGTTCTGGGGGCCGACGACGCCATCAAGGTGACCCGCGACGACATTATTGGTTATGAAGCGGATCTGCGAGACAGGGGTTACGCGCCATCAAGCATCGACCGGCGCATCTCAGCATTGAAAGGTTTGTATCGCTTTTGCGTGCGCGAAGGTTACTCTACTAAGAACCCGACCGAATCGGTGAAACTCCCCAAGCCCGCCGAAAAGCTCCCCGATGTGCTTTCCATCGCTACGATGAACGCCCTGCTTGACGGGCTCCCGCGTGATACCCCAACCGATCTGCGTAATCGTGCGATCCTGGAGATGCTGTATGGATGCGGATTGCGCGTGAGCGAGTGCACGGGGCTCGATTTGTCCAGCTGCCTTCTTGATCAGGGGACCCTTCGCATTAAGGGCAAGGGCGGGAAAGAGCGCGTTTCCCCGATATCGGGAAGCGCTGCCAACGCCTTGGCGGACTATCTTGAAATCGGGCGCCCGCAGCTGGCGAAGCCGTATGCCAAGCCGACGTCGGCCGTTTTCCTGAATGCGCGCGGCGGCCGGTTGACTCGTCAGAGCGTGCATACGCTGGTGGCGAATGCCGGCGTTTCGGTCGGTGCGAAGAACCTTCACCCTCATACGCTTCGCCATTCCTTTGCAACGCACATGCTGGAGGGCGGCGCCGATCTTCGCGTTATCCAAGAGATCCTTGGGCATTCCGATATCTCCACAACGCAGATTTACACCCACGTCGACAGATCCCATATCCGCGAGGAATATCTGTCGGCGCATCCGCGCGCCTAGCTTTGCCGTCGATCCTCATGCAGTCGTCGATCCTCATGCAGTGATGGTGCTTCCTGGCATATTCGTCGGCGCGTCCTCGTGTTTTGTTCGGCGTCCCCTCATCGGCGTACCCTCGCGGCCCCCTATGTTCCCTTGTGCGTAGTCGCAATCCCGCTATTCTCCACTTTTCCTCCCACTCTTTCACCTATTTCGCCACCCACTTCCTCCCACGCGTCTGACGTGGGGTTTTGAAGCGGCGGTGTAGCGAAGTGGGGGATGTGGAACAAAAATCTACTGCTTGAATGATGCCCTTCGGCTGGGCTTCATTCGGCTTGTTTTGCTGGACTGATTCTCATTTATACCTATTTGACCTGCGTAAATGCAATATCAGTCTTGTGGTTTCCCCTGTGAGTCACTTGTGGTGGGGCGGGGGTCGTTGTGTTTTGTTGTGTTGCAAAGTGGGATAGATTGTCATAGAATGCAAACACGTTAGATGACAGTGAACGAGTGCGCCCACAAGGCGCGTCGCCGAAAGGGCGGTTAGGACATGGAAGAAGGGAAGCACACCGTTGATCTGAACGGCGAGTTTCGCTTCAAAATCGATGCCAAAGGCCGTATGTCCCTGCCGGCGAAGTTTCGCAAACTGCTTTCTGACGAGCTTGTGGTAACGCGCAGCCTTCAAGACGAGTGCATCTACGTGTTTGATGACGGCCAGTTCGAACAGTGGGTCAACCAGCTGTTCGTCGACTCCTTCGGGGGTTACCGCTCGAACAACGCGAAGCACGTCGGTCTTCGCCGCAAGCTGAAAAGCCGCGCCCGTGACGTGCAGGTGGACTCCGCCGGTCGCGTCATGATCGCAGCGGATCAGCGCGAAGCGGTGGGAATCGACAAGGATGTGGTCATTGTGGGCAACACGGGTTACTTCGAAGTGTGGGACGCAAAGCGTTACGACGACATGGATGCCGAGATCGATCTTGGCGAAATGGTCCAGGTTTCGTAGGGCGTGCGCGTGATGACAAACGAATATCGGCATATACCGGTTCTGCTCGCCGAGTGCCTCGAACAATCCAAACTCCAAACACAGCATACGTTCGTGGACGCGACACTCGGCGGTGCAGGGCATTCCTCCGAATTCGCCAAGCTTCTGGGGCCTGACGGGGTCTTGCTTGGAATCGACCAAGACGAGATGGCGCTGGCTGCGGCCGGGGCTAAGCTCGAAGCGATTCCAGCCGAGCAACGACCCGAGATCAAGCTTCTGCGCGGCAACTTCGGGGATATGGACGAGCTTCTCGTCGAGGCAGAGGTGCCCGGGGTCGATGTGGTTCTTTTCGACCTGGGTGTTTCCTCGCCGCAGATTGATTTACCGTCCCGTGGCTTCTCCTTTAAGGAAGATGGCCCTCTTGATATGCGGATGAATCCGGGCAAACAAACTTTAACCGCAAAAGAGATCGTCAACACCTATAACGCAGCAGATCTCACTCGGATCATTCGCGCTAACTCGGATGAAAAGTGGGCGTCGCGCATCGCGGAATTCATCGTTCGCGAGCGTGAGCACGGGGAAATCGAGACCAGCTTCCAGTTGGTCGACATCATCAAGGCGGCGATTCCTGCATCGGCAAGGCGTCGCGGCGGTCATCCGGCGAAGCGCACTTTCCAAGCGCTCAGGATAGAAGTCAACTCGGAGCTCACCGTGCTGCGCAGTGGTCTTGACGCAGCGGTGCGCTGGCTGAATCCGGGCGGAAGGGTGCTGGTGATCTCTTACCACTCGCTCGAGGACCGCATCGTCAAAGAGACGTTCGCCCATTTCGCAGATAGGTGCACGTGTCCGCCGGACCTGCCCGTTTGCATGTGTGGTAAAAAGCCGATACTCGACGTCGTGACCCGCAAGCCGATTGTCCCCACTGCCGAGGAGATCGAGCGAAACCCCCGCGCACGCAGTGCGAAACTGCGCGTCGCGCAAAAGCTATAGCCGCCTTTTGCGGCTTGGCTTTAAACGAATAAGAACAACCAAGCCGAACGCCGCACGTACAAATGCAGCTCAATCACACTAAGGAGGCGGACATGGCGCAAGCAGCATATCGTTTCGACGCATATCCTATGCAACAGCCAGAGCGATCCGCCCGTCCTGACGTGCGCGTCGTTCCCGGCAAGCGTGAGCGCTCTAAGACCGAGGCGAAGCCCGTCACCGGTTCGCTGGTGTTCAGGCTCGTCATCGGCGTCATGGTCGTGATCGCCCTTACATGCTTTGCCACCATCACGCTTAAAACGGCAACCAGCTCGGTTCTTGGCGACACCAAGAGCATCGAATCGTCGATGAGCACCATGAAATCCGATTCGACCACGCTCGAGGTTCAGAATTCGGCGTTGTCAAGCACCGCGACGATCAAAGCCCATGCCGAGAAAATCGGCATGTCCGCACCGTACGAGGTCGGCACCATCGTTTTGCAGAAGGACGTCGTCGCAACCGATGCCCAAGGTGCTCTATCCCTTTCGGGTAGCATCAAGAACGCCGCCGAGATCCAGGGTTAAACCATGACTGAAAAAGGCAACCGCACCGATCGCCGTAGGCGGTCTTCTTCGTCGCGTGCTGCCGCCGGCAATCACACCACGCGCTTCGCCGTACGGGGCTCGAATCGCCCTGCTATCGTTCTTTTATTGATGTTGCTGTTCGCGCTTGCCATGTTCGCGCGACTGTTCTATCTGGATGTTGTGGTTCAGAAGGAATATTCCCAAAACGCCCAAGCGTCGCACACCGTTGGTCTGACGGTTGAGCCTAGGCGCGGCACCATCTACGACCGAAATGGCAAGATCCTTGCGGTTTCGGTTGACTGCACCACGGTGTATTGCAACCCTTCCGAGGTCACCGACCCCATCGCGGAAGCTGCGGTCATCGCCAAGTACTTGGGAGGCACCTACAAAGACTATGTCGATAAGCTTTCTGCCGAGAAGTCCACGTTCTCGTACGTGAAGCGCAAGGTGGATAAGGACAAGGCCGCCGAGCTGAAGAAAGAAGGCCTTGACGGCATTTACTTCCTGTCGGATACCCGTCGCGAATACCCGTACGGCGAAGTGGGCGGCCAGCTTGTGGGTGCAACCAACGTTGAAGTCGATCAGGCGGCCAACCGCGAGTACTACGTGGGCATCTCGGGCCTTGAATATTGGTACAACGAAACGCTTTCCGGCACCGCTGGTTACTATGAAGCCGAGCTTGGTGCCGACGGCACTCCTATCCCTGGTGGTGTTCACGAGTCGACGGCGGCTGTGGACGGCAAGGATATCGTCATTTCCGTTGACATCGAGCTTCAGCAGACCGCCGAGGCCGCGCTGAAGGATCGCCTTGAGCGCATGGGCGTCAAGGGCGGCACCGCGCTTGTCGTCGATGGAGGCACAGGTGAGATATACGCCTGCGCATCGTATCCGTATTTCAACCCTGCCGACCGTACCGAGGTCAAGGAGGGCTCGATGGAAGTGAAGGCCATTTCCAGTCTCCTGGAGCCAGGTTCGGTGTTCAAGACCGTTTCGGCCATGTCGATTCTTGAAGAGGGATCGATGGATGTCGAGGATACGCTCTTCTGCCCCTCCATCATCACGGCTGACGGTTATCAGATCTCCGATGCGCACGAGCGTGCGGACACCACGTACTCGCTTCGCCAGATCATGCAACACTCCTCGAACGTCGGTATCTCGCTGGCGGTTGAGAACATGGGATTCGACAAGCTGTACGACCACATCATCAAATATAAGCTGCATGAGCTGACGGGCGTTGACTTCCCGGGCGAGCAGCTGGGTTACATGGTCGACTTCAGCAGCTGGTCGCGCGTCGTGGGCTACAACGTCTCGTTCGGTCAGGGCATTTCCGTCACGCCGTTGCAGATCGCCCGTTTCTACGGCGCACTGGTCAACGACGGTTACGAATGCGTGCCGCATTTCGTGATCAAGTATCCGGAAACCGGCGAGACCCCTCAGTACGAGCAGTCGAAAGTGGTGGAGAACACCGAGGTCATT
The DNA here is from genome assembly GCA_937937585.1 of uncultured Coriobacteriaceae bacterium. Classification (GTDB taxonomy): domain Bacteria; phylum Actinomycetota; class Coriobacteriia; order Coriobacteriales; family Eggerthellaceae; genus UMGS1502. The sequence continues at coordinate 24,812 of CALDCB010000020.1, forward strand.
CCTAAGATGACCAGCATGTTGCAGACCGTAGTCGAATCGGGCACGGGTGTTATGGCCGGCATCGAGGGATACGATGTTGCCGGCAAGACCTCGACCGCCGAGGTGTATGACGAGGAGAACGGTGGCTACAAGTACAATACTTACAACCTCGCATTCTGCGGCTACATCGCCAACTCCGACAGCAAACTTGTCTGTTATGTGGGTGCAAATGAAGTCATTGGCGATAACGAAGTCACCCCGATTTTTCAGGATATAATGTCGTATGCTGTCGATAGGTATTCCATCACGTCATACTCGACGGAGTGACGAAACGCGAAAACGAACGTCCTATTGCCAGTTCAGTAGGACGCGGTCGCAAGGTTTGCGCAGCTCAGCGCCCCTTGCGGCACAACATCTTAGCGAGGTGCATCTACATGGCGAAAACGGTCGCCCAGCTGTTCGGCGGTATCGATTGCACGGTTCTTGGGAATCCCGACGATGAAGTAACGGGCATTGCGTACCGCTCTGACAAGGTGCAGCCTGGCAATGCGTTTTTCTGCATCGTCGGCTTGAAAAGCGATGGGCATTCGTTCGCCCAAGATGCCATCGATCACGGTGCGAAGGTCATTGTGTGCGAACGTAAGGTCTACCTTGCCGACGCCACCGATGTCACTGAGGTAGTCGTTTCCGATACGCGTAAGGCTATGGCGCAAGTCGCAGCCAACTATTACGACAACCCTTCCCAGGCCTTCAGCTTGGTGGGCATCACGGGCACCAACGGCAAAACCACCACGACGTATCTGGTCGAGCATATCGCTAAACGCTGCGGCAAGCGCACGGGCGTCATCGGCACCGTCGGCATCGTTGTCGACGGCAAGAAAGAGCACGCCGAGCACACCACGCCGGAGTCTCCCGACCTTCAGGCAACGTTCGCGAAGATGCGCGATGCGCACGTCGACACGGTTGCCATGGAAGTTTCAAGCCACGCGCTTGACTTGCTGCGCACGTGGGGAACCACGTTCGCTGTCACTGCGTTCACCAACCTGACGCAGGATCATCTCGATTACCATCATACTTTCGAAGCTTATTTCGAAGCCAAGGCCCGCTTGTTCTCGAAGGAATATCCCGCCAAGCGCGTTGTCAGCATCGATGACAAATGGGGTAAGGAGCTGCTTCGCCGTTGCAGCGCTGCCGACGAGAACGTCATTTCCGTCGGTTGGGACCAAACGGCGCAGATCCATCCTGTCAACGTCGATTACGAGCCTACGCATACGTCGGTCGAGCTTGATGTGCGCGGCTCACGCGTGAAGTTCGATTACCCGCTGGTTGGCCGCTTCAACGTCTCCAACGTCATGACTGCGTTCGCCATCGGCATGCAGCTGGGTTTCTCGCAGGCCGGCATCATCGCTGCGCTCGAGGAGGCTCCGCAGGTTCCGGGCCGTCTTGAGCGAGTTTCGGCTGACCATAACGGCGGCGTTTCCGTGTTCGTCGACTACGCGCACACGCCCGACGCCCTGCAGAAGGCCATGGCGTCCATTCAGAACATCACGAAGGGCCGCACTATCGTGGTTTTCGGCTGCGGCGGCGACCGCGATGCAACGAAGCGCTCCATCATGGGCCGCATTGCGCTTGGTGCCGATTACGCAGTAGTCACGTCTGACAACCCGCGTACCGAAGATCCGCTGGCCATTATCAACGACATCGTTTCGGGGATGGGCGAGGGCACCGATCATTTCGAGATCGAGCCCGACCGCCGTTTGGCAATCGCCGCCGCCATGAAGCACGCGCAGCCCGGTGATTCCATCCTTATTGCCGGCAAGGGCCACGAGGATTATCAGCTCGTCGGTGACAAAGTCCTCTCTTTCGACGACCGTGTCGTTGCTGCGGAAGAGCTTGAACGGGCATTCGGCGAATAAACGGGCGCCCACAAGGAGTAATTCGTCATGCGCTTGAGCATCAAGGAAATTTTCAAGTCAACCCATGGCTCGTACGTTATCGAGCCTGCTTCCGAAGACGTCGTCGCGACAGGTCTGGTATGGGACTCGCGCGAGGTTTCCGAGGGCTGCATCTATCTTGCCCTTCCGGGCGAGCGCGTCGACGGGCGCGTGTTCGTCGCACAAGCATTCGGCAAGGGTGCCGTCTGTGCTCTTGTCATGGGCGGCGTTGATGAGGCCGCCATGGATGCCGCCCGCGATTTGGGTTTGGCTATTATCTCGGTTTCGAACACGTACAAAGCCATCGAGGACCTTGCCGCTTATTGGCGAGGGAAGCTCAATGGCCGAGTGATCGGCCTGTCGGGCTCAACGGGAAAAACCACTACCAAGAATCTCGTTCGCGACGTTCTTTCCGCCCACGGTTCCGTCGTGGCCACCCAGGGAAACCAGAACAACGAGATAGGCGTTCCCAAAACGCTTCTTTCTGCCGAGCCCGATACAACTTCGGTCGTCGTCGAGATGGGAATGCGCGGGCTGCATCAGCTTGATGCGCTCTGCTCGTTTGTGAAACCCTCGTGGGGTCTGCTTACCAATGTGGGCGAAAGCCATATCGAGCTCTTGGGCAGCCGCGAGAACATCGCGCGTGCCAAGTCCGAGCTGTTCGCTTCGCTTCCCGACAACACGGGGGTTGCGTTCTTGAACATCGCGGATGATTTCGCGCGTTTCGTTTGTGATTGCGCGCATCTTTCCGACAGGAATGTCGGCTTGGTTTGCTACGACGGCTCCCTGCAGGCGTCCGAGCGCGTTGAGTCGTTCTCGTACGACGATCGAATCCTTTCCATGGTGTGGGCATCCGACATCAAGCTCGACCCTCAGGGCTGCGCCTCATTCAATCTGTGCGCTCGGGGTTTCGGACAGCTTGGCTTGGCGGGTGAGCCGGGCCTTGAAATCGTTCCCTGTACGCTGGCGTTGCGTGGCGCGCACAACGTCTCGAACGCGTGCGCAGCTGCCGCCGTGGGTTATGCAAGCGGAATGTCGCTTGCCGATTGCGCTTTGGCGCTTGGTCAAGCCAAGCCCGAACCTGGTAGGCAGGATATCCTCAGCTCAAGCAAGCATGTTCTTGAAGTGCCGTCTGATTATGACAAGGAAAAGGTAGCCGAGCTGCGCCTTACCGTTCCGGCCGGCATCACCGTTGTCGACGATTCGTACAACGCGAACCCCGATTCCATGCGCGCGTCACTCTCGACGTTCTCGGCCATGGACGTTTCGGGGAAGCGCATCGCTGTTCTTGGCGACATGGGCGAGCTTGGCTCGTTCGCACCGGAATGTCATGCCCGCGTTGGCTCGTATGCGGCGCATTGTTCGCTTGATTTGCTGGTGTGCGTCGGCGATCTTTCCGTTGACATCGCCGCCGGCGCAAAAGCCGCGGGGATGTCGGCGGACAAGATCGTCCATGTCGACGATATAGAAGCCGCGCTGGCGTATGTCGCGCCGCGTGCGAACCCGGGCGATGCCGTCTTGGTCAAAGCCTCTAATTTCATGGAATTCAGCCGCATTGTGAAGGGACTGGTCGGCTAGCATGTTCTCCCTTTTTGTTTCTCAATATCCTACGTTTCTTTTGTTCCTTGGCGTCTTCGTCGCCATGGCGCTCACCCTAGCCCTCATGCCCGCGTGGATCAAGTTCCTGCGTAAGGAGCATCTTGGTCAGCAAGTGCGCGACGACGGTCCGCAAACGCATTTGGTGAAGCAGGGGACGCCCACTATGGGTGGCGTGGTCATGCTCATTGCAGTGGTTCTTACCATGCTGTTCGTGGCCGACATCACCCCCGAGGCGATCGTGCTGGTGGGCGCCGTCGTCATCACCGGTTTTATCGGCTTGGTTGACGACAGCTCGTCCATCCTGCATGGCCGTTCGTTGGGTCTGACCCCTAAGCAGAAGCTCGTCGCCCAGTTCGTCGTCGCAACGGTTTTCTGCCTGTTCGCGGTTAATTACATCGGTATCGAGCCCACGGTCGAGATCCCGCTCGCTTGCGTTATCGACCTTGGTTTCCTTACCACGCATCTGCCGATCTTCGGCGGCCTCGACATTCCCTGGGTCTACCTCGTTTTGGTGAACATCTTACTTGTCGGTCTGTGCAATGCGGTCAACCTCACTGACGGTCTTGACGGCTTGGCTGCAGGAACGGTTCTTGTTGTTATGGTGGTCATGGCCGCTATCGCGTATCGCTCCGACCTTTTGGAGCCCGCCGTTCTCGCTGCGGCTATCGCTGGCGCATGCATCGGCTTTCTCTGGTTCAACTCGTACCCGGCCGACATTTTCATGGGCGACACCGGCTCGCTTGCTTTGGGAATGGCGCTTGGCTGCTTGGCCGTCCTCACTAAGTCCGAGTTCATCGTCATCGTCATTGGCGGCCTGTTCGTCGTCGAGGCGCTCTCGGTTATGATCCAGGTGTTCTACTACAAGAAAACGAAGAAGCGCGTGTTCCTTATGGCGCCGCTTCATCATCATTTCGAGAAGAAGGGCTGGAGCGAGACGAAGGTCGTTATCCGTTTCTGGATCGTCTCGGGCGCTTTCGCTGCGGTGGGCTTCTCGATTTATTTTGCTAACTCCATGATCAACGCCATTTAGACGCACTATCGTGTAGGGTGAATGCACCGTAAACTAACGCACTTCAAACGCATCACGGAAGAGGGTTCGATGGCTTCGTCGACGGAATTCATTCCTGGCAGGAAACGCGCTCCGCAATCATTGGGGCGCGTGCTTGTTTTGGGTCTTGGAAAATCGGGAAGGGTTGCAGCGCAATACTGCGCTGCGCTTCTTGGCACGCGCGTTGATGCGCTGTATGTCGCAGCGGGTTCGGCCAACGACGATGCCCGCGCGTTCGTCGAAGAGCTTTCGGCTTCGGCGTCGTGCGCCGATCCGTGCGTCTGCGAGTTCGGCGATGCAGCCGTTCCCATGCTTGCGAAACAAGCGGGCGGTCGTTTCGACTTGTGCATCGCCAGCCCTGGCATTCCGTATTGGGCTCAGCTCTATCAAGATGCTCAGGCGCATTCCGCGGAAGTGGTAAGCGAGGTCGAGTTCGCGTGGCGCGAAAGCGCCGATTCGTCGGTATGGGTTGCCATCACCGGAACGAATGGCAAAACCACCACCACGTCGTGCTGCGCGTCGCTCCTTTCCAGCGCCGGTATGAATGCCAAGGCTGTGGGCAACATCGGTGATGTTTGCCTGAAGGCGGTTTCCGAGGGCAATACCGACGTGTACGTTGCCGAGGTGTCTTCGTATCAGTTGGCTTCCACGCGTGATTTTGCGCCGAATGTTGCCGTTTGCCTGAACATCACCCCCGATCACGTTCATTGGCATAAGACCTTTGAAGCTTACCGCGATGCCAAGTTCAAGGTTCTTGAGAACTTGGGCAAAGTCCCTGGAAGCGTTGCCGTGCTTGATGCGTCGAACGACGTTGTTCGCGCAAAGGTGCGCCAGATCAAGGCTGCGACGACGCCCGAGCGCGGCTATCAGTACGTTCCTATGGGAACGTCCGCGGGTATGTCGGGTGACATGCGCGTGGCATGCGGTTCCGACAACGCTGCATTCATCACCGACGAAGGCATGCTCGTCGTTGCATTCGACGGTAAGGAGCATCAGCTTTGCCGTGCTGACGAGCTCAAGATCCACGGCCTTCATAACGCATCCAATGCGCTTGCGGCCTCGATTGTTGCAATCGTCTTGGGGGTCTCCGACGATGTCGTTGTTTCGGCTCTACGTTCGTTCGTCCCGCTCGAGCATCGCATTGAACCCTGCGGCAGCATCGAAGGCGTGGCTTGCTTCAACGATTCGAAGGCCACGAATGTCGATGCCACGCTGAAAGCGCTCACGGCGTTTCCGAACGCCCGCCCGATCGTTTTGCTTGGCGGCGACGATAAAGGGACCGATCTTTCCGATTTAGTGTGCGAGGTTTACAAGCACGCGCGTGCGGCTGTGTGCTTCGGCGCTGCGGCTGATCGTTTTCTGCGGGCATTCTCTGAGAATGGGACTGATCAACCTGAGGGCTTCCTTTTGCTCTCCGCTTCGAACATGGGAAGCGCACTCGATGCTGCTCTCGATGTTGCTCATTCCGGTGACGTCGTTCTTCTTTCGCCTGCATGCGCCTCGTTCGACGAGTTCCGCTCGTTCGAAGAGCGCGGCACTGTTTTCAAGCGCCTTGTCTCCGAGCGTTCGGGTGCTGTTTCTGCAGTATCCGACGTTAGGTAGCGTGAGACATGGCATTCAATGTGTTTGAGGAGCAAGGCTCCGATATCGGCTTCATGCGCACGCTCTTCATCTTGTTGGTCGTTGGCATGCTGCTGTTCGGTTGCGTCATGATTTACTCAGCAAGTGCCCCTTCGGCCGTTGCCGAGGGATCGCATCCTGCCGTCTACCTCCTTGACCAGTTGAAATTCGCGCTCATCGGCATTGTCGCCGCTGTTTGTGCGTGGTGCATCCCGTATCGCGTGTGGCTTGGCAGGGCGGCTTATGGTATTTGGGTGTTGGGTCTGGCGCTCGTCATCCTGACGATGGTCTCGGGCACAGGCGGCGATACCTGGGGTGCTCAGCGATGGCTGGTTTTGGGCCCGATTTCGTTGCAGTCGTCTGAGTTCATGAAGATTGCCATTGCCATTGTCGCCGCGAAGATCATGAGCGAATACCACAGTGGCATTCTTGAATTCAAGGAGGCGATTGGCAAAGCATTCGTTCTCGTGGGTTTTCCCATGTTGCTGATTCTTGAGACTCAGTCCGACCTTGGCACGACCATGATCATCTTTGCGGCTGTGATTGTCGTCATGTGGCTTGGCGAGGTGCCCACCCCGATCGTTGTCGGGCTCATTGTGGCTGCTGCGGGTCTTGCCGTTCTTGCTACCGTCTTCTCGTCCTATCGTTCGTCGCGATTTCTCTACCTGGATCCTTGGAACGACGGCAAGGGTGGATATGGCGCAGGGTATCAGATCATTCATTCGTATTACGCCTTCTCGCAAGGCGGCCTTTTCGGCGTGGGCATCGGCAACTCAACCGAGAAGTACCTGTACCTCCCCGAGTCCGAGACCGACTTCATCTATTCCGTCATCGGCGAGGAGCTTGGCATGTTCGGCGCCCTTGCCGTTCTTGTCGCGTTCATTGTTTTGGGCTACGCGGGCTTGCGTATTGCATATGCGGCTGAAGATGATTTCGGTTGCATGCTTGCGGGTTCGCTTACCGTCATGCTCGTCGTCCAGGCTTTCTTGAACATGGGATCCGCCGCAGGCCTGCTTCCCACCACGGGCAAACCGTTGCCCTTCATTTCGTCAGGAGGTTCGTCGCTGATCGCGACGTTCATCATGGTGGGTTTGGTGTTGTCGGTCAGTCAAGGCTCGGCGTCGTTCTCGCTGCCGTTTGGCGGGGGCAAGAAGGGTGATGTCTATGAGCAGCGCCGCGACAACTTGCGCGTCATTCACGTCGATGGCGCAGGTGGCAGCGGCCACAGAGCCGGTGGATCCTCTCGTCGTACCAGCTTTTTGGATGAGTCCTCGATGTCGGGCGGCTTCGGAAGCACAGGCAGTTCGTCGCGCTCATCGCGTCGTACAAGGAACACAAGGAGATAGATATGCTCGTAGTTCTTTCCGGTGGTGGCACTGCAGGCCATATCAACCCGGCATTGGCGTTGGCGGACGTTCTGGCCGAGCGCGGCTGCGAGGTTCGCTTCGCGGGCACGCCGCAAGGTGTCGAGTCGCGTCTTGTTTCCGAGGCGGGCATTCCGTTCAAAGGTTTCGAGGCTGCCGGCTTCAATCGCAACCATCCGCTGAGCCTTTTCAAGGGCGTTGCTCTTATCGAGAAGAGCACCTTTGCAGCTAAGAAGTGGTTCGCCGAGATCAAGCCTGATGTCGTTGTTGGATTCGGCGGCTATGTTTCCATCCCCGTTGGCCGCGCCGCCGAGAAGATGGGCATTCCTGTTGTCATCCATGAGCAGAATTCCGTTATGGGAATGGCCAACAAGTACCTCGGCAAGAAGGCCGCACGCGTTTGCTTGACCTACGACAATGCGGCGAAGGATCTTCCCAGCACCAAGAACGTGGTTGTCACCGGCAATCCGGTTCGTGCGAGCATCTTCGAGTCCACTCGTGCCGAGGGCCGTGAGATGCTGGGCATTCCCGGCGACGCTCGCATGCTGTTGGTGTTCGGCGGCAGTTTAGGCGCGCGCCATATCAATCAGGCGCTGGTCGGTATGAAGGACAAGCTGCTCTCTTATCCCGACTTGCATGTGGTTCATGTCACGGGCCCGAAGGAACTTGACAGCGTCACTCAGGCGCTTTCCCTTAGCGAGGACGAGACAAAGCGCTGGAAGCTTTTCGGCTATCAGGATCAGATGGGGAAGTGCATGGCCGCAACCGACGCTATCGTGTCGCGTGCGGGCGCCACGTCCCTTGCCGAGATCTCCGCGCGAGCGATTCCGGCCCTTCTTGTTCCGTTCCCGTATGCCACCGAAGATCATCAAACCATGAACGCGCGTTCGTACGTTGAGGCGGGATGCGCGCTGATGATTCCCGATGCCGACGTCGAAACACCGGCGTTTGCCCGCGATGTATGCGAGCTTATCGAGAACGCCGAGTTGCGCGCAAACATGACCGCAGCCGCCAAGCAACAGAAGACCGCTGACGCTGCGCGTCTTCTTGCCGACGAGGTCATGGCTGCTGTCAGCAAGTAATTCAATGTAGGTTGCCTTGCGCGCTTCTTTTTGTAAAGCCTGAAGTTTCAGATCAGCCCTACTTGAAGTTTCAAACTTCAAGTAGGGCTTTTTCTTTCAGTCTTTTGGTTGATTCTCAACTCGTTCTCTCCGACTTACTCTGATATCAACGAGAGATCGAGTCTGCAGACATCTCCCATAGAAAAGACGAGTTTTCGAGTAATGAAGGAGTGGTTCGAGATGACGAAAGCCGAAGACCGTAAAGTCTTGGTTCTGGGCGTCGATGGCATGGACCCCCGACTGTCGAGGAAGTTCTTGGCAAAGGGCGTCATGCCTAACCTGCAGAAGCTGATTGATCGTGGTTCCTGCCGTGACGACCTTGTTCTTCTTGGTGGTCATCCGACGGTTACCCCGCCGATGTGGACGACGCTTGCTTGCGGCTGCTACGCCAATGTGCACGGCATTACTGCATTCTACCGTCAGTCTCACGATCATCCGCTTGACACCATCGAGTACAACATGGACTCGACGAACTGCCAGGCAGAACCTATGTGGAACGCAACCGCTGAAGCGGGGAAGAAAACGCTTGTGTGGCATTGGCCTGGTTCCAGCTGGCCTCCGACCAGCGACAGCCCGAATCTGATGGTCGTCGATGGTAGCTCTCCGGGATGCGTCGGCATGGCGACGAGCACTCTTGAGGTCGAGTTCCTCATGAGTGCTAAGGACACCTACAAGGAAGTCACGGTTATCCCCGCAGCTGCAACCGAAGCTCACGCTCCTTGCGTTGTCGAGAACATGGAAGTTTCCGAGAATGCCGATGGCGCCCTTGGAATTGAGGATTGGGCAGCTAAGTACATCACCCGTATTGTTTACAAGCCGTCCCAGATGGAGGGTGAGGGCACCGAGATCGGCATGGATCTGCAGGTTTCTCCGATCAAGGAACCCAAGGGTTGGACTGCCGCCCCTGAAGGCGCCAAGGAAGTTATCCTGCTCACGGCAAAAGGCCTTCTGCGCTGGCCCGGTCTTATCCTTAAGAACGCCGAAGGAAAGTACGACAAGGTCGCTTTCTACAAGAGTAAGAAAGATGCGGAGCCGTTCGTCGTTTTGGAGGAAGGCGTCATGGTGAAGGACGTCATGATGGACTCCTTCAAGGACGAAGAGAAGCTTCCGTGCAACCGCAACATGAAGCTGCTCAAGATTGCAGAAGACGGTTCCGAGATCACGATTTACGTTGCAGCGGCCATGAACACGTACGACGACACCGTGTGGAGCCCGAAGAGCCTTTACTCTGAGATTCGCGAGAATTTCGGTCCGATGAAGCCGAACTCGTACATTGGCTGCCAGGACCCCATGCTGATCACTGACTGCATGCTTGATAACTGGACCGTCGCCCGCGATTGGCAGGCTGACTGTATCAACTACCTTATCAAGAAGTATGACCTGGATGTCGTTTTCAGCCACTTCCACAACGTCGATATGCAGTTCCACAAGTTCGTGAAGCACTTGGCAAATGGTAAAGAATTCAACCGCCTTCCTCAGGAACAGTACGACAAGTTCGCCGAGGACGTCTACAAGCAGACCGATGGGTACATTGGCCGCTTCCTGTACCTTCTTGACGAGGGTTGGACCATCCTCTTGGTCTCCGACCATGCCCTTATCTCGCCTAAGAACGACGTCCCGATGCTCTCCGAGAACAGCGGCCTTACCGCTGGCGTTATGAAGGAGCTCGGTTACACCGTCCTGAAGAAGGACGAGAACGGCGAGGAGATCGGCGAGATCGATTGGGAGAAGACGCGCGCGGTTGCCGTTCGCGAGTGCAACATCTACATCAACCTCAAGGGTCGCGAGGAAACCGGCATCGTCGATCCTTCCGACAAGTACGAGCTTGAAGAGCAGATCATGACCGATTTGTATGGTTATCGCGACAAGAAGACCGGCCATCGCGTGGTTTCCGTTGCGCTGCGCAACCGTGATGCCTTGCTCCTTGGCTATGGTGGTCCCGAGTGCGGTGACATTTGCTACTGGATGGCTGAAGGTTACAACGCCGACCATGATGACTGCCTGTCCACCACGCTTGGCGAAGACGATACATCGGTGTCCCCGATCTTCGTTGCGGCGGGCGATGGAATCAAGCGCGGCTTCAAGACCGACCGCCATATCCGTGAGGTCGATGTTGCGCCGACCGTTGCTGCCCTTACCGGCGTTCGCGTGACGAAGAACTGCGAAGGTGCTCCTGCTTATCAGATCTTTGAAGGTAAGCAAACCATCGCGGTTGAGTCTTAAAGCCCATAGGCCGTGCGAGCGTAAGTGTTTGTTGAACCGTCCGAGAAGTTGGCGTTTGACAATTCACGCAGACTATCGAAATGCGTAGAACTCAACGTATATGCGTCAAGTGTCTTCGTTTCGTGCTCGGTCCGTTCGCTTGACGCTCGCATGGCTTCGTTTTCGAATCGCTGATTCCTTTACATGTCTTTTTCTCGGAGCGTTTCGGTAGTAAACGCTCCGACGGGCACACCATGTGTTTGTTGTATCCCGAGTGGGGAAACGCTTGGTGCGCCAGTGCTAATAAGATGGGAAACATCATGGCTGAACAAAACAAGTTACAAAAGACATCGAAACCGCTCGACGTGCTTCTTATGGCGGTTGGTGCCTTGATCGGCTTCGCGGTATTCATGATGCCTGGCGAGCTGTTCCCTTCAAAGGGCGGCCCTGCTGGCGCCTTCATCGGTCTGGCGATCGCGTTCGTGCTGGTTGTGCCGATTGCTTACTCGTATGGATACCTGCTTCGCAAGTACCCGCTTTGCGGAGGCAGCTTCACCTTCACGCTTATCGCTTTTCGTGGGAACAAGCATCGTAAGCAGCATGCATTCGTTTCGGCGTGGTTCCTAGCGCTTGCGTATTGGGCGCTGCTTTGCTTGAACGCGACGGGCGCCGGACTGGTTCTTCGTTACATTTTCCCAGGTGTGTTCTCGGGCCCGCTTCTGTACAACGTTTTCGGTTGGGACGTCTATCTCGGCGAGATCCTCATCGCTCTTGGTTTCATCATTCTTTTCGGCTTGATCAACCTTAAGGGCATGAAGACCGCTTCCTGGATTCAAAATGGTGTCGTTATCGTTTTGTTGGGCGCCATCATCTACCTTGTTGTCGCCGTGCTCACGCAAAGCCCCAATTGGAGTAACCTTGAGCCCGCCTTCCCGTCCAGCAAGACCCCGTTCCAGGCGATTATAGCCATGGTTGCCATGACCCCGTGGCTCTATATGGGCTTCGATGTCATTCCGCAGTCGGCTGAGGAGTACAACTTCACTCCCCGAAAAGCCCTGGTTCTCATGATCGTGGCTATGGCCGTCGTATTTGTCGTCTACAACCTGATGATGGTTATCGCTTGCTCTTACGCTCCTTGGGAAGGCATGCTCGCAATGGGCAACTTCTGGAATCTTGGCTGGGCTGTCGAGAACTACCTTGGCCGTCCCGGACTGCTGGTGATGGGCTTGGCCATGATCTTGGGTATTTTCTCGGGAATCAATGCCTTCTTCACCACGTCTAGCCGCGTCTTGTACTCTATGGGCCGCGTTGATGCCCTGCCTGAGGCGTTTGGCAGGCTTAACAAGAACGGCGTTCCTTCCACCGCCATCATCTTCATGATGGTAACTGCATGCATCGCTCCGTTCGCAGGCCGTCAGCTTATCTCGTGGATCGTCGACATGCTTTCGCTTGGTATGGCTGTTTGTTATACCTACGCCTGCGTCTCTGCCGCTATCGTTGCCAAGCGCAACAATGACAAGCTGGCTTTCTTCTTCGGTAGTTTCAGCGCGGTTGTTGCTGTGATCTGCGTGCTGCTCGAGATCATCCCCGGCTCTCCTGGCTTCCTTTCCGTTGAGGCTCTTATCGCCCTTGGCATCTGGGCTGCTCTTGGGGTTGTGTTCTACCTCATCAACCGTAAGAACTACCTGGCGTCCGACAAGATCGAAGAGCTTGCCGCGGAAGCCAGCGCCGAGGTCAAGGTCGAGGAGGCCCAGGAATGCTTGGATGAAAAGGTGCAGACTCCTTACGGCGAAGCTGATCTTGGGTGTATCGATGAATTGAGGGCCGCAGAGGCCGCTCAGGCTGAAGTTGTTTCTATCAAGCAAGAGAAGGCTGAAGAGTGCGCAGAGAAGGTTCAGACCCCCTATGGCGAGGCTGATCTGGGCTGCGTCGATAAGGTGGCCGAGCTTGAAGACGCCAAAGCCAAGCTCGACGAGCTGAATGCGAAAGTCGACGCTGCGAAATAACTTGATTTAAAGCCTTCAATCCGAGGCTTTGCATCCGACGAAGTCCTGTCGGCCGACGTAAGAGTCGCACGGCAACAAGAAAGGGGCTCAGTTCGAAAAAGCTGCGCCCCGTTCCTTCGAGGACGCCGCGAAGGCGTCGGCCAATCAACGAAACACACATGAAAGGGAAACTCCCATGCGCAATATGCAATGGGGCTTGTCGGGCGCTGTCCTTTGGGCCTTCGACACGGTGATCCTCAGCATCGCTTTAAGCTCCACCGTCTTTTTCTCGTCACCGCAGGCGATAGCTTTGGCATCGTTTGTCAGCACGTTTCTGCACGACGCTTTCTCGGCTATCTACATGTTCATCTACAACGGCTTTCGCAAAAAGCTTAGCAAGACATGGAAGCTCCTGCGAAGCAAAACGGGTTTGTTCGTATGTATTGCCGCGCTTATCGGCGCCCCGCTTGGCATGTCGGGTTATGTATTCTCCATTAACCAGATTGGTGCAGCCTATGCTGGCGCTATCTCGGCTTTCTACCCGGCGTTTGGCGCGTTTTTGGCACATGTCTTTCTGAAAGAGCGCCTGAAACCCTACCAATGGGGCGGCTTGGTGGTGTGCCTGGTTGCCATCGCAGCCATCGGCTTCACGCCTGACGAAGCGGTGCCGGGCGATTGGTTCTTAGGTATAGCCGCAGCGCTCTTCACGGTGTTTGGCTGGGGAGCTGAAGCGGTTATCATCTCGTATGCTCTGCGTTTTGGCGAGGCCGACGAAGAGTGCTGTCTGCAGATTCGCGAAAGCGTTTCGGCCCTTACTTACATGATCATCATCTTGCCTGTTCTTGGGGGATGGGGCTGCACCGTCGATGTTGTCGCAAGTGACGCTTTGCCTTGGATCGCCCTTGCGGCTTTTATGGGAACATCATCGTTTATCTGCTACTACACGTCTATCGGCAAGATCGGCGCGCCGAAATCGATGGGTTTGAACGTTTCGTATTCGGGTTGGGCGGTGCCAATTTCCATGGTTTTGGTCGGTACACAGCCTACTCCGGTCGGCGTGGTATGCACTGTGCTCATCATCGTGGGTGCGATTGTTACTGCAACCGACCTTTCCGAGCTTTTCGGTAACAAAGGTGCGAACGAGGGCGCAAGCGCTTAAGGCGCCAAGTGCAGGCGTGGTTCCTTGCGTTTTCACGAGCCTTTGATATTTCTGTATGTCCGGGTGCTTACTGCGCGCCCGGACATTTTCGCTTTTAGTCGGCGTAAAGGTGCTCTTTTAGACATTTCACGAAGGTCTGCACCGATTCGTTGTCGCGATCCTTCTTCCTGAACAGGCACCCTATCTGCGAATTGATGGTGGGCGTGAAGTCTTTGAAGATCACATTGGGGCGGATGTTTGCGCTGTGCGCCACGAAGAAACGGCTTGCGAAGCCGATGTAGGTGCTGTTTTCGATCGTCGAGTAGAAAAGGCTTTCACAGTCGACTATCTTCTTTATCTGAGGCGTGCCGTAATCGTGGTAATAATCGAGCGTTATGCGGTCGATGCCCGCTTCAGGGTAATCGGGATATTCGATGATCAGCGGCTCGTTGAAAAGGGATTTAAGCGTAAGATTCATCTTCATGGCAAGGGGATGATTTTTGTTCATGCATGTCACCCAGTAGTCATCAACAAGCGGCAAAAACTCAAGATCATCGTTGATCTTGCTTTTCAACAACACATTGTCGTCGGGCACGTTCAAAACGCTTACTATCGTGCCTTCGCTGCATTCTGAAAGACGCCGATGCATGTCGGGGATAAGAAAGCTATCCTTTGCCAAAGCCATGACGTTCATGTGCGGCGCGCGACGCGACAGCTCGTCGATGGCGCCTGAAAGCACCGTCTCGTGCACGGCTGGGCAGCAAAGCACCGTGATGTCGCCGGTTATTTCCGGGCATACGCTGAAGCGCCCTTTGAGCTGGTCTATTTGTTGCAAGATGCCTTTTGCAGCGTCGAGCACCTCAAGTTCCTCTTTGGTAAGGTAGCATCCTCTGCTTGCACGCGTGAGAAGGGTCACGCCAAGCTCTTTCTCGAGGTTCGTGATCGATTTTCCCAGCGATTGCTGCGTGATGAACAGGCGTTTGCTTGCTTCGCTGAGTGACTTGCATTTTGATATGACGACCAAGTACTCAAGCTGCTCAAGCCTCATTCGATCCCCCTAGTTTCTGTGGATTGGTCGTTCGCGTATGATTGCGCAGAGCGATGATAAGCCCTCCCTGACTTGTCTTGATTATATAAGTACTTGCCCTCGTTGTTGTCGGGGCGCTTCGTTTGGCGTTACCATGTTTTGTTACAGAACTAACTTCGCCGGGCGTTTGCGGATTGGGCGCATGTCTGGCTTTTCATCAGCATAAACGCAGCATTCGACAGGGATTGTGCATGAACATGGATAAAATCACGTCGGTTCATTTCATCGGCGTCGGTGGTGTTGGCATGAGTGGTATCGCCAAGGTCGCCCACGATCAGGGTCTTATCGTCACGGGTTCCGACATCCGTGACAGCCGTTATACGCAGCAGCTTCGCGAGGCGGGTGTGACCGTTTATATCGGCCACGACGCAGCCAATATCGCAGGTGTCGGTAAGGAAGACGGCCCCGATGTCGTCGTTATTTCCACCGCTGTTCTCGAGAACAACGTCGAGCTTCGCGCTGCGAAGGAACGCGGCCTGACCATTTGGCATCGCGCTCAGATGCTCGCGTATCTGGGAACCGGTCTGAAGACGCTTGCCGTTGCGGGAACGCATGGCAAAACCACCACGTCTTCCATGATGGCAACCGTCCTTGACGATCTTGGTTTTGATCCCACGTTCCTGATCGGCGGCATCGTTCGCGCCTATGGCACGAACGCACACTCCGGCACGGGCGATTACTACGTGGTCGAGGCAGACGAGTCGGACAAGTCGTTCAGCTATCTGTCCCCGTATGCGGTGCTCATCACCAATATCGAGGCCGACCATCTCGATCACTACAAAGACCTCGCCGAGATCCGCGAGAAGTTCAAGGCGTTCATCGAGCTCATTCCCGAAGACCAGGGCATCGCTATGGTTTGCGCCGAGGATCCTTCAGTGGTCGAGCTCGCTCGCTCCACGGGCCGCAACGTGAAAACATACGGCTTCGCCGACGGCGTTGACGTTCAGATCGTTTCGTATCAACCCCATGGCATCGGCAGCACTTTCTCGCTGCGCATGCCTGACGGCCAGATCGTCGAGTCGTCTATCCCTCAAAATCCGGGCAAGCATAACGTGCTGAATGCTGCGGGCGTTATCGGCCTTTTGGCCGAGCTTGGCGTTCCCGCGGCCGATGCTGCCCGCGCTGTCTCCGATTTCAAGGGCGTTCGTCGCCGTTTCGATTTGGTCGGTAAAGCCGACGGGGTCACCGTGGTTGACGACTACGCTCATCACCCCACCGAGATCGCGGCAACCATCTCCGCTGCTGCAGATCTTGGCTATAACAACGTTCATGTCCTTTTCCAGCCGCATCGTTATTCGCGTGTGGGGCTGTTCACCAAGGTTCTTCATGATGAGTTTGGTTCGGCTTTCGACAAGGCCGACACCGTCACGTTCATGGACGTGTACCCCGCAGGCGAGGCACCGGTGCCTGGCGTTTCCGGCAAGACGTTCCTGAACGTCGTGCTTGATCATTCGGGCCATCCCAATGCGGAATACGTCGCCCGTCGCGTCGACGTGCCCGAGGTCATGGCTGCAAAGGCGAAGCCGGGGGATCTGGTCATCACCATGGGTGCCGGTGACGTCACCGCCATGGGTCCTCAGATCATCGATACCCTGCGTCGTCGTTCTTCGGGCGATGCTCCTGCCGCCGAGTAACGACAGGGGGCTTTCGTGTCTGCTCTTCACGCTGTGGGGATCGAGGCTCTTCTTGCCGGCTCCGACTTTGACGGCGAGGTTCTGCCCGACGAGCCTATGTCGCGTCATACCACCTATCGCATAGGTGGGCCTGCTCGTTATTACGTGCAGGCCAATTCCATCAGCGCTCTTGCTAGCGTTTTGCGCGCATGCAATTGCTACGATGTGTCATGGGTGGTTGTCGGCCGCGGATCGAATCTTCTTGTGGCTGATGAAGGTTTTCCTGGTATTGTTTTGACGTTGGGACGTGATTTCCGTTCCCTTCGATTCAGCGAGGACACCAACACCATTGTGGCTGGTGCGGGAGTTACGCTTGCCACCGTTGTCCGCGAGGCGTTCCATCGCTCTTTGGGCGGCTTCGAATTCGCGGTCGATGTTCCCGGAACCGTGGGTGGCGCCTTGCGCATGAACGCCGGCCTTCGCGACGAGTGGATTGGCGAGCGCGTCGTCTCGGTCACCGTAATTCATCCCGACGGTCAGTTGCAAAAGCTTCGTGCCGAGGACTTGACGTGGGACTATAGGTGCAGCGCTTTCGCTCCCGACGACGTCATCGTCGAGGCGGAGCTCTCAGGCAAACCGTCCGACCCCTTCTTCATTCGGGGGAGGATGGAGGCTTTACATCGTCGTCGCAAAGATCGTCAGCCGCTTAACTTCCCTTCGTGCGGAAGCGTGTTCCGCAACCCCGAAGGCGCTCTTGCCGCCAAACTCATTGAGGATGCCGGTCTTAAGGGCCGCAAGGTGGGTGGCGCCCAGGTTTCCGAGAAGCATGCGAATTTCATCGTGAACGCAGGCAACGCTACTGCTCGTGATGTGCTCAGCCTTGTCGACCTCGTTCGTGCGGTTGTTCGCGACGAAACGGGCATGAGCCTTGTTCCTGAGGTTCGTTACCTTAGCAGCGATATGTGCGCGGCTGGGTCTCCTTCGGCCGCTATGGTTCAGCTGAACACCGTGCGCCCGTCGTTCACGGGCGCGTCGTTCCGCATCGATCCCGAAGAGATCGTGGCGTGCGCCAACGCTGCGTCTGCTGCCGGAAAGGTCGAAGGCGAATGACCCGCCGCGATCCAAGGGCACAGCGTCCGTATCGTTCGCAACCCGCTTCCGGCCGTTCCCGGGGCGCTGCCAATACTCGCCGAAGCCGTCAGACGCCAAGCGTGCCTTATCAGGGAGCGCCGTCTTCGCGTTCCCGCAGGGATTCTCGTTCCATAGCCGATTCGGGGTATCGTATGAGTTCGGTGAGCGTGGGCGAGCTTCGCCGCTCTGAGCGCAATGAACGCGCTCAGGCCCGTGCTCGTAGTTATGCCATGCGCATCATCGCCGTGCTCGTGCTTGCCATCGTTTTGGTTATCGCGGGCGGTGTGGCATACAACTCAAGCCTGTTCACCGTCTCGAATATCAAGGTCGAAGGTGTTGACCATCTCACAGAATCCGAGATGGCCCAGCTTGCGGCGGTCCCCGACAACACCACGCTTTTGCGCGTCGACACCGACACCATCAAGAAGCGTCTGCTTCAAAACGCTTGGGTTTCCGATGTCCAAGTGTCCAAACACTTTCCCGACACCCTGGTTATCAAAGTGAAGGAAAGAACGGTTGCGGCGGTGGTCGCTGTGCCTCAATCCGGCGGGAAAAGCACGAAACGATGGGCCATTTCCTCGGACCATATGTGGTTGATGCCCATTCCCGACAGGAATTCCGAATCGGGCAAGAACACCAGCGAGAAGATCTTCGAAGACGCCGATGCGGCACTGAAGATCACGAACGTCCCTTACGGAACCCAGGCTTCCATTGGCACGTACTGCACCGACAGCAACGTTTTGAACGCATTGGACATCGTTTCCGGTATGACCACCGAGCTTGCTGGGAAGGTGGTCGAGGTATCCGCATCCGGCGCTGACGAAACAACGCTTATGCTTGACAACGGCGTTGAGATCGCTTTCGGCAAGGCCGAGAATATCCGAGATAAAGAACGCGTCGTGCTTCAAATCCTGAAGGAGAACGAGGGGAACGTCTCTTACATAAACGTTCGTACTGTAGCAAGCCCCACGTGGCGCACTATCTAACTTACGCGGCCGGCATCGCCTTAAGCGCTGCCGGCCTTTGTTTTGGCTGCATGAATGGATTGCTTCAACGTGCGCTTTCATAATGTGAACCGTCGGCAGAGTATTGGCTGCTCGCATTGCATTTGACTTCGCTTTGTGTAAAATCAGGAATGATACAGTGCCTTATCAGGCGCAGTGTCCACAGCAAACGCAGCTGAACAGTAAAACCCAGGTGTGGAGGAAACAATGCCAAACAATTTGGGCTCCGAGCATTTGGCGGTTATCAAGGTCGTCGGCGTTGGCGGTGGCGGTACGAATGCCGTTAACCGCATGGTCGAGGCTGGTGTGAAGGGCGTCGAGTTCATCGCCGTCAACACCGATCGTCAAGCGCTTCTTATGTCCGATGCGGACAAGACCATTCATATCGGCGAGGATCTTACCCGTGGCCTCGGCGCTGGCGCCAACCCTGAAGTGGGCGCGCAGGCAGCCGAAGAGTCCCGCGACGAGATCCGCGAGGCTTTGGCCGAGGCCGACATGGTCTTCGTCACCGCCGGTGAAGGCGGCGGCACGGGCACGGGCGCGGCGCCCATCGTTGCCGAGATCGCTCGTCAGGAAATCGGCGCGCTGACCGTCGGTATCGTCACGAAGCCTTTTTCGTTCGAGGGTCGCACTCGTCGCAACCAGGCCGAGCAGGGCGTCGACCTTCTTTCTCAGAACGTTGACACGCTCATCGTCATCCCGAACGACCGTCTTCTCGAGGTCGTCGACAAGAAAACGTCCATGCTCGATGCGTTCCGCATCGCTGATGACACCCTTCGTCAGGGCATCCAGGGCGTTACCGACCTCATTACCATCCCGGGCCTCATCAACCTTGACTTTGCAGACATCCGCACGGTCATGAAGGATGCTGGTACCGCTATGATGGGCATCGGCATCGCTTCCGGCGAGAACCGCGCTCTCGATGCAGCTCAGCAGGCAACCAGCTCGGGTCTGCTCGAGACTTCCATTGCCGGCGCATCTCGCGTTCTGTTTTCTATCGCAGGCGGCCCCGACCTCACCCTTACCGAGGTTGACGCTGCTGCTCGCATCGTCGAGGCCTGCGCAGACGAAAGCGCCAACATCATCTACGGCCAGATCGTCGACGAGGCCATGGGCGACCAGGTGCGCATCACCGTCATCGCAACCGGCTTCAAGAACCAGCCCAACAAGCAGCAGTCAAGTCTCGACTTCTCGCGCAACGATCTGTTCGAGTCCACGACGCCCGTTGCTTCCGCTGCATCGGCATACAAGCCCCAGTCCGTGGCTTCCGCCCCTGCCTCGCGTATGACTTCTTCTCAGTCTACGAACCGTTTCGCTGACGAAGATTACATCCCCGACTTCCTTAAGCGTCAACGTTAAAGGAGCTTGCATAATATGAGCCTCGCCTCGTATTTGCCCAAACCGTCACTCGATGCGCGCCTTATGGGCGCGCATCGTCTTTCTTTGCTTACCGACGACGCGCTGTTCGATTCATGCGGCGTTCGAGTTGCCTTCACGGGGCGAAGGGGAGGGGCTTCCCCTGAGCCTTATGCGTCTTTGAATTTGGGGACGCATGTTGGCGACGATCCCTCATGCGTATCTGAGAATCGCCGTCGCGTGCTCGAGGCCCTCGGCGCGCCTGACGCGCCCCTTGTTGTTCCGAATCAGGTTCATAAAACCGATCTTGTTTCCATCGACGGCGCTTCCGTTTGCCGTTGTGCTTGCATGCCTGCAGACGTCTCCCAGGACGATCGGGGAAACGAAACATGGACTACCGAAGATATTGACGTCTCGCTTATCGATTCGGTTGGGGCCGTTAAGACCGCCAACGAGCTTGCCGCTCAGGGCGCAGATGCTCTTGTCATTCGCAACGTCGGCGTTGCCGGGCTTTTGAATTTCGCAGACTGCACCCCGGTGATCATCGTGTCTCCGAGTGGGAATTTCGCCATAGCCCATGCAGGTTGGCGCGGGGCTGTTGCCGGCGTTGCTTCTAAGGCGGCAACGAACCTCATCGAAGCCGACCTTTCCGACGAGGCCCTTAAAATCGCACATCCCGATTTCGCCAGTGCGTCTTTCCAAGATGTTTCGGCTGGCTGCAATGTTTACATTGGACCCCATATCCAAGTTGAGTGTTTCGAGACCGGCGCCGATGTTGCCGACCGCTTTCGTGAGGCGTTCCCGCAGGCTCAGGATGCTGTGGTTCCCGACGACAGGCATGTCGATCTCAGCCAAGCGGTTATCGCCGATTTGGTCTCTATCGGCGTCGATCCCGCGCGTATCTGCGATTGCGGCATTTGCACTAAATGCAACCACGACGAGTACTTCTCGTATCGCGCCGAAAACGGCACATGCGGCCGGCACGGCGCCGTTGCGATTCGTTTGAAAGGGTGATCATCATGGGTTCTGAATCGAACGAAACCAGCAAGGAGCGCTACGAGCGCGTAGCTGCGGAACTTGCAGAAGTCTGCCGTCAGGCGGGAAGGGATCCCAAAGAGGTGCGCCTTGTCGCTGTGTCGAAGACGGTTGACGTTCCGGAAGTGGTAAACGCCATTGCCGGCGGCGCACATGATTTCGGCGAGAACCGCCCCGACCTTCTGATGGAGAAGCATGACGCCTACCCGTCAGAGAACTGGCACTTCATTGGCAATATCCAGTCGCGTCGCATCCACGACATCGTCGGTCGAGCCACGCTCATCCACTCGCTTTACGAGCTTTCCCATGCGAAGAAGATCGACGCGGTGGCAGCCGAGCGCGGTATCGTGCAGGATGTGTTGCTCGAGGTGAACGTTTCCGGCGAGGAGTCGAAAAGCGGTCTTTCGCCCGATCAGCTTCCGTCGATGCTTGCTGCTTGCGCCCAGCTCGAGCATGTCCGCGTTCGCGGTCTCATGACCATGGCGCCGCAGGGTGATCTGGCGGTTGCCAAGGAAACATTCGATGGTTTACGTGCGCTTTTCGAAAAATCACGTTCGAGTCTGCCTCAAAGGGACGCCGACCTTTTCAATGAGCTTTCTATGGGTATGAGCGAAGATTGGCGCGAGGCGGTTTTTGCAGGCGCTACCATTGTTCGCATCGGTCGCGCGATCTTCAGCGACTCTTTCATTGCCTAGATCCCGGTTTAGAACGGCGGTAATGCACATGGCATCAAAATTCGGATTCTCCGGAGAAGGGGGCAGCATGTTCGAGAACTTGAAGTCCCGTCTCGGTTTCGCGGATGACGAAACGCCCAAGCGTTCGTCGCGCGGCAATCGCAGCAACGACCAATACGATGTGTACGACGACGAGTACGCCGATGAGGGCGATTTCGGCGAATATGGCGATTACGCCGACGAGTATGCCGACGAGTTTGCGGAATACGGCCCCGACTACGATGATGGCGCTTCCCACACGTACGAGTCTCCTCGTGAAAAAGTCCAGCGCTCTTCTTTCAAAACCACCTCGAGCGCACGTGGGGCATATCGTAATAGCAACTTAGTGACCATCGATGACGTCAAGGCCCATACGGCAACGTCTGGCAACCTCGATCGCGATCCGTTGGCACCGCGCACTACGTTTGGTGGCCGTACCGTCGTTGACGAGCGCAAGCCTGCGCCGCAGACGCCTGTTGCCCAGATGGCGGCAGCCAGCGCAAGCGAAGCAACCCGTTCCGAGGGTCTGAACTCCCTGTTCACACCCACTATCGACGAACCCGCATCTTTCGAGAAACCTGCTGGCGCTCATGCATCTTTCGAGCCTTCCACGGCATCGCGTGATTCGTATGCGCCTTCGGCTTCCGCAAAGCCTGCTTCAGCGCGCGGCATTTCGGTTTTGAAACCCGTTGCCTACGAAGATGCCGAGCGCATCACCAAGTCGCTCAAGTCTGGCGATGCGGTTGTCATCTCGCTTCGCAACACGCCCGAAAACTTGTTCAAGCGCATACTGGACTTCTCGTTCGGCGTAGCAAGCGCGCTTGATGCAACCGTCGACTGCCCAGGCGAAAAGGTCTTCGCAATCACGTGCGGCGCAGGCCTTTCAGACGCCGAGAAACAAGCCCTCATTAATCAGGGCGTCATCTAGCATCTAAACCTGCAGCATCAGCTTGACTGCGATCGACCGAGAAGGAATCGGCCAATGAGCTTTAAATATCTTCTGTATTCCCTGATGAATGCCTACAGCACGGTCATCATCGTATACGTGCTCATGTCGTGGATCCCCATGAACCCCACGGGCATCGTTGCCGACATCTACCGCGTGCTTGGTAAGATCTGCGATCCCTATCTCGATCTGTTCAAGAAGCTCATTCCCCCCATTGGAGGTATGGTGGACGTAACGCCCATCATCGCACTGCTTGTATTACAATTCGGAGTAACGTTTATTCTTCGACTTTTCTAGGCTGCAATCCCCTATGGGTTGCCTATTCGGAAGGATTTGAACATGGCCATTACCGCACAGGACATCCAGGAGCAAAGCTTCTCCATCGATCGCAAGGGCTACGACGTCGACGAAGTGGATGTTTTCCTTGAGCGCGTTGCCGACGAGATCGGCTTCATGAACGACGAGATCGATCAGAAGGCTCAGACCATCGCCGATCTTCAGGCTCAACTCGACGAGATGAACATGGCCGGCTTCGATGCCCCCGCCGCGTTCGACGAGGAAGAGCGCACCAAGGCTATCGCTTTGGACGACGCCGTTGATACGTTCCAGGACGATCAAGACAACGTCGAGGAGCTTCCTTCCGACGTCGTCGAGCTTCAGAAGCAGGTCGAAGACCTGAAGAAGCAGCTTGCCGAGAAGGTTGCCGATTCTTCCGCCATCTCCGCTGCCCTCATCGTTGCTCAGCGCTCTGCTGACGACATCGTTTCCAACGCCAAGGTCGAGGCAAACCGCATCATCAAGGATGCTAACGACGAGGCTGACCGCATCGTCAGGAAGGCCGAGGCCGAGCGCGAGAAGGTTCAGCTTGACATCGACGCCCTCGAGGATGATCGCGACGAGGTTTGCGACGCATATCGTGGTGTTTTGTCCGATTTCATCGCCGATGCGCAGCGCAAGCTTGATCAGGTAAACGCAACGTACAGTCAGCCTCTGGCTTCGCATGCGCGTTCCGCCGAGGACACCGGCCAGATCGCTGCTGCTCCGCTGCCTCCGGCCGCCGGCTATCAGGTTCCCCTTATGGGCGCCGCTGCTGACGCGCCTGCCCCCGTTGCCTTCTCGGGCGACAAAGACCTGTCGGGCTTCGGCGACGTCGCCGACGATTTTGATTTCGACGATCCCGAATAACATCGTCGCATCAGCTTCCATGAATGAGAAAAGCCGCTCCGATGGAGCGGCTTTTTCGTTTGAAAGGCGAGTGGGTCGATAAGCCGGGTTCTGTCATTAGGACGACCATTTATCTCGAACGCACGTCACCGTGCGTCTCTAGCGCGCAACCCGGATGCACGGAAGGGCGGCCGTATCGCATCTCTATTTGCGTTTGCTCCAGATGGGGTTTACCAAGCCGCGCCGTTGCCGACGCGCTGGTGCGCTCTTACCGCACCTTTTCAGCTTTTCTCCCGCAAAGCGGGGGAGTTTCCTTTTCTGTGGCACTATCCGTCGGGTTACCCCGCCCAGCCGTTAGCTGGCATCTTGCCCTTTGGAGCCCGGACTTTCCTCGCATGCCGAAGCATACGCGGCCGTCTGACCCACTCGAGTATGCTATTCTAGCAGACGTTTGCCAAACGGGGAGGAATTCACATGACTACCTGCGCTCTTGTTGCAGCCAGCGATTTCAACGCCGATCATTTCAAGGCATTGAACGATGCCGACGGCTTCGATTACGTCGTGGCGGTCGATGCTGGGTTCGCTTACCTCGAAAAACTGGGCGTGAAGCCCGATCTTGCCATTGGAGATTTCGATTCGCTCGGTTACGTTCCTAAGGCGCGTCGCGTCTCGAAGCATCCTCAGCATAAAGACCAATCCGATCTTGAGCTTGCCCTTGAGCGCGTTTCTACTCGCCGTTACTTGCATATTCACGTATACGGAGCTCTTGGCGGTAGGCTCGATCATACGCTCGCAAACCTTCAGCTGTTCGCTTCGTATGCCGAGCAGGGTTTTGATATCACCGCAATCGATACGAACTGCGCTTTGCGTGTCTTGGTGGGACCCGATGCCTTCGATCTTCCACCTTTCAAATCGGGAACCGTTTCCGTTTTTTCCGCAACCGACGTTTCCCATGGCGTCAGCGAACGTGGTTTGGAATACCCGCTTGACGACGCCGATCTTACTAATCGCACTTCGCTGGGCTTGTCGAATGAGCTTATCGGCCAAGAAGCCGCCATATCGGTTGCTGAAGGGACATTGTACGTCTTCTATCCATTGGCCGATTCAGCCGTAGTATCGGAATAGCGGCGCTATAATCTGCCTCACATACAGGGGAGCCTGAAACGGAAACGCGCAACCAGTGCGTTTGCGCCCGCTAGGCTGAGAGGAGGCACGGAGACGCCTCGACCCTTGAACCTGATATGGGTAATGCCAACGAAGGGAGCACTATGACGCAGCTCGATGCCGCGCGTCGCGGCGAAATCACGCCTCAAATGAGGGTTGTTGCCGAGAAGGAGCACCGCAGCCCCGAATTCATTCGCGAAGGGGTTGCCGCCGGTCGCATCGCGATCCCGGCCAACATCAATCACACTGCGCTTTCGCCTGAAGGCGTAGGCGAAGGCCTGAGCACGAAGATCAACGTCAACTTGGGCGTTTCCGGCGACATCGCCGATGCCCCCATGGAGTGGGAGAAGGTCGAAACTGCGCTCCGCTATGGCGCGCATGCCATCATGGACCTCTCTAACTGTGGCAAAACGCATGCGTTCCGTAAAAGCCTGATCGACAAATCTCCCGCCATGATCGGCACCGTTCCCATGTATGACGCCATCGGCTACCTCGAAAAGGATCTCGCCGACATCACGGTCGATGACTTCATGCGCGTCGTGCGCGCGCATTGCGAGGACGGTGTCGACTTCGTCACCATTCACGCCGGCTTGAACCGTCGAACCATCGAGTCGTTCAAAGAATCCGGCCGTCGCATGAACATCGTGAGCCGCGGTGGATCGCTCATCTTTGCTTGGATGGAAATGACGGGCAACGAGAATCCGTTTTACGAGCACTACGACGAGCTTCTCGAACTTCTTCATGAGTACGATGTCACCATCAGCATCGGCGACGCCATGCGTCCCGGCTGTCTTGAGGACGCAAGCGACGCCGGTCAGATTGCCGAGCTGATCGAGCTTGGCAAGCTTACCAAGCGCGCCTGGGACGCTGGCGTTCAGGTTATGATCGAAGGCCCTGGGCATATGGCACTCGACGAGATCGCTGCCAACGTCAAGATGGAGAAGCGTCTGTGCCATAACGCGCCGTTCTATGTTCTGGGCCCGCTCGTCACCGATATCGCTCCGGGCTATGATCATATCACCAGTGCAATCGGAGGCGCGCTCGCTGGCGCTTGCGGCGCCGACTTCCTGTGTTATGTAACCCCCGCCGAGCACCTTCGCCTACCCGATGCCGATGACGTCCGCGAAGGCGTTGTTGCATCGCGTATCGCCGCACATGCGGCCGACATCGCAAAGGGCATCCCCGGCGCTCGTGATGCCGACAACAAGATGGCCGAAGCCCGCCGCGTTATGGATTGGGAGGCGATGTTCGACGTTGCCATCGATCCGGTGAAACCGCGCGAGTATTTCGAAAGTGCTCCGCCTGCTGAGGAGGGCACGTGCACCATGTGCGGCGAGATGTGTGCTGTGCGCACGATGAACCGCGCCCTCGAGGGACTTGAAGTCAAGATCAACGCATAGTAAGCGCGCTTAACATTCAACGCTTACGTTTCGATAGAGAAAAGAGAATTCACTCATGAACGCAAATGAGCTTGCCACTGCATTGGAAAACGTCCGCACCAGCACTCCTTTGGTGCACTGCATCACTAACTACGTCACGGTGAACGACTGCGCCAACGCGCTTCTTGCGTGCGGCGGCAGCCCTATCATGTCCGATGAACCCGAAGACGTTGTTGACATCACCACCATTTGCGGTGGCCTGGTGCTGAATATCGGAACGCTCAACAAGCAGACCATTGCCGGTATGCGCGCGGCCGGCAAGCGCGCAAGCGAGCTTGGCCATCCCATCGTGCTTGACCCCGTTGGAGCCGGTGCTTCGGCTCTTCGCACCGCTACCGCTTCCGAGATCCTCGATACTATGGACGTCGCTGTTGTTCGTGGCAACATGTCCGAGATCAAGGCTGTCGCCGGTGCTTCGGCTACCACGCGAGGCGTGGACGTGAACCCCGACGACGTGGTCACCGATGAGAACCTCGCTGCTTCGGCTACCTTCGCGAAGGAGCTTGCCAAGAAGACGGGAGCCATCATCGCCATCACGGGTGCAATCGACATCGTCGCCAACGACGAGCGTGCCTTCGCCATTCGTAACGGCAACGCCATCATGGGCAAGATCACCGGTGCCGGCTGCATGCTTTCCTGTCTGGTCGGCGCATATTCCGTCGCCAACAAGGAGAACATGCTTGAGGGTGTTGTCGCCGCTATCGCAGGCGAGGGTCTGTGCGGTCAGATCGCCGCAGAGCGCATGACCGAGGCGGATGGCAACGGCTCGTTCCGTACGTACCTTTTGGACGCGATGTACAACCTGGATGCCGCGACGCTTGCCGATGGTGCTCTTGTTCAGGAAGTGATGTAAGTGCCCGCACGTGGCATGTGGGCTCAACAGGCCATCAAGGACGCTATGCGTGTATATGCCGTCACAGACAATGCGTGGTTAAACGGCAGAACGCTAGCGGAATGCGTCCAACAGGCTCTCGATGGTGGCGTCACGTTCGTTCAGCTGCGCGAAAAGGAAGCTTCGACGACTGAGCTTGTGCAGCAGGCTCGCGCTCTTCTTCCGCTTTGCCGTGCGGCAGGCGTGCCGTTCGTGATCGACGACGATGTTCAGGCGGCGATTGAGTCGGGAGCCGACGGCGTGCATGTTGGACAGGAGGACATGGCTTGCGCCAGCGCTCGCGCGATGCTTGGTGAAAATGCCATCGTCGGTGTGTCCGTTCAAACCGTCGAGCAGGCTATGCGTGCTCAGGCCGATGGAGCCGATTATGTCGGCGTCGGCGCCATGTTCGCCACCGCCACCAAAACGGATGCGGTTGCCGTCAGCAAGGAAACGCTTCGTGAGATCTGTAAGGCAATCGACATCCCTGTTGTGATCATCGGTGGGGTGAAGGCTCCGAATGTCGCCGAATTTGCGGGAACAGGTTTCGACGGCGCTGCTGTTGTCAGCGGTATCTTCGCTGCTGACGACATAGTCGCCGCTTCTGCTCAGCTTAAGTCCGCCGTCGATGAGGCGCTAAGGGGGTAAGCATGGGAAACACGATGAAGTCGGTTTTGAGTATCGCGGGTTCCGATTCCAGCGGCGGCGCTGGCATTCAGGCCGATCTGAAAACCATCGAGTCGTTTCATCTGTACGGTCAGACAGCCGTCACTTCGCTTACCGCTCAGAACACCACGGGCGTTTACGGGGTGTTTGACGCGCCGCCCGAGTTCGTATCTCAGCAGATCGACGTCGTATTCGACGACATCGTCCCCGATGCGGTCAAGGTGGGCATGGTGTCGAATGCAGGCATCGTATCGGCAATCGCGCACTCGCTTGTTCGCAATCAAGCTCGCAACATCGTTGTCGATCCGGTGATGGTTGCAACGAGCGGCGCCAGCTTGTCAAGCGATTCGGCGCTGTCCAGGTTGGTTTCCGAGCTTATGCCTCTGGCCGATGCCGTTACGCCTAACATCCCCGAGGCAGAGGTGCTTTGCGGTTTTCCCATTCGCACCGAAGCCGACCAGGAACGCGCTGCATGCGTCCTTGCTGGCGTTCGCGGCTGCGAGCCGAGCGAAGGGACTGTGGTTCGATTCGCCAACGGTCGTTTTCCTCGCGCGGTGTTGGTGAAGGGTGGACACGGCAAGAACGATGCGAACGACGTGCTTGTCGATAGTTCGGGTTGCGTTACGTGGTTTCGCGCCAGTCGCGTGGATACAAGCAACACGCACGGCACAGGCTGCACGCTCTCGTCAGCTATCGCATGCGGTCTGGCGTCGGGTCTTTCGCCGGAAGACTCCATTCGCCAGGCGAAAACCTACATCACCGGCGCGCTTTCCGACGGCCTTGATCTTGGGCGGGGGAGCGGCCCTATGAACCACATGTGGGCCAATAGACTTCTGATTTAGGCGGTTTTTTCAAGCCATTCGCGACATATACCAATGAGAACGACTCGATGCCTAAAGGCGTCGGGCCGTTTGCGTTGTTGGTTTGCCGGAGACGCCGTGCGGCTGCGGTCGAAACAGGTTTCTATGCGTCGTTGCAGGGGCGAAAACCGCGTTACTTGTTTGCGGACTTCAGCTTCAAAGTAAACACGAAGCCGAACACAAGCGCGAATGAGGCTGCCACGGCAAGACTTGCCACGACGTAGGCGATCGCGGCTCCCATGATGCCCTGAGAGGCGACCAGGGGCTCTGCAACGATGGTTGCAATGGCAATGGCAACAAGGTAGCCGATGACCACGCCGTTCTGCGCTCGGATGACCACCATGCCGTTGTAGAAGACGTTCGCAGCCGAATTCAAGCCGCCGCCAAGCATGACGACCAGCAGGGGGATCAAGCAACCGTCAAGGCTCACGCCGTAGAACAGCTCCAGGATAGGGATGCCAATGACGGCGCAGATGGCGCAAACGCCGACGGTGGTGACCGCAACCAGCAGCATGAGCTTGGCGAGAATGGCGACGAAAGGCTTGATGTCGCGATGGAGCCATAGCAGGGCGAGCTTGGTGAGCGTCGGCCTGATGAAGAAGATCATGAAGAGGTTGATGACGAATGACGGCATGAACAGGATGTTGAAGATCGTCTGCATCTGATCGGTGCCTACAGCATCGATGGCGTATTTGCACACGTTCGAAAGGTATGCCGACAGGAACGAGCTGATGAACAAGGGGAGGCATGCAACAAACAGCGCGGCCAGCGGTTTCGGGCTGAAGTCGGGCTTGCCGATTCGCCTGATGCGGTTCAGGCGGGGGATGTCGTACAGAGCTTCCCAGGCGATCCCTGCAAAGGTGGTGACGATCATGCTGGTAGCGATGTCTTGGGTCATGATAAGCATGCAAGCGAACACGACAATGGAAAGAACCGAGCGCCACACCGTCGAGAACCCGGCAATATCGAGGCGTTCGAGCTTTTGGAACGAGGAGTACCAGAACTGCGAGAAAGCCTCGAGCAAGCGGAAGGCGCAAAGCGAATAGGCCACCGCAGCTTTATGATCGTCGTAGCCGAAACTAGAGGTGTACACGACGCTTGCGATCACCATGGCGATGCACGTAAGTATCTTGAATGCCAAGAACTGCTCATAGCTGAATTTGTTCTCGGCATCGGTTGCGAAGAAGGTGGTGGATTCGAAGACACCCACGGTAAGCATGAGCTGGGCAATGGCGTATCCGATAGAGAAAACGCCTGCTTCGACGCTTCCGCAGATGCGCGTGACGATGATAAGAAGCAGGAACGAAGACAGCGCATAGACGCCGCTACCAAGGGCGTTCCATACGATGATGCGTTTCTGTGAGGTTGTTTCGCGTAGCATGCGAGTATTATATACTCGCTGATCCTTTGACTGATCTTTGAGGTTTTCATGGCTACAAACAAACTTAAACCTTATCCGCCAAGCGCGCTGGCCGATCTTCAGCAGGTCGAACGCGAGATCCTTGTCGTGTGCTCTGACTTGTGCGACAAGCTTGGCATCGATTCGTGGTTCATCGACTCCGGCACCTGCCTCGGCGCCGTTCGTCATGGTGGGTTCATCCCCTGGGATGATGACATCGACATCGGCATGAAGCTCGACGACTACAAGCGCTTCGTCGAAGCGGCTCCGGAAATGCTCCCTGCCGAGTACGGCATCTACACTCATGGCGAAACGCCGAATTACCCGCCGCTTTGGGCGAAGGTGTATAAGAAGGGCACGCGTTTCATTGGCGAGCGCATGCTTGATGCCGATTTTGACGAGGGCATTTTCGTTGATGTCTTCGCTTATATGCGTCTCGATTCTAATGAGGCTAAAGCGAAGAAGCAGGCGAATCATGCCCTGTTCTGGCAGAGAATGAGCTATTTGTATTACACCGCTCATCCGAAGATCCGCGGAAACGTGCCTTGTCGAGGGCTTGTGGAGGCCGGTTGTGTCGCCGCTCATGGCATCGTTCGTGCTATCTACACACCGAAGTCCATCGAGAAGAATTTCGTTAAGGTCGAGACGATGGGCGACGGTTTAGGGAAATGGATGAATATCTTTTACCCTGCTGACGGATTGCATGAGACGGAAACGCTGTTTCCAACGAAGGACATCGCGTTTGATGGTTACTCGTTCCCGGCACCGCGTGATACCGACGTGTATCTTACCGAGCTCTACGGCGACTACATGAAGCTTCCGCCGGAGGACGAGCGTGCGGCCTTCCCGTCAGTCATCCTTGATTTCGGTGATGGAGTGAATGCGATGGACCGTGAATCCTGATCAGGTGCTTTAGTAAGAGAACGGTTTGCTTGCCCGACCTGCTCCTAAGAAATGGGCGTCTGCATCACAGAAGCTTCACAATTAAGGCTTGACTTAGATGGGAGCCATGACTAATATACTAACTCGCGCTTGCAACTCAGGTTTCTGAAGCAAGCGGGTAGTTGCCACTGGGGTGTCGTCTAATGGCAGGACAGCGGTTTCTGGTGCCGTATGTGAGGGTTCGACTCCTTCCACCCCAGCCAAAAAAGTTCTTGACAAACAAAGTCAAGACAAGGTAAACTACCAAAGGTCGCTTGGCCCGGTCGTCTAGCGGTTAGGACGCCGCCCTCTCAAGGCGGAGGTCACGGGTTCGAATCCCGTCCGGGCTACCAAGAATTTGCAAGCCAGGGGCTTCGGCTCCTGGCTTTTTCTTTTCTAGAATCAGCTTTCGAGACATCGGGTTATAGGCAGAAAAGTGTGTCTGCAACTTAATCCCAATCGGATCGGTACGG
>CALDCB010000021.1 GCA_937937585.1 uncultured Coriobacteriaceae bacterium
TTCTCGATGATGGTCGTGCCCTTCGCCTTGACGGCACCCATCATGATGTTCTCTGTAGCACCCACGCTGGGGAAGTCGAGCGTGACGATAGCGCCATGCAAGCCGGCCGTGCCGTCAGCACGGATATTGCCATGGTCGTTGTCGATTTTCACGCCAAGTGCCGCCAGACCAGACAGATGTTGGTCGATAGAGCGGGCACCAATGTTGCACCCGCCAGGCATGGCCACAATTGCCTTGCCGAAACGTGTGATAAGCGGGCCAAGAATCGAGATGCTTGCACGCATCTTCGAAACGTACTCATAGGGAGTGACCCAGTTGCTCACCGTCTTGGTGTCGATGATGAGCTCATGCTCCCCATGAACAACGCAGGCGCCGAGCGTCTGGAGCACCTTGCACATGAGCCTGACATCAGAGATATCAGGCACATTGCTGAGGTGATAGACGCCCGGCGCCATGACAGTTGCAGCCATGAGCTTCAAGGCTGAGTTCTTTGCACCCTCGACGTGTACGGTACCGTGCAGCTTAGCGCCGCCTTCTACTTTGATCACGTCCATGAGTGCGCTCCTTCTTAAGCGTTTACGGTCTTAAGCTGGAGCTCGAGCCATTCCTTCTGACCCTTGAGGTAGGCGGCAGCAGAGTCGCCTTCCGAAAGGGCTGCAAGTTCCTTCTCGACGCCAGCCAGCGTGGTTTGAACCTCGTCGGCCTTAATCTGGGAAACCTCAAGAGCGTCGTTAGCAAGAACGATGACCTTGTTGTCATTGACCTGAGCATAGCCGCCGCTCAGAACAAACTCGTGCTTGCCATCGGCCGCAGTGACGTTCACCACGCCAGCCTTGAGGGCAGAAACAAGCGGCTCGTGACGCTGCATCACGCCGAAAGAGCCAATCTCGCCAGGAAGACCCACATAGGTGGCCTCGCTTGCGAAAACGGTCTTTACCGGGGTGACGATCTCACAGGTAAGTGTGTTGTCCGCCATAAGCCTGACCTCTCTTTACGAGTGGGCCGAAGCCTACTCAGCCAGCTTCGCGGCGCGCTCGCGCACGTCGTCGATGTCACTGGCATAACGGAAGCACTGCTCGGGCAGGTCGTCGCACTTGCCGTCGACAATCTCGGCAAAGGAGCGCACGGTGTCCTCAAGCTTCATGTAGACGCCGGGGTTGCCCGTGAACTGCTCGGCCACGTGGAAGTTCTGGGAGAGGAACTGCTGAAGCTTACGGGCACGGTTGACCGTGAGCTTCTGCTCCTCAGACAGCTCGTCCATACCAAGAATGGCGATGATGTCCTTCAGGTCGGAGTAGGCCTGGAGGAGCTCCTGGACGGCGGTAGCCACGCGGTAGTGCTCCTCGCCGACGATCAGCGGATCGAGAGCGGAGGAAGAAGAGGCCAGCGGGTCAATGGCCGGGTAAAGGCCCAGAGACGCGATGGAACGCGACAGCGTGGTGGTGGCGTCCAGGTGGATGAACGTCGTGGCAGGTGCGGGGTCGGTAAGGTCGTCAGCAGGAACGTAGACGGCCTGAACCGAGGTGATGGAGCCGGTCTTCGTGGAGGTAATGCGCTCCTGGAGGTCGCCCATCTCCGTTGCCAGCGTGGGCTGGTAACCAACTGCCGAAGGCATACGACCGAGAAGTGCGGACACCTCGGAACCAGCCTGGGAGAAACGGAAGATGTTGTCGATGAACAGAAGCACGTCCTGGCCCTGATCACGGAAGTACTCAGCCGTGGTCAGACCAGCAAGACCGACGCGCAGACGAGCTCCCGGGGGCTCGTTCATCTGACCGTAAATCATGCAGGTCTTGGCGATAACGCCAGACTCGCTCATCTCGTTGTAGAGGTCCGTACCCTCACGAGTACGCTCGCCAACGCCCGTGAAGACGGACGTACCGCCATGGCCGAGGGCCAGGTTGGAAATGAGCTCCTGAATCAGAACGGTCTTGCCGACGCCAGCGCCGCCGAACAGACCAGTCTTGCCGCCACGGACGTAGGGCTCGAGCAGGTCGATGGCCTTGATGCCGGTCTCGAAGATCTCCGTGGAGGTGGAGAGCTCCTCGAAAGCAGGTGCCGGGTGGTGGATGGGATAGTAATCCGCAACCTCGGGCATCGGCTTGTTGTCGACGGGCTCACCCATGACGTTCCAGACGCGGCCGAGGGTCTGAGGACCAACGGGCATCTTCATGGGAGCGCCGGTGTCGACAGCCTCAACGCCACGCTGCAGGCCGTCGGTGGACGACATAGCAACGGTACGGACGATGCCGCCCGGGCGGTGAGTCTCGACCTCGAGGACAGTGTGGATGTGGCCGACGGGGGTGTCCGCGTCAACCGTAAGGGCGTTGTAGATCGCCGGCATGCTGCCTTCGTCGAACTCGACGTCGACGACAGGGCCGATGATGCGGACGATGCGCCCGATGTTCTTGGTATCGCTCATCGTCTATTCTTCCTTCTTCTGAGCCGCGGCGCCAGCGACGATCTCGGTGATCTCAGTAGTAATGGCGCCCTGGCGAGCACGGTTGTACTGACGCTGCAGGGTATTGATGATCTCGGTCGCGTTATCCGTGGCCGACTTCATTGCCTTACGGCGGGCACCCTGCTCGCCTGCGGCCGAGTCGATCAGGGCATGGTAGACCATCGTCTCAACGTAAGCCGGCAGAAGCTTGCCCAAGACCGTTGCCTCATCGGGCTCGAAGTCAAAGGTAGCCTCAGCGGCAGAAGCACCGTTGGAGACGTTGCTCACGTCCACGGGCAGGAGCTGCTCGCAACGCAGGTCCTGGTCGGCGGCGTTACGCATGTGGTTGTAGTACACCAGCACCTCGTCCACCTGACCAGAGGCGTACTTGTCGCGCACGTAGGAAGCGATGCGGCTGGCCTCCTCGAAGGTGGGGTCTGCGGACAGGCCCGCAAACTTCATCTCGGCGGAGACACCACGGTACCCGAAGTAACCGATGGCCTTCTTGCCACAGAGGATGTAGCTCGTCTCAATGCCCTGAGCGGCATAGGCGTGAGCCTGCTTCTCAGCAGCACGGAGAACCTGGGTGTTGAAGGCGCCTGCAAGGCCGCGGTCAGAAGTGACCACGACGAACAGAACGTTCTTCTTCTCAGGATGAGCCTCAAGAAGAGGATGCGAAGCCTCGCCGGCTTTGCCGGCGAGGTTTCCTAGCATCTCCAACATTGCCTCGGAGTACGGGGTCGCCGCCACGACACGTTCAGACGCCTTGCGGATCTTTGCCGTAGCCACCATTTCCATGGTGCGGGTGATCTGCTTGGTGGACTTGACAGAAGTGATGCGCTTCTTCATGTCGCGGAGGTTGGCCATGGTTACACCTGGCTTTCAGCGACGAACTGCTCGTGGTAAGCCTTGATGGCCTCAGCCATCTTAGCCTGGAGCTCGTCGGACACCTTGCCGGCCTTAATCTGAGCGTTGAACTCAGGATGGGTGGCATGGATGTTCTGAAGCAGACCATCGCGGAACGGAACAACCTGCTCAAGCTGGAGGTCGTCGGTGTAGCCCTTGGTGCCCGCGAAGATGGCGATAACCTGATCGGCAACGTCCATGGGGTTGTAACGAGGCTGCTTGAGCAGCTCGTACATACGCGAACCACGGGTCAGCTGATCCTGGGTAGCCTTGTCCAGGTCGCTGCCGAACTGCGTGAAGGCCTTGAGCTCGTCGTAAGCAGCAAGGTCCAGACGCAGGTTGCCGGCGAACTGCTTCATCGACTTGATCTGAGCCGAACCACCGACGCGGGACACAGAAATGCCCACGTCAACGGCGGGACGCTGACCCTGGAAGAACAGGTCGGTCTGCAGGTAAATCTGACCGTCAGTAATCGAAATCACGTTGGTCGGAATGTATGCAGAAACGTCGCCGGCCTGGGTCTCGATGACAGGCAGAGCCGTGAGCGAACCGGAGCCGTTCTCCTCGTTCAGCTTAACGGCGCGCTCGAGCAGGCGCGAGTGCAGGTAGAAGACGTCGCCAGGGTAAGCCTCGCGTCCCGGGGGACGGTCGAGCGTCAGCGACATCTGACGGTAAGCAACGGCCTGCTTGGACAGGTCGTCGTACACGCACAGAACGTGGCCGCCGGGGTTGTCCTTGCCAGCAGGCTTGCCGTCCTTGCCGTTGTACATGAAGTACTCGCCGATTGCAGCGCCAGCCATGGGGGCGATGAACTGCAGCGGGGCAGCGTCGGAAGCAGAAGCAGAAACGATGATGGAGTACTCGAGAGCACCATGCTTCTCAAGCGTCTCACGAATTGCGGCGACCGTCGAAGCCTTCTGGCCAACAGCGACGTAGACGCAAATCATGTTCTCGTTCTTCTGGTTGATGATCGTGTCGATACCGACAGCGGTCTTACCAGTCTTACGGTCGCCAATGATGAGCTCGCGCTGGCCGCGGCCAATCGGGATCATCGCGTCGATAGCGAGCAGGCCGGTCTGAACGGGCTCGCAAACACCCTTACGGGCCATAACGCCGGGAGCCTTGAACTCGATGGGACGATAGCCCTCGACCTCAATGGGGCCCATACCGTCGATAGGCTCGCCAAGCGGGTTGACGACGCGGCCGAGCATGGCACGGGAGACAGGAATCTCAAGGATGCGGCCGGTCGTGTGGACCTCGTCGCCTTCCTTAATAACGGCGACGTCGCCCAGAAGAACGGCGCCAACCTCATCCTCTTCCAGGTTCTGGGAAAGGCCGTAGACCTTCTTGCCAGTGCTGGCGCTCACGAACTCGAGGAGCTCGCCGGCCATAGCGTCCTGCAGACCCTCAATACGGGCGATGCCGTCGCCGACCTGGATAACCGTACCAACCTCACGCGTATCAACCGTGGTGTTCAGCGAATCGAGCTGCTTCTTAAGGGCAGCCTCGATGTTCGCAGCGGTAATTTCCGCCATTACTCTTCACCTCCGGTAGATGCGGTCTTGAGCACCTGGCGAGCATGGTTGAGCTGCGTCTTGACGCTAGCGTCCATGCGCTTGCCGTGGGTGCTGATGATGAAGCCTCCCAGAATCGAGGCGTCGACGCTCTCGTTGAGGCGCACGCCATGACCAAGGTCGGCCGAAAGCTTCTTGCTGATAACGTCACGCAGATGGTCGTCGAGCGGCACGGCCGTGGTGACATCCACGACCACCATGTCGAGGGCCTTCTCCGCAGCCGCCTCATAAGCGACGGCAACACGGCCAAGGAGCTTCATGTCACCGCGCTCGGCCATAACAGCCACGACGCTGACGACCTCCGGGGCAAACCCAGAGAAAGCATCCTTGACGAATGCCGACTTGTTCTCTGCAGGAACATTGGGGTTCTGCAGGAACTCACGCACCTGGGAAGACTTGACGACAGCGACACGGACGTTCTTGATGTCCTCGATGTCCTCGAAGACACGGTCCGCCACCTGCGCAGCCTCAAGGAGGCACTGGGCGTAGGTTGCTACCTCTTGCTTGACCAGAATGCGCTTAGTTGGCATCGAGAGCACCCGCTTCCGCGACGTACTTCTCGATCAACTTGCGCTGATCGGCGTCAGACAGACCCTCACCGATGAAACGACCGGCAACGGCAACAGAGAGATCCGCGAC
Organism: uncultured Coriobacteriaceae bacterium; assembly: GCA_937937585.1. Lineage (GTDB taxonomy): Bacteria > Actinomycetota > Coriobacteriia > Coriobacteriales > Eggerthellaceae > UMGS1502. The sequence continues at coordinate 5,560 of CALDCB010000021.1, forward strand.
AGAAGACTGCAGGTCGGCAATAGCGGCCAGCTTCTCCTTCTCGATGGACTTCTTAGCCTTAGCGATCATCTCGTCAGCCTGAGCCTGAGCCTGAGCCGTGATGTCAGCCTTGACCTGCTCACCAGCGCGACGGGCCTCGTCGACAATGCCGGCAGCCTCGCGACGAGCGTCAGCGAGCTGCTTCTTGTACTCCTCGAGGGAGCGCTGGGCTTCGATCTTGGCAGCCTCAGCCTCATCGAGGTTGTTCTTGATGGTCTCCTGACGCTTGTCGAGCATGCCGACAATCATCGGCCAAGCAAACTTGGCAAGAACCACCCAGATAACCAGGAAGGCAATGAGGGCAGGAATGAACTCAGAAAGGTTGGGAATCAGGATACCGATACCCAGATCAGAGTTTTCCTCTGCAAGAGCGAGCGAGGGGGCAGCCAGGGCAACGGCACC